>NZ_JBITIO010000004.1:0-746566 GCF_044459065.1 Nonomuraea sp. NPDC050394 | reverse complement strand
CGCTCTGTACTCTTCGCCGGGTCCGGAGCAGCGCCAACCAGCCACCCACCACGATGGGGTTCTGTTGCTCGCGTCCACTACGCAATTCTGAGACAGCAAACAGTCTCGAAGAGTTGCGGCGGTTATGGCGGGAAGGAAACACCCGGTTACATTCCGAACCCGGAAGTTAAGCTTCCCAGCGCCGATGGTACTGCACTCGGGAGGGTGTGGGAGAGTAGGTCACCGCCGCACAAAACTGCACAAGAAGGGGTTCGGCCTTACGGCCGGGCCCCTTCTTCGCGTTCCCAGGGAGCGGCAGGGCTGCCTCCCGGGTGCCTAACATTGCGAAAGGGGCTGTCCCACCGATTGTGGGATAGCCCCTTTTTGCGTTGCGGGCCTACCCGGGCCTGCCCCCTCTCACGCGTGCGCCTCCCATCCATGCCGCTCGCTCCACGCTTGTCGAGCGCCGGGACGGCGGGAGACCGAGCGGGAGGCTCCACCACACAGACCTCGGCGGCCGGGGCTCACCACCCTGCCCAGGCGAGGGCTCACCCCACGCCCACCCAACCACCTCGCGTCCCACCCACGCCGCCCACCCCCGCTTGTCACCCTTCCCACGCTTGTCCAGCGCCGCGACGGTGAGCACCCCCCGCGGACGTGTCCGGCGCAACGCGTGCGGCGCTCGGGGCGGTCTCGCCGCTTGTCTCTGGCACATATCCCGGGTCTGTGTTCCGCCGCTTGCCTAAGGGCCGGGTGTGGCGAACGCCTCTGCCGTCGTGCGCGGCGTACCTCGTGCGGCCGCCACGGCGCGTGCTGCTGGGGCGTGGTGAAGGGGGCGCTCCGGTGGGTGGGTGGGCGCCCCCTTTCTGGCCTACTTGGGGAGGACGAGCAGGGCGTCGCCCACAGCTCGTTCGGCGCCGTCCGAGGGCTTGTTGACTACCTTGTTCTTTACGACCATCGCCGTAGAACCGCCCCCGTCCAGGTTGATTGCCTGGACGGCGCCCAGCCAGCGCATCAGTTGGGCGGCCTCCACCATGTTGGCCCCCACTGTCTCGCCGGGCTTGCGGCCGTCCACGGTGGCGAGGATCAGGCTGCCGTTCCTGGTGACTCCGACGAGGGTACGCGGGTGTCGGCGGAGGATCATGTTGACCGAATCGTGCCCGTCGCGCTTGGCCATGACCTTGACCCGGCCGTTGCGGACGAGGCCGACGCCGCCGGCGACCACGTTCAGGTTGGGGGTGAGGGCCAGGCGCTTGCCGGTGCGCATATCCACCAGCTTGGTGTCGATCTTGACGGTCCAGGTGTCCATGGCGTGCTGGCCCAGCCACTCGGCTGCCGCGCCCGCACCGTGCAGGACCCGGTGGCCGGCCGGGATCGCGGCGCCCGCGGCGCGTACGGCGACTACCTTGCCGTTGGCGTCCAGGACGACGTCGGCGCCGCCGTCGGCGGGGGTCTTGGCGCCCCACTCCTCCGTGTAGAGGACCAGCTCGTCGACCGCGGTGGGGCGGTTGATGCCGTTGACGTTGAGGGTCTGGCCGTCCTGGGACACGGCGGTGATGGTGGACTTCAGCTCGGTGATGCTGGCCTTGCGGCCTCGCAGGACGACGGCGGCGCGGCCGGGGACGGGTTCACTCAGAAGCTTGCCCGCGACCACCGAAGCGCCGAGGGGGTCTCCGCGCAGGGCCTTCGAGGCGTGGATGTTGAAGAAGCCGCCGTTGACCGCGGCCAGGGCGCCGGCCGCCTTGGCCATGGCGGAGGTCGTCTCGCGCTTGGCGACGCTGGTGCCGAGGCTGGCGCCGTACGAGCCGCGGAACTTCTTCGCGTCGATCATGAGGACGTTCATGTTCCACGGGCCGGTCGTGTCGACGCCGTCGTCGCCGAGGTAGTCGACCTTGGACTTGATGCCCGCGTCCTTCAGGGCCTTGACGGTCTCCTCGGCCTTTTTCTTGTCCTGCAGGGACCAGAGGCCGACCCGGACCATGAAGATCTCCTGGGCCGGGGCGTCGGCCACGGCGGGGCGGATGAACTGCTGGACGCTGGGGATCTGGCCGGCGGCCTCGACCTCGGCGGCCTTGGCATCGGCGGTCGCGCGGGTGCCGTAGTCGCGGCCGCTGGGCATGAGCACGCTGACGCTGTAGCCCTGGGTGGCGGTGCCGGCCCGGACTTTGTACATGTCGATGCCGCCGGCGACCGCTTTCTGCGTCTTGGTCGGTACGGTGGCCGTTCCCAACGGGAACTTGGAGGAGGGGAACGTCACCGCCAGCTCCTTGGCGGCGACTGGCACGGTGGCAGCCGTGATCGCGGTGGCCAGGGACAGGCCGACGACGAGGGTGCGTCGAGACATCAAAAGACTCCAGGGTGCCGATAACAATCCGGACTATCCTGGCGCTCCCGCTTGGCCGGGGTGTGGGAACACGCCCGTGGTTACGAGATTGACATCAGCAACTAGCGAAAGGGCCCATGCCTGCGGCGATTGAATGGTCAAAATGGGGGAGTACATGGGATTCTGCTGCGCCACAGGACCGGCCGGGGTTACCTTTCGGTAGGCCGTATTTCGAGCGGCACGAACTTTCCCCGAGAGGCAGCCGTTATGGGGCTGAGCATCCTCCTTGTGATCTTCGCGAGCGTCGTTCTGGGGTTCATCCTGGGCGCGTTCGTGGCGCGTCCCCGTCGGTGGGATCTGTACATCTGCGCAGACGACACCATCCACGCCGACATGTCGCACGATCACCGCACGTAGTCACGAGCCGGCGCAAGCCGTACAGAATCTGGGTCCTGTACGGCTTGCGCCTACAATGGAGCCATGACCCGAATCAGCATGTGGTGGTGGCCGCCCGGCGGCCGCTGACCTTCGCATGCGAAAAGGCCGTCCCCTGGACGGCCTTTTGTGGTGTCTGGGGACGTCCGGAAAGGAATCCCAGAATGAACCACGTCGTGTTGACCGGCGATCGGCCGACCGGTCCGCTCCATCTCGGCCACTACTTCGGCTCGCTCGCCAATCGGGTGGAGCTGCAGCATCGGCATCGGATGTACGTGCTCGTCGCCGACTATCAGGTGATCACCGACCGTGACCTGCCTGGGGAGATCCAGCGCAACATCACGGAGCTGCTGCTCGACTATCTCGCGATCGGGCTCGACCCGGCCAAGGTGATGATCTTCCAGCACAGTGCGGTGCCGGAGCTGAACCAGTTGCTGCTGCCGTTCCTGAGCCTGGTGTCGATGGCCGAACTGCAGCGGAACCCGACCGTCAAGGACGAGATCCTGCACAGTTCGCAGAGCGCGGTGAGTGGGCTGATGTTCACCTATCCGGTGCATCAGGCGGCCGACATCCTGTTCTGTAAGGGCACGCTGGTGCCGGTCGGCCGGGACCAGCTGCCGCACGTGGAGGTGACGCGGCTCGTGGCGCGCCGCTTCAACGAGCGTTATGGGACGGTCTTTCCCGTCCCGGAGGCGATGATGGGCGCGCAGCCCAGTCTCAAGGGGCTCGACGGCGGCAAGATGAGCAAGAGCCGGGGCAACTCCATCCCGCTCAAGGCCACCGAGGACGAGACGGCCGCGCTGATCCGCCGCGCGGTCACCGACGCCGACCGCCGCATCACCTTCGACGAGGAACGGCGGCCGGGCGTTTCGGGCCTGCTCACGCTGGCCGGGCTGTGCCTGGACCGCCCGCCGCGGGAACTCGCCGAGGAGATCGGGGACGGCGGCGCCGCCCGCCTCAAGTCGGTCACCACGGACGCGGTCAACGACTTCCTGCGCCCGATCAGGAAGCGCCGCGCCGACCTGGACGAGGGGGCCGTCCGGGCGGTCCTGCGCGAGGGCAACGCCACGGCCCGCGAGCGCGCCGCCCTCACCCTTGAGGAGGTACGGCAGGCCATGGGTTTCTGAAGGACCCGGTGCCCTGTCCGAAACCCCGGCGCACTGGCGGCGGACGAGGATCCCGGCGGTGGTGGCCGCCGGGGTTCCCATGCCGGGCACGGGGTGGGTTAGGCCCGGAATCGAGCCCGAGGTGCCGGGGGCGGCAAGGCCAATCGGGCCGGAAGGTGGCGGGGTGTCGGGCCGGGAAGCGGGAAGGGGGGTCCGGGCCGGGGTGTTGGGCTCGGCTGGTGGCGCGGGGCGGGCCTATGGGCGGCCGGGGGTGTTGGGCCGGGGGTGATGAGCGGGGTGGCAATGGGTGCCGGGCCTGGGGCGACTCGGGGAGTCAGGCCCGGGGTGTTGGGCTGGGCGGTGGAAAGGCTGGGTGGTGGAAAGGGGGGTCGGGGCGGGGGTGTTGGGCCGGGAGGCGGGAAGGGGAGCCCGGAGGCTGGGGTCCCGGGGCTGGGGGTGTTGGGTGGGGTTAGCGGGATTGGTAGACCTTGCGGAGGGTTTCGTGGACGATCCAGGTCGTCTTCGCGCCGTCGGCCAGCAAGGCCACGTCCCCCGGCCCCACCTCGATCGTCGTGCCGCCTTCGACCGCGATCGTCGCCCGCCCCGACAGCACCACGAACATCTCGTCCGTCTCCACGTCGGTGACCACGCCAGGTGTGATCTCCCAGATGCCGCGTCCGTTGCCGAGGTCCATGGAGGAGGTGGCGGGGTCGCCGGCGACGATCTGGTCGGGGTGGAGTTCGTCGGGCGTCAGCCGTACCTCGTGGACGGGGACGGCGAACGCGCCCGCGGTGGCGAGCATGGGGCCCAGCGCGGCGGGCTCGGGCACGAAGAGGTCAGGCATGAACGTCCTTGGTCCGGTTTGCTTCAGCGATTCTCGCGACGGAATGACTCCAGCGCCAGCAACGCCACGTGCAGCGACAGGCACGACTCGACATCGTCCAGGTCGGTGTCCAGGATGCGCTCCAGGCGGCGCAGCCGATCGTAGAACGCCGGCCTGGACAGGTGGGCCTTCTGGGCGGCGACCGCTTTGTTGCGGCCGGAGTCCAGGTAGATGCGCAGGATCCTGGTGAGGTCGCCGCCGCGCTGGGCGTCGTGGGCCAGGAGCGCGCCGAGTTCGCGTTCGGCGAAGGTCTGCATTCTGGCGTCGTCGCGCAGCAGGTGGAGCAGCCCGCGCAGGCGCAGGTCGGGCAGCCGGTAGTAGGCGCGGCCGTCGGGCTGGCGCACGGCGACGTCTGCCACCTGTTCGGCCTCTAAAAAGCTGCGCCGCACGTCGCGGATGGACTCGACGACGGAACCCGCCGCGAGGACGAAGGCGGAGCCGGGCTTCCACAGCATGCGCAGCCGGTCGGCCAGCGTGGTCAGCGCGGGTTCCGCGTGGGTACGCGGCGGCAGCGGCAGCAGCACGCCGACCCGGTCCTGGTCGAGGGCGCCGACCAGCGCGGGCAGCCGGGCGTCGCGGCAGGCGGCGGCGGTGGCCTCGGCCAGTTCGCCGAGCTGGGCCTGGCCGTCGAGTGCCTGGTCGACGGGTTCGGTCGGCCGGATGACGACGCTGATCAGCTTGCGGCCGGTGAGCGGGACGCCGACGGCGCGGGCGCGGGCGGCGGCCTCGTCGGGGTCGGAGTAGGCGTGGGTGAGGATGCCGGTGATGATCGTGCCGTGGGCCTGGCGTTCGAGGGATTCCTGGTGGCGTTCGAGCAGGCGGCCGAGGGCGAGGGTGGTGGCGGCGCGTTCGGCCAGCACCATGTCGCGTGGTCCAGGGGGTACGTCGCAGAGCAGGATCAGCCGGCCCCAGTCCTGGCCGCGGGCGCCCACGGTGGTGACCAGCCAGCCGGAGGCGGGGTCGTAGGCGGTCCGGTCGGCGGGGGCCACGGCGCGTGACCTGGTCTCCCAGCCGGCGAGCAGCGCGCCGATGTCGCGGCCGGCGGACTCGCAGGCCAGCACCTGGTGGGCGAGGTTCTCCAGGAGGACGGGGCGGTTCGACAGCCGCGCGACCTGGGCGAGCACGTCGGCCGGTGAGGCGCCTTCGACCGAGAGCTCGGTGAACACCTCGTGCAGTTGCTCGGAGGCGCGCAGCTCCTCCAACTGGTTGTCGATGATCCAGGCGTGCACCGACTCGGTGATCTGCACGAACGGCGTCTCGCGGGTCAGCACGATCACCGGCAGCCCGTGTTCCTCGGCCGACTTGATCACGGCTCGGGGCAGTTCGCGGACGAACCGGCGGCCGAGCTCGACGACCAGCCCCGAAGCGCCGACCTGGGCGAGCTCGGCGATGTAGTCGGCCAGCTTCTCGGGGTCGTCGGGCAGGGCCACGCCCGTGGTGAGGACGAGTTCGCCGCCGCGCAGCAGGTGCGCGATATCGGCGATCTCCCCGACGTGCACCCACCGCACCTTGGTGTCAAGCCGGTCGGCCCCGGCGACCACACGCGGGTTCCCCCGGCGTACGGTCTCCAAGGCCAGGACATCGGCGAGAGTGGGCAGCACGGGCCGAGCCTATCCGATCAGCCTGTAATTATGGACACCTGGCCCCTTACAAGATGTTATAGCCGAGATGGCGCTCTTCCTGGGATTTGTCCGTCAGGCGGCTAACGGAAGGACTCCTCGGTGAACTCCCGGTCCGCCGCCTGCTCGCGCAGCTCGACCCGGCGGATCTTGCCGGAGATCGTCTTGGGCAGTTCGCCGAACTCCAGCCGCCTGATCCGCTTGTAGGGCGCCAGTTCCCGCCGCGAGTGCTCGAAGATCGCCCGCGCGGTCTCCTCCGTCGGCTCGTACCCGGGAGCGAGGGTCACGTAGGCCTTCGGTACGGCCAGCCGTACCGGATCGGGGGCGGGCACCACCGCGGCCTCCGCGACCGCTTCGTGCTCCAGCAGCACGCTCTCCAGCTCGAACGGCGAGATGCGATAGTCCGAGGCCTTGAACACGTCGTCGGTGCGCCCGACATAGGTGATGTAGCCGTCGGCGTCCCGGGTGGCCACGTCGCCGGTGTGGTAGTAGCCGTCGGCGGTGCCCGGGTCCTGGCCGACGTAGCGGGACATCAGGCCGAGCGGGCGGCGCTCGTCCAGGGGCAGGCAGATCTCGCCGTCGGTGCCGGGTTCGCCGGTGATCGGATCGAGCAGGACCACGTCGTAGCCGGGCAGCGGGCGGCCCATCGAGCCGGGCTTGACCGGTATGCCGGGCACGTTGCCGATCTGGGCGGTGGTCTCGGTCTGGCCGTAGCCGTCGCGGATCGTTAGGCCCCACGCCTTGGCGACCTGGTCGATGATCTCCGGGTTGAGCGGCTCGCCCGCGGCCACGGCCGTACGCAGGGAGAGCTGCCACGCGGCGAGGTCCTCCTGGATGAGCATGCGCCACACCGTCGGCGGCGCGCAGAACGTCGTGACCCGCTCGTCGCGCAGCACTTCGAGCAGCGCCTGCGCGGAGAAGCGCTGGTAGTCGTGGACCAGCACGGTCGCCCCCGCGTTCCACGGCGCGAAGACGTTGCTCCAGGCGTGCTTGGCCCAGCCCGGCGAGGAGATGTTGAGGTGCACGTCGCCGGGCCGCAGCCCGATCCAGAACATCGTGGACAGGTGCCCGGCCGGGTAGGAGGCGTGTGTGTGCTCGACCAGCTTGGGCTGCGAGGTCGTGCCCGAGGTGAAGTAGAGCAGCATGGTGTCGCTCGCGAGCGTCGGCCCGTCGGGGGTGAAGTCCGGCTCGCCGTAGGAGTAGGTCCGCCATCCTTCCGCCGCGCCGACGGAGATCTTCGTGTACGCCTCGCCGGTGAACTTCTCCGCGTCCGCGGCATTGGCGATGACATGCGCCACGCCGCCCCGGGCGACCCGCTCCTCGACGTCCTTGGCGGTCAGCAGCGTGGTGGCCGGGATGACGACCGCGCCCAGCTTGATCGCGGCCAGCATCGACTCCCACAACTCCGCCTGGTTGCCCAGCATGAGCAGGATCCGGTCGCCGCGCCGCACCCCGGCCGAGCGCAGTCCGTTGGCCACCCGGTTGGAGCGTTCTGACAGCTCGGCGAAGGTGTAGGAGACCTTGCCGACGATGTTCAGGGCGACCGCGTCCGGCGACTCGGCCGCCAGGACGCCGTCGAACCAGTCCAGCGCCCAGTTGAACTCCGGAAGGTCGGGCCAGCGGAAGTCGCGGCGGGCGGTGTCGTAGTCGGACTGGAGCAGCAGGTCGCGCGCGGCTCGGAAATCGCTCATGACCGGAATCCTGCTACGTGACCAGGCGCGCCTCAAGACCGTCGAGCACCGTGTACAGGCCGAAGTCGAAACTCATCTCCCGGACCTCCCGGGGGTCGTGGGCTTGCATCTCCTCGACCCGCGCCCGCATCTCCGGGTAGTCGGCCACCGCGGCCGCCACCGCCTCGCGCATGCCGTCCATGTCGGGCTGCCGCTCGTTGATGTACTCGTTCCAGACCGCCTCGGGGATCGTCATCCCGAAGACGTAGCCGGTGAGGGTGCTCGCCGCGTAGTCGATCTCCAGGCCCCTGAAGCCCGCCCGCGTGAAGGCCTCGCGCAGCCGGTCGGTGACGCGCAGCGCGTTGGGCCCGATGGTCGGCATGCGGCCGATGAGGCGGGCCGACCAGGGGTGCCGGAGGATGGCCTGGCGCATGCCCTTGCCGAAGGTGGCCGCGGAGTAACGCCAGCTGATCTGCTCCGGGTCGGCCACCTCCATGTCCGCCCAGATCTCGTCGTAGGCGAGCTCCATGAGCTCGTCCTTGTTGGCGACGTACCAGTAGATGCTGGTCGCCCCGGCGTCGAGCTTGGCGCCCAGTTTGCGCATGCTGAGCCCCTCGGTGCCTTCGGTGTCGAGGAGTTCCAGGGCGGCGCGGACGATCTGCTCGCGGCTCAGGCCGGGAGAGGACCGGGGCGAGCGCGGTTCGCGGGTCCAGACGGAGGTGAACGGCTTGGTCACCACTCCAGGATAAATGCTCTCGCACACTGTGCGAGAAGTGTCGTACAGTGTGCGAGTGGAATCGAACACTGTGCGAGACCCCCGCCGCTGGTGGACGCTCGCCGTACTCTGTCTGGCCACGCTCGTGCTGGCCGTCGACGGGACCGTGCTGAACCTGGCCATCCCGACCCTCGTGCGCGATCTGGGCGCGACGCCCTCCGAGATTCAGTGGATCCTGGACGCCTACGTGCTGGTCTTCGCCGGGTTGCTGCTCACCGCCGGAAGCCTGTCCGACCGCTTCGGCCGCAGGAAGATGCTGGTCATCGGCCTCGCGTTGTTCGGCGGCGCCTCCGCCCTCGCGATCCTGGTGAGCGAGCCGTGGCACCTCATCGCCATGCGGACGCTCATGGGCGTCGGCGGATCGGTGCTCATGCCCTCGACCCTGTCCATCCTCATCACCGTCTTCGACGCGGAGGAACGCCGCAAGGCCATGGCCGCGTGGGGCGCCACGTCGATGATCGGCGTCGTGGCCGGGCCCACTCTGGGCGGCCTCATGCTGGAGAAGTGGGGCTGGGCCTCGGTCTTCCTCATCAACGTGCCGATCGCGGTGCTGGCGATCATCGCCGCGATCGTCCTCATGCCCGAGTCGAAGGCCCCGGCCCGCAGGATCGACCCGGTCGGCGTGATCCTGTCCATCGTCGGCCTCACCTCGGCCGTCTACGTCATCATCGAGCGGGAGTGGAACGTCGTCGCGATCGCGCTGGCCGTGCTCGCGCTCGCCGCCTTCTTCGTCTGGGAGCGGCGCTCCGACCATCCGATGATGCCGCTGGAGCTGTTCAGGCAGCGCAACTTCAGCGGCGCTTCCTTCTCGATCCTGCTCATGTCCTTCGGGGCGGGCGCGCTGATGCTCATGCTCACGCAGTATCTGCAGTTCGTCCTCGGGTACGGGGCCATGCAGGCGGGGCTGGCGCTGGTGCCGTACGTGATCGCGGCGGCCGTCTTCAACGCGGCCGGCGCGGGTCTGGGGCAGCGGGTGAGCAACCGGGCGCTCATCGCCTCGGGGCTGTTCGTGCTCGCCGCCGGGTTCGTCATCCTCGCGGTCACCACCGGGTACGGGCCCATGCTGGCCGGCCTCGTGGTCATGGGCATCGGCGGCGGCCTGGCCGGTCCCGCGGCCTACGCGACCCTCATGGGCGCGATCCCGGTGGAGCACGCCGGTGTCGGCTCGGCCATGAACGACACCGTCCAGCAGGTCGGCATGGCCCTCAGCATCGCCGTGCTCGGCAGCGTCCTGGCCGGGGTGTACACCTCAGCGATGCCGGAGAGCGCGCCCGCCCAGGCCAGGGCGTCGATCGGCGAGGCGCTCAGGATGGGCGGCTGGGAAGGCCCCGCCCGCGAGGCCTTCACCACCGCGATGCACGTCGGATCCTGGATCGGTGCGGTCTTCTGCCTCCTGGCCGCCGTGCTCGCGCTCGCGGTCCTGCGTACGTCCACTCCCGAGCGGGCGGAGCAGTCCGTCGAGGCGGCCATCGGTTAGGCCGCCACACGCGGCTCGCGCATGTTCTCCAGGCTGTCGAGCTTGTGCACCCGCTCGTCGTGGCCGATCTGGCGCAGCAGGTCGGCCACCGAGCGGTAGCGGCCGTACTCGTCGGCGTAGGTGCCGGGGTCGGGCACGAACTCCAGGTCCGGGTTCTCGGCCACGAACGTCATGTACTCGTGCTCGGCGTGGTCCTCGAACTCGGCGTTCAGCCGGTAGCTCCAGTCGGGCCTGACCAGGAACAGCACCCACGAGACGTGGTAGTAGAACAGCGCGATCAGCCACGGCGCCGCGCGGTGCAGCAGCCAGTTGCGCCTGAGCCCCTGCCGGTCGATCAGGTCTTCCATGATCAGCAGGTGGAACTGCTCGTTGTCCTGGTCGGAACGGGCCTCGACGATCCGCTCGAAGACCCGTCTGGCCAGCCCGGAGCGGGTGCGGTGACGGTGGACCGCCCAGTAGCCCATGCGCTCCCACGCCTGGTACGGCACGCGGGCGATGATCTCCAGCATGGCGAACTTGGTGAACGAGCCTTCCTTGCCGTACATGATGTCGACGGGCTTGAACATCATCTTGGCCAGCAGGCTGTACTTCATGCGCGGGGTGTCCAGCGTCTCCTGCTGGGCGCGGCGCAGCTGGTCGCGGTCGAGCTTCGGCGGGCCGGGGTGAACGTCAGGGCGGGGAAGTGTGGCGGTGTTCGTCATCGGATCTCCTTGTTCGTGGTGATGATCCGATAGTGGGTGATCGGCCCCCTCCCGGTCGTCGGCCCGCAGGCGGCTCTTGCCGTGCCTCAGCCGCGGTAGTGGGTGGGCGCGGCGTACACCGACAGGTGCACGGGATTCCCCCTAGGGGCCCGGAAAAATCTTGCTCGGACATTGAACCGCCGGGTGGGCCGGGTGCGTACAACGGGACAGCCGAATTCCGTTCTGGGGGGATGGTCCATGGGTGTGCGGGAGGCGGTCGCATCGGGGGCTGGATCGGACCGCGCGTCCGCACACGCCGGACCGATCCACTACGCGACCGGCACGGTGATCCTGCCGCAGCACGACCTTGACCTGCCCGGACCGCCCGCGCTGGAACTGCGGCGCGTGCACCGGTCCGGTCATGGGGACGGACGGTGGTTCGGCACGGCGTGGACCTCCACCTTCGACCAGCGGGCGGAGGTTCACGCCGACGGCGTGCACGTGTTCGCCGCCGACGGCGCCGCGCGCCTGTTCCCGCATCCCGGCGACGGGTCCGTGGCCGCCTGCCCGCCGCCGGGCGAGCGCGCCGGTCCCGCCCGCCTGAGCAGGATCCGGTACGGCTACGCCGTCACCGACCCCGGCACCGGCCTGACCACGCACTACACCGGCGCCGGCGACCGCCTCCCGCTGACCGCGGTGGACGGGGCGGGCGGCCGGATCGAGCTGCGGTTCGGCCCTGACGGCGCCCCGGCCGAGGTGGTGAACGCCGCGGGCCGCGCCCTGGACGTCGAGACCGACTCGGGCCGCGTCGTCGCGATCCGGCGGCGCAGCGAGCTTCTGGCCGCCTACACCTACGACCGGGCGGGCAACCTGGCAGAAGCCGCCTGCCAAGGACTGGTGCGGCACTTCGCGTACGACCGGGCCGGCCGCGTCACCGAATGGGACGACGGCGCCCGGCACGCCTACACCTACGACGCCCTCGGCCGGTGCGTCCACGCGTCCGGCCCCCAGGAGCTCACGCTGGAGTACGAGTCGCGCGGCACCTCGGTCAGGGACGCCGACGGCAACCACACCGTCTACCTGTACGACGGGCTGTCGCGGCTGGTCGAGCGCATCGACTACGCACTCGACCCCCGCGCCAGCTGAACCAGCGTCGGCTACGCGCTCGACCCCCGCGCGAGCTGAACCAGCACGGTCCGCCCGGACACCGACAGGTAGCCGCGCCCCGGCGGGCCCGGCACGTGCTCGTCGTTCTCCAGCACGAGCCCGTGGATGAGCGCGGCGGCCCGGTCGCGGGGGTTCAGCACGATGCGGGCGCCGGACCTGAACACCTCGGTCACGACCGGCGCCAGCGGGTGCGGCCGTCCCTCCAGGATCGGCGTGGCGTCTCCCGCCAGGACCAGGACGTGCGCCCCGAGGCTGGACGCGGCCTCGTCGAGGAGTGTGGGCCGGTCGGCGGGGGTGACGGTCACCTGGTCGAAGTCGTCCACCACCACGGCGAACCGCTGCCGCCCCGCCACCGCCGCGCGCAACTCCGCGTCGGCGAAGTCCGTACCGGCCAGGACGCGCGCTCCGGCCAGCGCCGCGACGGGCGAGCCCGGCGGGGCGATCACCAGGACGTCCACGCCCCGCTTCAGCAGGGCCCCGGCCAGCAAAAGCGCGGCGCCGCTGCGGCCGGAGCCCGGCGGACCGGACACCAGGACGGCGTGCGGCCCGGCGCCGAGCGGGTCCAGGCCGATCGTGGTCACGTCCCGGCCGCCCATGCCGATCGCGAGCCCCGTGACCAGGCCGAGCTCACCCGGCTCCACGCTGTCCGGCATCGGCGGGAACGGCCGCGCGGCCGTCAACGGCGTGCGCGGCCGCGCCGGGAGGGCTATCTGCACCACCTGGCCGGTGGCCGCGTCCGCCGCCCTGCCCGGCGGCCCGTGCCCGAGCAGCAGCCGGCGGGAGAACAGCACGTTGTCGCGCCGGCCCGCGGCGACCGTGTGGATGCCGGCCGCCGGGCCCCTGGTGACCAGACGGCGCAGGATCCTCATCAGCGATCGCGCGTCGGGCCGCTCGAAACGCTCCCAGCCGTCGACCACCAGGACGATCACCGGATCGCCCGGCCCGGCGGCCAGGCGGCGCTCGGCCTCGCCCGCGAGCCAGGTGATGACGCGGCGGATCCGGTCCGGCTCGTCGCGGGAGACGACGGCGCCGCAGTGGGCGGTGTAGGCGGCCAGCTCGCCGGGCTTGTCCTCGATCGCGTAGATCCAGGCAGGGTGCCGGGTCAGGGCGCTGATGAGCGTGCGGGCGAAGGTGGTACGGCCGGATCCGGTGCGGCCCGCGACCAGCAGCCGGTCCGTGCCGCGCAGGTCGAACGCGGCCACGGGCTGGGCCTGGCGGGCGGGGTCGTCGGCCAGGCCGTAGGGCACCACCGGGGTTTGCCCCATCGAGGGGGGAGGGGCCGGCCCGTGCGGTAGCCGTACCGGATCGTGGAGGACCTCGGGGAGCGGCGGCGGGATGGGGCGGAACGGCGGCCCGGTTCCGCGGCGCTCGGCCGCGCCGAGGATCGCCGCGACGGTGGACTCCAGATCGGTGGGCATGTCGGCGGGCGGATCGGCGGGGCGGGGGTCGCCGAGCTCCGCCCACGACACCACGCGCACGCGGGCCGGAGCGCCCCACGCGGGCGGGGGGTCGCCGAGCCCGCCGGTCCTGAACAGGTGCGGCTCGCCGCCCGTGCGCATGATCATGCCGAGGCCGCGGCTGCGGGAGGTGAGCGCGGTGACCAGCACCAGGTGCATGCCGAGCTGGGCGGATTCCACCGGCCGCGGCGGCGCGTGCTCCTCCTCGGCGATCACCACCAGGCGGGGCGGCGGGTCGGCGTGCGCGGCCAGGAGCGCGGTGCGCCGCTGCGCCTCGGCCGTCAGGGCCGTGCTCATGCGCGGCTCCCAGGCAGGGAACCACCCGGTCACGTGCGGGCACGGCGCGAACGGGCGCAGGCTCTCGCCGACCAGGACGAGGGCGAGCGCGTCCGGCGGGTTGGCCAGGAGCAGCGCGGCGACGAGGGCGCGCGCGAGGTCCGGGCCGGCCCCGCCCAGGCGCAGGCGGGGCTCGGCGGCGACGTCCACGCTGACGGTCCCGGCCACCGACGCGCCGACCACCACCTTGGTCACCGGCGCGTCCTGCCAGCGCACGGCGGGCGTCTCCATGCCGAGCAGGTCCAGCAGCCGCGCGGGCGCGTCGGGCTCGGCGCGGTCGCGCAGCGGCGCCAGCGCGCGGGCGATGCGCTCGGCCACCTCAGCGTCCAGGTACTCGGGCCGGATCGGCGCGGGCAGGCCGTCCCCGGGCCGGGTGAGCAGCAGGTCGGTGCCGTCGAGCTCGCAGATGGCCCGGCACTCGCTCATGCCGCGGCGGTCGGCGCAGATCGTGTACACGCCGGCGGCGGGGCCCTCGCGCAGCACCTCGCGCATACCGGGCAGCTCCCGCAGCGAGCGCGCGCCGTCCAGCAGGACGACCACCTCCTCGCCCTCCGGCGGATCGACGATCAGCGCCAGGAGCTCGGCCACACGCTCGGCCCGCGTCTCCTCGGTGGTACCGATCAGGCACGGCACCCGCTCACCGCCCCACAGGTGCGGCAGCCAGCGCGTCCAGGCCAGATGCTCGCCGCCCTCCTCGGCCAGGATCACCAGCCGCAGCTCGGCGGGGGCCCGCAGGGTGGCGAGCTGCACCAGCAGCCAGCGCACCAGCCCGTCGGCCGGCGGGCGCGGCCCCACGACGCCGAGCACGCCGGCCTCCCGCAGATCCACGGCAGCCGGTACGGCGGGCTCACCCGCGACCCCCACCCGCAGCGTGAGACCGTCGGGGGAGGCGGCGTCGCGCGACCACAGCCCCGGGCCCTCCCGCAGCGCGGCCAGGGTCAGGTCCAGCTCATCGGGAACATGATCGGACGCCGTCCCCTGCTCCCGGCGCGCGAGCGCGCGGTCGAAGGCGATCGTGCCGTCGGCCCCGCGTACGGCATGCGGCCGGGCGGCCGGCAACGGCACCCAGCGCAGCAGGTCGTCGCCCACCTGGAGAACTTCCCCCGGCCGCAACCGGGCCGTGCCGCTCACCCGCTCGCCACCGGCCAGAGTTCCGTTCATGGAGCCGAGGTCGGTGACGGTGAGCTCGCCGGTCACGCCCACCTCAAGGCGGACGTGGAGCCGGGAGACCCGATGGTCGCGCACGAGGCGGACGGCGGCGTCGCGGTCCCTGCCCACGATGTGGGCGCCGGGAGCCAGCCAGACGAGCCGTCCGGCGTCGGGGCCGCCGACCACCCGCAGACCGCCGGTGGCCCCGGCCGGTCTGGCCCGCTCGTCGCGGGCCGGCTCGCCCACGCCGACCACCATTCCGGACACCAGCGGCCCGCCGGCGAAGGTGGCCTCGGGATCGAGCTTGGCGGTACCGGCGTAGCAGGGGCGCGGCGGCAGCGCGCCGAGCAGCGTGGAGAGTTTCGTGCCCGGCTCGGCCACCACTTCGAGGTCGTGCTCGGCGGTCAGTTCGGGGTCGCGGACGGTCAGTCGTATGATCATCGAACCCTCGCAGGGCGGGGACCTCAAGCGTGCCTCGCGAAGGGCCCTTCTGTCCTGGCTTCCGCAGGGTTACGACATGTAAGGCATCCGGCCCGCACTCCGACATGTTGCAGGTGTAAGGTGCTCCGGAATGCGGCGATACTCGGAACATGTCGGAGCTTCTCGCGCGCCACCGGGCAGTGATGCCCAACTGGTTGGCCCTCAATTACCACGAGCCCATCGAGATCGTCAGCGGCAAGGGCAGCCGCGTCGTCGACAGCGACGGTAAGAGCTACCTGGACTTCTTCGTCGGCATCCTGACCAACATGATCGGATACGACGTCCCCGAGGTACGCGAGGCCGTCGAGCGGCAACTGGCCACCGGTGTCGTCCACACGAGCACCGTCTACCTGCTGCGCGGCCAGGTCGAGCTGGCCGAGAAGATCGCCCGGCTCTCCGGCATCCCCGACGCGAAGGTCTTCTTCACCAACTCCGGCACCGAGGCCAACGAGACCGCCCTCCTGCTGGCCACCTACGCCCGCAAGAGCGACCAGGTCCTGGCCATGCGCCAGAGCTACCACGGCCGCAGCTTCGGCGCGGTCAGCGTCACCAGCAACCGCACCTGGAAGAACAACTCGCTCTCACCGCTCAACGTGCACTTCCTGCACGGCGCCGACCGGCATCTGTCGCAGTTCAAGGGCCTGTCGGACGCCGACTACATCAAGGTGTGCGTCGAGGACCTGCGCCACGTGCTGGCCACCGGCGTCTCCAAGGACGTCGCCGCGCTGATCGCCGAGCCGATCCAGGGCGTCGGCGGCTTCACGATGGCGCCCGACGGGCTGTTCGCCGCCTACAAGGAGGTGCTGGACGAGGAGGGCATCCTGCTCATCTCCGACGAGGTCCAGACCGGCTGGGGCCGTACCGGCAGCGCGTTCTTCGGCATCCAGAACCACGGCGTGACGCCCGACATGATGACGTTCGCCAAGGGTCTCGGCAACGGCTTCGCGGTCGGCGGCCTCGTCGCCCGCGGCGACCTCATGGACGGCCTGCACGCGGTCGGCCTGTCCACTTTCGGCGGCAACCCGATCTCCATGGCCGCCGCCAACGCCACCCTCGACTACGTACTCGACCACGACCTGCAGGCCAACGCCGCCCGCACCGGAGCGCACATCATCGACGGCCTGCGCGCGGCCGCCGAGCGCCTGCCGATCGTCACCGGCGTGCGCGGCAAGGGCCTGATGTTCGCCATCGAGCTGGCCGAGCCCGCGATGACCGGCCGCTTCATGGAGCTCACCAAGCAGGCGGGCCTGCTCGCGGGCAAGGGCGGCCTGTACGGCACCGCCATCCGCATGGCCCCGCCGCTCACCCTGACGATGGACGAGGCCGCCGAAGGCCTGGGCATCATCGTCGACGCTCTGGAGACCATCAACGATGAAGTCCGTTAAGCACTGGATCAACGGCGCGCTCGCCGACGGCGGCAGCCGTACGCAGGAGATCTACAACCCGGCGACCGGCGAGGTCAGCGGGACCGTCGCGATGGCCGGGGCAGCCGACGTGGACGCGGCGGTCGCCGCGGCCCTCGCCGCCTTCCCGGCCTGGCGTGACTCCTCGCTGGTCAAGCGGTCGCAGGTGCTGTTCCGCTTCCGCGAGCTGATGTACGCCCACCGCGACGAGATCGCGGCGCTCATCTCCGCCGAGCACGGCAAGGTGCACTCCGACGCGCTCGGCGAGGTGTCGCGCGGACTCGAGGTCGTGGAGTTCGCCTGTGGCATCCCGCACCTGCTCAAGGGCGGCTTCTCCGAGGGTGTCTCGACGCGGGTCGACTCCTACTCCATCCGGCAGCCGCTCGGCGTCGTGGCGGGGATCACGCCGTTCAACTTCCCGGCGATGGTGCCGATGTGGATGTACCCGATCGCGATCGCGTGCGGGAACGCCTTCATCCTCAAGCCGTCGGAGAAGGACCCGTCGGCCTCGCTGCTGATGGCGCGGCTGTGGAAGGAGGCCGGCCTGCCCGACGGCGTCTTCAACGTCGTGCAGGGTGACAAGGCCGCCGTCGACCGGCTGCTGGAGCACCCGGACGTGAAGGCGGTCTCGTTCGTCGGCTCCACGCCGATCGCCCGCTACGTCTACGAGACCGGCACCGCGCACGGCAAGCGCGTCCAGGCGCTGGGCGGGGCCAAGAACCACATGCTGGTGCTGCCCGACGCCGACCTCGACCTGGTGGCCGACTCGGCGGTCTCGGCCGGGTTCGGCTCGGCCGGCGAGCGCTGCATGGCGATCTCGGTCGTGCTGGCCGTGGACCCCGTCGGCGACGACCTGGTCAAGAAGATCGTCGAGCGGGTGGACAAGCTCGTGATCGGCCCCGGCGACGACCCGCGCTCGGAGATGGGCCCGCTGGTGACGGGTCCGCACCGCGACAAGGTCGCCTCCTACCTGGACCTCGGTGTCTCCGAAGGCGCCACGCTGGTCGTGGACGGGCGGCGGACGGAGGTGCTCGGCGGCACGCCGGCGGCCGAGACGCCCGGATTCTGGCTCGGCCCGACCGTGCTCGACAACGTCCCCGCAGGCTCGCGGGTCCACACCGAGGAGATCTTCGGCCCGGTGCTGTCGATCGTGCGCGTGTCCTCCTACGAGGAGGGGCTTGAGCTGATCAACGGGCTCGAGTTCGGCAACGGCACCGCCGTCTTCACCAACGACGGCGGCGCGGCACGGCGCTTCCAGAACGAGGTGGAGGTCGGCATGGTCGGCATCAACGTGCCGATCCCGGTGCCGATGGCGTTCTACAGCTTCGGCGGCTGGAAGTCGTCGCTGTTCGGCGACACGCACGTGCACGGCACCGAGGGCGTGCACTTCTACACCCGCGGCAAGGTCGTCACCTCGCGCTGGCTCGACCCGTCCCACGGTGGCGTCAACCTGGGCTTCCCGACGAACAGGTGACACCCTCCCGTTGCGGTCCGCCCGGGTAAACTCCAGCGCAGACCGCAACGAGAAGGGGGCATCCTGTTGAACCGCCGCACACCCGCCCTGGCGCTGGCGGCGCTGGCCGTGGTGGTGTCCTCGGCAGGTGCCGCGCAGGCGAGCCCCACCCCCAAACCCACCCCCACCACCGCGAAGCCGACGCCCACTCCCACCCAGAGCGACGGCACGCTCCAGATCCTCACCTACCGTGGCTACGCCGAGTACGGTGGCACGAGCCCCAAGGTCAACTGGACCGGCACCTTCGAGAAGGCCACCGGCTGCCGCATCGCCCGGCTCGACCAGGTCCAGACCCCCGGGGAGATGGCCACCCGGCTCAGGGAACGTGCCTACGACGTGGTCTCGGCCGGTCCCGGGCTGGCCGGGAGCCTCATCGCGGACAAGCAGGTGCTGCCGATCGAACTGGCCAAGGTCGACGGGTACGCCGAGCTGGGCAAGTCGCTGCGCGACCTCACCACCTCCGGCGGCAAGGTCTACGGCGTGCCGTACCTGTGGGGCGCCCACGAGTACCTCTACGACGCGAGCCGGATCAAGGCGCCCGCCATGGACCAGGTCTTCGCCTCGCCCAAGGCGGCGCTCAGGGACGACCCGCTGACGATCGCGGACGCGGCGCTGGCGGCCGGGAAGTCCGGCGGCCCGTTCTCGCTAACCGAGGCCGAGCTGGACAAGGCGATGGAGATGCTCGGGCGGCAGGACGAGCGCGTCTACTGGGACGATCCGCTGGACGTGGTGACCGGGTTCGCGACGGGGCGGCTGGACTTCGCGCAGGCCACGCCGTACCTGCGGCTGCTGTTGCAGACGGCGGGCAAGCCGGTGAAGACGGTGCCGTCCGCGCGGAGCACGGGGTGGGTGGACTCGTGGATGCTGGGCGCGTCCGGGGCGAATCTCGACTGTGCCTACCGGTGGCTGAGCTGGACGGCTTCGGCCGATACGCAGCGCGCCGCGGCGGCGTGGGCAGGGCTGGCCCCGGCCAACGACAAGGCGTGCAAGGGGAAGGCCAGGCGGGTCTGCGAGGCGTACGGGGTGGGCAAGAAGTCGCGGCTCGACCGGATCGCCTTTGCCGTTCGGCCACCGGGGGATTGCCGTCCGCAGGAGCGGGAATGCACTGACTACGACACCTGGGAAGACAGGTGGACCGATCTTGTGAGCTGAGCGGGTGAATTCGGGGGCCCGCTCGCACATGCTGCGGGCGTGCCCGTCCCCCCGCTGGGCATCGCCTGCCTGAGGCGTCCCGGGCGTTCCCCCCGACCCGGGACGCCTCCCCTTTGGCCCTGGAATTGACTGAATGGCCAGTCAGTGAAAGAGTTCGGGCATGAGAATCCTCCTTGTCGGCGCCGGAGGCGTCGGATCCGCCGTCGTGCCCATCGCGGCCCGCCGAGATTTCTTCCAACACATCGTGGTGGCCGACTCCAAACAGGACCGGGCCGCGCGAGCGGTCGCCCAGGTCGACGACCCCCGGTTCAGCGCCATCCAGCTCGACGCCGCCGACCGGGCGCAGGTCGCCGAGGCGCTGCGCGCCCACGACTGTGACGTGCTGTTCAACGCCGTCGATCCGCGCTTCACCATGCCGCTGTTCGAGGCGGCGCTGGAGGCCGGGGCGCACTACCTCGACATGGCGATGTCGCTGTCGCAGCCGCATCCGCGCGAGCCGTACACGAAGACGGGGGTGAAGCTCGGCGACCGGCAGTTCGAGCTCGACCCGCGCTGGCGTGAGGGCGGGCAGCTCGCGCTGGTCGGGATGGGGGTGGAGCCGGGGCTGGCCGACGTGTTCGCCCGCTACGCCGCCGACCACCTGTTCGCGCGCATCGACGAGATCGGCGTGCGTGACGGCTCCAACCTGGTCGTGGACGGCTACGACTTCGCGCCGACGTTCTCGATCTGGACCACGATCGAGGAGTGCCTCAATCCGCCCGTCGTCTGGGAGGACGGCGAGTGGCGCACGACCGAGCCGTTCAGCGAGCCGGAGGTGTTCGACTTCCCCGAGGGGATCGGGCCGGTCGAATGCGTCAACGTCGAGCACGAAGAGGTGCTGCTCGTGCCGCGCTGGATCGACGCCCGGCGGGTGACGTTCAAGTACGGGCTCGGCGAGGAGTTCATCGGCGTCCTCAAGACCCTGCACAAGCTGGGGCTCGACAGCGCCGACAAGGTGAAGGTGGGCACGGCCGAGGTCGCGCCGCGCGACCTCGTGGCCGCGAGCCTGCCCGACCCGGCCACGCTGGGCTCGCGCATGCGCGGCAAGACCTGCGCGGGGACGTGGGTGAAGGGCACGGGCAAGGACGGCGCGCCGCGCGAGGTCTACCTGTACCACGTGGTGGACAACGAGTGGTCGATGCGCGAGTACGGCTCGCAGGCCGTCGTCTGGCAGACCGCCATCCACCCGGTCGTCGCGCTGGAACTGCTGGCCGCCGGGGCCTGGAAGGGGACGGGTGTGCTCGGTCCCGAGGCGTTCGACGCGGTGCCGTTCCTCGACCTGCTCACGGAGTACGGCTCGCCGTGGGGGATGCGTCAGGCGGCCTGAGGCCTCATCGGGCCCGGAAGGCCACCACGGTGGCCAGCGGCGCGGGCCGCAGCGCCTCCGCGCAGTCGTGGCAGGCCAGCACAGCGGTGTCGTCGGGGAAGCGGCCCACCCGCACCCGGGGACGCGGCCACCTCTTGTGGCAGACCACGCAGGCGTCCCCGTCACGCTGGGCCCAGCTCAGGCCGTCAGGGTCGAACGTCAGCATCGAACCCCAGTCCATCACTCTCCCCCAGGCGTTCGCCCACCCCTATACCGGATCCGTTATAGCCCCGGTCGCGCCGCCGATCGGCTAGTGCAGCGTCAAGCTCAGGTGAAATCACTGCCGGTTGGCGTGCGGTACACCAACAAAACAGGGCCATCCCCATCAAGGTGGATGGCCCGTTCTGTGGGGGTTCTTCTAGGAGAACGCCTTTTCCAGGATGCCGAGGCCCTCCTCCAGCAGGTGCTCGGGCATGACCAGCGGCGGCAGGAAACGCAGCACGTTGCCGTAGGTTCCGGCCGTGAGGATGATCAGGCCCTCGGCGTGGCAGCGCTTGACGATCTCCTGGACGGCGGCCGGGTTCGGGTTCTTCGTCCCGGGCTCGACCAGTTCGATGGCGATCATGGCGCCGCGTCCGCGGACGTCGCCGATGATCGGGAAGCGCTCCTGCAGCGCCCTGAGGCGGGGGAGCATGACCTCGCCGATCCGGCGGGCCTTGGCGACCAGGTCGTCCTGCTCGATGGTCTCCAGCACGGCGAGCGCCGCCTCGCAGGCCAGCGGGTTGCCGCCGTACGTGCCGCCGAGGCCGCCCACGTGCACCTTGTCCATGAGCTCGGCGCGGCCGGTGACCCCGGCGAGCGGCAGGCCGCCCGCGATGCCCTTGGCGGTGCAGATGATGTCGGGGACCACGCCCTCGTCCTCGCAGGCGAACATGTCCCCGGTACGCGCGAAGCCCGTCTGCACCTCGTCGGCCACGAAGACGATGCCGTTGGCGCGGCAGTACTCCGCGATCCTCGGCAGGAAGCCCTTGGCGGGCTCGATGAAGCCGCCCTCTCCGGCGATCGGCTCGATGACCACGGCGGCCACGTTCCGCGCGCCCACCTGCTTCTCGATCATGTCCACGGCCTGGGCGTACGCCTCGTCGGCCGGGTTCTCGCCGGGCCAGCGGAACGGATAGGCCAGCGGCACCCGGTACACCTCGGGCGCGTAGGGGCCGAAGCCCTGCTTGTACGGCATGTTCTTGGCCGTCAGGGTCATCGTCAGCAGGGTGCGGCCGTGGTAGCCGTGGTCGAACACCACGACGGCCTGGCGGCCGGTGGCGTGGCGGGCGACCTTGATGGCGTTCTCGACGGCCTCGGCGCCGGAGTTGACCAGGAACGTGCGCTTGTCGTGCTCGCCCGGGGTGATCTGGTTGAGCTTCTCGCAGACCTCCACGTACGACTCGTACGGCGTGACCATGAAACAGGTGTGGGTGAAGTCGGCCACCTGCTTGCTCACCCGCTCGACCACGCGCGGAGCGGCGTTGCCGACGCTGGTCACGGCGATGCCGGAGCCGAAGTCGATGAGCGAATTGCCGTCGGCGTCCTCGACCACGCCCCCGCCCGCGCGCGTCACGAAGACGGGCAGTGTGGTGCCGATGCCGGGGGGCACGGCGGCCTGCTTGCGGGCCAGCAGTTCCTGGGACTTCGGCCCCGGGATGGCGGTGACGAGACGACGCTCCTGCGGAATGCTCATGCTCTTGACGGTACGGCGGGTGATGACCTGCGCCGATACGTCGATATGTCACACTTGAGGGGTCTTAATCTGCCGGACTGGACAAAATGCCGCCTTCTCTGGGAACCGTGGTGCGACGGATGGGCCTTCGGCCCCTGGCCGGGTCGCTGGACTCGGACGTGCGGTGGGTCGCGGTCAGCGAACTCGAGGACCCCACACCGTTTCTGGAGGGCGCCGAGCTGGTGCTCACCACGGGGATGCGGCTGAGTGGCGCAGGCGACTTTCCCGGATATGTCGGGCGGCTCGTGACGCGGGGCGTCGCGGGACTGGGGTTCGGTGTCGGGCTGACCCACGACGAGGTTCCGGCCGAGCTGGTGGCCGCCGCTGCCGCCGCCGGGCTGCCGCTGCTGGAGGTGCCCCGCGAGACGCCGTTCATCGCCATCGGCAAGGTCGTCAGCGAACTGCTGGCCGCCGAGCAGTACGAGGAGATCACCCGTGCCTTCGCCGCCCAGGGGCGCCTGACCCGGGCGGCGCTCCGGCCCGAGGGCATGCACGCGGTGATCGACCGCCTGGCCAAGGAGGTGGGCGGGTGGGCGGCTCTGGTGTCCGAGACGGGGGAGATCTTGCACGCCACCGCCGGGACACGGACGGACCAGGTGGAGTCGGCGCTCCGGCGCAGGGGCGGGCGGTTTCCGGCGAGTGTGGCCATGTCAGGACCCGACGGGCAGGTGGTCGTGCAGCCGCTTGGCGGCGGGGCCAGGCCGCGCGGGTTCTTCGCCGTGGGGACCGGGCAGGCGTTCTCCCCGGTCACGCATACCGTGATCAACGCGGCCGGCTCCCTGCTGACGCTGGCCGTCGAGCAAGGGGGCGCGCATCGGGAGGCTGAGCGGCGGGTGCGCGGCGCCGTACTGGAACTGCTGCTGGCGGGGCTGGAGGGTGCGGCGCGCGCGGTGCTCGCTCCGATCGGCGCCCACCTGCCGGACGAGCCGGTCGTGGTCCTCGCCGCCGCTCCCGACGCCCTGGACCTCCTCGAACCCCACGGCTTCACGGCCCTCCACGACGGCGCCGCGGTCGCGGTGGTCACGGCGCAGGCGGCCGGCCCGGTGTCCGGGAGAGTGGGGGTCAGCGGGCCGGGCCCGTACCGGGACCTGCGCGGCGGGCTCGACCAGGCGCGGCGCGCGCTGCAGGCCAGCACGGGCGCGCCGGTCCGCTTCGCCGACCTGGCCGGGCAAGGGCTGCTCGCCCTGCTGGATCCCGCCGCCGCCCAGGCGTTCTCGGCCGCGCTGCTCGCCCCCCTCAGCCAGTACGGCTCCCGCGCCGACCTCATCGCGTCTTTGCGCGCCTACCTGGCCAGCAACGGCCACTGGGACGCGGCCGCCCAGCGCCTGGGCATCCACCGCCACACCCTGCGCTACCGGATGAAACGCGTCGCCGAACTCCTCGGCCGCGACCTGGACGACCCGGGGGTGCGCGCGGAGCTCTGGATCGCCCTGGAAGCTACTTGTTGACCAGGTAGCAGCAGATGGTGGCCGTGGTGACCGCTTCGTAGGTGCGGCCGTCGCGTAGGTGACCCGCCCGCTCCAGGCTGATGGCGCCCTGGGCGGCGGCCCACAGCGCGTCGGCGATCTTCCTGGGCTGGGTCGGGACGAGGTAGCCCTGGGCGATGCAGTCGGAGATCACCCGGTCGAGGATGTTGAGCGCCGCGCGGGCCAGCGTACGGGCGCGTTCGCTGGGCTCGAAGCCGGGGATGGCACGCTCGAACATCAGCGAGTAGTAGCCGGGCTCGGCATGACACGCCTGGCGGTAGGCGGGGCCGAGCGCGGTGAGGTATTCGAAGGGATCGCGCCGGTGCGGCACCGCGTCCAGAAAGCGGCGGAAGCGTTCGAACCCCTCCAGGTAAAGCGCCTCGGCCAGGCCCTCCCGGTTGCCGAACATCGTGTAGATGACGGTGGTGGTGCAGCCCGCCTCGGTGGCGATCCTGCGCATGTTCAGGCTTTCCGGGCCGTCGCTGTCGAGCAGGGCGACGGCCACGTCGAGCAGGCGCGAACGCAGCTCGTCCTGCCCGGCCCGCTCGCCCAGAAGGTAGGCACCCTGAAGCCCGAGCGGAGCCGAAGCATGCTGCTCGGTCACGGGGCCCACGCCTTTCTAGCTCGGGGGCCCGCCGCGCTGGAGACCCGCACACGATGACTTAGCCATGGCGGCGATCGTTCAAACCGCTCCACACGGTAAACATCCCGATTTAGTACTACTTCTGTTACACAGCGGGTAAACATGAGGGCCACGTGGCAACAGTGACGCCAAGCCCGGGGCGTCGATCAGGGAGCAGGCCTTACCCGGACGTGGGATTAGAGATCTTACCCAGGGCACTCTCCGAGACTCGGGCGACGCCGGCCGGACTTCGCCCGGAGCTCCACGTCGAGGCGGTGATCCGGCGGTGCCGGGGGTTGTACGTAACGGCGGAGGCCGGAGGTGGTCTTGTGCACCCCGGTGTAAGTCTCCGATCTTCCCGGTGGCATAACGTCATGGGTATGGACGTGCGTACCTTCTGGCTCGCAGGGCGCCCCGCCACCGGGGACGCCGAGCTCACCGTGACCAATCCCCACGACGGTCGCGAGGTCGGGCGATATTCGGTGCCGACCGCCGCGCAGGTCGAGGAGGCCGTGGCGGCCGCCGCCGCGGTGGCCGGGCAGGCCGCCGCGCTGCCCGTCCACGTGCGCGCGGAAGCCCTGGCCCATGTCTCGCGCCGCCTGGCCGAGCGGGCCGACGAGATCGCCCATCTGATCATGTCGGAGAACGGCAAGCCGATCATGTGGGCCCGCGGCGAGGTCAGCCGGGCCGTCGCCACCTTCCGCTTCGCCGCCGAGGAGACCCGCCGCTGGTCCGGCACGACGCAGCGGCTCGACACCGAACCCGCCGCCGCCGGCCGGCTCGCCTACGTCACGCGCGTGCCCAAGGGGCCCGTGCTGGCGATCACGCCGTTCAACTTCCCGCTGAACCTCGTCGCCCACAAGGTCGCCCCCGCCATCGCGGTCGGCGCGCCGGTCATCGTCAAGCCCGCCCCCGCCACTCCGCTGTCCTCGCTCGTGCTCGGCGACATCCTGGCCGAGACCGACCTGCCGGCGGGCATGTTCTCCGTGCTCCCCATCGAGAACGAGCGCGCCTCGTCCCTGGTCGACGACCCGCGCCTGCCCGTGGTGTCGTTCACCGGCTCCGCCCCGGTCGGCTACTCCATCGCCGACCAGATCCCGCGCAAGCACGTCACGCTGGAGCTGGGCGGCAACGCGGCCGCCGTCGTGCTGGCCGACGCCGACCTCGACTGGGCCGCCCGGCGCATCGCCCTGTTCTCCAACTACCAGGCCGGCCAGAGCTGCATCGCCGTCCAGCGGGTGATCGTCGAGCAGCCCGTGTACGACGCCTTCGTCGAGCGCCTCCTGCCCGCCGTCGGCGACCTGGTCACCGGTGACCCGGCCGACGAGAAGACCCAGGTGGGCCCGCTGGTCTCACTGGCCGCCGCCGAGCGCGTCGAGCAGTGGGTCCGGGAGGCCGTCACGAGCGGCGCCCGGCTGCTGGCCGGCGGCACCCGCGACGGCGCCACGGTCACGCCGACGGTGCTGGCCGACGTCCCGCACGACGCCAAGGTCAACGTCGAGGAGGTCTTCGGCCCGGTCATGATCCTGCAGCGGGCCGCCTCGATCGACGAGGCGTACGCGCTGGTCAACGACTCCAAGTACGGCCTGCAGGCCGGCGTGTTCACCCGGTCGCTGGACGCCGCCTTCCGGGCCAACCGGGAGCTGGAGGTCGGAGGCGTCATCATCGGCGACGTCCCCTCCTACCGGGCCGACCAGATGCCGTACGGCGGGGTGAAGGACTCGGGCATCGGCCGCGAGGGCCTGCACTCGGCGATGGAGGACTACACCTACGAGAAGGTGATGGTTCTGACGGGGCTGACCCTCTAAATCCCGCAATAATCGGCGGCATGGCGAGGGAGTACCGGTATGCCGACGCCGTGCGGTTACTGGGCGGCGACGACCCTGCGGTCCGGGCGCTCGACACGGTTCTCGGGGCCGCCACTCTGGGGCTCTGGGACCTGATCGACGCCAAGGGCGAGCTGATCCGGGTCGGCAACGACCTTCTCGGGCGGTGGCGCGACTGGCGGGCGGGCAAGGAGTGGCGCGGCCGTACGGACCGCATCGAAGCCGCGCACACCATCCTGGTGCTCACCGCGTTCTTCGAGGCGCTGGACGGGATCGAACTGCCGTTCAGCGCCCGTGAACTGCGGATGAGCAAGACGGAGCAGGTCACGCTGCTGCGCGGGGTAGATCTGGGCAGCCCGGTCTGCCCCTCGCCGCAACTGCCGTTCGAGGAGGCCAAGAGCGTCATCCTCGTGCGGTACGAGCGGCTGCGCGGCGCGCTGCGGAGCTTCGCCGAAGGGCTGAGCCTCTGGGAACGGCTGCAGGAGCACCAGCGGGAGTGGGTCTTCGACAGCTCGCTCGCCACGGCGGCCATCCGCAGGTACGAGGACGGCTACCGCCGGCTGGCCATGGACGTGCCGGAGTTCGGGTTCTGGTCGGCGATGGTCGAGCACCAGGCCACCCGGGCGCGGCTGGCCGACCTGGAACGGCTGCTCGACGGCCTGGCCCCGGCCCGCGCGCAGGACGCCCGGCTGGCGGCGCTGGGCAGACTGCACCAGGCGGCGCTGCGCCGCCCGGTCGCCGAGACCGGAGACGTGCCCGCCGGGCTGGCGCTGCCCAGCCTGGGCGACGCCTACGTCACCCCGCGCTTCCGCTCGGGCCGGCCGGAGCGCGCGGAAGACCCCAGCCAGGAGGCGTGGTGGAGCGAGCGTGAGGTGCGCGACGGCCTGCCGCGCTTCCTCGCCGGCTACCTCACCTCGCCGGAGGCGGGCAGGACGCCGCTCATGGTCCTGGGCCAGCCGGGGGCGGGCAAGTCGGTGCTGACCAAGGTGCTCGCCGCCCGCCTGCCCGCCGACTTCGTGCCCGTCCGGGTGCCGCTGCGCGACGTGGCGGCCGGCGCGGACGTCCAGGAACAGATCGAACAGGCCGTCTACCAGCTCAGCGGCGAGCGGCTGCACTGGCCCGACCTGGCGAGGGCGGCCGACGGCGCGCTGCCCGTCGTGATACTCGACGGCTTCGACGAACTCCTGCAGGCCACCGGCGTGCGGCAGTCCGACTACCTGGCCAAGGTGGCCCGCTTCCAGCAGCGCGAGCTCGACGCGGGACGCGCCGTCGCGGTGATCGTGACCTCCCGTACGGCGGTGGCCGACCGCGTCGACTACCCCGAGGGCTCGCTGGTGACCCGGCTGGAGCCGTTCGACCTGGAGGAGATCGAGCAGTGGCTGGAGGTGTGGAACCACGCCAACGCCGCCTACTTCGACGGGGCGGGACTGCGGCCGCTGTCGATGGAGGTCGCCCGCGCGCAGCGGAACCTGGCCGAGCAGCCGCTGCTCCTGCTCATGCTGGCCCTCTACGACGCCTACGGCAACGCCCTGCGCAGGAACCTCGCCGACCGCATCGGCGAGGCCGAGCTCTACGAGCGCCTCATGCGCGCCTTCGCCGAGCGGGAACTGGAGAAGAGTCACCCGCGTGAGCGGATCCCGGCCCTGGTCGAGAAGGAACTGCTGCTGCTGGGCATCGTCGCGTTCGCGATGTTCAACCGGGGCCGTCAGTGGGCGACCGCCGCCGAGGTGGACGCCGACCTGGAGGCGCTGCGCCTGTCCGCCCGCCGGCCCACCTCGCTGGCCACCCCGCTGACCGCCGGTGAGCAGGCGTTCGGCCGCTTCTTCTTCGTCCACCAGGCCCAGGCCACCCGCGACGGCGGCGAGATCCTGCAGACCTACGAGTTTCTCCACGCCACGTTCGGCGAGTTCCTGATCGCCCGGCTGATCGGCAGGCTCCTGGACGACATGCTGGTCCAGGAGTCGCGCCTGGTCGTGGAGGAGGTCAGCGACGGCATGCTCGGCACGTTGCTGTCCTGGTCGACGCTCTCCACGAGGCCGCCCGTGATCTCGTTTCTGCGCGAGTCCGCCGACCCGGCCTGGCGGGGGCTGGCCACCCGCCTGTTCGCGCTGGCCGACCTGCGCGACCAGCTCGCCCACCCGGCCTACCGCCCCTGGACCGCCGGACCCGCCCGCCGCAACGCCTACTACACGGCCAACCTGCTGAAGGTCGCCCTCGCCTGCGACCCCGCCCGCCTCCTCTGGTCCCGGGTACGGCCCGGCCACGAGGACCCCCTCACCGAGTGGCGGCGCTTCGCGCTGCTGTGGCGTTCCCAGCTGGCCAACGAGGAGTGGGACAGCCTGATCAGGGTGGTGCGGGCCACGTCCGTCGGCGGGGCCGCCGACCTGGAGCTCGCCCTGGACACCGGATCCACCTGGGACCTCACCCCGATGGACACCTCCTGGATCGCCCCGCCCGACAGCGGCGCGTACCTGCGGGCCCGCCAGGGTGTGCTGTTCTCGTTCCTGCCGCACGAGACGCTCTTCCTGCACGCGCTGGAACCCGTGCTCGGCGCCGCCCTGTCCTGGAACGGTGGCAAGTCGCTGCTGCGCGAGATCCTGGAGATTCTGGTCCTGCGCGGCCCGAACGGGGACGGCCGCGCCCGCTCCTACCTGGCACTGGCCGAGTACGTGCACTACCTCAGCGACCACGTGATCACCGAGGCCGTCACCAGGGCGATCGCCGGGGACATGGCCACGCTGGCGGACAACCAGGTGAGCGAGGTGGTCGACGAGGTCTCGCGCGGATCGATCGCCGGACAGCGGCTGATGAGCCGGATCCTGCGCCTGCATTCCCGCTAATACACCTAGGGCATAAGGGATGTCAATAGCGGATGACTGCTGTCAACTCTATCTGTCCGGAGCATTGAGCCTGCCCGCGATCGTGGGCGACAGTGAGCGCATGGAGCCGTCGTGGTCGGACAGCCGCGCGCTCTGGCCTGGGGGAAGCCGTTGACCGTGTGAAACGGTCCGGCCTCGATGTGTGTGCCCGCGGGGTTGCCTGCCCGTACTGGCTGGACCGGCACGTCGGCCTGGAACCCGCTGAGAGGTACTCGATGACCAAGAAGGTACAGAGTGTCCTGCTCGTCAATGCCGGCAGCGACGCTGATGTCTCCTCGATCGCGAACGACGGCACGTTCCCCGCTCTCGGCGTCGTCTCACTGGCGACCGTGCTGCGACGCGATCACCCCGACCTGGACGTGATCGCCGTCGACGGCCAGATCACGCCCATGGCGGAGATCGAACAACTCGTCAGGGACCTCGACCCCGACATCCTCGGCGTGGGCGTGCTGGCCACGTCCTACGGCAACGCGCTGCGGCTGGCCGAACTCGGCAAGAACGCCGGGGCCGTCACGGTCTTCGGCAACGACCAGGCCACGGCCATGGCCGAGCGGATCCTGAAGCACCGCGAGGTCGTGGACTACGTGTGCGCGGCCGACGTCGGAGAGTTCGCCCTGTCCGCCCTGGTGGGCGCGGTGAAGGGGGAGCGCCCGATCGACTCCGTGCCCGAACTCCTCTACCGCACGCCCGACGGGCTCGCCCACAACCGCCTGCCGGAGATTCCCCCTGACGTGATCAAGGGCGGCGGAGGGGCGTTCAAGACCATGATCCTGGACGCCATCCCCGTGCCCGACCGCACGTTGATGCCGGACAACAACTGGGAGCGCTATCTGGACAACTACCTGAACCGGTACGGCGGGTTCCACGACGACGAGGAGGTCACCGGCGTCACCACCATGAACCGCGCCCGGGGTTGCGCACGGGTGAAGGCGCCCTGCCATTTCTGCGGCATCATGGACCTGAGCCTGCGCTTCTCCTCCCCTGAGATGTTCTGGAACGACGTGCGCACCGCTCAGGAGCAGATCTCGGCCTCGATCTTCTACGAGGCGTTCGACAGCATGAGCAGCTCACCGCGCTGGATCAAGGCCGTGGTCGACGCCAAGCCGGACGACATCGGCGACCCGAAGTTCTTCGTGTACACGCAGGCCGCCGAGACCACCCCGCGCCTGGTCGAGCTCTACCGGAAGCTCGGCGTCTACCGGGTGAACATGGGCCTGGAGGCGGGCGACACCAGAATGCTCAAGGTACTCAAGGGCCCGCGCGACAGCCTGGAGAACAACCAGCGGGCCTGCCACCTGTTCCAGGACGCCGGAATCCTGATCCACGGCTCGCTGGTCCTGGGCGGACCCGGCGAGAACGAGGAAAGCCTGGAGAACACGGTCCGGTTCGGGCGCTGGCTGATCGACAACGGGATGATGGCCTCGCTGGAAGCCCAGCCGCTCTATCCCGACTTCGGCGCCCTGACCGGCAAATGGATGATGAACCCCGACCTCGCCAGGCAGGTCGCCAAGGAGCGGGGTTTCGAGATCTACGACGAGGAACTGCTCGACCTCATGCCCGACAAGTACGGCACGAGCGACATCGTGGACTTCGATGAGGTCTCCAAGGACTGGTGCAAGATCTTCAGCCACTCGACCTGGGACGAGCTCATCGACGCCACCCACTCCATCCGCTCCTACGCGGAACGGGTCGGCACCGTCACCGGCTCCGGCCGCATCACCCAGGCCACCCTCGGATCGTTCTAGTGCTCTCGCTGCTGGCCGCCACTGTCCTGTCCTGCGCCCTCGTCGTCCTGACCCCCGGGCCGGGCGTGCTGATGGTGCTTCACCTCGGGGCCAGTGGCGGCCGCCGCTCCAGCTTCGTCTTCGTGCTGGGACACCTGGCCGGCGACCTGGTGTGGTCGGCGCTGGCACTGGTGGCGCTGCGATGGGTGCGGCTGATCTCGCCCGTCTTCTTCGCCGCCCTGACCGTGGCCAGCGCCCTCTACCTGATCTACCTGGGCATCCGGGCCCTGACCTCAGCGAGCGCCCCGCAGCGGGCGGCGGCCTTCACCGGCGGGCGGGCGATGCTGCAGGGCGCCGCCTTCGGCATCACCAACCCCAAGAGCTACCCGGTGACCCTCGCCGTCTTCACCGCGGTGCTCGGCGACCGCATCGAACTGCTCACCGTGGCCACGATCCCGCTCTTCCTCGCCGCCGGTCTCCTCGGCTGCCTGGCCTCGGGCGCGCTGCTGTCGTGGATCTCCGGCCTTCCCGCGTTGCGGCACGCGTACGGCAGGGCGGCCCCCACGATCGGCCGGCTGGTGGCGCTGGTCTTCTTCGGCTTCGCCGCCTGGTCTCTCATCCACCTGTTGCTCCGGTGGTGAGAGGTCCGCTACTTGCTCCGCAGCGCACCCAGCGGGTTGGGGTCCTGCTCCAGGGCGGTGGCCGCCTCCTTCCACGCGGTGTCCTCCGGGTGGAGTGCGCTGCGGAGGAAGGCCGTGGTGAGCCGCTGGATCAGCGCGACGCGTGCGGGGTTCTCGTCGGTCGTCTCGGCCGCCTCGTAGCCGGCGATGCCGCCGAGCGAGTGCTCCGCTCCGAACAGCGTGAGGAGGCTCTTGTCCGCCGGGCTGTGGAGGAAGGGGTCGACGAACCAGTCCGGTCCGCGGGTGGACAGGTGGGACTGGTCGTTGTCGCCGGCGACGATGAGGGCCGGTGCGGTCATGCCGGCGAAGGACGGCCTCATGAAGGGGAAGTGCTCGGCGGCGAACGGGACCAGGTCGTCGCCCAGGCCGGTCAGCGCGAGCAGTACTCCCGCCTTGACCCGGGGGTCGGACAGGTCCTCGCCGGGGACGCCGGCGGAGTCCAGGACGCGCGCGCCCAGGAGCGTGCTCGCCGTCTGCGCTCCCCAGGAGTGTCCGGCCACGGCGACGCTGTCGCGGTCGACGCGGCCGCCGAGACCCGGCACGGAGGCTTCGAGGATGTCGAGCCCGTCCAGGACGCGGGTCAGGTCGTGGATGCGGATGCGCCAGATGTCCGGCGTCCTGGGGTCGTCGGCCGCGAGCCCGAGCGTTCTGGAGTCGAGGTGGGTGGGCTGCAGGACGACGAAGCCGCCGGCGGCCCAGTGGTCGGCCAGCGGGGCGTAGCCGTTCATCGACGAGCCGAAGCCGTGCGAGAAGACGATGACGGGCAGGCCGCTGCCGGTGGCGGGGGCCGAGACGCGGACCCGCAGGTCCTCGCCGCGGCCGGGGACGGGCAGGACGACCGGGTGCGCGGATACCACCGTGGTGTTCGGGTGGGACATGGAAGTGCTCTCCCTTGGGGTTGGCCGGAAGGCCTCTGATCTGCCATCATGAGCGAAACGGAACGCTGCTCCGCTAACGATACGGAACACGGTTCCGCTTTGCAAGTGCCTCTGGAAGGAGTCCGCCGTGAACGACAGCGCGACCGGGTCCAAGCGCAAGGACGCCCGCCGCAACCAGCAGGCCCTGCTGGACGCGGCCGCCGCGGTCTTCGTCACCGCGGGAGTGGAAGCACCGGTGCGCGACATCGCGGCCAAGGCTGGGGTGGGAATCGGCACGATCTACCGCCATTTCCCCACCCGGGCGGACCTCGTCATCGCCGTGTACCGGCACCAGGTCGACGCCTGCGCCGAAGCCGGCCCGGCCCTGCTGGCATCCAGCCCGACCCCGCACGCCGCCCTCGAAAGCTGGGTCGGCCTCTTCGTGGACTTCCTGGTGACCAAGCACGGCCTCGCCGCCGCGATGCGGAACGACGGCACCGGCTTCGAAACCCTGCACGCCTACTTCCTCGACCGCCTCCTGCCGGTGTGCGCCCAGCTTCTCGAAGCCGCCGCCGCCTCCGGCGAGATCCGGTCCGACCTCGACGCGTACCAGCTCATGCGTGGCATCGGAAACCTCTGCGTCGGCGCCGAGACCGACCCCCGCTACGACGCCCGCCGCCTGGTCGCGCTCTTGGTCGAGGGGCTGCGCCGGCGCGTAGGCTGAGTCCCGCACGTCAGGGACAGGAGGTTGGGGTGGCCGAGACCACGGTGGCCGAGGTGATGGCCGAGCTGGCCGCACTCGAGGACCCGAAGATCCGCGAGGTGAACGAGCGACACGGTGACGACCACGGCGTGAACCTCACCAAGTTGCGCGCGGTCGCCAAGCGGTTGAAGACACAGCACGAACTGGCACGCGAGCTGTGGAAGACGGGCGACACCGCGGCGCGGCTGCTCGCGCTGCTGATCTGCCGCCCGAAGGCGTTCGAGCGTGACGAACTGGACGCCATGGTGCGCGAGGCCGGCACGCCCAAGGTGCACGACTGGCTCGTGAACTACGTGGTGAAGAAGAACCCGCACGCCGAAGAGCTGCGCGTGGCCTGGTTCGCCGATCCGGATCCGGTCGTGGCGAGCGCGGGCTGGGCACTGACCACCGAACGGGTGGCCAAGCAGCCGGGCGTCCTCGACCTGGCGGACCTGCTCGACGTCATCGAGGCGGAGATGAAGGGCGCCCCGGATCGCCTGCAGTGGGCGATGAACCACTGCCTGGCGCAGATCGGAATCGAGCACGCGGAACACCGCGCCCGCGCCGTCGGCATCGGCGAACGCCTGGAGGTGCTCAAGGACTACCCGACCGCCCCGGGTTGCACGTCCCCGTTCGCGCCCGTCTGGATCGCCGAAATGGTGCGCCGCCAGCACGCCTAGCCGGGCGAGGCCGTCAGGCGTTCTGGGCGGTGGTGAACAGGGCCCGGGCCGAGTCGCCGAAGTAGGGACCGTACATGGTGCCCTGGTCGTCGGAGTACTTGAAGCTGCTGACCGAGGTCACCGTGCCCTTGCCGGTGGCCGCGTCGAAGCGGGTCAGCCACGGGCCGCCGCTTGAGCCCGCCGTCATGTCGCAGCCCAGGCCCTGGTCGCGGGTCTGGCCGTAGGGGTCGTTGCGCAGGCGGCCGGCGCAGTAGAACAGGCGCTCGCCGTCGTACGGGGGGTCGGCCGGGTAGCCGAAGCCGTAGGCCTGGCCGCCTCTGCCGCCGTTGAAGGCGATCTCCTGGGTGCCGACCACGTCGGCCACGTGCCTGCCCCGCGAGGTGTTCAGGGCGACCATGCCCACGTCGTAGCTGTCGTCGCCGCTGCGGGACCACGGGCCGGCGACGAACATCCGCCTGGCCGTGTACGCCCCGTACGGCTGGCCCCCACCCTCCTGGTACCCGGGGACGAACGTCCAGTTGTCCGCCCATTCCCCGGCCCCGTCCTTCACGCAGTGGCCGGCCGTGACGACGACGTCGCGGTTGGCGCTCCTGACGGTGCCGGCGGAGCACACGAAGTCGACGCCGCCCACGGTGAGGAAGACCCGGCCGGTGGTCTTGGACACCAGGCCGCCGGTCACCCAGCGGGAGCCGGAGGTCGTGGCCTGGGGCCTGGCCGACTGGTGCCGGGGAGTCGCGCCGCCCGCCGGTCCGGGGACCGCCGCCCTGCCGGGCAGCTCACGGGTGACGATCTTGGCCGTGCCCCCGGCCACCTCGGGTGCCGTGCCGACGCCGGACTCGCTCGACAGCCCGCTGAGCAGCCCGCCGTTCTTCCCGACGATGCCGAGCAGGTCGATCGGCAGGGCTCCGGCCATCCGCCGAGGCGTCCAGTAGCCGAGCACGCGCCGCTGGTCCGCGGGGGTGCGGGCGGCGACGTGCTCGACGACCTCGGCGCGGGGTGCCGCGCGCTCGACGCTGGTGACGGACGGGCGGTCGGCTGGCTGCAGGGCGGGCGCGAGCGCCGTCGCGCCGATGAGTGCCGGTCCCACCAGCCCCGCGACGAGCGGTGCCGCCGCAAGCAGGGGGGTGCTCAGGGTCATGAACCCCGAGTGTGCACTACGACGGGTGTTCTTGTGACTACTTTCGGTAAATGCGTCAGAGGGCGTCGGTGCTCTGGGCGGAGTTGTAGACGGCCTGGACCTCTGCCCCGAAATATGGGCCGAACATCCAGTTGGGGGCGAAGTTGTATTTGAAGCTGTTGACGGAGTTGAGCGTGCCCAGCCCGGAACTCTCGTTGAAACTCTGGAACCATGGACCGCCGCTCGAACCACCGGTCATGTTACATGTCAGGCCGTGGTCGCGGGAGAGCAGGAAGTCGTCGAAGGTCCGCCCGGCGCAGTAGATCAGCCTCGACCCGTCGTACGGCGCCGCCGCCGGGTAGCCGAACGCGTGCATCTGCACCCTCCGGCCCTGGTTGAAGGAGACGCCCTGCCCGCCCACCACGTCCGTCAGGGTCTTGCCCGACAGGGGCGCGACGACCGCCGCGGCCATGTCGAAGTTGATGTCCTCGCGGGCGTTCCACTGCGGTGTGGTGAGCAGCTTGGTGGCCGGCCAGGTGCCGTGGGGCCGCTGTCCGGCGTTGTAGCCGGGCACGAAGACCCAGTTGGTGTGGAAGGCGCCCCCCATCTTGACGCAGTGCCCGGCGGTGATGACGACGCTCTCGTTGGCGCTGGTCACGGCCGAACCCGAGCAGGAGGCGTTGCGGCCCTGGTAGGTGAAGAAGACCCGGCCGGTGGTCCGCACGACGGCGCCGCCGCGGGTCCACGGGGCGCCGCCGCTGGCCTGGGCCTGCTGCTGGGGGGTGCCGGTGGGCGGGACGCCCCAGGGGTTGCCCGTGGTGGGCTCGCCGGGGGTGCCGGGGCCGTGCTTGGCGTTGGCCTTGGGCGCGGGGGGAGTGAGCGGCTGCGCGTCCTCCATCTTCTGCGGGGTCCAGTAGGACAGGACCTCGCGCTGCTCGGACTTGCTGTCTGCGGCGGCCTTGGCCGCGGGCTTGGGGCCCGCCGCGGCCTGCGCCGCCCCGGCCGGGAGCAGGAAGCTCCCGGCCGTGAGGGTGACGAGGGAAAGCAGAGCGACTCTGCGGTGCATTACGTACCTCCCGAAACCGGACCTGGGGTTGGAAGGTAGCGGTGCCAATATCACTATTTCTCAAGATTTACGCGAACAGATATAGCGATATTCGGGCATTAATGCCGTCTATTATCTGGTGTCACATCTGTAGCCGGTATTCGGCCGTGAAACCCAGCAGCCGCTCCGCCCTCGACAGGTCCACCGGGACCGTCCGGCCGGGCAGCGGAGCGCGTACCTCCGCGTCGGGGTGGTAGCGGCGCAGCAGGTCCTCGGTCGGCTCCTTCGCCATCGTCTCGGGCGCGCAGACGTTCACCACCTCCACGCCGGGACCCGGCACCCCCAGGGCCAGCACGCACGCGCGGGCGGCGTCGCGCGTCTCCAGGTAGGCCCAGTAGCCGCGGGCGTGCGCGCCGGGGTCGGCGGCGCAGCGCGCGGCGAACGCGTCGAGCCGCTCATCGAACCCGCCCACGTACGGCAGGCGCAACGCCACGATCCCCATCCCGTGCCGCCGCGCCATCGTCGCCGCGGTCAGCTCGTCCACCTGCTTGGACAGCGCGTAGGGGTCCTCGGACTGCGACGGCAGCCGCTCGTCCACCGGCACATAGGCCGGATGCAGCTCACGCGCCGCGAACGGCACCCCGTCGGCCGCCATCGAGCTGGCCAGGCACACCCGGCGCACCCCCGCCAGCCCGGCCTGCTCCAGCACGGTGAAGGTGGCCAGCGTGTTCAGCCCGAACACCTGCTCGGCGGGCAGCCACTCCGGCGTGGCGATGGCGGCGAGGTGGATCACCGCGTCCACGCCGTCCAGCGCCTGCCCGACCGCCGCGGGATCGGTCGCGTCGCCGGTCACCACCCGCGCGGCGGGCAGGTCGCCGGGGTCCGAACGTTCCAGCGCGACCGCCTCGACCCCCCGCGACTCCAGCAGGCCGAGCACCGACCGCCCGATCCGCCCCGCGGCGCCGGTCACCAGCACACGCTCCATCAGCTTGCCCTCCATCAGCGGGCCCTTCATCAGTAGGCCCTGACCGCGATCAGGTGCGCCGAGGGCGCCCCGTTCGACGCCTCGACGACGATCCGCAGCCCCTCCGCCGTCACGGGCTCGGGCAGCGGGTGCGCGATCCGCCTGCGGCGGTTGCCGCGGGTCTCGGCGACCTGCCGCCACTGCCCGCCGACGAGCGCCTCGACGCGGTAGTCGCGCACGAGCGTCGGGATGATCTCGAACGGCGTGCGGTGATGATGCAGGTTGATCAGATCCTCGTTGACGTCGTCGTCGGCGATGACCTCCACCCGCGCGATCGTCACCGGCTCCGGCCAGCGCAGCTCCAGCTCGGCGGGCAGCGTGGCCGAGACCCACATGTGCGGCCCGGCGTAGGGGCGCTGGTAGCCGTCGAGCGCCTTGTCCGGCGCGAAGGCCCGCGTCGTCCCCGTCTCCAGGCAGAAGGTACGGCGCAGCAACCCGCGATCACTCCACTCCCGCAGCGGCTGCGGCGACTCGGCGTGGGGCGGCAGCGGTACCCGCGTGAAGCACAGCACGCCGGGCGTGGCCTGGTCCGCCACGTGCAGGGACACCAGCGGATTGGCCTTGACCAGCAGGAACGCGTTGCGCGCTGTCCCTGGCTGCCAGTCCAGGCCCAGCTCCGCCCACTGCTTCTCGCCCGCGGCGAGCGCGATCTCCCGGGTGGCGACCAGCTCGCGCGGCACGTAGTTCTGGCCGAGCACCGGGTCGTGCAGCTCGACGGTGAGCGTGGTGTCCCCGTCGGCGTCGAGTAGCAGCCGTACGCCGGTGAGCGACGGGTCCACCGGCAGCACGATCCCGGCGTCGGCGTCGAGCCGCCACGCCTCCTGGGGCGTGTCGGCCACGAGCCGCGTGAGGGTGCCGGACGCGGTGGCGGCGGCCGTACCGCAGAGGTCGGCCGGATCGTCGTAGCGCAGGCCGACGACGGAGGCGTCCTCGCGCAGCAGGGTGCGCTGCAGGTCGGCGACCGGCAGGTCGCGCGGTCGCGCGCCCGTCGCCGCGCACAGGGCGGCGGCGGTGCCCGCCGCCTGGCCGATCGTCGCGCAGGTGGCCATGACGCGGGTGGAGCCGAAGGCCACGTGCGAGGCGGAGATGTTGCGGCCGGCCATGAGCAGGTTGGGCACGTCGGCCGAGTAGAGCGAGCGGTAGGGGATGTGGTAGATACCGTCGGCGTACTGCTGCCTGGCCCCGGCCTCGGCGGCGTACATGCCCTGCGGCGGGTGCAGGTCGATGGACCAGCCGCCGAAGGCGACGCGATCATCGAACGGCGTCTGGCCGAGCACGTCGTGCTGGGTGAGCACGTAGTCGCCGAGCAGGCGGCGGTACTCGCGCTTGCCCGGCAGCGCGCCCACCCATTCGAGCGTCATCGTGTCGGCGTCGAACTGGCCCGAGTTCTTGATGTGGTCCCAGATGCCGTAGATGACCGACCAGAGCTCGTCGCGGATGCGGTCGTTGTCGTGGACGGTGTCGAGTTCGCCGCCGAACTCGATCCACCAGTAGGCGCAGCCGTTGTCGCCGGCCTTGATGATGCGGCGCTCGGGGATGGAGGTCTGGGTGATGTCCTTGGCGAAGTCCGGCGGGACGTAGCGGACGGGCTCGCCCGCGTCCTTGGTGTAGAAGAGCAGCGTGCTGCCGAGCGTGATGTCGTCGGGGACCTCGGGTGCCCACGGCTCGCCGTACTCCTCGCGGCCCTCGCGTCCGATGCGGTGGCTCGCGCCGGCGAGGTGGCCGACCAGGCCGTCGCCGGTGCAGTCGAGGAAGAGCCCGGAGTCGAAGGTGATCTCCCGCTCCGAGCCCATCATCCAGCCGGTGACCGACGCGATGCCGCCGGGGCTTGCGGTGACGTGGCGCACGTCGGTGTTGAGGAAGACCGAGAGGTTCGGCTCGGCGCGGACGGCGTCGAGGATCGTGGTGTCCCAGAAGTAGGGGTTGCCGTGCGGGTTGCGGTACTGGTTCTCGACGAACAACTCGCCCATGATGCCGCCCTCGCGGGCGTGGTGGTTCTTGCCGTGGCCGGTGGCGCCGCAGACCCAGACGCGGACCTCGCTGCTGGAGTTGCCGCCGAGCACCGGCCGGTTGTTGACCAGGGCGACGGTGCGGCCGAGGCGGGCGGCGGCGATGGCGGCGCAGGTTCCGGCCAGTCCTCCGCCGATCACCGTGATGTCAGCTTTTATGGTTTCTTGTCGCATTAGCACAATCCGTAGTAGATGCGGGGCGCGCCGTCCAGGGTCAGCGTCACCTTGCCGTTCTTCACCGGGACCCGGCTCTCGCGGCCGATGCAGTCCACGACGCGCACGTGCGCCCCCTTGGCCGCCACGGTGAGCCGCGTCTTGGTCGGCCAGTGGTCCACCCACGCCTCCTTGTGCGGGTACCACTGGTCGGGGCCGTGGTCGGCGTTCAGGTGGTAGCCGTCCTTGCGGGTCCACAGGATGGCGAACCCGTCGAACCGCAGGCCCTTGACCTGGTTGTCCTTGAACGTCATCCACTTGACGAACCTGGCGCCCTCCAGCGTCCTGGTGGCGGTGGCGTAGGCCAGCAGGGCCGCCTTGACGCTGGTGTCGCGGTTCATGAGGCCGAAGTGGTACTCGGCGTTGTTCGGGTCGGCCTCCTGCGGGTGGTGGATCGTGCTGTCGTGGGGCTGGTACCAGTTCACGCCGTCCACCCCCTCCGAGACCGCCAGGGCCAGCGTGAGCAGCGTGTTCTCGGCCGCCTGCCGGTGGTTGTCGTTCCACCAGCGGTTGGGCCGGGTGCAGGCGTACGCCTCGGTCAGCCAGAGCTCCTTGCCGCCGCCGTGCGCGTCGACGGTCCTGCGCGCCTCGCGCAGCGCGCCGAGGAAGTTCCAGTACGTACCGTTCTCGCCCTGCTGCCACTCCGACGGCGGCGGCGCGTAGTCCGGGGTGAAGTTGCCGCGCCCCGGGTGGAAGGCGAAGACGTCGATGAGCGGCCAGCCGCCCGCCTTGTGGAAGTTCGCGGTCCAGTTGACGTCCATGCCGCCGAGGCCGCAGTTCATGAGCTTGATGCCGGAGCCGTTCAGGCGGTCGTGGATCGGCTTGAGCCCGTCGCGCACGTACTCGGCCGCCTTCTGGCCGGACATCCACGGCTGGTTGAGCTCGTTGGCCACCTCGAAGTAGCGGGCGCCGGAGGCGCGGGCGATCGCCGCCTTCTCGTCGGCCCACTTGGTGATCTGTTCGGGCGTGCCGTTGAAGATGACGCCGCCGAGTTGCACGTTGTGCGGGATGCCGAGGGCGTCGAGCTCGGCGGGGGACAGGCCGGGCGCGCCGTCGTAGGCGATGCGCACCGACTTGACGCCGATCTTCTTCATCAGCTGCCCGACCGCCGCCTTGTCCGGGACGAGCATCCACGTGTAGTTCGCGATGCCGAAGCGGCCCTCGGGCCGGTAGGTGTGATCCTTGAGCGTGGCCAGGTTGGTGCGGGCGAACACCTCGTCGGTCCCGGCGACCGCCTTAACCTCGGTGAAGACGATGCCCTGCGGGGCTCCCGCGACGGTGAACGACTCGTCCCAGACGGCGCCGGGCGCGAGGGTCCTGTTCAGGGTGCCGCCGCCGGCCTGCCCGCCGTCGAAGTCGCGGGCCCACCAGGTCAGCGTCACCTGCCGTGGTACGGCGGCGCCGTTCACGACCTGGGCCTTCAGCGTCATGGGGGCGGCGCTGCCGTACAGGCCGAAGGGCTGTTCGCTCCAGACGTCGACGCTGAGCGGCGCGCCGGCGCCCAGCGCGTTGGCGGCGGCCGGACGCATCGCGCCGAGCACCAGCTCGACCTCGGTGGCGCCGTCGGCGCCGGCGGGGGCGTGGATCCAGCTCGCGTTCGTGAAGCCGGGCGTGGTCTTGGCCAGCCGGAAGTAGGCCTGCGTGTCGCTCCACGTCTCCTGGTAGAGCGCGCCGTCATTGATCTCGTACGGCACGCCGCCCCGAGGATCGCGCGTCCACTTGGTCGCGGGCACGTAGCGCTCGGGCGCGGAGGGCGCCAGCAGGGTCCTGGCGAACATGTAGCCGGTCGGGGTGAGCGTGGTAGTGCCGGAGACCTCCCAGCGCAGGCGGGCCCGGCGGGCGGCGACCGTGAAGATCCCGCGCACCGTGACCGCCTGCGCGGAGGCGGACATGACGTAGGCGATCTGGATGGCCTGCCGACCGTCCACGGTGATCAGGGAGGGCGTGCCGCCGAAGGTGCGCTGCTGCCCCAAGACACTGTCCTTGATCATGAAGTGGGTGAGCTTGATCCGGTCGGTGCCGTCGCTGACCATGATCGAGCCGTCGGTCCCGGCGGTCAGCGCGATGCCGTCGGCCTCGATCGTGATCGGCGCGGTGCTCGCCCGCGCGGGCGCCGGTGCGAGGGCGGGTGCGACGGCGGCGGCGGGTGCGATGGCGGCCGCGCCCGCGATCTGCAGGGCGTTGCGTCGTGAGATTTCCGGCAGGGGTGAGATTTCCGGCATGGGGGTGCCTTTCGCGAGTTGTCAGCCCTTGACGCCGGTGAATCCCAGACCGGCGACGATGTACTTCTGGAAGACCAGGAAGACCAGCACCGGCGGGGCGAGCGCCATCGCCATGGCGGCGATCAGCTCGTCCTGCGGCGCCTGCTCGGCCAGGTTGGCCAGCGCGACGCTGATCGGCTGCTTCTCCGGGTCGGTGATGGCCACGAGGGGCCAGATGAAGTCCTTCCAGCTGTGCATGACGGCCAGCAGGCTGATGACCGCCACGATCGGCCGGCTCATCGGCAGCACGATCTTGGTGAGCAGCTGCCAGGTGGTAGCCCCGTCGATGCGCGCCGCCGCGAACAGCTCGGCGGGCAGCGCGTCGAAGAAGCGCTTGGCCAGCAGCACGTTGAACGCGCTCGCGCCCGCCGGCAGCCAGATGGCCCAGTAGGTGTCGACCAGCCCCAGGTCGATGACGGTCATGAACAGGCTGACCATCGAGACCGTGTAGGGGACGAACATCGTGGCCAGGATCGCCCCGTACACGTACCGGCCGAACCGGGGCCGCAGCACCGACAGCGCGAACCCGGCGGTGACCGCCACGAACAACTGCACCGCCCACGCCCCGCCGACGACCTGCAGCGTGTTGAGCAGGTACCCGCCGACACCCAGATCGGCCCAGGCGGTGGCGAAGTTCTCCGGGCGCGGGTCGGCCGGCCACAACTCCAGCGGCTTGGCGATCAGGTCGGCCGAAGGCGAGATCGCCCCCTTGACCGTCATGTAGAGCGGCCCGATCCCCAGCGCCACCAGCAGGCCGAGCGTGACCCACTGGATCGAGCGCAGCGCCGCCCGTACGGCCGGCCGCCGCTCCTCCACCGGCGAGATCATCATGAGGCGCTCCAGCTCCGGGTGGCCCGCAGGTAGACCGCGGACAGGATGCCCAGGACGACCGCCAGCAGCAGCGACAGCGCGGCCGCCTGGCCGTAGGCGCCGTCCTGGAAGGCGTAGCGGAAGATCAGCAGCAGGACGGTCAGGGTGGAGTTCTCCGGGCCGCCGCCGGTGAAGACGTACGGCTCGGTGAACACCTGCATGGTGGTGATGAGCTGCATGAGCAGCAGCAGCCCGATGACCGGGCGCAGCTGCGGCAGCGTGATGTGCCAGATCCGGGCGCGGATGGAGGCGCCGTCCATCTGGGCGGCCTCGTACAGCTCCGAGGGGATGCCGACGATGGCCGCCAGGTAGATGAGGACGGCGCCGCCCATCCCCGCCCACGTCGACTGGAGCACCAGGCTGAGCATCGCGCTGCCGGGCGAGTCCAGCCACGGGAACGGTCCCAGGCCGACCAGGCCGAACAGCTCGTTGAACAGGCCGTGCCCGGGGTCGTAGAACCACTTCCACAGCAGGATCGCCACCACCGGGGGGATGACGACCGGCAGGTAGACGAGGAACCGGTAGAGGCCGGCCGCCCGCCGTACCGTGGCCATGACCGTGGCCAGCACCAGCGGGGCCGGGAAGCCGATCAGCAGCGCCAGCCCGACGAACAGCAGGGTGTTGCGGATCGAGATGCCCAGCAGCGGGTCGGCGAACAGGGCGGTGAAGTTGGCCAGTCCCACCCACTCGGCGGGGTCGACCAGGTTGGTGCTCTGGAAGCTGATCAGCAGCCCGCGCACGATCGGCCACCAGGAGAAGGCGCCGAAGACGATGAGCGCGGGCACCAGGAAGACCAGTGCCGTGAGCGTGTTCTTGCGGATCATCGCTGGGCGGCGGCGAGCTTGGCGTTCACGTCGGTCTCCGCCTTGGCCAGCAGCGCGTCGACGTCGGCGTCCTTGTCGGTGAGCACCGCCTGCACGACCGTGTCGAGCACCGCGTAGACCTGCTGGGCCTGCACGGGCGGCTCGGGCTTGAGCGTGAGCGCGGGCGTGCCCTCCAGCCAGGGCGCGAAGTGCTCAAGCTTGACGTTCACGTGCGGCTTGACCGCCTCGTCGATCTTGGCCTGCTGGGCGGCGTCGAACATCGGCAGGGTCGGCACGCCCACCGCCGACTCGGGATCGGCGGCGAGCTGCTTGGCCCGCTCCGCCGCCGCGGCCGGGTCGTAGGCGGGCTGGGCGTAGGCGAACAGCAGCCACTTCACCGCCGCCGCGGCCTTCTCCTTGCTCACCGACTTGGGCACCAGGTAGACGTCGCCGCCGGTCAGCGTGGCCTTGCCGCCGGCCTGGGGGAGCGGGCCGATGCCGAACGCGTCGGTGTTCTCCATGCCGTAGGTCATCTTGGCCAGGCGGTAGGTGCCCGGCGTGCCCATGTACATGCCGATCTCGCCGGCGGCGAAGCGCTTGATGACGTCGTTCTGGTCGTTGAGCTGGTTGCTGCCCATCGAGTCGTCGCTCCAGCGCATCTCCTTGAGCAGGGTCAGCGCCTTCTTCGCGGGCTCGGCGTTGAAGGCGGCGACGTACTTGCCGCCGCTGTCCTTCTCGATCTCGCCGCCGTGGGTGTAGGTGAGCATCGTGAGCTGCCAGCCGCCCTGGTTGCTCTTCGACTCGTGGACGAAGCCGGCCTTGCCCGTCTTCCCGGCGATCCGCTTGGCGGCCGCGCGTACCTCCTGCCAGGTGGCGGGGGGCTTGTCCGGGTCGAGCCCGGCCTTGGTGAACAGCTCGCGGTTGTAGACCAGGCCCTGGGCGAAGGGGGCCTGCGGCACGCCGTACACCTGGCCGGAGCCGTCGCTGAGCGGCTGCAGGACCTGCGGGTTGAACTCCTTGTAGTGCGCCCACTTGCCGAGCTCGGCGGTCAGCGGCTGTACCTGCCTGCGCGCGATGAGGCCCTGCGGCTCGGTCAGGGGGACCTTGATGACCTCCTCGGCCCGCCCGCCGGCCAGCTTGGCGGAGAACGTCAGCGGGTCGAAGGCGGTCGTCGAGCCCTGCACCTTGATGCCGGGGTTCTGCCGCTCGAAGTCCGCGACCATCGTCTTGAACTGGGCGAGGCCGGGCTTGTCCGTGGCGGGCGGCATGCCCTGCACGCGGATCACGACCGCGCCGTCGTCGGCGCTGGGTGATCCGCACGCCGCGAGCGCCGTGGCGAGGACGGCGCAGCCGAGAAGGGCGGCGGTGTGTTTCATGATGACTCTCCCGCGTTGGGGCAGGTGGGGATAGAGGTACGGCGAACGCCGTACCTCCGGGAGGTGGGGTTCAGCGCGGGGCGGGCCCCGTGGAGGCGCGCGGGATCAGGCGCGAGCCGATCTCCACCACGCGCCCCCCGCCCCTGCCCGCGATCGTGTCGATGAGCAGGTCGGCGGCCTGGGTGGCGACCTCGTCGGCGGAGATCCTGATCGTGGTCAGCGAGGGGGTGGACGTGGCGGCGAGCAGCGTGTCGTCGATGCCGATCACGCTGACGGCGCCGGGGACCTTGACGTCGAGCTTGGCGAGCTGGTGGAGCACGCCGAGGGCGACCAGGTCGTTGTGCGCGACGACGGCCGTGGCGTCGCCGGAGGCGACCAGGGTCGCGGCGTGCACGCCGGTCTCGAAGCGGGGCTCGTAGGGGCCGAGCTCGGCGAGCGAGAGCTCGTGCGCCTCGAACGACTCCCTGATGGACTTGCCGCGTTCGAGCTCGGGTCGCGAGCCGTTGACGAACACGCAGCGGGTGTGGCCGTAGGCCTTGAGGTGCTCGGCGGCCTGCGAGATGCCGGCCGCCAGCGAGATGCGCAGCTCGGGGATGCCCTCGACGTGCCGGTTGACCAGCACGAGCGGGATCTCCGCCGCCAGCTCGCGCAGCCGGTCCTCGCCGAGCATGGACGCCCAGAGCACCAGGCCGTCGACCCTTTTGGAGACGGTGGCGATGGTCTCGAGCTCGTCGAACTCCCGCTCGTCGGTGTCGGCGGCCAGGATCGTGTACCCCTGGCGCCGGGCCCTGGCCTGCATGGCCTTGAAGATCGGCGGGAAGAACGGGTTGTTTATGTCGGGGATGATCAGCCCGAGCGAGCCGGTCCTGCCGCCGCGAAGGGAGCGGGCGGCCGGGTTGGGCGCGTAGCCGAGCTTGGACGCCGCGTCGAGGATGCGCTGCAGCGTCTGTGGCTGCACCTGGTCGGGCGCGGTGAAGGCACGCGAGACGGTCGAGACGGAGACCCCGGCGGCGCTCGCCACTTCCTTGATGGTTACCGCCACTCCGGCCTCCTCTTCGTTGGTAGCCAGGATGCTTGCAAACGTTACCGCCATGCGTCAAGAGTGATAAATCCAGATCTTTTGCAGATTAAGCGGAGATGTCATGATGCGTTCTTGAGATTCTCGGGAACGTTTTCATAGGAGCACGAGTGAAGATCACCGGCTGGGAAGTGCTGACCCTGCCCGACCACGGCGACAGCATGATGCTGCTGGTCCTGGATACCGACGAGGGCCTGCACGGCATCGGCGAGGTGGGCATCCGCTCGCGCCAGAAGGCCGTCGCCGGCGCCATCGAGCACCTCGGCGAACTGCTCGTCGGCGAGGACCCGGCCAGGATCGAGCACCTCTGGCAGGTCATGTTCCGCCGCGGCTTCTTCCCGGCCGACCGCTTCGTGTCGGCGGCCATCGCCGCGGTGGACGTGGCGCTCTGGGACATCAAGGGCAAGGCCCTCGGCGTGCCCGTCTACGAACTGCTCGGCGGCCGCGTACGCGACCACGTGCCCGCCTACATCCACCTGGGCGACGACTACCACGACCGCGGGCGCTTCCTGGCCAAGGCCCGGGACCTGGTCGCGGAAGGCTGGGGGCACCTGCGCTTCGCCGTGCCCCACGCGCCGGACGGCGTCCTGGACCAGCGCGCCTCCATGCGGGCGGGGATCGAGCTGTTCCACCAGGTCAGGGCGGCGGTCGGGGACGAGGTGGAGCTCATACTCGACGTCCACACCCGGCTCGACCCGCCGGAGGCGCTCACCCTGTGCAGGGAGATCGAGGCGGCGCGGCCGTACTTCGTGGAGGACCCGCTGCGCAGTGAGGGCCCGGACGCCTACCGCATGCTCCGCTCCCGTACGGCGGCGCCGCTCGCGGCCGGCGAGCAGTTCGGCTCCAAGTGGGAGTTCCAGCGCCTGGTGGAGGCCGACCTGATCGACTACGCCCGGGTCGACGTGGGCGTGGCGGCGGGGCTGACCGAGGCCAAGAAGATCGCGGCCATGTGCGAGGCCCACTACGTCAAGCTCGCCACCCACAACCCGCTCGGTCCCGTCACCGCGGCCTCCTCGCTCCACCTCAACCTCGCCTGCCCGAACGCGGCGATCCAGGAGCACCAGGAGCAGCCGGAGCCCGAGATCGACGCGCTGTTCACCGCCCGGCCGAAGATCCACGCCGGCCGCGTGGAGATATCCGAAATTCCCGGTATCGGGGTGGACATCGACCGGGACGCCGCCCGCCGATACCGGGCCGTCGCCGCGGAGCGGCCCCATCTGCGCGGCCCGGACGGCGCTTTCACCAACTGGTGAGCGGGGCGGCCCTCCCGGGCGGGACAATGGAGCCGTGCACGCAGACATCTCCCGCCCCGTCGTCGTCCTCGGCTCCACCGGCTCGATCGGCACCCAAGCGCTCGACGTGATCGCCGCCCACCCGGCCGGCTTCCACGTGGTGGCGCTGGCGGCCGGGGGCGGCAGAGCCGGCCTGCTGGCCGAGCAGGCCGCCCGGTTCGGGGTCGAGGCGGTCGCGGTGGCCGACGCGGCGGCCGTACCGGAGCTGCAGGAGGCGCTGGCGGCGCGCGGCGTTCGGCCCGAGGTGCTGGCCGGGCCCGAGGGCGTCGCCGAGGTCGCCACCTGGACGCCCAGCGGGTCCGGCGACCTGCCCGGGGCGGCCTGGGCTCCGGGCGCCACGCCGCTGGTGCTCAACGGCATCACCGGCGCCCTCGGCCTGACCTCCACGCTGGCCGCGCTCGACGCCGGGCGCACGCTCGCCCTGGCCAACAAGGAATCCCTGATCATCGGCGGACCCCTGGTCAAGCGGCGGGCCAAGCCAGGCCAGATCGTGCCGGTCGACTCCGAGCACTCGGCGCTGCAGCAGTCGCTGTGGGCCTCGGGACCCTCCGGGTACGACCCCGAGGCGGTCCGCAAGCTCATCGTCACCGCGTCCGGCGGGCCGTTCCGCGGCAGGCGGCGCGCCGAGCTCACCGGCGTCACCCCCGAGATGGCCCTCGCCCATCCCACCTGGTCGATGGGGCCGGTCATCACCATCAACTCCGCGACCCTGGTCAACAAGGGTCTGGAGGTCATCGAGGCGCACCTGCTGTTCGACATCGGCTTCGAGCGCATCGAGGTCGTCGTCCACCCGCAGTCGATCATCCACTCCATGGTCGAGTACGTGGACGGCTCCACCATCGCCCAGGCCAGCCCGCCCGACATGCGCCTGCCGATCGCGCTGGCGCTCGGCCACCCCCACCGCGTCGACGGCGCCGCCCGGCCGGTCGACTGGAGCACCGCCCACACCTGGACCTTCGAGCCGCTCGACAACGAGGCGTTCCCCAGCGTCGAGCTGGCCAGGCACGTCGGCACCGAGGGAGGCACCGCCCCGGCCGTCTACAACGCGGCCAACGAGGTCTGCGTGGACGCCTTCATGCGCGGCGCGCTGCCGTTCCTGGCGATCGTGGACACCGTGGCCGACGTCGTCGCGGAACACCAGGTCACCCCGGCCGACTCGGTCGAGGAAGTGCTCGCCGCCGACGCCTGGGCCCGTACACGTGCCGGTGAGCTCACCGGCGTTGCCTAGACTGGGTCCCGTGACTTCTGTAGCACTCGGCATTCCGACGGTCCGCCCGAAGCCGCTCGCCGAACGCCGGCACTCCCGCCAGATCATGGTCGGCAACGTGCCGGTGGGCGGCGACGCGCCGGTATCCGTGCAGTCGATGACGACCACGGTCACCGCCGACATCAACGCGACCCTGCAGCAGATCGCCGAGCTGACCGCCTCGGGCTGCCAGATCGTCCGCGTCGCGGTGCCGTCGCAGGACGACGCCGAGGCCCTGCCCATCATCGCCAAGAAGTCGCAGATCCCGGTCATCGCCGACATCCACTTCCAGCCGAAGTACGTCTTCGCCGCCATCGACGCGGGCTGCGCGGCGGTGCGCGTCAACCCGGGCAACATCAAGAAGTTCGACGACAAGGTCGGTGAGATCGCCAAGGCCGCCGCCGAGACGGGCACCCCGATCCGCATCGGCGTCAACGCCGGTTCGCTCGACCCCCGCCTCCTGCAGAAGTACGGCAAGGCCACCCCCGAGGCGCTGGTCGAGTCCGCGCTGTGGGAATGCTCACTGTTCGAGGAGCACGGCTTCCGCGACATCAAGATCTCGGTCAAGCACAACGACCCGGTCGTGATGATCAACGCCTACCGGCTGCTCGCCCAGAGGTGCGACTACCCGCTCCACCTCGGCGTCACCGAGGCCGGGCCCGCCTTCCAGGGCACGATCAAGTCGGCGGTCGCCTTCGGCGCGCTGCTGGCCGAGGGCATCGGCGACACCATCCGCGTCTCGCTGTCGGCTCCTCCGGTCGAGGAGGTCAAGGTCGGCGCCCAGATCCTGGAGTCGCTCGGGCTGCGCGAGCGCGGCCTGGAGATCGTCTCCTGCCCGTCCTGCGGCCGCGCCCAGGTCGACGTCTACACGCTGGCCGAGCAGGTCCAGGCCGGTCTTGAGGGCATGAAGGTGCCGCTGCGCGTGGCCGTCATGGGCTGCGTCGTCAACGGTCCCGGCGAGGCCCGCGAGGCCGACCTCGGCGTCGCCTCCGGCAACGGCAAGGGCCAGATCTTCGTCAAGGGCGAGGTCATCAAGACCGTCCCCGAGTCGCAGATCGTGGAGACCCTCATCGAGGAGGCCATGCGCATCGCCGACGAGATGGGCGTCGAGATCGACCTCGACGACGAGGACGCCCCCGGCCCGCAGGTCACCGTGGCGGGCTGAGCCAGCCCCACACCACCTCGGGCGTCATCGGGGTGCGCGTCACCCGCTCGGCGACCTCGGGCAGTGCCGCGGCGACCGCGTTGGCGATCGCCGCGGGCGGCCCGATCGTGCCCGACTCCCCGGCGCCCTTCATGCCGCCCGGCGTGATCGGCGACGGGGAACTGCGCAGCACCACCGTGATGTCCGGCACGTCGCGCACCGTCGGCGTCAGATACATGGCGCCCGGCTGCCCGTCCGCCGTGTAGACGACCTCCTCGGTCAGCGCCATCCCGATGCTCTGCGCGATGCCGCCGGCCAGCTGGCCCTCGACGATGGCCGGGTTGACGACCACACCGGAGTCGGCGACCGCCCAGTAGCCCTCCACCTCGACCTTCCCCGTCTCCGGGTCGACGGCCACCGCCGCCGCGTGCGCGCCGTAGGCGTAGGTGGTGTCCGGCGGGTCGTAGGACGCACGCTCCTCCAGGCCGGGCGAGAAGCCCTCCGGCAGGTCCCAGCCGCGCCAGGCGTGCGTGGCGATCTCCCGCAAGGTCAGCGCCGCGCGGGGATCGCCCTTCACCCGCACCGTGGCGTCGACCAGCTCCAGGTCCTCCGGCGCCGCCTCCAGCCGGTGCGCGGCCAGCGCGAGGAGGCGTTCCTTGAGCCGGTCGGCCGCCTGCCGTAGCGCGCCGCCGCCGACGACCAGCGACCGGCTCGCGATCGAGCCGATCCCCGAGTACGGCGTCGCCGCCGTGTCACCCAGCACCACCCGCACGCCCGCCAGGGGCACCCCGACGCGCTCGGCGGCGATCTGCGCCAGCGTCGTCTCGATGCCCTGTCCCATCCCGGCCACGCCCGCGGACACGACCACCGAGGCGTCCGGCTCCATGCGCACCACCGCGGTCTCGAACCCGCCCGCCCGCATGCCCATCCGCCGCATCGCCTCCGACGGGCCGAGGCCGGTGCCCTCGACCTGGCAGGAGTACCCGACGCCGCGCCGCCGCCCGTCGTCCTTGGCGGGCGCCTCGACCAGCTCGCACAGGGCGCGCAGCGCGCCCGGGTAGTCGCCCGAGTCGTAGGCCTGGCCCATCCGGCTGGTGTAGGGCAGTTCCTCCGGGCCGATCAGGTTGCGCAGCCGCAGCTCGACGGGGTCCAGGCCGAGCCGCCTGGCCGCCTCGTCGATCAGCCGCTCCCTGGTCATCGCCGCCTCCGGCATGCCGAAGCCGCGGTAGGAGCCGGTCGGCACGGTGTTGGTGAGCACGCACCGCAGCCGCGCCCCCGCGCGCTCGAACCGGTACGGTCCCGGCAGCATCGAAGCGGTCACCGCGAACGGCGAGGTGCCCACGTTGGAGGGGTGCGCGCCCAGGTCGCCGAGCACGTCCGCGTGGATCGCCACGAACCGCCCGTCCGCGTCCAGGGCCAGCCGGGCCCGGTGCGCCGCCGACCGCGCCGGCAGCGACGCCACCAGCCGGTCGCCCGGTGTCTCCGCCCAGGCCACCGGGCGGCCCAGCCGCATCGCCGCCAGGCACACCAGCGCCTCGTCCGGGTACAGGTGCTCCTTGGAGCCGAAGCCGCCGCCGGTGTCGCCGGCCACCACCCGGATGCGGTCGAGCGTGAGGCCGAGCGCGTGCGCCGCGTGGTCGCGGACGTGGTGCGGGGCCTGGGTGGCGGTCCACAGCGTGAGGTTGCCGTCGGTGTGGTGGGCCACGACGCCGCGGGGCTCCATGGCGTACGGCGCGGCCCTGCCGTACCGGAAGGACATCTCCACGACGTGAGCCGCTTCGGCCTCCAGCGCGTCGGCGTCACCCAGCGTGAAGTCGGTGACCACCACGCCCTCGCCGAGGTCCACGACGGGCGGCAGTTCGGCGAGGTCCAGGTCGATGAGGTCGGCGGCGTCGCGGGCGAGTTCGGGAGTCCGGGCCACGACCAGGGCCACCGGCTGGCCGACGTAGCGGAGCGTGTCGTCGAGCACCGGGTAGCTGGTCTGGGCCTGGCCGGGGGCGACGGTGACGCAGGGGAGCGTGGCGCCGGGGGCCTCGCGGGCGGTGATCACGTCCAGCACGCCGTCGAGGCCGCGCACCGCGTCCGCCGCGCAGCCGAGCAGGCGGCCGTGCGCGATCGGACTCCTGACCACGAACGCGTGGACCATGCCGGGCAGGCGCACCGCGCCCACGAACCGGCCCGTGCCCGTCAGAAGTCGCGCGTCTTCCCTGCGGGGTGTCCTGGAGCCGATGACCATGTCGTGATTCTGGGCCGATTACAGAAGGCAATCAAGCGATTACACCATGGTAAGAGTTTCTCCATACCGAATGTAGTGGATCCGCCGCGGGCGGCACCATCGCAGTGCCGTACGACTAGAGCGGGGGAACAGCCGGGTGAAGCGGGTTGTCGGGATTGTCGCCGGACTGGCGGTGCTGGCCACGGGGGCCGTGGGGATGGGCGGCGCGGTGGCCGCGCCCACCGAGGCGTCCTCCGGGCGCGCGGACATCGTCTGGGAGAAGTGCGCGAACAAGAAGCAGGGGTCGGTCACCGGGAACGTGCTCGGCGGCACGGGGCTGGTCGACGAGGAGCCGGCGGGGCCGGGCGTCGAGTGCGCCACGCTGCGGGTGCCGCTCGACTACCGCGAGCCCATGGGACAGACCATCAAGATCGCCCTCAACCGGGTCAAGGGCAGCGTCTCGCGTGACCACCATCACCTTGGCACGCTCCTGGTCAACCCGGGCGGGCCCGGCGCCTCCGGGCGGGAACTGGCCGAGTACGTCGCCGCCGCGCTGCCGGGCAAGCTCGCCGAGCGCTTCGACGTGATCGGCTTCGACCCGCGCGGTGTCGGGTCCAGCGAGCCCGCGCTGCGCTGCGTCGACCCGGCCAAGTTCTACGCGCCGCCGCGGCCCGACGCCGTGCCGCGTACCGGCCGGGACCAGAACGTGCTGCAGGCGCGCGCCCGCGAGTACGCCGAGCGCTGCGGCAACCTGTGGGCCTGGATGCTGCCCCACATGACCACCGAGAACGTCGCCCGCGACATGGACACGATCCGCGCCGCGCTCGACGAGCAGGAGATCAGCTACCTCGGCTACTCCTACGGCACCTACCTCGGCGCCGCCTACGCCACGCTCTTCCCCGAGCGGGTCAAGCGCCTGGTGCTCGACAGCAGCGTCGACCCCGACGGCGTCTGGTACAAGGCCAACCTGGCCCAGGACCGCGGCTTCGAGCGCAGGCACCGCGACTTCCTCGCCTGGACGGCCAAGAACAACAAGGTGTACAAGCTGGGCCGTACCGCCAAGCAGACGAGCTTCGCCTGGTACGAGATGCGCTCGCGCCTGCGTGGGCGGCCCGCCGGGGGCGTCGTCGGCCCGAGCGAGCTCGACGACATCTTCACCGTCGGCGGCTACACCGACACCATCTGGCCCTCGCTGGCGCAGGCCTGGGCGAGCTACGTCCGCAAGGGCGAGACGAAGGACCTGGTCGCGGCGTTCAGGCGCCACGGCGAGAAGGACGCGGAGGACGAGAACGGCTACGCCGTCTACCTGGGTGTGCAGTGCCGCGACGCCGCCTGGCCGCGCGACTGGAAGGTGTGGCAGTCCGACATGAGCCAGCTGCACCGCAAGGCGCCGTTCCTGACCTGGCCCAACGCCTGGTACAACGCGCCGTGCGCCTACTGGTCCGTACCCGGCGGGAAGCCGCCCAGGATCCAGGGGGCCAAGGAACTGCCGCCGGTGCTCATGCTGCAGTCGAAGGGCGACGCGGCCACGCCGTACGTGGGGGCGTTGAACATGCGCAAGCTCTTCCCCACCGCCCGCATGCTCACCGAGTCCGGCGGCAACCACGGCATCTCGCTGGCGGGCAACCGCTGTGTGGACAAGGCACTGGCCGCGTATCTCGCCGACACCACCGTGCCCAAGTTCGGCGCTACTTGCCCGAGTCTGCCCGCGCCGCGCCCAGCGGCTCGCATGGCGTCCGGTTTGCCCCAGGGTCACGAAAGGCTCACCGACGTCATTGCGAGATGAGCCAATCGGGGGGCGTTCGCGTAGTCTGACCGTGTGATGCTGCGTACATCGGCGTCGCGCGTGCTCGATGACAGCGATCGCGATGAGGTGCTCGACCTCCTGGACACCGATCCGGTCGCCAACGTCTTCGTCGCCTCCCGGGTGCGGACCGTCGGACTCAATCCGGCACGGCTGGGTGGTCAGATGTGGGGCTTCGGGCCGCGCGGCGGTCTCGTCTCGCTCTGCTATGCCGGTGCCAACCTGGTGCCCGTCAACGCCGGCCCCGAAGCCGTGCACGCCTTCGCGGACCGTGCGCGCAAACAGGGCCGGCGGTGCTCGTCCATCGTGGGCCCGCAGGGCGCGGTGTCGCTGCTGTGGGAGCGGCTGGAGCCGCACTGGGGGCGGGCGCGGGCGATCCGCTGGGCGCAGCCGGTGATGGCGACCGCGCAGAAGCCGTCGGTTCCGGCCGATCCGCTGGTACGGCGGGTGCGGCCGGAGCAGTTCGAGCGGCTGCTGCCCGCCTGCGTGGCGATGTTCACCGAGGAGGTGGGTGTCTCGCCCAACGCCGGTGACGGGGGCGCCCTCTACCGCACCCGGGTGGCCGAGCTCATCCGGATCGGGCGCTCCTACGCCCGGATCGACGACGGCCGGGTCGTCTTCAAGGCGGAGGTCGGGGCGGTGACGCCGCAGGCCTGCCAGATCCAGGGCGTGTGGGTGGACCCGCAGCTCAGGGGGCAGGGGCACGCGGTGGCCGGGATGGCCGCCGTGGTGGAGGCGGCGCTGGCCTGCTTCGCGCCGGTGGTGACGCTGTACGTCAACGACTTCAACCGCTCGGCGCGGGCGGTGTACCGGAAGGTCGGGTTCCACGAAGTGGACACCTTCATGTCGGTACTTTTCTAGTTATGTTGGTGTCCTTTTGGTTTGACCCGAGCTGTCCGTATACGTGGATTGTGTCCCGGTGGCTCGTCGAGGCCGCAGACGTGCGCCCGCTCGACATCCGCTGGCGGCTGCTCAGCCTGGCCGCCCTGAACGAGCACCTGGAGGTGGACCCGGAAGGGGACACCGAGGGGTACCTGTGGTTGCCGGCCCGGGTCTGCGCCGCCGTGGAACTCGCCCACGGCTCGGCCGCGCTGGGCCGCTTCTACGAGGAGATGCGGAAGCTCGACGGCTGGGACTGGACGCCGGCCCTGGAAGCCGCCGGGCTCCCGCCCGAACTGGCCGCGGCGGCGGAGAGCACCGAACACGACGACCACCTGCGCGCCTCGACCGCGGAGGGCGTGGCGAAGGTCGGGCCGCACGTGGGCACCCCCATCATCGCCGTCGAGAACGGCCCGGCCTGGTTCGGCCCCGTGATCTCCCAGATCCCGCGGGGACAGGCCGCCGGAGCCCTGTGGGACGCCGCGGTGGTCATGGCAGCGACGCCCGGCTTCCACGAGCTCAAGGGCGCTCCGCACGCCGAGATCTAGGCGCGTAGTCCTGGAGGCCGCGGGCCAGGAGGGTGAAGGCGCGCTCGCCGTACCGGCGCACGTCGCCCGCGAGCTCGCGCACCCGATCGTCGGACAGCACGCGGACGCGGGCCAGATCCACCATCGCCCGGTGCACCCCGACCAGCGCGCCCGCCGCCACCCGGGCCGTGGTCTCGTCGCCGGTGTCGGCGGCGATCGCGCGGGCCAGGTCGGCGGTGAGCCGGGTGAAGGCCTGGGCCTCCCTGGCCTGCAGGGCGGCGCTCTCTGAGATGACCCGATGGACGGTGCGGGCGCGGGAGAGCGCCTCCTCGTCGCCCTCGGCGATGGCCTCCAGCAGGCCGCCGGACTCCAGCAGGAAGCGCCGCACGGCCGCGATCACGGGCTCGCCCGCCGCCCTCCCGGAAACGGCGGCGACCAGGCGGGCCCCGAACTCGTCCAGGCCCGAGTAGAAAAGGTCCTCCTTGCCCGGGAAGTAATTGAAGACGGTGGCCGGCCCCACCTGCGCCTCCCGTGCGATCTCCGCGACCGTCACCCGGTCGAAGCCGCGCTCGGAGAACAGCCGCCAGGCCGTCTCCATGATCTGCTGACGCGTCAGCTCCTTCTTGCGCTCCCGCAGCCCCACCCTCGCTCCAAACTTAGAGTTGCTATAAGTCGATAGTAACTCTAGATTGAGAGTAAGTACACGATTCGAGCGAGGAGGACCACCATGTCCGCGGAAGTTCTCGATCTGGTGAACCGCTGGGCCGCCGCCGAGCAGGCCAACGACGCCACGGCCCTCGACGCGCTCCTGGCCGACGGCTTCGTCGGAGTGGGCCCGCTGGGGTTCGTGCTCACGCGCGAACAGTGGCTGGTCCGGTTCGACAACGGCCTGGTCAACAGCGCCTTCGTGGTGGAGGAGCCACAGGTGCACGAGCACGGTTCCGCCGCGGTCGTCGTCGGCGTGGACGCGCAGGAGACCACGTTCGGCGGGCGCGACAACTCCGGCCGCTTCCGGCTCACACTGTCGGCCGTGCGCCAGGAGGCCGGGTGGAGGATCGCGAGCGTCCACCTAGGGCCGCTGCGGCAGATGGGCGGCTAGCCATGCGCGTCAGCATCGGGCTGACCAACTACTCGTGGCCGGAGGGGCCGGGCCGGCTCGCCGACGTCGCCAAGGCCGCCGACGACGGCGGTGTGGACACCCTCTGGGTGCCCGACCACCTCCTGCAGGCCGACCCGACCGCCACCCCTGACCAGCGCGAGATGTACGAGGCCTACACCACCCTCGGCTACCTGGCTGCCCACACCGGCCGCGTACGCCTGGGCACCATGGTCACCGCCGTCACCTTCCGCGAGCCGGCGCTGCTGGTCAAGGCGGTCACCACGGTCCACGCGCTCTCCGGCGGCCGGGCGTGGCTGGGCATAGGCGCCGGGTACCACGAGGAGGAGGCGCACGCGATGGGCGTCCCGCTGCCGCCGGTCGCCGAGCGCTTCGACCGCCTGGAGGAGACGCTGCGCATCGCCCGGCACATGTGGTCCGGCGACGAGTCCCCGTACGAAGGCACCCACTACCACCTGGCCCGCCCCACAAGCCACCCACGCCCCGAGACCCGCCCGAGAGTACTGATCGGCGGCACCGGGGAACGCCGCACCCTGCCCCTCGTGGCCCGGTACGCCGACGCGTGCAACGTCTTCGACATCCCCGACGACGGTCACACCGTACGCAGGAAGCTGTCCGTCCTGGCCAGGGAGTGCGAGAAGATAGCCCGCCCCTACGAAGAGATCGAAAAAACCCTATCCACCCGCCTGAACCCGGGCGAATCCGCAACCTCCTTCACCCGCCGCTGCGAACAGGCGGCCGCATGGGGCATCGACCACGCCGTCGTCATCACCGCAGGCCCCTGGACCCCCGCAAACCTGAAAACCCTCACCACGGCCGTCCGGCAGTTGCGGTAGACAGGGCGGGCGGGGCGACGGCATGCTCGTAGTCGATCGGCAGCCCGTTTCCCACCCTTAGGGAGCCATGCGCAGGCCTTTACTGGCGGCGAGCTTCGGCGGCTCGTTCACGGGCCACATCTGGCACCGTGATCAGCCGATCCTCGGCAGCCGGCGCGACCGGTACATGCTGGAGTGGCTGCGGGCCCGGGCGGACGTGCTGCTCTACGGGGCCGGCACCGTACGCGTCGACCGGCGGCGCATCCGGTTCACCTTCCCCGACCTGCGCTCGCACTACGCAGAACGCGGCGGCGGGTCCGTCCCGCCGCTGGCCGTCGTGGCCACCCGGGCGGACTTCGACTGGGAGGATCCGTTCTGGACCACTCCCACGGACAAGACGCTGTTCCTCCTGGGCGAGGCGCGTACGGAGGGGATTCCCGGCCACGTCCAGGTGATCACCGACGTGCCGGATCTGCCCGGTGTGCTCGACCGGCTGGGCGCGCTCGGCCACTCCAGGGTGCTGTACGAGGGCGGCGGCCGGCTCTACGCGTCGCTGTGCCGGCTCGACCTCGTGGACGAGCTCTTCTACACGGTCACGCCGTGGCTGATGGGCAGCGACGCCGCCCCGGTCACCGCGCGGCCGCTGCCGCCGCAGCGCTACACACTGGTGTCGGCCACCACCGCCGATCAGGAAGTGTTCCTTCGATATCGCACCCCAAGCGGCCGAGTCTGGACGACCTGCGCGGTTCCCGGCTAGGCCGCCGGCGAGAGGACGCACACGCATGACCCTGACGAAGCACCCCTATGCCGACGATTTTTACGATGTCCCCGCACAGAAACCCGCCGTCAGCATCGCGCTGGACCGGGTCGGTGTCCACGGCCAGCGCGTGCTCCTCGACGTGGCCGACGAGTTGTTCGGCGGAGTGCGGGAGCTCCTGTGCGACGCGCGGGCGGAGGTGTCGCTGGCCGCGGGCCAGCGGGGGATCCACATGTCGCGGATCGAGGGCGCGTTCGTGAACGCCCCCGGGGCGTTGCCGCTGGCGGAGATCGCCTCGGCGATCGCCAGGGAGGTCCGCGACACGCAGACGCAGGAGTCGGCGCGGGTGACGTTGCGGGCGTTCGCGCCGCTGCGCACCCGCACCCGCGTCACCGGGCTGGCTTCACCGGACACCGTCGAGGTCGCGGCGGTCGCGGTCGCCGGGCCGCAGCCGTCCGCCGGGCTGTCCCTCGCGGCGACCAACATCACCGCCTGTCCCTGCATGCAGGGATACGCGCTGAGCGAGCTGGTCGGCGAGCTCGGTCTCAGCCCCGACGAGGGCCGGCGGCTCATGGAGCGTGTGCCGATCGCCACGCACAGCCAGAAGGGACGGGTGCGCGTGGAGGTCACCGCGCCGGACGCCGGCCGGCTGCCCGACTACGCCTTCCTCCACCGCCTTGTCGATGGCCAGACGACGCTGACGCAGGAACTCCTCAAACGGCCCGACGAGTACGACCTCGTCCGGCGCTCCCATCTGCGGCCGCAGTTCGTCGAGGACGTGGTGCGCGGCGTGGCGGAGGGGCTGGCACGCGGGCTCGCGCAGAGCGCGGCCGTTCTTGAAGGCGTCGAACTGGACGTGTCCGCGGAGAGCTACGAGTCGATCCACGGCCACGACATCAGCGCCCGGCTCAGAATCCCGGCGACCGCCCTGCTCGCCGACCTCTCACTGCTGAAGTGAGGGGGAGGTGTGGACCAAGGTGGTGAGGAGGCGGTCGAGTTCGGTGTCCGGGTCTTCGGTGAGGCCGGCGTGGACGGGGCCCGTCTGGACGATGGTGCTTCTGGGGGCGGTCAGCCAGCGGAAGCGGGCGCCCAGGGGCTGGCTGGACAGGGGGCCGGAGGAGGCGTCGCAGGTGAGCTGGTAGGCGGCCAGCGCCCGGCGGAGGGCGGGGATGTCGGCGGACGGGTCCAGGGCGTGCAGGCGGGATTCGTCCAGGTCGATCCGGGCGCAGAGGTAGGAGCGGGGCTGGCAGTACAGGAGTACGCCGACGTTGATCTGCTCGCCGCGCTCCACGCGGGGGATCACGCGGATGACGGCGTACTCGTAGGCGTCCCTGCTCATCGTTCGCTTCCTCGCCAGAACTCGCCGACCGAGGCGGGGCCGGGCTTCGCCTTGGGTTCCTCGCCGCGGACCAGCCAGGTGCCGGGGCCGTGGGCGCGCTGGAGGAGGTGGTCGACGTAGGCCTGGCGGACGTCGGCCGCCGCGTCGAAGCCGGGCTCGCCGTCCAGCCACTCGTCGGGGACGAGGGCGGTGACCTCGCGCAGGAGGCCGGGGGTGATGCGGGCCGACAGGTCGGCGGCGGCCGCGTCGAGCTGGGTGGCGTAGGCGGCCAGGACGTGGTCGCTCGCGTCGAAGCGCCGCTGCGGGTCGGCGGTGCGCCAGTTGTGGTGGAACCAGAGCGCGGCGCCGTGGTCGATCAGCCAGACGGTGTTGTGCCAGACCAGGAGGTTGGGGTTGCGCCAGCTGCGGTCGATGTTGTGGATCAGGCCGTCGAACCAGACCACGCGCGAGGCGAACCCGGGGTCGGGCGGCCAGGCCAGCGGCTCGAAACCCAGCGCCCCGGGCAGGAAGTCGACGGCCAGGTTGAGCCCGGCGCTCTTGCGCAGCAGCTCCTGGACCTCCTCGTCGGGCTCGCGGTCGCCGAACTGCGGGTCGAGGTCGATGAGCTTCAGCTCGGGGGTACGCAGCCCGAGCCGCCTGGCCAGTTCGGCACAGATGATCTCGGCTACCAGAACCCGCCTGCCCTGACCGGCTTCGCGGAACTTGACGACATACGTGCCGAGATCGTCGGCCTCCACCACCCCGGGCAGCGACCCGCCCTCCCGCAGCGGCGTCACATACCTCGTCGCCGTGGCTCTCTCCAGCACGTGATCGAGGTTACCGCTGTTTCCGTCCGTGCCTGTCCTCTCATCCGTTACGGCTCCCGCCGGCCCACCCGCACCGCCGCCCCCGGCGCGCGCCCGTCGAGCGATGGTCGTGAGGGCTCACGGGCCGCCCGCCGTGACAACTCCGCCCTGGGCACGCCGCGGCGGCAGCTTCGCCCCTGGCACGCGGCGGCACAAGATCGCTCGCCCGGTGACTCCGCCCCCGGCACGCGGCGGCACAAGATCGCTCGCCCCTGGCACGCGTGGGCGAAATCCTTCACTCACCCAGCAACTCCGCCAGCGCCAGGTCGACCAGGGCCGCCGTGTCCTCGTGCATGATGCCCAGCCGCCGCAGCGCCGCCACCCCCAGGTAGCTCGCGTATCCGGCCAGCACGCGGCGTTCCGCGGCCTCCTCGCCGATTCCCGTCTGGGCGACCGTCGCCGTCATGAACGCCAGGCGGCGCTCGTTCACCCGTCTGGCCACCTCGGCCACGGCCGGGTCGTCGGCCTCGCTGATCAGGCGGAACGACACCGCCGCCTCCGCCGCGTCGGCGAACGCCAGCTCCAGCAGGGTCCGGAGTCGTTCGCGTGGATCGGGGATCTTCTCCAGGCCCTGGATGATCTGCTCGGTGGCGCGTTCCCAGAAGGCGAGCGCCGCCTCGACCAGGGCCCGCCGGTTGGCGAAGTGCCAGTAGAAGCTGCCTTTGGAGACGCCCAGCCGTACCGCGACAGGTTCGACGGCGACGGCGGCGAGGCCGCCCTCGGCGAGGGCCGCGAGCGCGGCGCGCGCCCAGTCGTCGGCGTTCAACTTACCCACCCGCACAGCCTGCCATACGGTGGCGTATAGTCGGCACCATACGCAGCCGTATGGAGGTCGTGACATGGTCTACAACGTGCATGAACGGGTCATCGCCGGCTCGGTCGATGAGGTGTGGGCGAAGCTCGCGGACGTCGGGCGGATCTACCCGGCGAGCAGCGGGACGTTCGAGCTGCCCGAGGGGCTTTTCGAGGGCGCGCCGGTACGGCACGACCGTGCCCGCTACCGGGTCGCGGTCGTCGAGCCCGGCCGCAAGCTCTGGTTCGACCTCGGCAAGACGATCAGCGGCGGGCACGGCTTCGAGCTGTTCCCGGTAGAGGGCGGCACGCTGGTGCGCCATCACCTCAAGGGGCGGCTGTCGGGGATGTTCGCGCTGCTCTGGCCGCTGATCATCCGCCGCCATCACGACAAGGCGCTCGAAGGGCTTCTCGACAACCTTGAGCGCGAGGTCGCACATGCCGACGCTGGCTGAGGGGTTCATCCCGGTTCCGGACGCGTCCGAACGGCACGCGATCGTGATCACCGCGCCCCGCGAGCGGGTGTGGGAGGCCATCAGGCGGCCGGACCCCTCCGACATCCGCCTGGCGAAACCGCTGTTCGCGCTCCGGAACCTGGTCTCCAGGCTGCTGAACGGGCACGAGCAGCGGGACATGCCCGCCTTCACACCGCTCGCGGAGGAGACGGGCCGCGAGGTCGTGCTCGGCACCGTCGGCCAGTGGTGGAGGCTCGGCCGCTCGAAGGGCGTCGACTCGGTCGGCACCGCCGAGGAGTTCACCGCCTTCGACCGCCCCGGGTACGCGAAGGGCACCTTCAGCTTCGTGCTGGAAGAGGCCGGGCCGGGGCGTATCAGGCTGGTGACCGAGACCAGGGTGGCGGCCACCAGCCCGGACGCCCGCCGGGCCTTCCTGCGCTACTGGGCGGTGATCCGGCTGGGCAGCGGGCTGGTGCGCTGGGCCATCCTGTCGTCGATCAAGGCTAGAACTTCGCGATGACCTCCTCGGCGAAGCGCTCCATGGTGGCGATCTTGAGCTCCAGGGTGCCTTCGCCGTACTCGGCCTTCTCCTCGGGCGTGGCCAGCCACCACGGGGCGGCCATGGTGGCGGTGACGCCCTTCGCGGCGAAGCGCCGGTAGACGGCGGCGTCCGGCATCACCGCCAGCGGCGCGACGACCTCGAACGGGCGGTCCTTCGGCAGCTTGGCCAGGACGGGGTCGAGTTGTTCCTCGGTGTAGATCCGGTTGCCGATCCACCCGTCGCCGAGCCGGCAGGCGCGGGTGAGCGCGGCCTCGCTGTCACCGCCGACGTAGACCGGGATGTTCCCGGACGGCGTCGGGCAGATGGACAGCTCGGGCAGGCCGTCCAGCTTGACCGCCGAGCCCGTCCACAGCTCCCGCAGGGCCGGGATCATCTCGTCCAGCCGCCGTCCCCGGGTGTGGAAGTCCTGGCCGGTCGCCTGGAACTCCTCCTTGCACCAGCCCACCCCGACCCCGAACGTCACCCGCTCGCCCGACAGCACCGCCGCCGTCGAGACCTGCTTGGCCACGGTGAACAGGTCGCGGGCCGGCGCGATGTAGACGTTGGGGGAGAAGCGCAGCGTGCTGGTCACCGCCGCCATCGCGCCGATCGTGACCCACGTGTCCGGCCAGTGGGTGCCGGCGTTCCAGCGCGGCCTGCCGCTCTTGGAATAGGGGTACGGCGAGGCGAAGTCGGCGTAGAAGATATGGTCGGAGAGCGTCAGCGTGTCGAACCCGCAGCGCTCGGCGGCCCGCGCCAGCTCCACGAACTGGTCGGTGGGGACGAACGAGGCCCCCAGCCAGAACCTCACTGGAACTCCGGGATGACCTTGGTGGCGAACATCTCCAGGTTGCGCTTGACCGTGTCGAGCGGCAGCACGCCCTGCTGGCCCTGCATGTACAGGCCGAACCACTCCAGGTCGGGCATCCGGTCGAGCATGCGCTGGATGCCGCGCTTGACGTCGTCGGGGGTGCCGAACAGGGCCATCTCGACGTCGTTCATGCGCTTGGCGTCGCCCTTCTCCGGGGAGATGGGCTTGTGCTTCTCGTCCTCCTTCTTGCGCAGCACCTCCAGGTAGCCGAAGGGGCCGAAGAAGGCGGCGAAGTCCTTGGGGATGCTGCGGCCGAAGGTGTTGATGGCCTCCTCGGTCGTGTCGGCGATGCCGACGATCTTGAGGATGCCGGTGTGCTCGCCCAGCTTGTAGTCGCGGCCCTGCCGGGCGGACTCCTCCTGGTAGAGCTTGGCCTTGGCGGCGTGGTCGTCGGGGTTGGGGGTGAACATCCAGGGCAGGATGTTCTCCTGGGCGGCGCGGATGACCGAGCGGTCGGAGATCGTGAACGGCTGCCACAGCTCCGGGTGGGGGTTCTGGTACGGCCGCGGGCAGACGGAGACCGCCTGGACCTTGCCGTCGTCGTCGAGTTCCCCGGGCGCGCCGAAGGTCTTCGTCCACTCCTGCGCCGGCCAGCCCTCGATGCCGTCGAAGGGGAAGGGCACCTCGTAGTCCAGCACGTCGGACTTGTAGCGCAGCGTCTCCTGGGTCCAGGCCATCTTCATGATCTTCAGGACCTCGCCGAACACGTCGAAGTTGCGCGTGTCCGACGCCGAGCCGTCCGAGCGGGCCGCGGCGGCGTGCCAGCGCTGGCCCAGGACGTTCATCCAGCGGTTCTGGTAGCCGCGGGCGACGCCCAGGCGCAGCCGTCCCTTGGAGAACTGGTCGAGCAGCGCCACGTCCTCCGCGGCCCTGATCGGGTCCCAGGCGGGCAGGACCATGCCGAGGGGGGCCAGCAGGATGCGTTCGGTGCGGGCCGCGAGGTCGGTGAGGAACATCAGCGGGTTGACCGAGAACTCCATCCCCTCCGAATGGAAGTGGTGCTCGGTCATCATGAGCGCGTCGAAGCCGATCTGGTCGGCGTGGACGGCGATCTCCCGCACCTCGTGCAGCAGTCGCTGGTATGACTCGGTGTCCCGTCCGATGGGCCGTTTGGCTTTGGCGTTCTCCTCGGCGGCATATCCGGAGCCTGGAATCTGCGGGTTCAGGAAGATGGAAAACTTCACCGGGAGTCCTCTTTCCGCGGGGCGTTTCTCTGACCGGCAAGCTACTCTAAGAATCTTAGCCGAGCAATCGCTTGGTTGACATGGGAGGTCGGCAATGCGGCTGGGCGTCACGATGTTCTCCACCGATCTGGCGATGCCGGTGCCGGAGCTGGCGCGGGCCGCCGAGGAGCGCGGCTTCGCCTCGCTGCTCCTGCCCGAGCACACGCACATCCCCGTCTCGCGTCGTACGCCGCCGGCCGGCGGGCAGGCCGTGCTGCCGGAGGAGTACAAGCGCACCGTGGACCCGCTCGTCGCCCTCGGCGCCGCGGCCGCGGTGACCACGCGGATCCGGCTCGGCACCGCCATCCTGCTCGCCGCCCAGCGCGAGCCGATCGTCACCGCCAAGGCCGTGGCCACGCTCGACCACCTGTCCGGCGGGCGGGTGATGCTCGGGATCGGGTTCGGGTGGAACGTCGAGGAGATCGAGAACCACGGCGTGCCGTACCGGGACAGGCGGGAGGTCGCGCGGCGCAACGTGCTGGCGATGCGCGCGCTGTGGAGCGAGGAGGTGGCCTCCTTCGAGGGGGTCGAGGCGTCGTGGTCGTGGCCCAAGCCCGTCTCGGGGCCGCCCGTGTACGTGGGCGGCGCGGCGGGGCCAAAGATGTTCGCGCACGTCGCCGAGTACGCCGAGGGGTGGATGCCGATCGGCGGCAAGGGCATCAAGGCGGCACTGCCCGCGCTGCGCGAGGCCTGCGAGAAGGCCGGGCGTCCCATGGCCGAGGTCATCCCGATCGGGACCCTGCCCACCCCGGAGAAGCTCGGCTACTTCGCCGAGCTGGGCATCGAGGAGGTTGTGGCCACGTTGCCGAGCGGTCCGGCCGGCCGGGTGCTGCCGGTGCTCGACTCCTACGCGGAACGCTTCCTGTCATAATTACGCGCTATGTCGCGATTGGCGGAGCTTCGGGCGGGCGACCCGCGCCGGCTGGGCTCCTACCTGCTGGCGGGGCGGCTCGGCCAGGGCGGGCAGGGCGTCGTCTTCCTCGGCCAGACCCGGGCGGGCGCGCAGGTCGCGATCAAGCTGCTGCACGCCAGCGTGGCCGCCGACCCCGAGGCGCGCCGGCGCTTCCTCGGCGAGGTGGAGGCGGTGCGCCGGGTGGCGCCGTTCTGCACGGCGCAGGTGCTCGACGCCTCCCTTGAGGACGACCGGCCGTACATCGTCAGCGAGTACGTGGACGGCGTGTCCCTGCGCGACCACGTCGTGGCCAAGGGGCCGAGGACCGGCGGCTCGCTCGACCGGCTGGCCATCGGCACCGCCACCGCGCTGAGCGCCATCCACCGCGCCGGGGTCGTGCACCGCGACTTCAAGCCGGGCAACGTCCTGCTCAGCCTGGACGGGCCGAGGGTCATCGACTTCGGCGTCTCCCGCCTCATGGACAGCGCCGCCACCACCAACCAGATCCCCGTCGGCACGCCCGCGTACCTGGCGCCCGAGCGCATCGAGGGCGAGTCCGCCGGCCCGCCGGCCGACCTGTACGCCTGGGCCCTCACCCTCGCCTACACCGCCAACGGCCGCCACGCCTACCGCGCCGACACCTACCAGGAGATCCTCGCCCGCATCCTGTACGGCCGGCCCGACCTGGGCACGCTGACCGGGCGGCTGCGCGAGATCGTGGAGGCGTGCCTGGCCCGATCGCCCGGCGAGCGGCCCCGGGCGGAGGAGGTCCTGAGCCTCCTGCTGGACCAGGAAGGGCTGGACGTCCGGGACGTCCTGACCTCGGGGGCCAGGGCCGCCGTCGACACCACCGACCCGCGGGCCGGCGTGCCCGCGGGGAACGTCTCGGCCACGGGAGAGGGCGACACCCTCCCGATCGGCCCGGAGGACTCCACCACGACGGCACCCGGACCTCCCGGCCCGGAGGACTCCACCACGACGACACCCGGACCGGGGGATGTACCCCGGCCCGGCCTCGGGGCGGGCCACCCGAACGCGGGTCTGCCGAGCGCCGGGGTGCCGAGTGCCGGGGTGCCGAGTGCGGGGGTGCCGAGTGCGGGGGTTTCGGGTTCCGGCATCGAGGGTGCGGGGCTGACGGTTGCGGGCGTTCCGGGTTCCGGTGTCGTGGGTGCGGGTGCGGGTGCGGGTGCGGGTGCTGGGCAGGGGCGTGGCCGGCGGCGGGTGGCGAGGTGGCAGGTCGCCGTGGCCGTCCTGGGGGTGCTGGCCGGGGTCGCGGGGTTCGGGTTGTGGCTGCGTGGCGCGCAGAGTCCCGGGCTGGCGGGCACCTGGACCGGGTCGGCCGATCACCCCAGCGCGGGCCGCGTGTTCCCGGTGGAGATCAAGCTGGCGGGCGAGGGCGACTCCGCCATGCGGTGGGGCGCCGACCTGCGCTGCTCCGGCCGCCTGGCCAGGACCTCCAGCGCGATGGTCTACACCCTCGACAACGTACGCGGCGAGGAGTGCTACCCCGGCACCCTCCGGATGTTCCCCAGCGGCGGCGACACCGACCAGGCGGTGATCAGGGTGACTCGCCGTGGTGACACCGATGTCACCTATTCGGGCAAGGTAAGCCGCCCGTCCTGACCGGATGTGTCACGGTCGTGTGCCGATTGGGCCCCCCGCGTTGACTGTCCGGCATTGGTTGCTTTCAGTGGAATGAGTACCGGGTGGCGGCGAGGGGAGGCCCTTGTGCCTGACACGCAGCCGCTCAATTCGGGGGACCCGCGGCAACTGGGCGACTACACACTGTCCGGCCGGCTGGGCGAAGGCGGCCAGGGCGTGGTGTTCCTCGGGATGAGGGGCGAGGAACGATACGCGATCAAACTGCTCCACGGTCCGGTGGGGGACGAGCAGGCGGCGTTCTTACGCGAGGTGGAGCTGGCCAAGCACGTCGCGCGGTTCTGCACCGCCCAGGTGGCGGACGCCGGGTTCGACGAGGGCCGGCCGTACATCGTGAGTGAGTTCGTCGACGGTCCTTCGCTGTATCGGGAGGTCGCGCTCACCGGGCCCAAGAGCGGCGGCGCGCTGGAGCGGCTCGCGGTCGGGACCGCGACAGCGCTGGCGGCCATCCACCGCGCCGGGATCGTGCACCGCGACTTCAAGCCGCAGAACGTGCTGCTCGGCCCGGACGGACCCCGGGTGATCGACTTCGGGCTGGCGCGGGTGCTGGACGCCGCGGCCACGCAGAGCGGGCGCGGGGTGGGCACGCCCGCCTACATGGCGCCGGAGCAGATCACCGCCGCGCTGGTCACCGGTGCGGCCGACGTGTTCTCGTGGGGCGCCACCATGTGCTTCGCGGCCAACGCCAGCGCGCCGTTCGGGCAGGACTCCGTGGCGCCGGTGCTGCATCGCATCCTCACCGCGCCGCCGGAGCTCGGGCGGCTGGACGGGTACCTGCGCGATCTGGTGGCGGCCTGCCTCGACAAGGACGCGCGCAACCGGCCGTCGAGCCGCGACCTGCTGTACGCGCTGCTCGGCGACTCCGGCGGGGCGCCGGCGTCCGACGAGGTGCCGGCGGAGGTGCTGCGCTCACCTCCGCCGCACCTGCTGCGCTCGGGGGCGGTCCCGATGGCCGAGCCCGAGACGACGGGGGCGGCCGTCGGGGCCGATTCCGCCGTCTACCACCTGCCCGCCGCGCCGGTCGCCGCCGCGAGCGGTCCGGTGGCGGTGAGCCAGGACACACAGGACGTGCGCGCCGGCCGGCGGGCCAGCGCCGCCAACCGCGCGGGCCTCGCGGTCTCCTGCGCGCTGCTGGTGAGCGCGGCGGTGCTGGTGACGCTGCTGGTTCCGGCCTTCCGCTCCGGCGACGGCCCGGCTCCCCAGGCGGCCGCGCAGCCCAGCGGCTCCGCGCCCGCGCTGCTGCTGCCGCAACTCGCCGAGCCCTCCCCGTCGCGGGAACGGCAGGAGCAGAAGGTACGAGGGGGCGCCACCGAACCGGCTCCACCACCGCCGAGGGTGGAGCCGGTAGGGGTGGGGGTGCCGAGCGTGGTGGGGCTGGATCGTTCCGCGGCGGTGAAGGCGCTCAGGCGGGCCGGGCTCAGCGCGGGGACGTTCAACGAGGTGGACTCCAAGCAGCGGATCGGCCGCGTGCTGGCCAGCCGTCCCGCCGCGGGTGCGTTGCTGGCCAAGGGGGCGGAGGTCGATCTGGACGTGTCGGCGGGGCTGGCCGTACCGGAGCTGAAGGGGTTGAGCAGGAAGGCGGCTGAGCTCGCGCTCGGGCGGGCCGGGCTGGAGACCGGTGTGGTGAGCCGGGCCTGCTCGGCGCAGCCGGGCGGGCGGGTGCTGTCCTCGGAGCCCGCCGCGGGCAGCCGGGTGGCGGGCGGCAGCGCGGTGGCGCTGGTCGTCACGCAGCACGGGGCCGAGGTTCCCGCGGTGGTCGGCAAGGGCAGGGAGAGCGCGGTCGCGGGGCTGAAGGCGGCGGGGTTCGCCGTGGAGCAGCGGGTACAGATCGTGACCGAGCCCGGCGAGGTGGACACGGTGCTGGCGCAGAACGTGCCGGCGGGCCGGTGTGCCCAGCCCGGCCGGACGATCGTCATCACCGTGGGCGTCGAGGGGCAGACCGGCCCGGATCCGGGCGAACCCGATCCGGATCCCACGCCCACCCCGTCATGACGCCCGCTCCTCACGAGGCGGGCGCCTCGACGGCGGGGCGCTCGGTGATCCCGCCGCGTACGCGCGTGCCGTTGACGAACACGGCGACGAAGGAGTAGAGGCGGTCGGCGTAGACCTGCCGCATGGCGCTGAGCTGGAGTCCGGCCTCGTCCGCCCTGGCGCCGACGGCGAGCGGCGGGACGGCCCGGGTGCGGAGACCGACCTTGGCGCCACTGGTGGAAGTGGCCTGGTAGAGCGGGTGAGCCTCGGTGTAGCCGGGGTCGATGTCGCAGACGATCAGCGTTCCGCCCGGCGCGAGCAGACCGGCCAGCCGCCCGAAGTCCGGCATTTCCGGCATCGAGGACAGGACGAGGTTGAGCAGAATCACATCCTGCGACCGGGGCGCGATGCGGTCGCGGACCCGGTTGATGTCCTCGACGAGGATCTTCGTGCGCTCGTAGAGCGGCTGACCCGCCAGATGGCGCTGGAACTGCTCGGCCATGCCCGGGCAGAAGTCCACGTAGGTCCAGCGCATCGAGGTGTCGAGGAAGAAGTGCGTCGCGACGTTCTTGCCGGAACCGCCGCCCAGATCGAGGACGCGGAGGCTGGGCTTGGCGTCGCGGAGGCCGACCAGCAGCCTGATGACCGCCCGGTGGGTCTCCAGCAGGTTGGCGGAGTTGCGCTGGTCGTAGTTGGGGGCGATCGCCTGGTAGAAGTCGCGCGCCTGCGTGGTCTCGAAGAGCTGGACGGCCTCGTCGTCGTTCGCCGCCGCCGGGGCGAGCGCCTCCTCGCGCGGTCCCACCCGCGGCGGCCAGAACTCGATCGACCTGCCCTGCCGGTACGCGCCGACGAGGACGACCAGAACAATGGCGGCGACCCCCGCGACCAGATATCCCGAGCTGCCGCCCAGGGCGTCGAACACGTGCTTCAGATCCATCCCGGAACCTCCTTACCTGCGTCCATGAACGCTCGCGCGCGACTGTCCCGCCAGAGCGGTGGACAAGATCGTGCTGGATCCGCGCCACTCGCGGATGGGACAGGACACGCGGGGACGCGTTCGCGGAGAATAGGTCAGGCTTTTCCCCGCGATAGCGGTCACATAAATGTGGAGTGGGTGCTAATGGGCGGACAATTCGCGTACTGTTGCGGACAAGCTTGGACAATCGCGGACAGCTCAATGAGGCGTTATGGGAGAAGAGTCGGCCGACCTTGCCTCCGCCGTGACAAAGGTTGCGACAAAGGAAGACTTGGCGCGACTTATGCGGATACTGCGTGCGCGCGCGGATATGCCGGCCTATCGAGATCTGGAGAAACGTGCGGTCTCCGCCGGCGGCTCCCTGCCCCGCACAACACTGGGGGAAGTACTCAACGGGCGTAAGTTCCCAACGAAGGCCTTTCTGATTACCTTTCTCAACGTCTGTGACGTGCCGGCCACCGAGCAGGTGACCTGGCTTCAGGTGTGGAATCGGCTGGCCGCCGAGTACAACGCGGGCGCCGTCACGGACGTGGCCCGCGCGGCCGGCGGAGAGCTGCCGTTGAGGGAGGCCAGGGAACTGGCCGACCGCCTGGGCGAGGACCTGGTCCGGGAACGGCGGCGGATGTCCGAGCACGGCGCGCGGCTGGAGGAGATTGTCCCGATCTTGCATCAGGCGGTGTCCGTCCTCGCCGAGTCCGGACAACACGAACTGGCCGAGCAGGTCTCCGGCGGTGTCGTGGAGCTGTGCCGGGGCGCCGCCTGCGACAAGTCGTCCGCGTGCCTGAGCCTGCGACACGAGCGGGCGATGATCCTGGCCCGGCGCGGCGCCCCCTCCGCCCCGTCGCTGCTGGGGGAACTGCTGGCCGACTGCAGGGAGACGCTCGGCGACGCCGATCCCATGACCGCCACGGTGGAGGCCGCGCTCGCCCGCTACGCCACCGGTGCTCCGCCCGCGACCGGCATGCTGCCCACCGTCTGGAACGTCGAGCCGCGCAACCCCGAGTTCACCGGCAGGGAAGAGGTCATCGCCGAACTGGGCCGCCGCTTCCGCACCGGCGGCCTGGCCAAGGTCCAGGTGCTGCGCGGCTGGGGCGGCGTGGGCAAGACACAGATCGCGATCGAGTACGCGCACCAGTTCGCCGCCGACTACTCCGTCGTGTGGTGGATCGACGCCGAGGACCCGATGCTGATCGGCAAGCAACTGGCGGAGCTGTCGGTCCAGTTGGGGCTGGCGATCCCCGACGTCGACTCGGGCAGCGCCGTCGCCCTGCTCAAGGCGCACCTGCGCCAGCACTCCGGCTGGCTGCTGCTGATCGACAACGCCGAGGATCCCGGGCTGGTCCGCCGGTGGCTGCCCGGAGGCCCGGGACACGTGGTGATCACCTCCCGGGTGGGCGGCTGGGAGCACCTGGCCGTCACCGTCCCGGTGAACGTGATGGAGCGTGCCGAGTCGGTCCAGCTGATCCGCAGCCACGGCCCGGACCTGGGGGGTTCCGAGGCGGCGGCGCTGGCCGCCGAACTCGGCGACCTCCCGCTCGCGCTGGTGCAGGCCGGCACCTTTCTGGCCGAGACCGCGACCGCCCCGGGCGACTACCTGGGGCTGCTGCGCTCACGGCCGAAGGAAGTGCTGAGCGAGGGCGCGGCGGGCGAGTACCCGCACTCACTGGCCGCGGCCGTGGGCCTGACCATCGAACGGCTGGCCAGGCACGAACCGGTCGGCCTGGCGCTGGCCCGGATCTGCTCCTTCCTCGCCCCGGACACGATCCCCGTGGAATGGCTGGTCGGCGCACACCCGGCCGCGACAGGGAAGGGCCCGCTGGACGGCCTGACGGCGGCCGAGGACGACGCGCTCGCCCTGCGCCGGGGCGTCGGCTCGCTGAGCCGCTTCGGCCTGGCGGTCGGCGCGCGCGGCGGGCTCCGGCTGCACCGGCTCACCCAGAGCATCATCCGCGACCACCTGCCCTCTGCCGAGCAGGAGATCGTCCTGGAGCACGCCAGGGCGCTGCTGGCCCGCTACCGGCCCGGCGACCCGGAGGATCCCGCCGGCTGGGCCGCCTGGTCACGCATGGTTCCGCACCTGTTCGCCGTCGCCCCGGACGCCTCCGGCGACCACGACCTGCGGGAGATGGCCTGCGACGCCGGCTGGTACCTGATCGAGCGGGGCGAGGCCCAGGCCAGCGCCAGGTTCTCCGCCCAGCTCTACTCGCAGTGGCAGAAGACACTCGGACCCCGGCACGCGCAGACCCTCGCCGCCGCCCGCGACCTGGCCAGGGCGCTGCGCGAACAGGGCGACTACGCGGACGCGGCCCGTCTCTACGGGCAGGCGACGCACGAGGCGGAGGCGGAACTGGGCGCCGACGACCCCCTGACCCTGCGGCTCAAGCACGGATCCGCGATCAACCTGCACCTGCTGGGCCGCGACCGGGAGGCCTACGCGTTACAGAAGGACGCCTTCGAGCGCTATGAGCGCGTCCTTGGCCCGAGGCACCCGCACACCCTTCACTCCGCCAACCACCTGGCGGTGGCGCTTCACGCGCTCGGCCGCTTCGAGGAAGCCCGCGACCTGCACGAAGAGACCCACGCCCGCTACCGGGAGGTGCTGGGCGACGATCACCCCGACACCCTGCGCTCGGCCAACAACCTCGCGGTCGACCTGCGGACCCTGGGCGACCACGACCGGGCGCACACCCTGCAGATCGAGGCGCTGAGCCGCCGGCGCCGGACACTCGGTGAAGATCACCCGCACACGCTGCAGTCGGCCACGAGCCTGGCCGAGACCCTCCACACGATGGGCCGTTCCGAGGAGGCCTTCCGCCTGCAGAAGGAAACCCGCGACCGCAGCATCAAGGTTTTGGGCGCGCATCATCCGGACTCCCTGCACGCGAGCCGAAACCTTACTAACATCCAGGAGTCCCTCCGCCATTCCTCATAGACATCTGCCCTAGAGAATCGTTGCCCGCGCCCAATTGTCATGGTTCTATAAGGGCGGCCGATTTCCAAAGGACGGGTGCACATGGCTCATGCGCGCATTGCCTTGGTGACCGCCAGACCGCGACCAGAAGTCAATCCGGATTTGGATATGCCGCTGCTGCACGCGGCCTTCGACGAGGTCGAAGCCGAAGCGGAAATCACCCATTGGGACGATCCAGAAATCGATTGGTCCTGTTTCGATCTCGCCGTCGTCCGCTCTCCGTGGGACTACTCCTGGCGTTCGGCCGAGTTCCTGGCGTGGGTCGACCGCTGCGCGGAGCGCACCCGCGTGGCCAATCCACCGGAGATCATCCACTGGAACGCCCGCAAGGAGTACCTGCTCGAACTGCGTGAGCAGAAGGTGCCCGTGGTGCCGACCACCTACCTGGTCCCCGGTTCGGCGGCCGACCTGCCCGCCGGGCACGACTTCGTGGTCAAACCGGCCGTGGGGGCCGGAGCGCGCTTCGCGGCCCGCTACACCCCCGCCGATCGGGACCGCGCCGCCGCCCACGTCGAACGCATCCATGCAGACGGGGTCACCGCGATGGTCCAGCCGTACCTCTCGCGTATCGACGTGAGCGGGGAGCGGGCGCTGGTCTTCGTCCGCAACCGCTTCCTTCACGCCATCCGCAAGCGGGCTGTCCTCGCGCCCGGCCTGCGCTACGACGAGCCCAGGGACGCGCACCCCGGCACCGAGCCCTGGCAGCCGACCGCCGCCGAACGGGATCTCGCCGACCGGGTGCTGAGCACCGTGCCCGACGCGGACAAGCTCCTGTACGCCCGGGTCGACATGGCCGACGACGCGGCGGGAAACCCCATCCTGACCGAGCTCGAACTGGTTGAACCCGGCCTCTATCTGCGCTTCCACAAGGACTCGATTCCCGCGTTCGTCGAGGCGATCGTGGACGTCGCCGAGGCGCTCCGGCCGGCGGGGAGCGGCCGTACGAGCTGAGCGACAGAGCTGAGCGACAGAGCTGAGCGACAGAGCTGAGCGACAGGGCTGAGCAACAGAGCTGAGCGACAGGGCTGAGCGACCGCGCCAGAGGAATCTTCCAGCCAGGGGGACCGCGCCGTGTCAGAGGAGTTCGGGCCGATGCCCTTCACGGCGCCCTCTCCCTTCGCCGAGCCTCCCGAGTTCGAGCGTCTTCGCGCTCGGGAGGGTCCCGTCCGCGTGCGCACCGCCGCCGGGCAGGCCGGCTGGCTGGTGACCCGCTACCCCGACGTGCGCGCGCTCTGCGCCGACCGGCGCATCGGCCGGGCGCACCCCGATCCCGCGTGCGCCCCGCGCCTGTGGCCGGCGCGGTTGTTCGACCCGCCGGGCGACGTTCACGGCGAGATGGCCGACCACCGGCGCCTGCGCGCGCTGCTTTTACCGGCTTACGGCAGGCGCCGGGTGGCCGCGGAGCGGGCGCGGGCCCAGGCCGTGCTCGATGAGATCCTGTCCAAGCTCGTGGCCCGAGACTCGACCGCCGACCTGTACGCGGAACTGGCGTTGCCGTACGCCATGCGGGCGGTCTTCGGCTTCGTGGGCGTACCGGAACAGGAGTGGGAGCTCTGCCGGTGGCGCTCCCACTGGCTACGCGCGCCGGGACGGATGGCGGAACAGCCCGGTGGGGTGCGCGCGGCGATGAGCCGGATGGTCGAGCGGGAGCGGGGCAGGGCGGGTGAGGACGCGATCACCCGGCTGGCCGCGCTCGGCACCGAGGCGGCCACCGACGTCCTGTGCGGCCACGTGGGGCTGGTGGAGTACGAGACGGTCGCGGCGCGGATCGGCTACGGGCTGCTGTACCTGCTGGCCGATCAGGCACAGCGGCGGCGGCTGGTGGGCGATCCCGGCCTGGTCCCCTCCACGGTCGAGGAGATCATGCGGGTGGCGGTGCCGGGTGGCAGCTGGATCCCCCGGTACGCGACGGCCGGCATCGACCTGGGTGCGGCCAGGATCCGCGCGGGTGACCTGGTGGTCCTGTCGATGCAGGCCGCCAACCGGGACGGGCGCTGGTTCCGCGATCCCGGCGCGTTCCTGATCGACCGCGTGCCCAACCCGCACCTCGGCTTCGGGCACGGCAAGTTCTACTGCCTGGGCGCGCACCTGACCCGGCTGCTGCTGCACCAGGTGCTCACCACGGTCTTGGCGCGCCTGCCGGCGTTGCGGCTGGCCGTACCGGCGGAGGAGGTCGAGTGTGATCGTTCGTCGGTGACCGGCGGTGTGCGGGCGTTGCCGGTCAGCTGGTGAGGGCTACTTCAGGGCGCCCGCCGTGAGGCCGGCGACGATGCGGCGCTGGAAGAACAGAACCAGCAGGACCAGCGGGATCGTCACCAGGACGCCCGCGGCCATCTGCGTGCCGAACGGGGTGTCGAACTTGGCCGCGCCGGTGAACTGGGCGATGCGGACCGTGGCGGTCTGCGTCGCCTGGTCGTTGACCATGGTCACGGCGATGATGAACTCGTTCCACGTGCAGATGAACGCGATGATCGCGGTGGTGAAGACGCCGGGTGCGGCCAGGGGGAGCAGGACGCGGCGGAAGGCGGCGAAGGCCGTGCAGCCGTCGATCATGGCGGCCTGCTCCAGTTCCAGGGGGAGCTGGCGGAAGAAGACGGTCAGGTTCCACACGGTCAGCGGCAGGGCGAACGACATCGAAGGGACGATCATCGCCTGGTAGGTGTTGATCCAGCCGATCGTGGTGAACAGCTTCAGCAGCGGCACGATCAGCAGCGCCCCGGGGAACATGGACACGGCGATGATCAGGGCGAGAATGAGGTTCTTGCCGCGGAAGGTCAGCCGGGCCAGGGCGTACGCGGTCATCGTGCCCACGAGCAGCGTCACGGCGGTCGTGACGGAGGCGACCAGCAGGCTGTTGCCCAGCGCGCGGCCGAAACCCATGCCCTCGGCGAAGACGGCGGCGTAGTTCTCCAGCGACCACGGCACCGGCACCGGCGACTTGTCGTAGATGTCGGAGGTACGGCGGAAGCTGGAGACCACCATCCAGTAGAAGGGCACCAGGCAGTACAGGGCGATGCCCGCCAGGCCCGCTCTACGCAGCAGCATCGCGCGACTCCTTCTTGCGGGCCCGGACGTCGCTCAGCAGGTCGGCGCCCAGCAGCTTCACGAACACGAACGCGATCACCGCGATGTAGACGAACAGGGCGGTGCCGTAGGCGGAGGCGGGGCCGTAGTGGACGCGGGTGGCCTCGTCCCAGATCAGCCCGGACAGCGTCTCGACCGAAGCCTTGCGGGGTCCGATGAGCACGTACGGCAGGTCGAAGACCCGCAAGGCGTCCATGAGCCGGAACAGCACCGCCACCAGCAGCGCCGGTTTGACCAGCGGGAGCGTGATCCGCCAGAACCGCTGCCCGGCGGAGGCGCCGTCCACGCGGGCGGCCTCGTACACCTCGGCGGGGATGATCTGCAGCCCGGCCAGCACCAGCAGGCCGACGAACGGCGACGTCTTCCACACGTCGGCGATGATCACGGCCAGCTTGGCCCACGCGCCGTCGGCGGTCCAGAGGATCTGGGTGCCGAGGATCGTGTTGGCGACGCCGTCCGCCTGGAAGATCCACTTCCACATGAGGCCGGAGACCGCGGTCGGCACCGCCCACGGCACCAGGATGCTGGCCCGCAGGAACGCGCGCCCGCGGAAGGCGCGGTGCATGACCAGCGCCATCGCGACGCCGAGCACGACCTCCATCGCCACCGTCGCGACCGTGAACAGCGTGGTGTTGAGCGTGGCGTTGAGGAAGCGCTCGCCGAGGACGCCGGCGTAGTTGGCCGCGCCGGCGAACCGCTCGCCCTCGACCACGAAGCCGTCGGCGTCGAGCGTCTGACCGCTGGTGTAGAAGGATTCGCGCATCGCCGCGACCAGGGGATAGAACACCACCAGCGCCAGTACGACCAGCGTCGGCGAGACCATCCCCCAGCCGAGGAGATTCTGCCGGGTGCGGATCACTTGAGCAGGGGGCCCAGCGCGGACTGCATCTCGGCGAGCGCCTGGTCGACGGGCTTGGTCCCGGAGACGATCGCGTACGCCGACTCCTGGATGGCCGCGGTGACGTCGCCGTACTTGACCGCGGAAGGCCGCGGCTTGGCCGCCAGGATGCCCTCCTTGAGCGCGGGCAGGTACGGGTACTTCTTGATCAGCTCGGGGTCCTCGTAGAGCGAGGCCCTGGCCATGGGCGTGGAGTTGATGAGCGCGAACGCCTTCTCCTGCTCGGCCGAGGTGACGAAGGCGATGAAGTCCTTGGCCGTCTCCTTGTGCTTGGAGAAGGCCGACAGGGCCAGGTTGTTGCCGCCGAGCGTGCCGGCGCCCGGCCCGTTCAGCCCGGGGATCGGCGCCACGTCGAACTTGCCGGCGACCTTGCTGGAGCCGTCGGTCTTGTTGGCGGCCTCGTACATGTAGGCCCAGTTGCGGTAGAAGAGCAGCTTGCCCTCCTGGAAGGCGACGCGCCCCTCTTCCTCCTTGTACGTGACCGCCTCCTTGGGGATCATCCCGGAGCTGAAGCCGTCGGCCAGGAACCGCGCGGCCTGCTTGGCCGACTCGCTGCTGACCTCGGGGAATTGGCCGCCGGCCGAGTTGACCGCCTCGGCGAAGTTGACGGTCAGGCCCTCGTACTTGTCGAACTGCCCGCCGTAGCAGGACATGCCCTTCTGCTTCGGCAGCACCTCGGCGCAGATCTTCTTCATCTCGTCCCAGGTCTTGGGCGGCTCCTTGACCAGGTCCTTGCGGTAGTAGAGCAGCCCGGTGCCGGTGAACAGCGGCATCGCGTAGAGCTTGCCCCGGTACTTGCCGGTCTCGACGGACGGGGGAAGGAAGCCGGTGACGTCGAAGCGCGGCCCGGTCAGCTCGTCGGCCCAGCGGTTGGCGGCGAACTCGCCGGTCCACACGGCGTCGATGAGCAGGACGTCGAAGGAGTCGGACTTGGTCTGGGCGTTCTGGATGAGTTTGCGGCGCTGCTCGTCGGCGCTCTCCGGCAGCAGGACCGAGGTGACCTTCTCGTTCGGGTGGGCGGCGTTCCAGGTGTCGACGATCTTCTGCGTGGCCTCGGCCTCGAACTTGCCGCTGGCGAACGTGAGCGGGCCGCGCCCGCCGTCGGCCGGCTTCTGCGTGCTGGGGGTTCCGGCTCCCTGCCCGCCGCAGGCCGCCAGGCCGAGGCCCAGCAGTCCCGCGACCAGAGCGGCCGGGATCTTCTTACCGTGCATTATCGGGGGGTTCCTTCCAAGGTGACGGTGGTGCCGTCGAGGCGGGACCTCTCGGCCGCCCAGGCGATCAGGTGGCTGTGCAGGCTCTCGCCGGGCGAGGACAGCACGGCCGAGCGGTCTCCGGTCTCGACCGCGTTCAGGAACGCCGCCATCAGGCCCTCGTCGCCGCCGCCGTGGCCGCCGCCGGCCGTACCGTCGCCGGTGGCGGAGCTGTCGACGACGGACGTCTCGCCCGTGACGAAGTCGGTCACCCTCAGCAGCACGCCGTCGCCCTCGATGGAGCCGTGCGTGCCGAAGATCCGGGTCTGGCGGTGCTGCTGGGGGGTGAACGCGGTCATGGTGAACGCCGCGCTCGCGCCGCCCTCGAACTCCATGTTGACCACCTGGTGGTCCACGACGTCGTTGTCGCAGGCGTAGACGCATCTGCCGTACGGGCCGGTGCGCAGCGCCTCGCGGACGCCCGCCGCCGAGACGTCCTCGGTGATCACGGTCAGCGGCCAGCTCTCGCGCCCGGCGAGCGGCAGGTAGAGGCGGGGCGCGGAGTAGGGGCAGGTGCTCTCGACCGCGCAGTCCAGGCAGCGGTCGGCGGCCCCCTCGGGGCGGTTCTCCGGGCGGAAGTGCTTGAGCCCGCCGAAGGAGGAGACCCGGGTGACCTGCCTGCCCATGATGTGCACGAGCCAGTCGAGGTCGTGGCAGGACTTGGCGAGCAGCATGAAGGTCGACTCGTCGGTACGCCGCCAGTTGCCGCGCACGTAGGAGTGGGCCTGATGCCACCAGCCGACCGGTTCCAGGTGCTGCACGCTGACGATCTCGCCGATGGTGCCCGCGTCGAGCAGCCGCTTGAGCGTCCGGGTGTAGGGCGTGTAGCGCAGCACGTGGCAGACGGCGAAGACGGTGCCGGCCTTCTCCGCGGCGGCCACGATCGTGCGGCAGTCCTGCTCGGAGACCGCCATCGGCTTCTCCAGCAGGATGTGGTAGCCGAGCTCGGCGAAGCGGACCGCGGGCTCGACGTGGTCGGCGTCCATGGTGGCGATGATCACGGCGTCGGCCTGGCGGGGGAGGGCGGCCAGCTCGCGCCAGTCGGCGTAGTGGGCGGCATCGGGGAAACGTTCCCGGCGGGCCGCCAGCGGGTCGGCGACGGCCACCACGCGTGCCCTGCCCTCGGCGCGGCGGGCGTACCCGGACCCGCGTGAACCCGCGCCGACGACGGCGAGAGTGACCATCAGCCCTCCAGATATGTAACCAATTCACGTATGTCGGCTGATGCTAGGATTCGAGGTCAAACAGGTCAATAGGTGGAGTCGGTCACAGTTATGAAACGGAGTCACATAAGTGGCGGGTGACGCTTCGCTCCTGCGACGGGTGAACACCCAGGTCACGCTGAACGCGCTACGCCGCGAAGGCGTGGCCACGCTCACCCGGCTCGGCCGGATCACCGGGCTGTCCCGGCAGACCGTCGAGACCGTCCTGGACGAACTGGCCGAGCGCGGCTGGGTCAGGGAGATCCCGCCGGACGAAGGCGTCATGGGCCGGCCCGCCCGCAGGTTCGGCTTCCGTGCCGACGCCGGATACACGCTCGGCGTCGACATCGGCGCCAACAAGATCCTCGCCGCGCTCGCCGACCTCAACGGCGAGGTCGTCAGCTGGCACCGCGTGCCCGTCTCCGACGGCGCCCCCGCTCCCGAACGCCTGGAGGCCGCCCGCCAGGCCGCGCTGTCCTGCGTGGACGTCGCGGGCGTGGCCCGTACCCGGGTCTGGGCGATCTGCGCGGGCACTTCGGGCGTCGTGGACCGCTCGGGCCGCGTCTCCCTGTCGACCGTGCTGCCCGGCTGGACGGGCGTGGATCTCGCGGGGCTGGCCGGGGGCTGGTTCGGGTGCAAGGGCCTGGCCGCCAACGACGCCAACCTCGCCGCCCTGGCCGAGCACTGGCGCGGCAGCGCGCAGCACGCGGCCGACGTCGTCTACGTCCTGGTGGGCCATCGGGTCGGCGCGGGCATGCTGATCGGCGGCCGGCTCCATGGCGGCAGGACCGGCGCGGCCGGCGAGATCGGCGCGCTGCGCCAGGTCGGCTGGGAGGACGCCGCCGCGGAACTCGACACGCACGGCGAGGCGGCCGCCGTCTTCAAGGCCGCCGGCGACGGCGACCCCGCCGCCGCCCGCGCGGTGGAGCGCTTCGCGGAGAAGCTCGCGATCGGGGCCGCCGCCCTCGTGCTGGCCGTCGACCCCGACCTGCTGGTGGTCGGCGGCGGCTACTCCCGCGCGGGCGACGTCCTGCTCACGCCGTTCCGCCGCCATCTGACCGACCTGTGCCTCGGCGTGCCCGAGGTGGTCACCTCCACGTTCGGCGACGAGAGCGTCGCTCTGGGCGGGGTACGGCTGGCCCTCGACCACGTGGAAAGGGAGATCCTCGGGCTCTAGACCATGTACTGGTCGTGCCGGTGATAGAGCTCGGTCCACTCCTCGTCGCTCAGCTTGCGGCCGGAGGTGGCGAGCTCGGCCAGCGCCTCGAAGTACGCCTCCCGCGGCGCGCCCGGCGTGAACAGGATCAGCATGGTCACCCGCTCGCCCGACTCGTTGCGGAAGCCGTGGTGGCCGCCGGGCGGCACGTACAGGAAGTCGCCGGGGCGGCCGTCCACCCACGTGTCGCCGCTGTAGAGCTTGACCGAGCCGGAGATCACGTAGAACGACTCGGAGATCGTCCGGTGGAAGTGCGGGGTGGCGCCGCCCGGCCTGACGCCCATCTCCCACCGATACAGCCCGAACTGCCCGTCGGTGGTGGCGCCGGTTCCGAGATAGTGCACCTCGGTGCCACCGGCGCCCATGACCAGGTCAGGGGCTTGATCGGCCGGGCGGAGCACGCCGCTGTGCTCTCCCGAGTCGCCTTTGTACCTAACTTCGGGATACGACATGGGGCTCACTCTTCCAGACCTGCGGCTCCTCGTCGTCCTCGTGACCTTCGACGGAGAGGTTGGGCAGCAGCCGGTCCAGCCAGCGCGGGCACCACCAGTTGAGGCGGCCGAGCAGCACCATCGTGGCGGGGACGAGGAAGCCGCGGATGATCGTGGCGTCCACGGCGATGGCCACCGCGAGCCCCACGCCGAACGTCTTCACCAGCGGGTCCGGGTAGGCGATGAAGGCGACGAACACCGCGACCATGATCAGGGCGGCGGAGGTGATGACCCGGCCGGTCGAGCCCAGACCCTCCGCCACCGCCCGCCGGTTGTCATTGTGCTTGAGGTACGCCTGCCGTACCGCCGTCAGAAGGAACACCTCATAGTCCATCGAGAGCCCGAACAGCACCGCGAACAGCATCAACGGCACGTAGGGCTCGATCGGCACGGTGAAGAAGAGGGTCTGCAGGTAGGAGGCGTCGGCCGGTGGATCCATGCCGACCAGCTGGCTGCCCAGGCCGTAGGAGAAGACGATCGCGAGCGCGCCGAACGCGGCCCCCAGCGACACCAGGTTCATCAGCGCCGCCTTGAGCGCGACCACCGGCGCGCGGAACGCCAGCAGCAGGAGCATCGCGCTGAGCAGCACCACCACGCCGATGACCAGCGGTGTGTTGCCCGAGATGCGGTCCGCGGCGTCGGCGAGCGCGGCCACCTCGCCGCCGACGTGCACGTCCACGCCCGGCCTGTCCAGCGCTCTGACCGCCTCGACGACGGCGGGCGCGCGCTCGTCGCTGGGCGCGTAGTCGGGGATCGCCTGGATCAGCACGGTACGGCCGGCGTCGTTGAGCTTGGGCGGGCTCACGTGGGCGATGCCGTCGATGTCGCCCACGTCCCTGGCCAGACCTTCGACGATCGGGTCGGTGGCCTTGGCCACCTTGCTGCCCAGTTCCGCCACGACGACCAGCGGGCCGTTGCTGCCGGGGCCGAAGCCGGTGGCCATCAGTTCGTAGGCGCGGCGGGGGGCCGAGCCCTGCGTGCCGTACCCGTCGTCGAGCGGCCCGAGCTTCAGCGCGAGCGCGGGCGCGGCGAGCGCGCCGAGCGCCAGGACGCTGGCCAGCAGGACGCTCCACGGCCGCTTGGCGACCCACGCGCCGAGCCCGGCCCAGCCGCCGGAACCTTCCTTGCGACGGCCCAGGAACGGCACCTTGAGCGCGTTGACCTTCTCGCCCAGCACGCCGAGCAGCGCCGGGACCAGCGTGATCGAGGTGAGCACGGCGAAGACGACCGAGATGCCGGTGATCCAGCCGAGCGTGCGCAGCAGCGGGAAGCCGCCGAGCACGAGCGCGCTGAGCGCGATGATCACCGTGCCGCCGGCGAACACGACCGCGCCGCCCGAACTTGACACCGTGCGCCGCACCGACTCCAGCACCGGCACCCCGTCGGCCAGCAGCTTGCGGTGCCGCGAGAGCAGGAACAACGCGTAGTCGATGCCCACGCCGAGCCCGATCATCGTGGCCATGATGCCCGCCTGCTTCGGCACGTCGACCACATGCCCGAGCAGCCCGATCACGCCCAGGCCCGCGGCCACGCTGACCAGCGCCGTGAAGATCGGGATCAGGGCGGCCACGAGCGTGCCGAAGGCCAGTACCAGGACGAGCAACGCGCACGTGACGCCGATGATCTCGCTGGGGCCGGTCTTGATCTCCTTGTCGGCCGGCGTCGAACTGTCCGCCGGAACCACCTCGATGCCCACCGCACGGGCCGGATCCGCGGCCTTCGACAGCGCCTGCGTGGTCTCGGCGATCTTGGCGCTGTCATGGCCCTCCATGCGGACCACGATCAGGCCGATCTGCAGGTTGGAGGCGATGCCGCCGCGCCGGTAGGGCGTCTCGACCTGCTCGACGTGGGGGAGGTCGCGGAGCTTGTCCATGGACCTTTCGACGGCCTGTTTCTTCGGCTCGTCCGTGAGCGGTCCCTTGTCGGAATAGAGCACCAGTTGCACCGTGCCGCCCGGCGCGTACCCCGGGCCGAACCCGTCGCGCATCAGGTCGTGCGCGCGCTGCGCGTCGGTGCCGGGGATGGTCACGTCGTTGCTGACCGGCCTGCCGGAGACCAGGCTGCCGGCCATGAGGCCGGCGGCCGCGATCACCCATAACGCCAGTACCAGCCGCCCGTGCCGTGCACACCAGCTACCGAGCCGCCCGAGAAACCTCGTCATTGTTTACGCCCGTCCTGTACGCTCGTACAGCGTCTACGATGCCGAGATTAGACGGAAACTTCCGGAAATCTCGTGTTAGGCCGGAAATGAGATGATGACCACAATCGACCCCGGGAACGACACCCGCAGCCGCATCCTCGCCGCCGCCCAGCGCCTGTTCGCAGAACGCGGCTACGCGGCCACGTCACTGGCCGACATCGCCGCCGAAGTGGGCCTCACCAAAACCGCGGTCGCCTACCACTTCCACCCGAAGGACCGGTTGGCCGCCGAACTGCTCGCGCCTGCCGCCGACGACGTCTTCGCCCTGCTCGGCACCCGCGACGACTTCGTCCCCGCGCTGGTGGACTGCGTGGTGCGCAACCGGGCGGTGATCCGGCTCCTCATGGAAGACTTCGGCACCGCCGACTCCGCCCCACCCGGCACCCCCGGCGAAGCCATCCGCACCTTCCGCGACGCCATCCACGAACGCCTGGTCGGCCCGGACCCCTCAGAACAGGATCGGATCCGTGGATGGGCTGTGCTGGGGGCGTTGCAGTGGGGCGTCGTCCACACGATGGACCTGCCGGAGGAACTCGTCCGCACCGAACTCCTCCACCTCGCCCAACCCCCAACCCCCAAACCCCCTAACCCCTGAGCCCACCCTTCCCGGGTCCCACCTTTCCTGGGTCCCCACTCTTCCCGGACCCCCACGGTTCCTGGGTCCCCACCCTTCCCGGGGCCTTCACCTCTCCTGGGCCCCTCGCCTCTTCCGGGCCCCTCGCCTCTTCCTTTCCGGGGTTACCAACACCCTGGGTGGCCGACGCCCCGGGGCCGCCCAGCCTCTGGGCCATCGACGCCCCAGGTGGCCGACTGCCCCGGGCGCTGACACCGCGGGCCACCGGCACGCCGGGTTATGGGCGCGCGCCGAATCGCCGAGGCCCTGAGCTCACCCACGCGCCATGGACCCGCGCTTATCCACAGGCTCTCGCCCGAGCGTCGCCGTTATCCCCAGAACCCCGTTCTACTCCCCATCCCCCACCCCGGCCGGGCGATGCTAGGCCCTCCAACCCGCAGCACCCCTTGGAGCCGCCACATGCACGCCCGCCTCCACCACCTCAGCGTCCTCGCCGGGGCACTCGCCGGAGTCGTCGCCCTCACCACTTTCGCCTTCCCGGCCGCAGCCAGGCCCGCACCCGCCACCCCACAGACGACCGCCTCCCAGGTCGCGCCACATGCCAAGCCAGCACCCCAGGCCACGGCAAGCCCCACGCCTGCGCCCTTGTCCGCTACACGAGCACCCTTGGCCTCAACCAGCGAGAACGCAACACCTCAGGGAACCCCCGAGCCTCCCATCGACGGCCACACCCACCGCGACGCCGACCCTGACGAGTACCGCCACAGCCCGGCCTGAAAAACCTTCGCCTCCCCGTCCTGCGTGGGCCCGGCACGGCGGTAGACCAGGTCGGCCTGCGTGGGCCAGCTGGACCAGGTAGGCCGCTCGGATCAGGTCAGCCCAGGTAGGCCGCTCGGACCACCGGGTTTTCCCGGATCTCCGTCGGCGTGCCGCGGGCGATGACCTTGCCCAGGTCGAGGACCACCAGCTGGTCACAGGTGCCCATGACGAAGCCCATGTCGTGCTCCACCAGCAGGACCGTGGTGTCCAGCGCGGCAACGACCTGGCGCAGCCGTACCGTCTGGTCGTGGTCGAGGCCCGAAGTCGGCTCGTCGAGCAGCAGCAGGCGCGGACGGTCGGCGATCGCCCGCGCCAGCTCGACCAGCCGCCGCTGTCCGACGGGGAGGGCCGCGGCGTAGGCATCCCTAAGCTCAGTCAGGCCGCACAACTCCAGAACCTCCGCCACCCGCCCGGCCCGCTCGCGCTCCAACCGCCGCCGAGCCGGCCACCCGACCAGATCGGCAGGCAGTCCACCACCACCTCCACGCCAGTCGAGCGCAGCCAGCACATTGCCCGCGACAGTGAGCCGCCCGAACACCTGCGTACGCTGGAAAGTGCGGCGCAGCCCCGCCCTTGCCCGCCGGAGCGGCGAAAGAGCGGTCACATCAGCACCATCCACCCCGACCCGCCCGCTCAACGGCCTGCGCAACCCGCACACGACATCGAACAGCGTCGTCTTCCCCGCACCATTCGGCCCGATGACACCACAGATCTGGCCCTCCGGCACCTCGAACGTCACCTCCGACAACGCCCGCACCCCGCCGAAGGCAACCGACACATCCTCGATAGCAAGCATCACAACACTCCCAAGCGGACGCCGGCGAACCGGTCGCGGTGCGCTCCGGCCGTGGTGAGCGGTAGGTCAGTGGTTGTGGGCATCAACACCCCAGGTGGGCTGGTGGTTGGGCATTAGGGGGCTCCCAGGTAGGTGGCGGTGAGGCGGGTTGGGTCTACCTCGGAGCGGGGGCCGGTCCAGGTGATGCGGCCCAGGCTCATGAACGCGACCCTGTCCGCCACCGCCAGGACCTCTGTCGCCTTCTCCTCGACCAGGAGCAACGCCACGCCGCGTTCGCTGAGTTCGGCGAAGATCTCGAAGACCTGCTGCACGATCAGCGGCGCCAGGCCGAGCGAGGGCTCGTCGGCGATCAGTACCGCGGGGGGTTTGATGAGGGCGGGGGCGAGTGTGAGCAGTTGCTGTTCGCCGCCGGACAGGGCTCCTGCGGCCAGGGTACGGCGGGCCGCGAGCTGCGGCATCCGGTCGTAGACCGCCTCCGGATCGGGGAGCCAGGTGCGCAGGTTCTCGTCAACGGTGAGGCCGGGGAACACGCCGCGGCCCTCCGGCGCCAGCAGGACGCCCTCGCCGACCCGCCGGTGCGCGGGCCATCGGGTGACGTCTATGCCGTTGAGCAGTACCCGGCCCGTGCTGACGGGCAGGTCTCCGGCCGCCACGGCGCAGGCGGTGGACTTGCCTGCCCCGTTCGCGCCGAGCAGGGCTACGACCTCGCCCTCATGCACCTCCAGGTCCACGCCGCGCAGCACGGTGGTGTCGCCATACCCGGCCACCACGTTGTCCAGCCGGAACAACGGCGTGGCATCCAGTTCCCCGGCCCCACCCACCGTCCCACCCGGACTCCGCACCACCACAGTCCCGCCCGCCACAGTCCCGCCCGCGGCAGCCCCGCCCGCCACAGTCCCGCCCGCCACAGTCCCGCCCGCGGCAGTCCCGCCCGCGGCAGTCCCGCCCACGGCAGCCCCCGTCGTCACAGCCCCGGTTGCGGCAGCCTCGGCCGCGGCAGGTCCGGGCCTGGGCGTGGATGCTTCCACTCCGTCGATGGTGCGCTCTGGCGCGGGTGAGCTGCCAGCGGTCGTGCCGTGCGTGCCTGTGCCGTGAGCCTCCGCAGCCGCAGCCGCAGCCGCAGCCGCAGCCGCAGCCGCTGCCGCTGGCGGTGCGGGTGCGGGTGCTGGTGTTGGTGTGGGGGTGGGGGTGGGCGTGGAGCTCTGGGTGGATGTGGCCGGGGTGGGCGTGGAGCTCTGGGTGGATGTGGCCGGGGTGGGGGTGGAGCTCTGGGTGGATGTGGCCGGGGTGGGGGTGGAGCTCTGGGTGGGAGTGGTCGGGGTGGGGGTGGAGCTCTGGGTGGGAGTGGTCGGGGTGGGGGTGGAGCTCTGGGTGGGAGTGGAGCTCTGGGTGGGAGTGGTCGGGGTGGGGGTGGAGCTCTGGGTGGGAGTGGAGGGCGGGGTGATCGGGGTCCGGGGGAGTGCTGGGGTGGGGGATGAGGGGAGGGGGTTTGGAGTGGGGCGGGGTGCGTGGCGTTGGCGGTGGTGGTGGCGTTGCTGGGCTAGTTGGGTGAGGACGCCGTCCGGGTGTTTGGCGAGGATTACGCCGCCTGCTCCGAACAGGATCGCGCCTACATGCGCTGAGATTTGCCAGGCTGAGAGGATTTCGGGGAAGGCGGCGGCGATCAGGCCGCCCAGTACGGCCCCGCCGATCCGCCGGACGCCTTGGAGGACCACCACCGCCAGCCATACGAACCCCGCGAACGCTGGCAGGTCGGTGGCGGTGATGGAGCCCTTGGAGATGGCGAACAGCACTCCGCCCAGCCCGGCGATCCCCGAGGCCAGGGCGAAGAGCATGATCTTGGTTCGGGGGCCGGAGATGCCCGAGGTGGTGGCGGCGGCAGGGGCGGAGCGGACGGCGAGGATGGCACGGCCGGAGGCGGAGCGTTCGAGGTTGCGCACCAGCAAGGCGACCAGGCCGATGAGAAGCAGGAGGACGACGACGCGTACGCGGGGATCGGAGGTGTCGGCGAAGCCGAAGCCGAGGGCGGGCAGCTGCCAGCCGATGGTGCCGTTGCTGAACGCGTCCACCTGGAAGAGCACCTGGTCGGCCAGCAGGGCCAGGGCGAGCGTGGCCAGGGTCAGGATGCGGCCGCCGAGGCGCAGGGCGGGGAGCGCCACCAGCATGCCCACGGCCGTCGCCGCCAGCACGCCGAGCACGATCGCCACCGCGAACGGCAGGCCGGAGGCGAACGCCCAGCCGCAGGTCAGCGCCGCCATCGAGGCGAAGGCGGCTTGGGCCAGGTTGACCATGCCGCCGATCCCGGTCACCACGACGAAGGAGCAGAAGATCAGCGCCAGGACGAGCCCGTGCGCGGCGATGCCGACGTAGTACTCCTGGGCGGTGAAGGTGAAGACGATCAGTACGGCCAGCGCCACGGCCCATGGCAGGCGGCGCCGCCAGGCCGGGATGCCCGCGAGGTAGTCGGGTGGCGGCGCGTCCTCGGCCGCGCTGCCGGCGACGCGTTCGCGGGATCGGTTCAGCAGGATCAGGCCGGCGAACAGCAGCAGGACCGGCACCGCCGTACGCAGGCCGGTGATCTCCGACAGGAAGTCGGTGTATCCGGCGACCAGGTTCTGCACGACGCCCAGCCCGAGCCCGGCCGCGAACGTCCACGGGATCGAGCGCAGCCGCCCGAAGACCGCGGCGGTCGCGGAGGCGAACAGCAGCACGGTGTACGCGGTCGCGTCGAGCCCGATGATCGAGACGGCCAGGACTCCGGCCAGCCCCGCCAGGCCGGAGCCGAGCATCCAGGCCAGGCCGGAGGTGGCGTCGGCGTCGATGCCGCGCAGGGTCGCCAGGCGCCGCCGGTCGACGCTAGCGCGCATCCGCAGGCCGTACGGCGTGTGCCGCATGAACGCCCACAGCCCGAGCGCGGCGACGGCGGCGAAGGCGAACGTGATGAGCTGCCCGGAGTCGAGCGGCACGCCGAGCACGGTGTAGGAGGTGGCAGGGAAGGGGCCGAGGCCGCGGGGGAGGGAGGTGGCGTCGGCGCTGGGGAGTTCGAGGAGGTCGACGAGGAGCAGGCCGGCGGCGGGCAGCGCGATCGTCAGCCCGATCGTCCCGACAATCTGCGCAGTCTCCCCCGCCTGCGCCAAACCCCGAAACATCGCCCGGTGCAGGAAATATCCGAGCAAAGGCGCAAAAATCCCGACGGCCACCACCGCACACACCCACGTCGGCAGCCCCAACGCCACATTGAGCTCGTAGTACACCAGAGCCGTCAGAAAGCCGACCGCCCCGTGCGCGAAGTTGAAGACCCCGGTGGCCGCATAGGACAGGGTCAGGCCCGAGCCCATCACCGCGAAGATCGCGCCCGTGACCAGCCCGCTGAGAATGTAGCCCAGGATCATTTGAGCGGCACGTTGTCGAAGCACTTCATGTTCTTGGCCACCTGGAACGCGCCGCCCTCAAGCTTGACCAGCGCGCCGCAGCCGTTCGGCTCGGCATGGTCCTTGGGGTACTGGACCCTGCCGAAGCCCGCGTTCTCGTAGCTGTAGGAGCCGTTGCCCACGTCGAGCACCTTCTGCCGGGTGAGGTCCTTGCCCGCTTTGCCGGCCATGTCGAGGAAGATGTCGGCCGACCAGTATCCGATGGCCAGGTGCTGGGTGAGCGGGGTGCCGGGGGCGACCTTCTCCACGTCCTGCCGCAACTGGGCGATCTCCGGCGCGGTCGACTCGAAGGGCTCGAACATGGGCGCGGCGATCACGCCCTCCATCGCCTGCGCGGTGGCCGGGTCCTTGAGGATGGCCACGTCGTAGCTGGTGGCGTCGCTGAGCGTGCCTTTGTAGCCGGCCTTCTTCAGCGCCGTGTAGAGCCCGACGTTGAACTTGGTCCCGGCGATGATCGAGACCACGATGTCGGGCGGCCGGCCGGCGTCCGAGGTCATGATCTTGTTGACGTACGGCAGCCAGTCGGGTGGCGGCGCCGCGGCGGGCAGCGCCGAGTTGAGGCCGACGAGCGTGAACCCGGCCGCCTCGAAGGACTGGGAGATGGTCTTGCCGCCGTACTTGCTGCCGCTGGAGTCGGAGGTCTGCACGTAGACGGACTTGCCGTCGGCGCCGCCGAGCAGGTCGGCCATCTGCCGCCCCCACCAGGTCTGGGAGCCCGCGCCCGGTTTGGGGGCCAGGCAGCCGCTGTAGCCGAAGCCGGTCTTGGTGCCGCACCACTGGGGGCCGGTGGCCCAGCCGTACCAGGGGACGCCCTGTTGTTCGAGGAAGGCGGCGCCGCCGAAGTTGGGCGCGTGCACCGGCAGCACGGCGAAGACCTGGTCCTTCTGGACGAGCTTCTTGGCCGCGGCGTCGCCCTTGGCCGCGTCCTGGCCGTCGTCCTCGGCGCCGACGAACTCGATCTTCCGCCCGTGGACGCCGCCCGTGGCGTTGGCGCGCTCGAAGCGCGCCTTGGCGCCGATCTCGGCGTCCTTGGTGGAGTAGCCGCTGGCGCTGGTCTTGGTCAGCACGCCGCCGATTTTTATCGTCGTGTCCGTCACTCCGGGTACGGCGCCGCCCGCCGCGCCGGGGGCCTTCTGCTGGGCGGCGCACCCCGCGAGCGCCACCAGTACGGCCACCATGATCCCGAGTTCCCGCCGCAACAGGGCCATCATCGCTCCATTTGGCCTAGCGCTCGCTTGGTTTCGGACAGCGTAAGCAGCGGTTTCCTGCACGTCAATGTTCAAGCAAGCAATTGCTTGATACGGTCGGCGCATGCTGATGCGAGCGGCCGTCCTGACCGAGTACGGCAAGCCCATGGAGATCCACGAGGTGGACGTCTCCGACCCCGGACCAGGCGAGGTACGCGTCCAGGTCAAGGCCTCCGGCGTCTGCGGCTCCGACCTCAAGGCCATCGACGGGAAGAGCCCGGTCGTCTCGCGCCTGCCGTTCATCCTCGGCCACGAGAGCGCCGGAATCGTCGAGAGCGTGGGCGCGGGCGTGAGCGCGGTGAAGCCCGGCGACCACGTGGTCGTCTCGATGAGCGGCCCCTGCGGCGGCTGCCCGGCCTGCGGCGCCGGCCGCTTCCACCTGTGCTCGGGCCCGGACCGCCTCGCCACGATCATGGGCGGCCCGCCCCGCGTGCACCTGGACGGCACGCAGACGCGCCGTTTCATCGGCATCGGCTCCTTCGCCGAGTACGCGGTCGTGCGCGAGCCCGCCTGCGTGAAGATCGCGAAGGACGCCCCCTTCGACGCGATGTGCCTGCTCGCGTGCGGCGTCATCACCGGCGTCGGCGCCGTGCTCAACGTCGCCCGGGTACGGCACGGCGCCACCGTCCTCGTCGTCGGCTGCGGCGGCGTCGGCCTGAACGTCATCCAGGGCGCCGTCCTCGCCGGAGCCACCACGATCATCGCCGCCGACGTGGCCGAGCAGAAGCTCAAGCTCGCCGGGCGCTTCGGCGCCACCCACACCCTGATCCCCGCGGACCTGCCCGCGCAGGTCGCCGAGATCGTCCGGGGCGGCGTGGACTACGCCTTCGACGTCACCGGCGTCCCCGGCGTCCTGGCCTCGGCCTTCGCCGCCACCGCGCCCGGCGGGAGCACCGTGATGGTCGGCAGCCCGCCCCAGGGACAGCCCGCGCAGATCGAGCCCGGCCTGCTGTTCGCCTCGCGCCGCCTCATGGGTACCCAGGGCGGCGACAGCGCGCCCCACCGCGACCTGCCCATGCTCGCCGCCCTCGCCCAGCAGGGCCGCCTCGACCTGTCCGGCCTGATCAGCGAACGGCTCCCGCTGGAGCGGATCAACGAGGCCGTCGAGCACACCCGCCAGGGCGCGGTGGCCCGTACCGTGATCACCTTCTAGAGCACTTTGCCCGGATTGAAGATGCCCGCCGGGTCGAGCGCCGCCTTGACGGAGCGGTGCAGGGCCAGCGCCTCGGGGCCGAGTTCGGCGTGCGTGCCGCGCATCTTCAGGAGTCCGACGCCGTGCTCGCCGGTGACCGTGCCGCCCAGCGCGATCGCGTCGTCGAGGATCGACTCGAACGCCTGCTGCGCGCGGGCCCGTGCGTGGTCGTCGCCGGCGGGCACCACGATCAGCGGGTGCAGGTTGCCGTCGCCGGCGTGGGCGATGTTGGCGATGTGCACGTCGTTCGTCTTGGCGTGGCCCTCGATCCTGGTCAGCATCTCGGGCACCAGGCCGCGGGGGACGCAGACGTCCTCGGTGAGCACCGGGCCGAGCCGTTCCAGCGCGGGGTAGGCGAGCCGGCGCGCGGCGAACAGCGCCTCGGCCTCCTCCGCGTCGGTGGAGCGGGTGCTCCAGCCCGCGCCGGCCGTGTCGAAGCAGCGTTGCAGCTCGGCGGCATCACGCTCGTTCCCGGTGTCGATCCGGCCCAGCAGCAGGACGTCGCCGAGGTCGGCCAGGCCCATGTTCTTCCAGTCGTCCACCGCGCGCAGGCAGTAGCGGTCCACCAGCTCCAGCGCGGCGGGCGTGACGCCGCTCGCGGCCACGGCGGCGACGGCCCGGCCCGCGGCGACCAGCGAGTCGAACGCGCCCACGACCGTCGTGGGCGCGCCGGCGGGCAGGCGCAGCAGCCTGACGGTGATCTCGGTGATGACGCCGAGCGTGCCCTCGGAGCCCACGAACAGCGCCGTCAGGTCGTAGCCCGCCACGCCCTTCCTGGTTCTGCGGCCGAGCCTGACCAGTTCGCCGGTGCCGGTCACGACCTGGAGGCCCAGCACGTAGTCGCGCGTCACGCCGTACTTGACGCAGCAGACGCCGCCCGCGTTGGTCGCGGCGTTGCCGCCGATCGTGGACCACGGGGAGCTGGCCGGGTCCGGCGGGTACCACAGGCCGTGCCCGGCCACCTCCGCGCGCAGCCGGTCGTTGACCACGCCGGGCTGCACGACCGCGATCTGCTCGGCGGCGTCGATCTCCAGGATGCGGTCCATGCCCTCCATGGCCAGGATCACGCAGCCGTCGACGGCGTTGGCGCCGCCGGACAGGCCGGTGCCGGCGCCGCGGGTCACCACCGGGACCCGGTGCTCGGCGCAGACGGCCACCACCGCGCGTACCTGCTCGGGGTCCTGGGGCCGCACGAGCGCGGCCGCGCGGCCCTGCGGCGCCCAGGCGGCCTGGTCGCGGGAGGAGGCGGCGATGACGTCGGGGTCGCGGATGATCCGTCCGGACGGCAGGACGGCGGACAGGGCATCGAAGAACGGCACGTCCCGCACGTTACGTGAACAGTTGCCCGGAGTTCACGTCGACCGTGGCGCCGGTGATGGCGCCGGCCTGGTCGGAGGCGAGGAAGATGACGGCGCGAGCCACGTCCTCCTCCGTCGCGATGCGGCGCAGGGCCATGGCCCGCAGGTCCCGCTCGCGGATCTCGTCGAAGGTCACACCCTCGGATTCGGCTCTGGTACGCATCCAGTCGTCCAGCACGTCACTGGCGATCCAGCCCGGCGCCACGCAGTTGACCCGCACCCCGGAGGGCCCGAGCTCGTCGGCCAGGCAGTGGGACAGGAGATGGGCGCCCGCCTTGCCCACGGCGAAGTCGGAACGGCCGGCGTAGCCCTTGCGCGAGGACATGGAGGTGACGTTGACGATCGAGCCCGACCCCTGGGCCACCATGTGCGGAGCGATGTAGCGACAAGCCACTAAAGTCCCATAAGTCCCGATATCTACGGCTTCGCGCCACGATCTAAGGTCATCTGGTGACATGTCGAGGACGTTGCGGCGATGCGTGCCCGGGAAGGCCGCGTTCACCAGCACGTCGATGCGCCCGAACCGGGCCAGCGTCCTGGCCGCCAGCCCGCGCATGTCGGCGGGCACGGTGACGTCGGCGGCCACCGCGATCGCGCCGGGGACCGGTCGGCCGGTCCTGGCCGCCGCGACGACCTCGGCGCCCTCCTCCCTCATCAGCCCGGCGAGTGTGGCGCCCAGGCCGGGACCGGCGCCGGTGATGATCGCGATCTTGCCGTCGAGCAGCATGGGCGGATCGTAACAAGCGCTTGGCTCCCTGTCCCGCCCACCTGGCCGGAGAACCAAGCGTGCGCTAGGTTGGGTAGCGTGGATCTCGACTTCACCCGGGCCGAGCAGGACTTCCGCACCGAGATACGCGGCTGGCTGGCCGATCACCTGCCCGCCGCGCTGCCGTCCATGGACACCCGGGACGGCTTCGCCGCCCACCGCGCGTGGGAGGCCGAGCTGGCCGCCGCACGGCTGTCGGTCGTCTCCTGGCCCATCGAGTACGGCGGGCGCGCCGCCTCACTGATCGAATGGCTGATCTTCGAGGAGGAGTACTGGGCCGCCGGCGCCCCGGGCCGCGTCACCCAGAACGGAATCTTCCTCCTCGCCCCCACCCTGATGCGCTTCGGCACGCCGGCGCAGCGCGCCCGCTGGCTGCCCGGCATGGCCACCGCCGAGCAGGTCTGGGCCCAGGCCTGGTCGGAACCCGAGGCGGGCAGCGACCTGGCCGCCCTGACCTCCCGGGCGGAACGCGCCGACGGCGGCTGGCTCCTGTACGGCCACAAGACCTGGAGCTCCCGCGCCGCCTACGCCTCCCACGGCTTCGGCCTCTTCCGCACCTCCGGCGAACGCCACCGCGGCCTCACCTACTTCCTCTTCCCGCTCGACGAGGTCGAGGTCAGGCCCATCGCCCAGCTCGACGGCGAGCACGGCTTCGCCGAACTCCACTTCGACGGCGTGTTCGTGCCCGACGACATGGTCCTCGGCGAGCCCGGCGAAGGCTGGCGCATCGCCATGGCCACCACGTCCTCCGAACGCGGCCTCGCCCTGCGCAGCCCCGGCCGCTTCCTGGCCACCGCCGACCGCCTCCTGCGGCTCGCCGCGCCCGACCCCGTCCTCGCCGACCGGGCCGCACGCTGCTGGATCGACGCCGAGGCCTACCGCCTGCACACCTTCGCCACCGCCCGCCGCCTGTCCGAGGGCGCGGAGATCGGCTCGGCCACCAGCATGGGCAAGGTCTTCTGGTCCGAACTCGACCTGCGCATGCACACACTCGCCATGGAACTGCTCGGCGAGCGCGCCGCCGCCACCTCCTGGCACGACGGCTTCCTGTTCGCCCTGGCCGGGCCCATCTACGCCGGCACCAACGAGATCCAGCGCTCCATCATCGCCGAACGAGTCCTGGGGCTGCCCCGATGAACTTCGCCTTCACCGACGACCAGCTCGCCCTGGCCGCCACGGTCAGGGACGTCCTGCGCACCCACTGCCCACCCCAGGCCCTGCGCACCGAACGAGCGCCGGGCTGGGCCGAGCTGGCCGCCACCGGCTTCTTCACCGCGCTGGTGCCCGACGCGGCCGGCGGGCTCGGGCTGGAGCTCATCGACCTGGTCCCTGCGCTGGAGGAGACCGGTCGCGCGTGCCTGCCCGGCCCGGTGGTGGAGACCGCCGTGGCGGCGCCGTACCTGCTGGAGGGTCGTCCCGAGCTGACCAAGCTCGGCGCGCTCACGGTGAGCGCCGCACTCGACGGACTCGCGCCCGACGCCGACCTCGCCGACCTCGTCGTGGCCGGCCCGCGCGTGGCCACCCGTGATCGGGTACGGCCGGCGCCGGTCCCGGGCGCCGACCCCTGCCGCAGGATGTTCGAGGTGAGCCTGACCGGCTCGGAGGAACTGCCCGGATCCTGGGCCGCCGCCCTGCCCAGGGCGACCGTCGCGACCGCCGCCCAGCTCATCGGGGTGGCCCGCCACCTGCTCGACACCTCGGTCGGCTACGCCCGCGCCCGCACCCAGTTCGGCGGCCCGATCGGCGCCTTCCAGGCGGTCAAGCACATGCTGGCCGACGTGGCGATCGCGATCGAGTTCGCGGCTCCGCTGGTGAGCCGGGCGGCGCTCACCCTGGATCGGCCCAGCGTCGTGCGGGACGTCAGCGCGGCCAAGGCGGCGGCCAGTGAGGCCGCGGCGCTCGCCGCGCGCACCGCCCTGCAGGTCCACGGCGCCATCGGCTACACCTACGAGCTGGACCTGCGGTTCTGGCTCGCGCGGGCCTGGTCGCTTTCGGCCGCGTACGGCGGCGCGGCCGAGCACCGCGCGATCGTGCGTGCCGAACTGCCCGGGGCGGCGAGGTTCCCATGAAGTACGGCGTGCCGCTCGGCCTCATCCACCCCGCCGCCTGGAAGGACGTGGCGGTGGCCGCCGACGAGCTCGGGTTCGAGTCGGTCTGGCTGCCCGAGCACCTCGTCTTCACCACCGACCTGTCGGCGGCGACCTATCCGGGCGGCGCGAACCCCGGGATCAAGCCGGCGACGCCGTTGTTCGACGCGCCCGCGTATCTGTGCTTCCTGGCCGCCTGCACGCGGCACGTGCGGCTGGGGACGGCGGTGCACCTGTTCGCGCTGCGGCACCCCCTTGTCTCGGCGCGCGCCTTCGCCACGCTCGACGTGGTGTCGGGCGGGCGGGCCATCTGCGGAGTGGGCGCCGGGTGGTACCGGGGGGAATGGGACGCGGCAGGGGTGCCGTTCGCGGCGCGCGGAGCCCGGCTGGACGAGGCCCTCACGGTGGCGCGGCGGCTGTGGAGCGAGCCTGTCGTGCGTCATTCAGGACGCTTCTACGACATTCCCGAGGTGGCCTTCGAGCCCAAGCCCGTGCAGGAGCGGCTGCCGGTGTTGTGCGGCGGCGAGTCGGCGGCGGCGCTGCGGCGGGCACGCACGCTCGGGGACGGGTGGATCAGCATGCCGCACACCCTGGAGTCGGTCCGGCCCCAGCTCAAGGCGCTGCGGCCGCCTGCCGGCCGGGACTTCTCCGTGACCGTGCACGCCTACGGGCTGGCCGCTCCCGAGGAGGTGCCCGCCTGGGCGGCCCTGGGCGTGGACCGGCTGATCGTGCGGCCGTGGACGCGTACGCGCGAGGCCGTGAGCGGGCTGACGGCCTTCGCCGCCGCCTACGGCGTCACGCGTTGACGCTTTCCGCGCTGGACCGCCGGGCGTTGACGCTTCCTCGCCGGAGCGTCACGCGTTGACGCGGCGGGATGCTTCCGTGCGGCGGTGACGGCGGCCGCGGAGCGGGGCCTCCTGGGTGAACGCCTCCGGGGTGTCCAGGATGTCGCCCACGAACGTCGCGTGGGCGGAGGCGCGGTGGCGTCGTCCGCGGGCCGGGGCGTACTGGGCGTTCTGGGCGAAGGCCGTGTCGAGCTCGGTGGGGCGTTCGGGGCGGCGGCGCCTGCCGTGGTAGGAGTCCGTCTTCTTCGGCGCGGACATACGCGGGGTGAAAGGGTCGAACGGCTCGACGGCGCGGGCGGTGGCGGCGTCGAGGTTCTCCAGAGCCTTGGCGGTGAGCCGGTCGAGGTCGAGGCCGGGCTCGTCGAAGATGCGGGGGAGGGCGCCGGTGTCCTCGGAGAACACGTAGTGCGAGGTGTCCACGGCGGGCTGCCTCGTGTCCACGGCGGGCGTCGTGTCCAGGGCAGGTTGCCGTGTCTCCAGGGCGGGCTGCCGCGTGTCCAGGGCGTTGGCCGTGGCCTCCATCTGGGCGCTGATCGTGTCGATCGGCCGGTCCAGCACCGCACCGGTCCGCAGGGGCAGCTCGGTGCCCGGCTTGGCCGGGGCGGACTCCAGGCCGGCGAACGTCAGGTCCAGCGGCCTTTCGGCGGGCGTGGTCTCTTCGGTCGTCAGGGTGACCTCGGAGGTGGTACGCAGGGCGATCTGGCCGCGGCGGGGGCGGCGGCGCCTGCCGCGCTTGGGGGCGGGCTTGGCGGGGGTGGCGGCAGCGGGCCGTACACGGAGCTGGCGGGTCTTGGCGACGGCGAGCACCGCGAGGGCGGCGATCAGGGCCGAGCCGATGAACGCGGGTGTGCCCAGGGCGGTGGTCGTGTCGGCGGGCTTGGTGTCCACGATCACGGGCAGCGGCGCGGTGGTGGCGGCGTTCGTGTCGGCGGTGGCGGGCTTGGCGTGCTTGCCCTTCTTGACGGCCTTGCCGGCTTCCGGGGCCGTGCTGGCGACGCCGGGCCTGGCGACGCCGGGCCTGGCGGCCTCGGGCCGCTCCTCGGTGGGCCGGTTCGCGCCGGATTTGGGCGCTGCGGGGCTTTCTGCGGTCTTCTGGGGTGAAGGGGCGGACAGGGGGGCGTGCGCCTGTTCTGGGGCCGTCTGGGGGATCAGCGCGGTCAGCCCCTGGTCCGGCAGGCCGTCACCGTCGGACGGGTGGCCGGTCGAGGCCTTGACTTCCTGCTCGTCGCGCTTCCGCGCGGCCTCCTTGTCGAGGCGGGCCTTGATCTTCTCCGGATAGCCGTAGCCGACGACCTTGCTGGTGTCGCGTTCCTTGCGTTTGGCGACACCGCCGTCGATGTTGCCCTCGATCGTGTGGATGGTGTTGCCCTCGACCCGGGTCACGATGCCCACGTGGTCGATGCCGTCGACGTCGTTGCCGCCGCGCCAGTCGTAGAAGACGAACGCGCCCGGCTTGGGCGTCTTACCCCAGGCGTCCTGCTCCTGGAACCACTCGGCGTGCGCCACGGTCCAGGCGAACTGCCCTACCCAGTCCTCGTAGCCCAGCTTGGCCGCCGCCCAGGAGAGGTACATGTCGCACCAAGGTGCCGAGCTGTAGTCGGCGTCGAACTCGATGTTCTTGCCGTACCAGTCGCCGAACTTGGTGTACGCATCGGCCTTCTCGGAGTACCCGAGTTCCTTCTCCAGCAGGTCGATGAACTTCTTCATCTCTGGGGTCATGTACGTGCTGCGGACCTTCCGGGCAGCCCGGGTACGAGGGAGCAACCCGGGACGCTAGTGACGACAGTGGGGGGCTGTTGTCTTCCGTGAGGAGTGAGGCTACCTCGCCAAAAGGCCAGGTCAAGCATGAGCCAAGAAACCGCCAAGTGCAGCTCGGTATCAAAACCGCAGGTCAAGAGCCTGCCAGAAATTTCACGAAATCGCCGGGAAAGGGGGAAAAGATCTACCGAACATAGTTCGGTATGCTGCTGGTCATGACGATCGAGGCGGCCACCGTCGAACCCCGGCTCCAGGCGCTCTGCGAGCTGTCCGCGCAGGTCCGCGACCTGATGGACGCCACCGCTCTGACCGACGTCCAGGAGCCCGAGCTCGCCGCCGTCACCGCGATGCTCGCCGAGGCCACCGCCCGCCTGCGCGCCGCCACCCGCGACACGCCGCAGCCGTTCGAGATCGGGCCCGACGGCAGCCTGCGCCACCTGGGCAACGCCGTCACCGGCGGGGCCAACCCGCACGCCCTGCCCCTGGTCGTCGAACACGACGGCGCCGCCGTACACGCGCGGCTGTCCTTCCGGCCCATGCACGAGGGCCCGCCCGGATCCGTGCACGGCGGGATCAGCGCGATGATCCTCGACCACCTGCTCGGCCAGGCCGCCGCGGCGGCGGGCGCGGCCGGGATGACGGCCTCCCTGACCGTCCGCTACCTCAAGCCGGTCCCGTACGGCGCGCCCCTGCTGGCCAGGGCGGAACACGTCCGGGCCGAAGGCCGCAAGTCCTGGTCGGAAGGCCGGATCACCACGCCGGACGGCACCCCGCTGGTCGAGGCCACCGGCCTCTTCATCACCCCCACAGGCTGGACCACCCGCCCGGCGCCCCTCCCGCCTCCAGATCTGCCGACCCCCTGAGCCGTCACCCTCGACAGGCCCATCGGGTTGTCGCCCCGTGGGCAGTGCCCTCGGGTTGTCGCCTCGTGGGCAGTGCCGTCGGGTTGTCGCCCCATGGGGAGTGCGCTCGGGTTGTCGCCCTGCGGGGGCCGCGGGCTGTCGGCCCTTCGGTGGGTCCTTGGGGGTGTCGGTGGCCGGGAGGTCCCCAGGCGCTGGTCTGTCCGGGGAGGGTGGGGCAGGGGGAGACCGTAGGGTTGGGGCATGTCCACGGCCCGGGAGACCGTCTACGCCACGCTCAAGGAGCGCATCATCGAGGGTGACCTGCACCCCGGGCAGCGCCTCATCGAGCGGGACCTGGCCGCCGAGCTCGAGGTGTCCAGGGTGCCGGTGCGGGAGGCGCTCGGGCGGCTGGAGGCGGAGCGGCTGGTGGTGCTGGTGCCGCGGCAGGGGGTGCTGGTCAGCCCGTTCACTCCCCAGGACGTGGCGGACTTCTTCGACGTGCGGGAGAGCCTGGAGGTGCTGGCCGCCCGGCTGGCGGCTCGGCGGGCCGGCGGGAACGGGCTGGCGGCGCTGCGGGCCGTACTGGATCAGGCGGACGAGGCCACCCGCAGGCGGGACGCTCGGGCGATCGCGCTGGCCAACGCCGCGTTCCACACCGCGGTGGTGGCGCTGTCGGGCAACGCGCTCCTGATCGACATGATGCGCCCGTTGGAGGCCCGGCTGAGATGGTTGTTCCGCCTCACCCACTATGACCCGGAACAGCAGTGCGCCGAGCACCACGAGCTGTACGAGGCCATCGCGGCCCGCGATCCCGACACCGCCGCCGACCAGGTGCTGCGCCACATCCACGCGGGCCGCGCCCGTTCGGTCGAGCTGGCCGCCACCTGGACCGCGGTCGATCCGGTGGCCGCCACCCGGACGCGGCGCCGCCGTACCTGAGCGTGATTCAGTAGCCCGCGCCGGTGGTGAGCCCGCCGTCGACGGTGAACTCGCTGCCCGTGCAGTACGACGCCTTGTCCGAGGCCAGGAATGCCACCACGTGCGACACTTCCACGGGCTTGGCGAAACGCTTGATGACCATGGATTTCACGAAGGAATCGGCGTCCACCTCGTTCATCATGTCCGGGTCGAGCGCCATGGGCGTGTTGATCGCCCCCGGATGGACGGAGTTGACGCGAATCTTGTACGGCGCGAGCTCCCGGGCCGCCGATTTCGTCACCCCCCGGATGGCGAATTTCGAGGCCGCGTAGGCGGAAAGCCCGGCCGCCCCGATAAAGCCCTCGATCGAGGAGATGTTGACGATCGACCCCCGCCCCGCGGCTCTCATCGGCTCGATGACGCTTTTGATGCCCAGCCAGGTCCCTTTGAGATTGACGTCGACCACCCGGCTGAACTCCTCCGGCGCCATGTCGGCGATCCGCCGGAATTTGAGAATTCCCGCATTGTTGACCAGCACGTCCAGCTTCCCGTGGGCCTCCACGGCGGCGTCGGCGGCGCGCGCCCATTCCTCCGGACGGGTCACGTCGTGCCGGACGTAAACCGCCCCGGTCTCCTCCGCGAGCGCCTTTCCCTCGTCGTCGAGCACGTCCCCGAACACCACCCGCGCGCCCTCTTCGAGAAACAGGCGCACATGAGCGGCGCCCATTCCCCGGGCGCCACCGGTGATCAGCGCCACTTTCCCGTCAAGCAGTCCCATGACGCCCTCCAGCCGCGACGGCCACGGCCGCCGCCTCCATCGACCGATAAACCGGAATCCCCGCCACGGCGACGATCCGCCTGACCTCTTCTTCGACCCCGCCGGGGGCACATTCCGCATTCCGCACGACCAAGGTCACCCGCGCCCGCACCTCTTCCTGCGCCGCAGCCAAAGCCCGCGCGTATTCCAGCAAGGGCTCCGCCCGCGTGCCGTAGGTGAAAAAGCTCTGCGCGTTCACGTGCGCGACCACGTCCAGGTACGGCTGCCGCCGCACGATCGCCCCCACCACCTCGCGCACCAGCTCGGCCCGCCCACGCGGCCCCACCGGAATCTCCAGCGGATTGGCCAGCGAACTGCCGACCCCGACCCCGAGCCCGCGCAGCTCGTTCGTGGCGTCGCCGGCCAGCGGATCCAGCCGCAGCCCCGCCCGGTCCAGCACGTCCGCCGCCAGCACGCTCGCCCCGCCACTGGGCCCCACCACCAGCACTCCGCCCGTGTCACCGAACGTCAGGCGGCGCGCGTGCGACTGGAAGTAGGACAGCACGCCGATCAGGTCGTCCTGACTGGCCACGAGCGTGGTGCCGGTCTGGTCGGCGAGGGCCTGCCAGACGCGCCCGTCGCCGACCAGGCCGCCGGTGTGGGAGGCGGCGGCCCGCCGCCCCTGGGCACTGCGCCCGCCCACCAGCATGACCAGGGGCTTCCGGCAACCGGCCACCGCCTCGAAGAGGGCACGCCCGTCACGCGGATCCTCCAGGTACAGGCCCACGGCCGTGGTCTCCGGATCGGCCGACAGCCAGCGAAGAAGCTCCGCGGGGGTCAGGTCGGCCGCGTTGCCCACCGTGGCCACGCGGCTGAACCGCAGCCCGCGGCGCTCGCCGACCTTGATCACCTCTCCGGCCAGCCCGCCGCTCTGCGAGATCAGCGCGATGCCGCCGGGTTCGCCCAGCCCGCCGCCCACGAACGTCTGGCGGCCCCGGGGGCTGTAGACCCCCATGCAGTTCGGCCCGAGCAGCCGTGTCCCCGCCGCGCGGGCCGCCGACACCAGCTCCGCCTCCAGGTCGTGCTCGCCGGTCTCGCCGAAGCCGCCGCTCATCACCTGCACGTACGGCACGCGTCCGGCCTGCCGTACCACGTCGGGGCATCGTGCGGCGGGCACGGCCACGAGGGCGTAGTCGACGTCGGCGGCGTCCAGCGACGGCACGGCGGGCACGCCGGCGATCTCGCCGGCCGTCGGGTGGACGGCCACGACGGGTGTCCCGGCGGCCTTGTAGAACTCCAGGAACATGTTCCCGAAGTTCGGCCGGGTGGTGGAGGCGCCGACCACGGCCACCGCTTGAGGCTCGAACAACGGCAGAAGGTCGGGTACGGGGCGGCTTTGAGCAGCCTCGTGAAGGCCGGGGATGTAGCGGGCGTCCACGGCCATGGCGCCGTCGGCCGTGGCGATGACCGGGTTGAGCTCGAACTCGCCCAGGTTCAGCCGTTCCCACAGGCCGCCCGCTCCGCCCATCGCCAGCAGGATCTTGACCACCGCGTCCACGTCCACCGGGTCCGCGCCGCGGTAGCCGTACAGGAGGGGCGCTCCGCGCAGGGAGGCCAGCATGCGGCGCGCGTCGGTCTCCGTGATCGGGCACAGGCGCAGGGCGGTGTCGCGGAGGGCCTCGGTGAAGACGCCGCCCAGGCCCGTCAGCAGAACCGGGCCGAACCCGGGATCGTGGACGAGTCCGGCGATCAGCTCGATGCCGGGCGGGGCCTGTTCCTCGACGAGGTAGGCGTCGAGTCCGGCGCGCGCGGCCATGGCGCTCGCCTCTGCGGGCAGGTCGGCGTGGGCGAGGCCGAGGCGGACCGCGCCGACGTCGGACTTGTGGAGCGGGCCGACGCCCTTCAGGACCAGGGGCGCCGTCAGGCCCGCCGCGGCGGAGAAGTCGCCGTCGCGCACCACGACGCCCCGTGGCACCGCGATCCCGGCCGCCGCCAGCAGAGCCTTGGCCTCAGGCTCGGTGAACGCGCGCTCGGCGAACACGGGCTCGGGCGGTGCGGGTTCGGGCAGGGCGGGCTCGGGCGGTGCGGGGTCAGGCCGGGTCACCGTGCTCCACCAGGTGTCCGTAGGTCTCGCGGATCTCGCGGCGCAGCAGCTTGCCGGGCCCGCCGGAGGCGTCCTGGAAGTGCGGCAGCGCGTCGGCGACCACGATGGTGTCCGGCCGCTGGTGCGGCGCGAGCGTGTCGGCCAGGGCGAGCGCGATCTTCGCCGGATCCAGCGAGTGCCCGGCCCGTGGCACGACCGCCAGCAGGACGCGCTGCTCGGAGGCCCCTTCCGGAACGCCGGTCGCCCCGGCCTCCGCCACCCCGTCGAGCGCGGCGGCCGCCTCCTCCACCGTGGATGGCTGGGTCCACCGGCCCGACTTCAGGATCGCGTCCTCGCGCCGCCCGAGCACCCGCAGCACGCCTTCGGGAGAGAGGGAGCCGAGGTCGCCGCCCACGTACCAGTCGCCGCGCAGCACGTCGGCCGTCTGGCCGGGTTCGCCGTCGTAGCCCGCCATGCGGTGCGGTCCGGCCAGGTTGATCTCACCGGTCTGCCCGACGAGCCGCTCGCCGGCCGGGCCGGTGATCCGTACGGCGTTGCCGGTGCGGGCGCGGCCGGAGGCGCCGAGCGGGGTGGAGCCGTCGTCGACGCGGCCCATGCAGGTGTACGGGGCCTCGGTCTGGCCGTAGTAGGAGTAGACCCCGGCCTCCGGGAGGCGTTCCTTGATCTTCTGGAGCATGGGCGCGGTCAGCGGCTCGCCGCCCAGCATGATCACGCGAAGGGAGGACAGGTCGACGCCGGCGTGGTCGTCGCCGCCGAGCAGCGCCGCGTAGAAGGAGGGGATCTGGGAGACGTGGGTGACCTTCTCGCGGGGGACGACCTTGAGGAAGTTGGCCGGGCCCCAGTCCTGTTCGAGGACGAGGCGCATCCCGGCGTACAGGGCCGGGCCGACGATCGCGGGGAAGCCGATGCCCCAGATGATCGCGCCGGTGCCGAAGACGGAGTCGTCGGCGCGCGGGACGTCGAGCCAGATCTGGGCGGTGGCCAGTGATGAGGCGTGTGTGTGGACGACCGCCTTGGGCAGGCCGGTGGTGCCGGAGGTGTAGTAGAGCGCGAGCGGGTCGTCGTGGTGGCCGGCGAGCGGGGGCTCGCTCTCGTCCTCGTGCTGAAGGCCGGCCGCGCTGATCCAGGTGGTGACGGCGGGCAGGTCCGGGCGGATCCGCTCGACGACCTCCTCGACGGTGGAGTCGTAGACGAAGGCGGTGCAGCCGGAGCGCTCCACGACGGCCCGGAGGGTCTCGACGGGCCAGTAGGGGTTGAGCGCCGCGGTGATCGCGCCGATCTTGGCCTGGGCGAGGTAGACCTCGGCCACCTGGAGCGTCTCGTTGAGCAGCGCCGCGACCCTCTGGCCAGGTTCGACGCCGGCGGCGAGCAGGGCGTGGGCGCGGCGGTTGACGATCCGGTTGAGCTGGTCGTAGGTGAAGCTCTGCTCGCCGCAGTAGGTGAGCGCGACCCGGTCGGGGGTGCGCAGCGCGCCGGCGGTCAGGATCGCGTGGCCGTAGTTTCCATAGGGTGATCGCGCCATGGGGGAGGCCTCCGGTTCAGAGGGACGTGTACAGCACGAAGACGTTGCCCGAGGGGTCGCGCAGGACCGCCCTGATCTCGTGGGGACCGGCCGCGGGCGGCGCGAGGACGGTCGCGCCGCGGGCTTCCAGATCCCGTACGGCCCGCCGTACGTCATCGACCTTGTAGGACGGCGCGCAGGCGTCGGTGACGTGCTCGGCCGGAGCGGCGAGTGCCAGCGTGACCCCGCCGCCGTCGAGGGCGGCGAAGCGGTCGCCGTCGCGGAACTTGACCGGCAGCCCGTAGAAGGCGATCGCCTCGTCGAGGTCCTTGACGGGGATGAACACGTTGCCGAGCTTCACGCTGGCCTCCACTGGGGTAGGTCGTCGACGAGGGTCATCCGGACGGGCATCCCGACGCGCACGCTGCCGGGCGGACAGTCGATCACCTGGCCGAACGCGCGGGTCCCGTCGGGCAGGTCAACCCAGGCCAGCACGTACGGCTCGCGCCCCCGGAACTCGGGCACGAACGAGCGGTACACCACGGTGAACGTGCAGACAGTGGCATGCTTCATCGCTTGCCAAGCTAGCGCACGCTTGGTTAGTCAACAAGGGCCTCGGAAGGCGACGGCGAGGAAGAAGGCTCCGAGGGAGAAGGGGAAGGCGGCGAGGCGGCGCCGCGCGAGGACGAGGAGGACGACGGCGAGGCCGGCGGGCAGGCCGGGCCGTCCATGGCGACCTCGCTCACCTGCGGCCCGTTGGCCGCGGCGGGCGTCGTCAGGACCACCACGCCGAAGTACGCGCGCTCGCCGCAGCCCACGTCACCGAGGTCGCGGGTGAAGCCCGAGGTGTAGGAGGTCTGCCCGCTGAGCGTGGTCGTCTCCCTGTGCACGACGCGGGAGCTCTCGCCGTCCTCGCGCCGCGTGTAGGAGACCGTCAGCCGCACCGGCCCGGCTCCGGAGGCCGCGACCCGCACCGCTCCGGCCGACCCACTCCAGCCCATGATGCTCGCCGACCGCACGGAAGTAGGCGGCAGCCCCCGGCCGGTCGGCGTGGGAGGCGGGGCGGACGTCGGGGCCGGCGGCGGGGTGGACGCGGGTGGATTGGGCACGGGTGGACTGGACGCCGGGGGGCTGGGCGGCGGCGCGTCGGTCGGCACGCCGGGCGGGCTGACGTCGCGGGTGGCGGTGCGCGCCGGCCGGCCGGTCGGCGAGGTCTTCGGGGAGGCGGGGGGAGCGGAGCGCGAGGCGGCGGGCTTCCTGGCGGAGGTCGCGGGGCTCTGCGCCACCCCCTGCGGGGCCTCGTCCGGGGGGACGAGCAGCATGCCGGGGCCGGGCGGCAGCCGTCCGCCCGACAGCATGAGCCCGATCAGCACCGCGGCCACGGCTCCGCCCGCCACCCAAAGGTGCGGGGGCAGCCGGGGCAGGCTCACCTTGCGGCGCTCGCGGCGCGCCTCAGGAGCGCCCGGCGGAGAGGCGCCGGCGTCCGGCTTGGCCAGCGGGAAACGCAGCGCCAGCAGCGTGGCCAGCTCGGCCAGGTGGCGGCGGCCCCGCTGCTCCCAGCCGGGGCCGTATCCGGCGACCGCGTCCTCCTCCAGCTCCGCCGCGAACTGCCGGGCCGAGGCGTAGCGCACCGCCGGGTCCTTGGCCAGCCCGCGCCGCAGCAGGTCCCGCAGCGTGTCGGGGACGACCTCCACCGGCACCGGCTCCACGAGGTGCTTGTCGCGCAGGGCCGCGATGTCGTCGGCCCGGAAGGGCGGCCGCCCCTTCACGCACTCGAACAGCACGCAGGCCGCGGCGTACAGGTCGGCGGGGATGCCGGCCGTACCGTGGGTCCAGAGTTCCGGCGACATGTACGGCGGGCTGCCCGCGGGCACGCCGGGCTCCTCGGCGTGCACCACGACGCCGAAGTCGGCCAGTTTGGCGGTGCCGTCGGCCTGCACGAGGACGTTCTCCGGCTTGACGTCCCGGTGCGCCACGCCCTTCTCGTGGGCCGCGGCCAGCCCGAGCAGCGTCCCCTTGAGCAGCACGAGCGCCGCCTCGGGGCTGGTGCGGCCGTGCTCGCTCAGCAGCGTGCGCAGCGAGACGCCGTCGACCACCTCCATGACCACGGCTGCCCTGGTGGCGGTCTCCACGTACTCGTAGAACGTGACCACGTTCGGATCGTCGATCTCGACGAGCCGGGGGGACTCCGCGCGGAAGCGGGTCATGAACTCGTCGTCCCTGCGCAGGGTGGCGTTCAGGTACTTGATCGCCACATAGGCGCCGGTGGCCTGGTAGGTGGCGAGGAACACACGGCCGGTGCGGCCGGCGCCGAGCTGGCGAACTTCGCGGTAACCAGGGACCAAAGCGAACCCCCATAACACAGCCGTCTCCGGTTCGACGGTCTCACCCACGGTTCCGGTTGTCACGCGGCGCGATATTTCGCCCTCCGTTATTGGGGTATGACGCTGCGTAATGAGAACGCACAAGCCCGATACCCCGTTGTTCGCGATCGCCGTGGTCCTGCTGCTCGGCGTCGTGATCTGGGGCGCCGTCTCCGCCGGGTCGCTGAACGCCGTCGGCGCGAGCGCCCTGGGCTGGGTCCTGACCAACTGCGGCTGGGTGTTCGTGGTGGCCGCCGACTTCTTCCTGGTGCTCGCGCTCGTGCTCGCCGCCAGCCGCTATGGCAAGGTACGGCTCGGCCGCGACGACGACACCCCCGAGTTCACCACGCTGGCCTGGATGGCGATGATGTTCGCCGCCGGCATGGGCATCGGCCTCATGTTCTACGGCGTCGCCGAGCCGCTGACCCACTACTTCAAGCCGCCGCCCGGCATCGGCGTCCAGGCGGGCACCGCGGACGCCGCGCGCACGGCCATGGAGTACACGCTGTTCCACTGGACGCTGCACCCCTGGGCCATCTACGCGATCACCGGCCTCGCGCTGGCGTACTCGACCTTCCGCAAGGGGCGGGGCAACCAGTTCAGCGCCGCGTTCGAGCCGCTGTTCGGCCGGCGCAAGGGCATCGGCAGGGTCCTGGACCTGCTGGCCATCCTCGCCACCGTCTTCGGCACCGCCACCAGCCTCGGACTCGGCGCCCTCCAGGTCGAGTCCGGTCTCAACCAGCTCTTCGACTTCAGCGGCCGGCGCGCCGAGGTGATCATCATTCTCGTGCTGACCCTGTGCTTCGTGGCCTCGGCCGCGACCGGCGTGCACAAGGGCGTGCAGTGGCTCAGCACCGTCAACGTCTACCTGGCGCTGGTGCTGGCCCTCGTCATCTTCGTCTTCGGCCCCACGGTCGCGATCCTCGACCTGGTGCCCGCCTCGATCGGCGGTTACCTGTCCGACCTCATCGCCATGTCCACGCGGACCGGCGCGTTCACCAGCAAGGAGTGGCTGGGAACCTGGACGATCTTCTACTGGGCGTGGTGGCTGTCGTGGGCGCCGTTCGTCGGCGCGTTCATCGCCCGCATCTCGCGCGGGCGCACGATCCGCGAGTTCATCGTCGGCGTCATGCTGGTGCCGAGCGCGGTCAGCGTCATCTGGTTCTGCGTGAGCGGCGGCAGCGCGCTGACCATGCAGCGCGCCGGGACCGCCGACTTCGCCCCCGCCATCGCGAAGGGCTCGGAGGCCGCGCTGTTCGCCCTGCTGAACAACCTGCCGCTGGCCGCCGTCACCACCGTCGTGGCCGTGGTGCTCATCGCCCTCTACTTCGTCAGCGGCGCGGACTCGGCCTCGCTCGTGCTCGGCTCGCTCTCCACCCGCGGCTCCCTGCACCCGCCGCGCGCCCTGGTGATCGTGTGGGGCGTGCTGATCGGGGCGGTGGCGGTGGTCCTGCTGATCTCCGGCGGCCTGACCGGGCTGCAGCAGGCCACGATCATCATCGCGCTGCCGTTCGTGGTGGTGATGCTGCTGATGTGCGTCGCCCTGGTGAAGGAGTTGCGGGTGGATCCGGGCGCGGGGCCGCTGCCGGTGCGGGGGCATCCCTATGGCCTGTGGGTGGCGATCAAGCGCGTGGTGGGCGACGAGGACGCCCCGTCCTCCCCGTTGCCGCGCGACCGACCTTCCTGGCCCGCGTGATGTTACGCTGCTGGGCAAGCAAGCGCTTGGCTGGAGGTCTGGATGGCTGGAACGGCTGTGCTGGTGATGGAGATGCAGCGGGGTGTCATCGGCGATCTCACGAAATTTCCGGAACTGGTCGCCGCCTGTGACAAGCACGACGTCGTCGCCAACACCATGGCCGTCCTGGACGCCGCGCGGGCCGCCGGGATACCCGTCATCCACTGCACCGCCGCCTTCCGCCCCGACCGGGCGGGCTCGCACACCGACAACTGCCCGTTCATCGCCGGTCTGCTCCGCGACCCCGCGCACATGCTGGAGGGCACCGCGGCCGTGGAGGTCCTCGACGGGCTGATGGCCCCAGGCGACCTGGAGAACCGGCGCCACCACGGCTTCTCGCCGTTCACCGGCACCTCGCTGGACATGACGCTGCGCTCCCTCGGCGTCACCACCGTCGTGGCGACCGGGGTATCGCTCAACCTCGGTATCCCCGGCCTGGCCCTGGAGGCGGTCAACCTCGGCTACCGCGTGAGCGTGGTCAAGGACGCGGTGGCGGGGGTACCGGACGACTATGCGGCAGCCGTACTGAAGCACACACTGGGACTGCTGGCCACCCGCGTGAGTGCCGCGGACCTCGTCGCGGCGTGGGGCGGTGCTCCTGAGCGGAAGAGGTGAGGGAGATGGAAGGACTGCGGCTGGACGGACGGCGGGCGGTGGTGACCGGCGGGGCCGGGGCCATCGGGGCGGCCATCTGCGCGGATCTCGTGTCGCTCGGCGCGCACGTGGTCGTGGCCGACGTCCAGCAGGAGACGGCGGACAAGGTGGCGGCCGAACTGGCGCACACGTTCCCCTGGGTCGTGGACTCCGGGGGGACCGCCTGGTCGGAGGGGCCGGGACGGGCGGAAGCGCGCCGGGTGGACCTGGCCGACGCCGGTTCCGTCGGCGAGTTCTGCGCCGAGGTGGGGGCGGTGGACATCCTCGTGCACAACGCGGGGGTGTCGATCGTGGAGCCGTTCGTCGACAGCGATCCGGCCGCCTGGGACCTCATGTGGCTGGTCAACCTGCGCGCGCCCATGCTGCTCACCAAGCTGCTGCTGCCGGGGATGCTGGAACGGGAGTGGGGCCGGCTGGTGTTCGTCTCGTCGGACGGCGCGCGGGCCGGCTCCGGCGGGGAAGGCGCGTACGCGGCCACCAAGGCGGGCCTGTTCGGACTGGCCAAGACGCTGGCCAGGGAGGCGGCCCGGGGCAACGTCACCTCCAACGTGGTCTGTCCCGGGCCGACGGACACCCCGATGCTGCGGCGGGTGGCGGAGGAGAAGCCCGGCCTGGTCGAGAAGATCGCCAAGAGCATCCCGCTCCGCCGCCTCGGCGAACCGGCCGACGTGGCCGGGCTGGTCGCCTACCTGTGTACCGATCGGGCCGCCTACATCACCGGGCAGACGCTCTCGGTGAGCGGCGGCATCACCATGCATTGAACCCCTCAGAGACAGGCGTAGACGGCCTCGGTCAGCCGGTACGCGCGCAGGCTGCCCGTCACGCTGCCGGCCAGGCGGTTCATGACGTAGGCCAGGGCCAGGCCGCGGGCCGGGTCGCCGAGGCCGAGGGAACCGCCGAGGCCGCCGTGGCCGAACGCCTCCACCGCCTTGGGCGGGGTGAGGAAGGTCGTCGAGGGGCGGGAGAAGCCGAGGCCGAACGAGCTGTCCATGAGCAGCACCCGGTCCGGTCCCTCCACGCGGCGGCGCAGCGCGTCCTTGAGGCGGTCCCGGGGGAGGAGGTCGCCGGCGATCAAGGTCCGGTAGAAGCCGGCCAGGGCCTTGGCGGTGGTGACCACGCCCGCACCCGGCCAGCCGGCGCGCAGGACGACGGGGTGGTTGGCGCCGCCCTTGAGCAGGTTCATGCCGGGGTTGCCGAGGGCGCGGTTCATGAGGCTGTCCGGGTCCAGGGCCGCCTGCGCCGCGGGGGTGCCGGGAGGCATCGCGGTGGCGGGAGCCGTACCGGATGGGGGGCGGGTGGTGAGGCGGGCGGCGTGGTCGATCACGTCGTCCGGGGCGCCCACCCACAGGTCCAGGGCGTGCGGGCCGGCGATCTCCGAGGCCACCAGGGAGCCGATCGAACGGCCGGTCACGCGGCGCACCACCTCGCCGACCAGGAAACCGTAGGTCAGCGCGTGGTAGCCGTGGGCGGTGCCGGGCTGCCACAGGGGCCGCTGGCGGGCCAGGCGGCCGGCGATGGCGGGCAGGTCCTCGAACGACTCGACGGGGACCGGGTCCTCGATCACCGGCAGGCCCGCCTGGTGCGAGAGCAGGTGCTCCACGGTCGTCTCCCGCGTGGCGAACTCCGGCCAGAAGCGGGTGACGGGCGCGGTGACGTCGTCGATCACGCTCAGCGCGACGGCGGCGGTCAGCGCCTTGGTGCAGGAGTAGGCGAAGACGGGTGTGTCCGCCTGCCACGCGCGGCCCGTGTGGCGGTCGGCGGCGCCGCCCCACAGGTCCACGACGAGTTCGCCGTCCACGTAGACGGCGAAGGCCGCCCCAAGCTCCTCGCCGTCGGCGAACTGCCGCTCGAACACCTCGCGCACCCGCGAGAACCGGGGATCGCAGTGCATCAGACCTCCGCAGGAAAGGAAGCGCTTACTTGGTTTCCGAGCCTAACAACTGGGGCCGCTTCGGCCCAGACGATCAGCGCGGCACTCTCAACCTCCTGAACGGCCCCGCCGTCCTGAGCGCGCTGCGCGCCGCCGTCACCGGCCAGGTGGTCAGCCTGGCCGGCCCGATCGGACGCCGCGGGCCCCACCTGCGCGGCAGGCCGCTGCCGCAGCACTACATGTCCATCGACGGCGCCGACTTCGCCGCGGGCGCCCGGCCGGTCGGGGCGGGCCTGCGCATGGCCGACGACGCGCTGATCGTCTCCGCGCACGGCACCACCACCCACATGGACGCGCTGTGCCACATGTGGTCGGGCGAGGAACTGTACAACGGGCACCCGGCCGCCGAGGTCCGTTCCTACGGGGCCAAGAAGTGCGGGATCGACCAGGTGGGCGGGGTGGTGGCGAAGGGCGTGCTCTTCGACGTGCCGCGCCACCTGGGGGTGGAGCACCTTCCGGCCGGGCACCGGATCACGCCCGGGGAACTGGCCGCCGTCGCTGACGTCTCGCCCGGGGACGTGGCGGTGATCCGTACCGGGTGGCCGCTGGTGTGGGAGCGCTCGCCCGAGGAGTACTGGTCGGGGCAGCCCGGTCTGTCCGCCGACGCGGGACGGTGGCTGGCCGCGCGTGACGTGGCCGTCGTGGCCTGCGACAACGCGGCGATCGGCGGGCTGAACGAACGCCAGCTCGCCGACGAGGAGCTGGAGGACGATCTCCACCTGATCCTGCTGCACCGCCACGGCATCCACCTCGTCGAGATGTTGTGGCTGGAGGAGCTCGCGGCGGCCGGCCGTACCGACTTCGTCTTCGTGGCGGCGCCGCTGCGGCTGGTGGGCGGCACCGCGAGCCCGCTCAATCCGCTCGCGATCCTCTAGGTCCAGGTCACGGGGATGCTGACCGCGCCGAACACCACCGAGTCCGGCCGCAGCACGACCTGCTCGGCGGGTACGGCCAGCCGGAGCGCCGGACGGCGCGCGAACAGCTCCCGGTAGGCGACGGCCATCTCCATCCGGGCGAGGTTGTGGCCGAGGCACAGGTGGGCGCCGTGGCCGAAGCCGACGTTCTCGCGTGCCTCGGGGCGGGCGAGGTCGAGGCGCTCCGGACTGGTGAACACCTCGGGGTCGCGGTTGGCGGCGGGCAGGCTGACGGTCACCGTCTCGCCCGCCCTGACCATGACGCCGTCGAGCTCCACGTCCTCCAGCGCGACGCGGTTGGGCGCGCCCAGGTGCAGGATCGACAGGTAGCGCAGCAGCTCCTCTACGGCCGAGTCCATCAGCTCCGGATCGGCGGCCAGCGCGGCGAGCTGCCCGGGATTCTCCAGCAGCGCGAGCACACCCAGCGAGATCATGTGCGCGGTCGTCTCGTGCCCCGCGGTCAGCAGGCCGAGGCCGATGTTGGCGAGCTCCTCGTGGGTGAGGCCGCTGCCGTTGTCGATCAGCTCGGCCAGCACGCCCCTCTCCGGCCCGCGCTCGACCAGCCCGCGGATGTAGCCGGTCAGCCGGATCATGGCGGCCCTGGCGGACTCCGGTTCGTAGGCGGCGACGATCGCGGTCTCGGCCTCGAAGAACTCGTGATCGGCGTACGGCACGCCGAGGATCTCGCAGATGACCTTGGACGGCAGCGGCAGCGCGTAGTCCCTGACCAGGTCGGCCGGGTCGTCCATGGCGTCCAGGAGTTCGCGGGCGATCTCGGTGACCCGGGGTTCGAGCTTCCTGAGGTTGCGGGCGGTGAACCAGGTGTGCAGGTGGCGCCGGTACCGGGTGTGCTCGGGCGCGTCCATGGCGGAGAACCAGCCGGGCGCGGCCGGCTCGCGCGGCCCGTTGACCCGCACGGGCCGGAACATCGGGCGCCGCAGCTCCTGCCGGGCGCTGAAGCGCGGGTCGGCCAGCACCTGCCTGACCGTGGCGTGCCGGGTGACCAGCCAGCCGGGATGGCCGTCGTAGGACGCCACGCGGGTGATGGGCAGCTCGGGGCGGTTCGCGAAGGTCTTGGGGAATTCCATAATTATGAGAGTAGACTCCGATTTCAAAGTTGACCACCATTTTGTAGGAGACGTCGCGGAGCGGCAGAATGGGGATCATGAGCGGGCTGCGCGAGCGCAAGAAAGCCAGGACGAAGGCCTTGATCCAGAAGGAGGCGCTACGCCTGTTCCGCGAGCAGGGGTACGCGGCCACCACGATCGAGCAGGTCGCCGAGGCCGCCGAGGTCGCGCCCAGCACGGTCTTCCGCTACTTCGCCACCAAGGAAGACCTGGTGCTGCTCGACCAGTTCCCGCCGTTCGTGGCTGCGCTGGACGTGCTGCCCGCCGACCTGCACCCGGTGGAGGCCATGCGCCAGGCCATGCGGGCCATCTTCGCCGCGCAGAGCGAGGAGGAGGTCGCGGAAGGGCTCGAACGCGAGAAGCTCATGCTGACCGTGCCCGAGCTGTGGACGGCGAGCCTGGAGAACGTCAGCGGGGCGATCAGGACGATCCAGGACATGCTGGCGCAGCGGTCCGGCCGTCCGGCCGACGATCCGGAGATGCGCAACATCACCGGTGCGATCGTCGGCGTCGTCGTGAGCGTCTGGTTCGACTGGGCCAAGGACCCGGACATGGACGGCCCGGCCGAGATCGACCGGGCACTGTCCCATCTGGCCGCCGGGCTTCCGCTGGGCTACACGCCGGGGTAGTTTCCGCCGCCGTACCGTTCGTCGAGGACGTCGTAGTCGGGTGTGAACCCCTTCTTCGGGATCTCCTCGGCGAAGACCACCTCGCGCGGCTTCTTGTAGCTCGCCAGCGTCGCCCTGACGTGCTCGATCAGGTCCTCCGCGGCGGCAGTCTCCCCGGACCTGGTCACCACGACCGCCTTGACGGTCTGGTGCCAGCGCTCGTCGGGCACCCCGATGACGGCGGCGTCGGCCACGGCCGGGTGCGCCTTGAGCGCCCGCTCGACCTCGGCGGGGTAGATGTTCTCGGCGCCCGACTTGATCATCCGGAGTTTGGGGCCGACGAAGGTGATGGTGCCGTCGGGTTCGCGGCGGCCGAGGTCGCCGGTGTGGTGCCAGCCGTACGCGGACTTGGCCGCGTTGAGCTCCGGGCGGGCGAAATATCCGGAGAAGAGGCTCTTGCCGCGGGCGCAGATCTCGCCCACCTCACCCGGCGCCAGCTCCGTACCGTCGGGAGCCAGAATGCGGACCTGGACCAGCGGCGAGGGGCGGCCCGCGAAACCCGCCGCGCCCGGCGCCAGGCCCAGGAAGGTGAGCATGCCGCCCACCTCCGTCTGCCCGTACCCGCCCATCTTGGAGCGGCACCACGGCGAGTCGTCCACGGTGGTCATCTCGTCCCACTCGGCCGAGTGGGAGACGAAGCGCAGCGAGGACAGGTCGTACTTGCCGCCCGCGTTGGCCGCCACCACGGTGTCGATCATCTGCCCGAACAGGAACGCCTGCGTGACCTTCTCCGCGTCGACCAGCCGGCACAGCTCCTCGGCGTCGAAGGCGGGCATGAGCACGTTCGTGCCCCCGATCTGCAACGTGGCCAGGCAGAACATCATCGTGCCCACGTGGAAGAGCGGCCCGTTGCCCAGGAAGGTGAAGCCGGGCTCCATCTGGCGCACCACGAGCAGGGAGGCGCTGTGCGCCACCAGCGCGGCGCTGCTCAGCAACGCGGCGTTGGGACGCCCGTCGAACGCGGCCGTGTACAGGGCCAGCACCGGCGCGGTGTCCTCGACCGGCGGGAAGTCGTGCGGTTCCCCCGAGGCCAGGAACTCCTCGTACTCCTCGCCCGCCCGCACCCACGACGCGGGCGTGCCGATCTCGGCCAGGCCGGAGCCGGGCACCAGCGCGGCGGTGGTGTCGGAGTGCTCCCACACCACGACCGCCGGCGAGAGGTCGGACAGGACGAAGCGCAGTTCGCCGGCCGACTGCCGCCAGTTGGCCGGGCAGAAGACGGCGCCCAGGCGGGAGCAGGCCAGCAGCAGTTCCAGGATGGCGTGCGAGTTCTGTCCCAGCCACAGCACCCGGTCCCCCGCCGCCACCCCGCGCCCGGCCAGGGCACTGGCCAGCCGGGACACCCGCGCGTCCAGGTGCGGGTAGGTCAGGCGTACCTCGCCGTCGACCACCGCGGTGGTCTCGGGGCGGCTGCGCGCGTGCTCGGACAGGACGTCGGAGAGGGTCAGGTTGTGGATCATCGCGCCTCCAGGTGGGGGGTGAGGCTTCACGAAATATCAACGGAAGGCGGGCATGACCTCGGCGGCGAAGAACCGCATCACCTGCTTCATCTCCTCCAGCGGCAACGGCCGGGTGCTGCCGAAGTCACACAGCAGGTTCGAGAAGCCGGCGTCACGCAGCAGCGTGATCTGCTCGATCACCCGGGCCGGGTCGCCGATCACCTCCAGTTGCTCCCAGCGGAAGTCGTTGGAGACCTCGCCGCCCTTGAGGTAGCGGTCCTGGTAGTACTCGAAGCCCTGGGCGGCCTTGCCGGTCTTGGGGTCGATCGGCGCGCTCTTCTCGTTGAAGATGCGCGAGCGGTCGAAGGCCGCCTCGAAGCGGGCCTGGTCGGCGCGGGCCTGCTCGACCGTCGGCGCGACGTAGACGCTGCGCGCCACCACCAGGTCGGCGTCCCCGGCGTGGCCCGCCTGCCGGGCGGTCTCGCGCCAGCGCTCGGCCGCGCTCGCGACCTTCCTGAACGTCGCCGCCGGGTCGGCCAGGATGGGCAGCCCGCGCTCGGCGTACATGGTGACGGTCTCGGGGGAGACGGCGGCCACGTGGATGGGCGGGTGCGGGGTCTGCAGCGGCCGCGGGGTGAGCGTGACCTCGGCCCCGGTCTTGTAGAACTTGCCCTCGTGCCGGAACTCGGAGGAGGTCCAGAGGCCGAGCACGACCTCCAGCGCCTCGTTGAAGCGGTCGCGCGCCTCGGCCAGGTCGATGCCGAAGCCCTCGAACTCGAAGCTCTGGTAGCCGCGCCCGATGCCCAGGTCGAGCCGGCCGCCGGAGAGCACGTCCACGAGCGCGGCCTCCTCGGCCACGTGGATCGGGTTGTGCAGGGGCAGCACGACGATGCCGGTGCCGAGCCTGATCCGCGTGGTGCGGGCGGCGGCGTGGGCCAGCAGCGTGAACAGGTTCGGCACGACGCCGTAGTCGCGGAAGTGGTGCTCGGCCAGCCGTACCCCGTCGAAGCCCAGTTCTTCGGCCAGTTCGATGAGCTCCAGGTGGTAGTCGTAGACGTCCTTGAAGCTCTGGCCGTCGAACCGGTGGAAAAGGTGGAAGGTCGAGAACTTCATGCGTCAGCCCCTCACGGTGAACCAAGCGCTCGCTTGGGTAGCGTATCAGGAGCTATAGGATCACGCCATGCGAATCGCCGCCGCCCAGGCCCGCTGCCCCTGGCTTGACCCCCAGGCCGGCACGGCCAAGGTCCTCGACGTTCTCAAGCAGGCACGCGCCGGTGAGATCGACCTGATCGCCTTCCCCGAGACGTTCCTGTCCGGCTATCCGTTCTGGGTGGACAAGACCGACGGCGCGCAGTTCGGCAACGCCGACCAGAAGCGCGCCTACGCCTACTACCTGGACGCCGCCGTCGAGCTGCACGGCCCCGAGCTGGCCACGATCACCGAGGCCGTGCGCGACCTCGGCGTCTTCACCTACCTCGGCATCACCGAGCGGTCCGCCGGCACCGTCTACTGCACGCTGGTCGCCATCTCGCCCGACCACGGCGTCGTCTCCGCCCATCGCAAGCTCATGCCCACCTTCGAGGAACGCCTCGTGTGGGGCATCGGCGACGGACACGGCCTGCGCGCCCACGCGTACAAGGACATCAGGGTCAGCGGCCTCAACTGCTGGGAGAACTGGATGCCCACCGCCCGGCAGGCCCTCTACGCCCAGGGCATCGACCTGCACGTCTCCGTCTGGCCCGGATCCACGAGCCTGACCAAGGACATCACCCGCTTCGTCGCCCGCGAGGGCCGCGTCTACTCGCTGGCCGCCGGCGCCCTGTTCTCCTACGCCGACGTGCCCGCCGACTTCCCGTTCCACGAGGCGCTGAAGGACCTCGGCTCACGCGCCGACGGGGGCTCGGCCATCGCCGGACCCGACGGCGAGTGGATCGTCGAGCCGGTCTCCGGCGAGGAACGCCTGGTCGTCGCCGACATCGACCCCGCGGTCGTGCGCGGCGAACGCCAGGCCTTCGACCCGGCCGGCCACTACAACCGGCCGGACGTCCTGCGCCTGGAGGTGAACCGCCGCCGCCTCGGCGCCGCCGACTTCACCGAGTGACGCCATGAGCCTGGAACTACGCCACCTGCGAACCGTCTGCGCCATCGCCGACGCGGGCAGCCTGACCAAGGCCGCCGCCGCGCTGGGCACCTCGCAGCCCGCGCTCACCGCGCAGCTCCAGCGCATCGAGCGGGCGCTCGGCGGCCAACTGTTCGCGCGCGGCAGGCAGGGCGTGGTGCCCACCGCGCTCGGCGAGTACGTGCTGGAGCGCTCGCGGCTGCTGCTCATGGGCATGGACGAGCTCGTCCGCGGCGCCGCCGCACACCCCCAAGGAGAGGTACGGCTGGGCGGCGTCGCCGGCCCGATCCTGCCCGGCCTCATCGAACGGCTGGGCGGCGACCAGGTCAGCTCCTTCACCGACGACTCGCCCCGGCTGCTCTGCGACCTGGTCGCCGCCGGACGCCTCGACGCCGCGGTCGTCGCCGACTACCGCGAGCACGAGCTGCGCCCGCCGACGCCGCTGCGCTGCGAGGTCATCGCCGAGGAGCCGGTCTTCATCGCGCTGCCGGAGCGGCACCGGCTGGCCGTACGGGCGGAGATCGACCTCGCCGAGCTGGCGGGGGAGTCGTTCGTGCTGGCGCCGCCGGACGGCGGCGGCTGGCCCGAGTGCTTCCTGCTGGCCTGCGTGCGGGCCGGGTTCGCGCCGCGCACGCCGCACAAGGCCTCGGACGGCTGGGTGATCAGGGAGATGGTCACCGCGGGCGGCGCCGTCGCGCCCTGCCGCGCCACGTTCGCCGAAAGCCCCGGGCTGGTGATCAGGCCGCTGGCCGGGACGCCGCTGACGATGCGCCACCTGCTCGTGTGGCATCCGGACGGCGCCGTGGCCGAGCGGTCCGGCGAGGTACGGCGGCTGGCCGCGGAGATCTTCGCGGCACATGCCCGGGAACGGCCGAGATACGTGGGCTGGCTAGGGTTGCGGGGTGAGAGTGACGATGCCCGGCCTGACCGCCGTCGACCATGAGTTCACCGTTCCGCTCGACCACGACGACCCGGGCGGCCCCGCCATCCAGGTCTTCGCCCGCGAGATCGTCGACCCGCCCAAGGCCGGCGACGACCTGCCGTGGGCGGTGTTCCTCCAGGGCGGACCCGGCGGAAAGTCCCCCCGCCTGTTCGGCAAGGCCCACTTCCGCCACATCCTGAAGACCCACCGCGTGCTCCTGCTCGACCAGCGCGGAACCGGCAGGAGCACCCCCGCCCAGCCCGCCGGCGCCGGCTACTACCGCCACTTCCGCGCCGACTCGATCGTGCGCGACTGCGAGCACATCAGGAAGGCGCTCGGCGTCGAGCGGTGGGAGACCTGGGGCCAGAGCTACGGCGGCTTCCTCACCATGACGTACCTGTCGCTGGCCCCCGAGGGCCTCAAGGCCTGTCACATCACCGGCGGCCTGCCCGGCCTCACCGCCACGGCCGACGACGTCTACGCCCGCACCTACCCGAGGGTCGTGGAGAAGACCGCCGCGTACTACCGGCGCTACCCCGGGGACGCCGCCGTGGCCGAGCGCGTCGCGCACCACCTGCTGGCCAACGAGGTCGTGCTGCCCGACGGCGACGTGCTCACCCACCGCCGCTTCCAGATGCTCGGCATGCAGTTCGGCATGAGCGACGGCTTCGAGAGCGTGCACTGGCTGCTGGATGAGGCGTGGGCCGGCGATCGCCTGTCGGACACCTTCCTCTACGGCGTCATGAACGCGACCGGCTTCATCGGCTCGCCCCTGTACGCCCTCATGCACGAGCCCTGCTACGCCCAGGGCTCGGCCACCGACTGGTCCGCCGAACGGCTGCGCCCCAAGGAACTCGACGAGCCCGGCACGTTCACCGGCGAGATGACCTACCCGTGGATGTTCGACGAGATCCGCGCCCTGCGCCCCTACCGCGAAGCCGCGCACGCGCTCGCCGCCGACGCCACCCTGGGCCCGCTCTACGACCCGGACCGCCTGGCCGGCAACCAGGTACCCGTCGCCGCGGTGGTCTACCACGACGACATGTACGTGGACGCGCGGTTGTCGCTGGAGACCGCCGCCCACGTGGGCAACGTCCGCACCTGGGTGACCAACGAGTACGAGCACAACGGCTTCCGCGCCGACGGCGAGAAGATCTCCGCCCGGCTCATGGACATGATCTCGGGACAGGCATAACGCCCGCATAACCGGATGAGGTAACGGGCGGGTTAGGCGGTGATCGATGGAATCGCCGCACTATGCAGACGTCAGTCATCGATCGCCCGGTCACCGGACCGGCGCCCCTCTCCCGTTCGCGTCCCGCGCGCCTGCCGTGGTTGCTGGCCGGCGGCTGGCTCGCCCACCTGCTGCTGCGGCTGTGGTTGTTCCGCCACCACGCGGGGCCCGTGGCCAACCCCGACGAGGTCGGCTACCTGCTGGCCGCCCGCTGGCTGGCCGGCGGGCCCGGCGGCGACTACTCCGGCAGCACGTTCTACCAGGGCGGCTACCCGCTGCTGCTGGCGCCTCTCTACTGGCTGAGCACCGACCCGGCCACCGTCTACCGGCTGGTGTCGGGGCTCGGGGCGGCGGCCTCCGCCTCGGCGTTCCCGCTGGCGTACCTGGTGCTGCGGCGGCTGGCGCTCGGGCGGCGGGCGGCGCTGGTGCTGGCGTTCGTGGCCGGGCTGGCGCCGTCGCTGCTGGTGTTCTCCGGGCTGGCGCTGGTGGACGCGGTGCTGCCGACGCTGGTGCTGGGCTGGCTGGCCGCCCTTCACGACCTGGTGACCCGCCGGAGCGTGGTGCCCGGGGTGGTGGCGGGGGCGCTGTCGGGGCTCGCCCTGGCCATGCACATGCGCGGCGCGATCCTGTTCGGTGTCTTCGTGGTGTGCGTGTCCGGGGTGCTGGCCCTTCGGCGGATGCCCTTGCGGGCCGGGCTCTGGGCGCTGGGGGCCGCCGCGGTCGCCGGGGCCGCGGGGGCGCTGGTCAACGCCCGGCTCAAGGCCGCCCTGTACCCCAGCGGGGTCAAGGACCTGTCGGGGCTGGCGCTGGAGCGGATGACCAGCCTGGAGGGGCAGGCGCGCTCGCTGGCCGGGGCGGCCGGGCAGATCTGGTACCTGGTCACGGCCACCTGGGGCATGGCCGGGGTCGGCATCGTGGCGGCCCTGGTGGTGCTGGTGCGCGGGGGCTCGCCGTACCGGGTGACGGCGGGGGCGGCGCTGGCGCTCACGCTGGGGATCGCGTACGCGTCGTCGGCGGCCCTGCCCGATGAGCACCGGGTCGGCAACTACGCCTACGGGCGCTACCTGGCCTGCGTGGCGGTGGCGTGGACACTCGTGGGGCTGGTGGCGCTGCTGCGCTCGCGGCGGGCGGCCCTGGCGGGCGCGTCGGCGTCGGCGGGGCTGCTGGCGCTGTCCGGCGGGCTGGCCGCCTGGTACGCCGGCGACCGGCTGACCCGCTACCACTACATCGCCTTCGACTTCCCCGAGACCGCCTTCCTCAGCGGGGTACGCGACCGGTTCGACCCGGTGGGCGCCTCGGTCGCGGCGCTCGTCCTGCTGGCCGCGATCACCGCCGCGGCGCTGGTCCGCGCACAGGGGCTGATCCGCACAAGGGCTTTGATCGGCGCAGAGGGGCCGGTCCGTGCGAAGGGGCCGGTTCGTGCGAAGGGGCCGGTTCGTGCGAAGGGGCCGGTTCGCACGAGGGTGGCGGGCGCGCTGGTGCTGGCCTTCGCGCTGGCCGTGCCCAACGTGGCCTTCGCGGCGGACCTCGCGCCCAAGTCGGCTCCGGCGGCCGGGAACGACGGCTTGCCCAGGCTCACGCACGGCCGTGTCGGCCTGGACACCCGGGTGAAGTGGAACATCTGGGTGCATCTGATCCACCGGGTGCACTGGACCGCGGTCGAACGCCTCAGACCGGCCGAAGGACCCCTGCCCGAGGGCCTGTGCACGGTCGTGGCCGCGCCGGAGGCGGGTGCGCCTCCGGCGGGCTGGAAGATCACCGGCCGAGGTCAGGGCTGGGTCACCTGGACCGCCTGCTGAGGAGGCTATGCCTGGGTCTGGACGGTCTCCCTGAGCGGCAGCCGTACCTCGAACCAGGTGTCACCCGGCACCGACCGGCACTTGAGCTCGCCCCCGTGCCGCCCCGCCACGATCCGGTAGGAGATGTCCAGCCCGAGGCCGGTGCCCTGCCCGACGGTCTTCGTGGTGAAGAACGGCTCGAAGATGCGATCCTTTATGGCCTCGGCCACGCCGGGGCCGGTGTCGCCGATCTCGATGATCGCCTCGTCCTCGTCGTGGGCCGTCCTTATCGTGAGCGTGCCCTCCTCGCCCATGGAGTCCAGGGCGTTGTGGATCAGGTTGGTCCACACCTGGTTGAGCTCGCCGGCGTAGGCGGGGATCGTCGGCAGCGTGCGGTCGTAGTCGGTGACCACGGTGATCCCCGGGCCGATCTTGCCGCGGAAGATCGTGACCGTGCTGTCCAGCAGGTCGTGCACGTCGACCATCTGGAACGGCGCGCGGTCCATCTGCGAGTACTGCTTGGCCGAGGCCAGCAGCTTGGTGATGCGCTCGGTGGCCTCGGTCACCTCGTTGAGCATCTGCGAGATCTCGACCGCCTCGGCCAGCCAGCGCAGCGCGCCGGGCACGTGCTCGCGGCCCACCTTCTGGGTGATCTTGTCCAGGTTCATCTGGTCGAAGCCCGCGTTGACCAGCGCGGGCGCCAGGTCCCACGCGTCGCTCACGCCGATGGCCTCCAGCGCCTCGCCCAGCTCGTCCTCGGCGTCGGAGATCTCCAGCGGGCTGCGGGGCGGAAGCTGGCCGACCGCGCTCGCGCACGCGTCCTGCATCTCGATCATGTGCCGGAGCTTGCTCGGCGGTATCCCGTCCTCGGCCAGCTGCGCGAGTTGCATGCGGGAGTCCTTGATCAGCTGGCGCAGCTCACCCACCGCCCGCACCGCCGCGGCGGAGGGGTTGTTCAGCTCGTGGGTCAGGCCCGCGGTGATCGTGCCCAGGGCGGTCAGCCGCTGGCGCCGGTCGATGATCTCCCGCTGCATCCTGCCGCCGGACAGCACGCCGTCGAGCAGGTGCATCGCCATCGGGAACCACTCGGTCACGATGTGCGCGAACTTCTTGCCCGGCAGGATGAACATCCGCGTCGGCGCCGTCGCGCGCAGCGTGTGCTGGTAGGTGTCCGGCGCCCGGTCGGCCAGGTACGCGGAGGTGGCTCCGCCGTACACGCCGGGCTGGGAGGTGCGGGGCATGGCGACGGTGCCCGCGCTGAGGGTCTCCTGGATCATCTGTATCTCACCGGAGATCAGCACCGCGAAGCACTCGGCCGGCTCGCCTTGCGTGACGATGTTCTCCTCGGCGGCGAACTCCACCACCTTGCCGCTCATCGCCAGCTTGGTGAGCTGCCCGTCGGTGAGCTTCTCGAACAGGAAGAGCTTGCGCAGTTCGTCTATGTCGATGGGCCCGTGGCCGCTGTCGACGACCGCGCACGCCGCGTCCGGTTGTTCACCGTGTAGATCGGTCATTGCTTCTCCAGGTAACGGTGCACGAGCGAGACGGCCATCGCCCCCTCGCCGACGGCCGAGGCCACCCGCTTGATCGAATCGGCCCGCACGTCGCCGGCCGCGAACACCCCGGGCACATTGGTCTCCAGGAAGTACGGCTCCCGCCGCGCCGACCAGTTACGCGGCCGCTTGCCGCCCTGAACCAGGTCGGGCCCGGTCAGCACGAAACCTCGCGCGTCCCGCTCCACGGCCTCGCCCATCCAGTCGGTGTACGGCTCGGCCCCGATGAACACGAACATCCACTGGGTGTCGATGTCGCGTTCCTCGCCCTTGGTGGAGACGGTCACCCGCTCCAGGTGTCCGTCACCGTGCCCGGCCGTCACGTGTGTCTGCACGTGGACCTCGATGTTCGGGATCGCCGCGATCTGCTCGATGAGGTAGTGCGACATGGAGGCCTCCAGTCCGTCACCCCTCACCAACAAATTGACCTTGCTCGCGAATCCCGACAGGTAGACGGCGGCCTGCCCGGCCGAGTTGGCCGCGCCCACGATGCAGACCTCGCTGTCCCTGCACGAGGGGGCCTCGGTAAGGGCGGCGCCGTAATAGACGCCCTGGCCGACGAAGTCGTCCAGGCCGGGGGCGGTCAGCCTGCGGTAGCTGACGCCGGTCGCCAGGATGACGGCGTGCGCGGCGATCTCGCCGCCGTCGTGGAAGCCGATCACCCGGGCCTGGCCGCGCGGCTCCAGGGTGGCGACCTTGCGGGCGGTGAGGATCTCGGCCCCGAACTTCAGTGCCTGGCGGCGGGCCCGGTCGGCGAGCTGGGCGCCGGATACGCCGTCGGGGAAGCCCAGGTAGTTCTCGATCCTGGAGCTCTGCCCGGCCTGCCCGCCGGTGGCCAGCGACTCGACCAGCACGGTGTTGAGCCCCTCCGAGGCTCCGTACACGGCCGCGCCCAGCCCGGCGGGGCCGCCGCCGATGACGATCAGGTCGTAGAAGTCGGTGGCCGGCGTGGTGGACAGGCCCACGGACATGGCGAGCGTGGCCTGGTCGGGCGCCTCAAGCGTGTCGCCGGCGGCGGTGACCACCAGCGGCAGCCGGCAGTCCTCACCGGCGGCGGCGATGAGCTGGGTCGCCTCCGGGTCGTCGGCCAGCATCCACTGGTAGGGCACCTGGTTGCGGGCAAGGAAGTCGCGCACCTTGTACGACCCCGACGACCACCGGTCACCGATCACCCGCAGCTCGGCCCGTTCCTTGCGGTCGGTGCGCTGCCAGGCGTCGAGCTGGTCGTCGATGACCGGGTAGAACTTCTCCTCCGGCGGGTCCCAGGGCTTGAGCAGGTAGTGGTCGAGGTCGACCACGTTGATCGCCTGGATCGCGGCGTCGGTGTCGGCGTAGGCGGTGAGCAGGACACGGCGGGCGAAGGGGTACATGTCCATGGCGGCCTCCAGGAACTGCACGCCGTTCATCTGCGGCATCCGGTAGTCGGCGAGGATGGCCGCCACGTCGTCGCCGCGCAGCCGCATCTCCTTGACGGCGTCCATGCCCTGCTGCGCCGCCTCCGCGCGGACGATTCTGTACTGCTGGCCGTACCGGCGTCTGAGGTCGCGGGCGACTGCCCGCGACACGCCAGGGTCGTCGTCGACTGTCACGATGACCGGCTTGTCCATGCCCGTCCCTTCCCCAAGGTTCCTAAGGGAAGGATGTCATGGCTTTTCCAATGACGAGGTAAGCCGCCGCCTCAGTACGCGACGTCGACCGTGTGCCGGTGGGTGTCCGGGTCGGGCAGCACGCGGAGCACGGCGTCGGCCAGGTCGGCGCGGCCGATGGACATCCCGCCGCGCACGCAGTCGTCGACGGCGGTGCGGTAGGTGCCGCGCGCGGGGGAGTCGAGCAGGCGGGGCGGGCGGACGACGGTCCAGTCCAGCGGGCTGTCGCGGATCCACCGGACCACGCGGACGTTGTCCCGGTAGGGCGTCCTCAGGAAGAGCGAGCGAATGACGATCTTGGTCAGCCGCTGCGCGACCGTGTCGGACGGGCCGTTCATCATGCCGTTGGTGACCACCACGAGGCGCTTGACCCCGGCGGCGTCCATGGCGCCGATCACGTTGCGCACGCCCTCGGAGTAGACCGTGGGCGGTCCGCTCCTGGCCGGACCGGCGAGGAAGACGACGGAGTCGCAGTCGGGCTCGATCGTCAGCGTCCCGGCCTCCATGACGTCGCCGGCCACCACGCCGAGTCCCGGATGTTCCGCCGTGACCGCCTCCGGGCGGCGGGCGACCGCCGTCACCACGTGGCCCTCGCGCAGCGCCTGGTCGATGAAGAGGCGGCCAGTGCCGCCGGTCGCGCCGTAGACGGTGAGTTTCATCTGAACGGTCCTCTTCTTAGTAAGTAAATGCTCACTCACCCCTATGATGGGTGAGTGCCTACTCACCGTCAAGCCGGGCAGACCCGCGAGCGCATCATCGAGGCCGCCTACCAGGCCATTCTTGAGCACGGCATCGCCGGTGCCACGACCAAGCGCATCGCCCGGCTGGCCGGATGCTCGGAGGCGCTGCTCTACAAGCACTTCAGCGCCAAGGAGGAGCTGTTCCTGGCGGTGATCCTGGAGCGCATGCCCGCGCTCGCCCCGCCGCTGGGACGGCTGCGCGCCGCCACGGGGGAGGGCGACCTGAACGCCCACCTGACGGAGTTCACGCTCGCCGCCATCACCTTCTACACCAGCACCGCGCCCATCGCCTCCGGCATGATCGGCGACCCGCCGCTGCTCGGAACGTTCCGCGGGATGCTGGCGAACCGGGAAGCCGGGCCCCATTTGCCGATCCGGATCCTGGCCTCGATCCTGCGCTCCGAGCAGGAAGGCGGGCGGATCGCCGCCGGCGCCGACTGTGACGTGCTCGCCTCCCTGCTGATGGGCGCCTGCTACCACCGGGCCCACCTGTCGTACTTCGTGGACCAGGCGGTGAGCGCCGAGGAGTACGCGCGCGCCGTCGTCGCCACCCTGTTCGGCGCCCCTACTCGCTGAACTCCACCGGCCGCTTCAGCAGCCACAGCGCCGCCCGGCGCAGCAGGGTGCGGTGAACCTCGTTGTCGTAGGAGCGGGTGTCGTGGCCCAGGGCGTCGTAGACGACGCGGCCGCGCCGTACCGGACGGGCCCAGACGAGGGGCTGGCCGTTCGCCGAGGCCAGCGGCCGCACGTCGGGCAGCACGTCGAGGTCGCTGTAGACCTCGTCCACGACGTCGAAGTCGCGCAGCCCGGCCACGATCGGGTGGCCGCCGTGCACCCGCACGCCCGTCCAGCCCAGAGGCGGGTGATGGGACTTGGGCCAGGTCCAGCAGCCGCCGAGCACCCTCGGCCAGCCCTGCCAGTCGTCGAAGCAGATCGCGGCCGTGTGCATGCAGAGCAGCCCGCCGCCGCGGTCGAGGTGGTCGAGCAGCGTCGTGCGCGCCTGCGCGGGCAGCTCGAAGCGCCATCGCTCCCGCTGGTCGGCGAAGCGGTCGAGGTCCATCCGCCAGCGCAGCGCGTTGACGGTGATGAGCGGCACCTCCGTCGGCTCGCTCAGCGCGCCGGCGATGTCCTCGGTGATCTCGGACTCGACGCCCACCTCGGCCAGCACCTCGGCCAACGCCGCCGACGTGGCCTCGAAGTCGTGGAAGAGGCCTCCGGAAAGGATCAGATTTCTCGCCACCCACAAACCTCATCACGGAAGTTGTCACAACCCAAGGGGGTGTTCCGTCCAGTAGGCGACAGTACCTGCCCTAAGACTTGGAGTGATCATGAGAGTTCTCGTCGCCGGAGCCACCGGAGTGATCGGCCGCCAGTTGGTCCCGCTGCTGGACGCGGTCGGCCATGAGGTGATCGCGGGCTCGCGGTCCACCGGTCTTGACGCGCTCGACCACGACGCGGCGGTGCGCTACGTCCGCGCGGCCGCGCCCGACGTGATCGTCAACCTGCTGACCGCGATCCCGCACGCGATCAACCCGCTCACCTTCGCGCGGGACATGGAACTGACCAGCCGCCTGCGCACCGAGGGCACCCGCACGCTCATCGAGGCCGCGCCGGGCGCGCGGATCATCAGCCAGGGTCTTGCCTACGCCTACGAGCCCGGCGACGGCCCCGCCGATGAGGAGACCCCGCTCTGGCAGAACCCGCCCGCGGAGTTCACGGCGGTCCGCGACGCCCTGATCGAACTGGAGTCGCTCACCGCGCGGGCGGGCGGCCTGGTGCTGCGCATCGGCCACCTGACCGGCCCCGGCACCGCCTACGACGCCGGCGGCTCCACCACCCGGGCGATCCTGGCCGGTCAGCTGCCCGTCGTCGGCGAGGGCGGCTCGGTCTTCTCCTTCACCAACGCCCACGACGCGGCCACCTCGGTCGTCGCCGCACTCGACCGCGACCTCACCGGCGCGCTCAACGTGGTCGACGACACCCCGGTCACCATGGCCGAGTGGCTGCCCGCGCTGGCCGCCCGGCTCGGCGCGCCGGAGCCGGCGCGGGTGCCCGTCGAGATGGCGAGGCCGGCCCTGGGCGGCTGGGGCGTGGCGTTCATGACCGGCCTGCGCGGCGCCGACAACACGCGCGCCCGGCTCCAGCTCAACTGGCGGCCCCGCCACTCGGCCTTCGTCCACGAGAAGGCATGATGCTGGGCGTGGACGCATTCGAGGAGCACCGCCCCATGCTGCTGGGGCTGGCGTACCGCCTGCTCGGCAGCATGTGGGACGCGGAGGACGTCGTCCAGGAAGCCTGGATCCGCTGGCAGGGGACCGACCGGGAGGAGGTCAGGGAGCCGCGGGCGTTCCTGGTGACCGTGGTCTCGCGCCTGGCGCTGGACCAGCTGCGCTCGGCGCGGGTCAAGCGGGAGGCGTACACCGGGCCGTGGCTGCCGGAGCCTGTGCCCGCCGCGCAGGTGGGCCCGCTCGACACCGTCGAACTGCGCGACACCGTGGCCTTCGCGACCCTCCATCTCATGGAACGGCTGACGCCGCCGGAGCGGGCGGTGTTCGTGCTCCGGGAGGCCTTCGAGCTCCCGTACCCGGAGATCGCCGAGATCGTCGGCGTGACGCAGGCCAACGCCAGGCAGATGCACCACCGGGCCTCCGTACGGCTGGCCGAGGGCCGCGACCGCTTCACCCCCACGGCCCAGCAGCACACCGAGCTCCTGACCCGCTTCATGGAGGCCGCGGCCGGCGGCGACATGGCCGCGCTCACCTCGCTCCTGCACGAGGACGTGGTCATCTGGAACGACGGCGGCGGGAAGGTGCGCGCGGCGCTCAAGCCGATCCACGGCCGGGACAAGGTCATGGCCTTCCTCAACGGCCTCATGTCGCGCTACCTGTTCGGCGAGATGCGGCTCGGCGAGACCAACGGCCATCCGGCGCTGCTCACCACGGTGGGCGGCACCGACCAGCTCGTCAGCCTGGAGATCCGCGACGGCAAGATCGTCACCATGCTCGGCGTCCTCAACCCCGACAAGCTCACGCGGATACGCCCATGATCGGCTTATAGTCGCCCGTATGGATCTCGGCATCGCGGGCAAGGTAGCACTGGTCACCGGCGGCAGCGCGGGCATCGGCCTGGCCTCGGCCAAGTCTCTGGCCAGGGAGGGCGCCAACGTCTGCGTGAGCGCGCGCAACCCCGAGCGCCTCGCGGACGCGGTGGTCGAGCTTCAGGAGTTCGGCGGCGTCGTGCACGCCGTCCTCGCCGACGTGGAGGACCCCGCGGCGGCGGCGCGGGTGGTGGCCGAGACCCGTGACGTCCTCGGGCCCGTGGACATCCTGGTGGCCAACGCCGGCGGCCCGCCCGCCGGTCGCTTCGTGGACATGAGCCTGGCCGAGTGGGACGTGGCCGTCCAGCGCAACCTCCTCGGCACCGTCCGCCTGATCCACGCCGTGCTGCCCGAGATGCGCTCGCGAGGCTGGGGCCGCATCGTCACGATCACCAGCCGCTCGGTCCGCGAGGCCCTCGACGGCCTGGCCCTGTCGAACGCCACCCGGTCGGCGGTCGCGGGCGTCGTACGGACCCTGGCCAGGGAGGTGGCCGCGGAAGGCGTCCTGATCAACAACGTCCTGCCGGGCTCGGTCGACACCGACCGCCTGCGCGAGCTGTCCGGCAGCGCCGAGAACCTCGCCGCCCGTGCCGCGGCCACGCCGATGGGCCGCATCGGCCGCCCGCAGGAGATCGGCGACGTGGTGGCTTTCCTGGCCGGCGAACCGGCCTCCTTCGTCACCGGCGCCTCGCTCCTGGTGGACGGCGGCGAGACCCACGTGATCGCCTGAATCAGCGGTTGAGGCGGCGGGCCGACTCCGATTCCTGGGCCAGGCGCCTCAGGGCGTCGAACGCCTTGCCGTACAGGACGGTGCCGAGCACCAGCGCCTCCACGGCGGCGTCGCGCGGCCCGTCGAACGGGATGGTCGCCATCTCGAACTCGCGCACGATCCGGTCGGCCGCCTCGGCGTAGGGGGCGAGGTCCGGTGTCATGCCCAGGCTGCGCATCCTGAGGAGGATCTCGGCCAGTTCCGCCCTGGGCGGCGCGTCGGGCAGCACCCGCCAGCCGTGCTCGGCGACCACCCGGTCCACCTCGGCGCGGGCGGCCTCCAGTTCGTCGCCGGGCTCGGCGGGGGAGACCTCGGGCGCGAGGGCGTAGTGGGCGGTGCCGAGCATGGTGTGGACGGGCAGGCTCTCGTCGTCCACCGCCTCGATGATCTTCTTGATCGAGGCGACCGGGAGCTTGCCCACCTCCAGCAGGGCGCGGATCAACCGGAGCCGGCGCAGGTGCGTGTCGTCGTAGTCGGCGCGCGTGGCGGAGCGCTGCTCACCCGGGTGGAGCAGGCCCTCACGCAGGTAGTACTTGATCGTCGGCAGGGCGACACCGGACTCGGCGCTCAGCTCTGAGATGCGCATCGGTAGACCATAACGTCTAACCGGAGCGTGCGAGCTGACGGGCCGCGGTGACGAGGTCGTGCACCTCCGCCTGGCGGTTCCACAGGAAGACGACCTCGATGGGCGGCACCGCCTCCGCGATCGGCACGAACGCCAGCGCCTCCGGCACGGGCGTCCCCTTGCGTACGCACAGGGTGTAGCCGGCGCCGGACGCGACCAGGTTAACGGCCAGGTCGTGGGTGGCGGCGGCAGGGCCGAGGCGGGGGTGCAGGCGGTGGCGGACGAAGCCGGACAGGAAGCGGCCGCCGTCCGACTCGGGCATGACCAGCGGCTCGGCGGCCAGGGCGGCCAGCGGCAGCGCGTCCTGGGAGGCCAGGGGGTGCTCGCGGGGGAGCAGGGCGTGGACGGCGGCGCGCTGGATGAGCGTGCGGGCCACGCCGCGCGGCAGCGTGCCGGGGGCGTAGCCGAGCCCCGCCTGCAGGCTGCCGTCGGTGATCGAGACGATCTGCTCCGCGGTGCTCATGGGCGCCACGCGCAGCCGGGGTTCGCCGGGCAGGTGGGACAGCAGCCGCGCCTGCACGTCTCCGAGCCCGTCCGCCACGCCGATGCGCAGCGCCTGGCCCTTGCCGCGGGCGGCGGCCACCGCGCGCTCGAAGGCGTCGACGGCGACGGTGGCTTGGGCGAGGAACACCTCGCCCGCCTCGGTGAGCCGCACACCGCTGGACGAGCGGGTGAACAACTCCGCGCCGATCTCTCTCTCCAGCGCCTTGAGCTGCTCGGAGAGGGTGGGCTGGGCGATGTGCAGCACGCCGGCCGCGCGGCGCAGGCTGCCGGCCCGCGCGATCGCAATGGCGTAACGCACCTGGCGCAGATCCATCCATCACCTCGTTTATCGGCTTTCATCATCGGCCTTTCATCGGATCGAGTCCCGGTTTCGTGTCGGTGACTTTTTGCGAGCATCCGGTAACCGAGCAAGCGCTTGCCTAACAACGGGCGCCCGGCTAGCGTGACGACTGTCGTCGCCCGCCGGGACGGATCGCGCCCCGGCCCGGTGGGCGGCCAGCGAGAAGTAGGGAGCCGTGACTTGCAGCCCTTCTCCGGCCGGGCGGCCGTCGCGGGCGTGGGGATGACCGCGCTCACCAGGGCCTCGGGCCGTAGCGAGCTGGATCTGGCCGTCGAGGCCGTCCGGGGCGCCTGCCGGGACGCCGGGATCGAGCCCGCCGAGGTCGACGCGCTGCTCAGCTACCATATGAACGACTCCGTCCCGGTGGTCCAGGTCGCCAGGGCCCTCGGGATCGAACGGCTGGGCTGGCACAACGACATCGCCGGTGGCGGCACTCAGGCCGCCTCCATCCTGGGCGACGCCGCGATGCTGATCCACTGCGGTATGGCACGAAATATCGTGATCTATCGGGCACTGAACGGCCGCTCGGGCAAGCGGCTCAACGTCGCCTCCACCGGACCCCAGGAAGAGCTCACCCGCCGGTACGGCATGGCCGGCCCCATCCCCCTGTTCGCCCTGGCCGCCACCCGCTACCTCCACGACACCGGCCTGACCGAGGAGCACCTGCACGCCGTCGTCGCCCAGTCGCGCGCCAACGCCGCCACCAACCCGCGTGCCCTCCGCCGAGAACCCCTGACCTGGGCGGACTACCAGGCCATGCCGTACGTGTGCACGCCCCTGCGCACGGCCGACTGCTGCCAGGAGACCGACGGGGCCTGCGCCCTGGTCGTCAGCGGCGTACTCGCCGGCCCGCGCGTCCACGCGGTGGTGCGCGGCGGCGGCCCGGGGTGCTCGGCCATGGACCGCGCCCCCGACGTCGGCGCGATCTTCTCCGAACACGTCGCCCCGATGCTGTGGCGGGCCTCGGGGATGAAGCCGGCCGACGTGGACGCCGCGCTTCTCTACGACGCCTACTCGTGGCTGGTGCCGAGGCAGCTGGCCGACTTCGGGCTGGCGGAGGATCTGGACGGCTACCTCCTGGAGCGCCGCCACGCCTGGGTGAACCGGCACGGCGGCCTGCTCTCCGAGGGGTATGTGCACGGGCTCAACAACGTGGCGCAAGCCGTACGGGAGCTGCGGGAGGACCGTGAGGTGGCGCTGGTGACGGGCTTCGGCGGCTCCTACGGCAGCGCCGCCCTCCTGACCTCCGCATAAATCCTGAAATGCTCGGTCCATCCCCGACATGGACATGATGTGAGCACCCAAGCCGACCGGTTCGCCGCGATCTACGCGGCGACCTACGAACAGATCCTCGGCTACGCCATGCGCCGCTGCGAGATCCCCGAGGACGCGGCGGACATCGTGGCCGAGACCTACGCGACCGCCTGGCGGCGCGCCGACCGGCTGCCGGACGGCGACGAGGCCCGCCTGTGGCTGTACGGCGTGGCCCGCAACACCCTCGCCAACCACCGCCGCGGCCAGCTCCGCAGGCAGCAGCGCAGCGCCGAGCTGAACGTCGACCTCGCCGACCTCTACTCCCGCACCCCGGAGACCTCGGTCGAGCTGGGCACCATCGCCCGCACCTTCCGCGAGCTGAACGCCGACGACCGCGAGCTGCTCTCGCTGGTCGCCTGGGAAGGACTCGACCACGCCCAGCTCGCCACGGTCCTGGGCGTGTCCCGCAACGCGGTCCGCATCCGCCTGCACCGCGCCCGCAAGCGGTTCTCCCGCGCCCTGTCCAAGGCCGGAGTGACCGCCCACAACCTCGCGATGGAGTCAGCGTGAACGAGTTGCGGCAGCTCGCCAAGGTGGGCGACGAGGATCTCGCGGGTCAGGCGTACGGCGCGGGGGCGCGGGCGCTGCTGGCCTCGATCATCGCGGAGGAGCCGGTGCGGGAGCCGCGGCGCCGGCCGTGGAAGCGCCTGGCCGCGGCGGGCATGGTCATCGCCGCGCTGGCGGCCGCGGCCGTGCTCGGCCCGAGCATTCTCCACACGTCCGGCGGCGCCACCTCCTACGCCAACGCGGCCATGGACATCAAGCTGGAGAACGGCATGTGGGTCGCCAGGATCAAGGACCCGTTCGCCGACCCGGCCAGGTACGAGGAGGCCTTCCACGCCGTCGGACTCGAGGTGAAGCTTCTGCTCCAACCCGCCTCGCCGGACATGGTGGGGGACATCTTCCAGCTCGGCAACGGCGGCGACGGCGGCGGGAGGGGGCCGAGCAGCATCGCCATCGACAGCGTCCCCAAGCACTGCAAGGTCACCGCCCCGGACTGCACGATGGTGCTCACGCTGTCACCGAACGCGTCCGGAGCGTGGATCAAGGCCGGCCGCCCCGCCAAGGCGGACGAGCCCTACGCCAACAGCAGCCCCGCCACGGAAGAGGGCGGCTCGCTGGCGGGCTACGAGGTTGAAGACAAGCAGGTGAGCGAGGTCGTCGCCGAGGCCGGGCGGCGCGGGCTCAAGGTCGTCTACCAGATCGTCAAGCCCAGTCCCGACGGCGGGCACTCCATGAACCCCGAGCGCCAGTCCGACCCGGTCGGCCAGGACTGGTGGGTCTGGGCCGCGGAAGAGGCCCAGCTGGGCGTGGTCCGCCTCCTCGTCAGCAAGGAGCACGTGGTCAGGCAGTAGCCACGAACCTCCCGTGCAGCTCAGCGGCCCGTGACCCGAGCAGGTCGCGGGCCGCCAGCCACGCCGCCGCCCCCGCCGCGTCCCGCGCCGTGCGCACCGGCGTGTCACCCAGCAGTTCCCGTACGGCCTGCCGCACCGGCCCCGGGTTGGTGAGCACGCTGCCGGCCAGCACCACGGGCCCGGTCGTGTGCACGCGGCGCACGGTGGCCACCAGGTGCCCGGCCGCCTCGCGGGCGATCTTCACGGCCATCGGATCGCCCGCCGAGGCGGCCTGGCTGACCAGGGCGGACAGCGCGGCCAGGCACATGTGGTCGGCCTGCGCGAGCCGTACGATCCGGTCGGCGGTGGCGCGCGGGGTCGCGCCGCGTTCGGCGCCGAGGAAGTGCGTGAGGACCAGTTCGGACAGCTCTCCGGCGGGCTCGCCGCGGTCGAGGCCGTGCACGACGGCCTTGGCGGCGGCGCGGCCGATCCAGAAGCCCGAGCCCGCGTCGCCCAGCAGCCAGCCGAGCCCGTCGGCGATGACCGACTGGCGATAGCCGGAGATTCGGGCGGCGATCGCCCCGGTTCCGGACAGCAGCAACGAGCCTTCCGAGGCGGGTGATCCGGCGACGTAGCCGATCGCCACGTCGCCGATCATCTCGGGTGCCCGGGGGATGCCGTGCTCGGCCCAGAGCCGGGCGAGTTCGACGTCCATGACGTCCTGCTTGCCGGCGATGCCCGCCAGCGAGCCGACCACCGCGGTGGCGTCCGCCGAAGCCAGCGCCTCGCGCAGGGCGGTGGCGATGTTGGCCACCGCCTTCTCCGCGCCGTGGGCGGAGGGGTTGCCCGCACCGGCCCGCGCGTAGCCGACGCGCTCGCCGTCGAGCGTGTGGACGGCGACGCGGGTGGAGGTCGCGCCGGCGTCCACGCCGACGACCAACGAATGAGTCACGGTCCCGATTTTGGGTCTTGACTCGACCGGGAAGCAAGAATAATTTTCGCCGGAAGACCGAGTATTCGGAAGGAATATTCGTGACTTCAGGGGCCCTTGGGCGCGTTGAGACAGAACTGCCGGGATTGCCGGAAGCGCTACGCCGCGTGGGCGAGGTGATTCTGGGCGACCCCGCCGAAGCCGCGAGGTCCACGATCATCGCGCTGGCGGAACGGGCGGGCAGCTCGCCGGCGACCGTGACCAGGTTCTGCCGGGCCTTCGGGTTCTCCGGCTACGCCGAGCTGCGCGTGGCGCTGGCCACCGAGACCGGCAGGGCCGCGCAGGCCGGCTGGGGCGCGGGCGTCGGTCACGAGATCGGGCCCGACGACCCGCTCGACACGGCCATCGAGGTCATGGCGGCCGCCGACACCCGGCTCATTCAGGACACCGCCGCCCAGCTCGACCTCGGCACCGTCGCCCGCGTGGCCGACGCGATCGTCGCCGCCCGCCGTGTCCTCCTGGTCGGCGTCTCCACCAGCGGTAACGTGGCGACGATGTTCGAAGGCAGGTTACGCCGCATCGGGATACCGGGCTGGAGCGCGTGCGACGCGCACGTGGCGCTGTCGGACGCGGCCCTGCTCGCCCCGGGCGACGTGGCGGTCGGCATCAGCCACCGCGGGCGTACCCGCGAGGTGATGGAGGCCCTGGTCGAGGCGTCCGGCCACGGGGCGCTGACGGTGGCGGTCACCTCGTTCGCCCGCTCGCCGCTGGCCGACCTGGCGGACCTGGTGCTCACCACGGCCAGCAGGGAGACCACGTTCAGGCTCGGCGGGCTGGCCGCCGTCCACTCGCAGCTCTTCGTCCTGGACGCCGTCTACGTCGCCGTCGCCCAGCGCACCTACGAACGCACCAATGAGGCCTTCGAGCGGACGATCAGCGCGGTCGAGAGCCACAGAGTCGAGAGAGGCTGAATGTCGTACGCAACACAGGTCCTGGACCTGGCCACGTCCGTGATCTCCCGTCAGGAGCACCAGGTGCGCCAGGCGGCCAGGCTCATCGTGACCTCGCTGCGCGGCGGCGGCGTCGTCAACGCGTTCGGCTCCGGCCACTCCGAGGCCATCGCGATGGAGATCGCCGGACGGGCCGGCGGCCTCGTGCCCAGCAACCGCCTCAGCCTCCGCGACCTCGTCCTGTACGGCGGGCAGCCCGTCAGCGTGCTCACCGGCGAACTGGAGCGCGACCCGGGGATCGCCCAGCAGATCTACGACCTGGCGCCCGTGGAACCGCAGGACGTGTTCGTCCTGATCTCCAGCTCCGGCGTCAACGGCACCGTCGTCGAGCTGGCCAGGATCGTCAAGGAACGCGGGCACACGCTGATCGCCCTCACCTCGATCGAGCACAGCAGCGCCATGCCCTCCCGGCACCCGTCCGGGCGCAAGCTGCTCGACCTGGCCGACGTCGTGCTCGACAACGGCTCGCCGTACGGCGACGCCATCCTCGAACTGCCCGGCGGCGGCACCTACGGCGCCGTCTCGACGGTCACCTCCGCGCTGCTCGCGCAGATGGTCGTCACCACCGCGGTCGAGGAACTGGTCGCGCTCGGCGAGACGCCCCCTGTCTACCTGTCGGTCAACGTGACCGGCGGGGACGAACACAACAAGGCACTGGAGAGCCGCTACGCAGGTCGCATCAGACGCGGAGCATAAGGAGTCATAGCAATGTCTGACACCCCCCAACTTTCCCGGCGCCAGCTCTTGCGCAGCGCCGCCCTCGTTCCCGTCGCCGGGGCCCTGGCCGCGTGCGCCACCCCGGCGCCCCAGACGCCCGCGAGCACCGCGCCGGGCGCCGCGAAGGCACTGGAGGTCTGGATCTTCGACGGCGGATTCGGGCACAAGTACGCCACGGACATCCACCAGCCGCTGTTCAAGACCAAGTATCCCGACGTGGCGATCAAGCACAACTTCACCAAGGAGATCACGAAGGTCCTGCAGCCGCGCTTCGCCGGCGGCAACCCGCCCGACGTGATCGACAACTCCGGCGCCAACGCCATGGACTTCGGCGCCCTGGCCCAGGACGGGCAGTTGCAGGACCTGACCCCGCTGCTGGACATGGAGAGCTGGGACGACCCGGCGGTCAAGGTACGCGACACACTCGACCCGGCCGTGATCGAGATCGGCACCTACGACGGCAAGTTCTCGGTCGTCGGGTACGTGAACTACATCTACGGCATCTGGTACTCGATGAAGGCGTTCAAGGAGAACGGCTGGGAGCCCCCGAAGACCTGGGACGACTTCGTCAAGCTCTGCGAGACGATCAAGAAGTCCGGCAAGATGGCGCCCTTCACCTACGCCGGCAAGCACCCCGGCTACGCCCTCGACCCCATCCTCGTCACGGCCGCGAAGATCGGCGGCAAGGAGATCCTGCTCAACCTCGACAACCTCGAGGACGGCGCATGGAAGGCCGAGGCGCTCAAGGAGTCGGCCACCCGCTGGGCCGAGATCGGTGCCAAGTACCTCATGGAGGGCACCGCCGGACTCGACCACGTGCAGACCCAGACCGCGCAGAACAAGTACCAGGTGGCCATGCTCCCCTCCGGCTCCTGGCTGGAGAACGAGCAGCGCACCACCACCCCGCCCGGCTTCGACTACGCGATGTTCCCCGTCCCCGACGTCACCGGCTCCGACAAGCTCCCGCACGGCGCGCTGCACACGCAGCCGGGCGAGAACTTCATCGTCCCGGCGAAGGCGGCCAACGCCAAGGGCGGCATGGAGTACCTGCGGGCCATGCTGTCGAAGAAGGCCGCGGGGGAGTTCAGCCAGCTCGTCTCCACCGTGCCCACCGTCAAGGGCGCCGGAGAGGGCCTGCAGCTGTCGACCGGCGTCAAGAGCGCCTCCGACGCCTACGCCGCCGCCGGGGAGAACACGGTCTACTTCCGGTGGAACGCCTGGTATCTGCAGCTCAAGGACGAGAGCGCCGCCGCCACCGGCGAACTCATGAGCGGGCGGCTGACGCCCGACAAGTTCCTGGAGCGCATGCAGAAGAAGGCCGACGAGATCAAGGGCGACTCCTCGATCAAGAAATTCAAGCGCTGACATGGGAGTTCCGGCCGCAGCGGTGCCGTCGTGGTTTCAGCGGCACCGCCGTACCCTCTTCATCGGCTCCTTTCTCGTCGCGCCGGTGGCGCTCTACCTGATCTATGTGATCTCGCCCTACATCCAGGCGTTCCAGATCTCGCTGACCGACTGGCGGGGTGTGTCCGGCACGCCGAACTTCATCGGGCTGGACAACTACCGGCGGCTCTTCGACGACAGCGTCTTCTGGAAGGCGGTCACGCACAACGCGGCGCTGCTGGTGCTGCTGCCGGTCGTGACGATCGTCCTCGCGCTGTTCTTCGCCTTCCTGCTCAACGTGGGCGGGGCCAAGGGCACCAGCGGGATCGCCGGTTCCGGCTTCTACCGGGTGGTGTTCTTCTTCCCGCAGGTGCTCGCCGTGGCCGTGGTCGCCGTGCTGTTCCAGCAGGTGTTCAGGCCCGACGGCAGCGGCATGCTGAACGGCCCGCTGATGGCGCTCGGCGTCAAGCCGATCGGCTTCCTGTCCGATCCCGGGATCGCCTTCTGGTCGGTGCTCGGCGTCATGGTCTGGCAGGCCGTCGGCTTCTACGTCGTGCTGTTCTCGGCCGGGCTCGCCTCGATCCCGAACGACATGTTCGAGGCCGCGCAGATCGACGGCGCCGGGCGGATCAGCCTGTTCTTCCGCATCACGCTTCCGCTGCTGTGGGACACCGTCCAGGTGGCCTGGGTGTACCTGGGCGTCCTGGCGCTCGACGTGTTCGCCATCGTGTGGGTCATGACCGACCAGCACGGCGGCCCCGACTTCTCCACGACCGTGATGGCCGCAGAGATCTACCGCAACGCCTTCCAGTACTTCAGGTTCGGCTATGCCTCCGCGCTCGGCGTCATCATGTTCTTCTTCACCGTCGGCTTCGCGATCCTGTCGCTGCGGCTGTCCCGGCGTGAACGGATCGAGTATTAGCGGAAAGAGTATTAGCGAAAAGAGTACTAATGACAACGCTGATCTCATGGACGGTCGCGAACTCCCGCAAGATCGCCCGGAAGGAGCGCAAGCGGCAGCTCGGCCCGCTGTCCGTGCTGACCCACCTGGCGCTGCTCATCTGGACCGTCCTCGTCGTGGTGCCGATCGTGTGGACCTTCCTCGCCTCGGTGAAGAGCGAGGACGAGATCTTCGGCGACGCCTGGTCGCTGCCGGCCTCCCTGCGCTGGGACAACTTCGCCCGCGCCTGGGAGCAGGCCAACATCGGGCAGTACATGCTCAACAGCGTCGTGGTCGTCTCCTTCAGCACGTTCGGCACGATGCTGATCGGCTCGATGGCCGCGTACGTGCTGGCGCGCTACCCCTTCAAGGGCAACCGGGCCATCTACCTGATGTTCGTGTCCGGCCTGGCCTTCCCGGTCTACCTGGCCCTGACGCCGCTGTTCTTCGTCGTGCAGAACATGGGCAACGTGCCGCTGGTCGGCCCCTTCATCGGCCTCAACACCCATGCGGGGCTGGTGCTGGTCTACATCGCGTACTCGATGCCCTTCACGATCTTCTTCCTGGCCGCCTTCTTCCGTACGCTGCCGACGGCGGTGGCCGAAGCGGCCCTGGTGGACGGCGCCTCGCACACGAGGGTCTTCTTCCAGATCATGATGCCGATGGCCAGACCCGGGCTCATCAGCATCACGATCTTCAACGTGCTGGGCCAGTGGAACCAGTACCAGCTGCCCCTGGTGCTGCTGCAGGAGCGCGACAAGTGGGTGCTCACCCAGGGCATCGCCGACATCTCCACCGCCGCGGGCTACGACCAGGACTGGGCCGCCCTGTTCGCCGCCCTGACCCTGGCCATCCTGCCCATGCTCGTCGTGTACACGGTCTTCCAGCGCCAGATCCAGTCGGGGCTGACGACGGGCGCGCTCAAATAGCGGGGATCATGGGGTGCATGACTTCGGCATGGACGGGCGAGCGCGTACGGCTGCGCGCCATCGAGCCCGAGGACTGGGCGGCGTTCAAGGAGTTCGACGAGAACTCCGAGGACCAGAGCAACGGCGACCGCCTCCTCCCGCCGCGCTCGGCGGAACGGGCCAGGCAGTGGGCCAAGGAAGTGGCCGAGAAGGACCAGGACCCCGACACCCTGCGCCTGGCGATCGCCGAGCGGACCGGCGGGCAGCCGGTCGGCACCATCAGCACCCACGCCGTGGACCCCCACCACGGCACCTTCGAGTACGGCGTCGCCGTCGGCCGCGCCCACCAGCGCCACGGCTATGCGGCCGAGGCCGTCGTCCTCCTGCTCAGGTACATGTTCGGCGAGCGCCGCTACCAGAAGTGCGACGCCACCGTCTACGCCTCCAACGCGGGCTCGCTGGCGCTGCACCGGCATCTCGGCTTCACCGAGGAGGGCCGCCGCCGCAGGGGCCGCTTCCACCAGGGGCGCTACGACGACATCGTGCTGTTCGGGATCACGGCCGAGGAGTTCGGCGAGCGGCACGGGCTCGGATGACGGTGGTGGAGGAGTCTTTCGAGGAACGGCTCCGGGCGGCGTTCGAGGAGAGGCGTACCGCGCTCTGCCTGAGCCTGCTGAAGGACGCCGACCTGGCGCTGCCGATGTCGCGGGCGGCCTTCGAAGGCACCGAGCCGATCGTGTGGCCGACCGCCGAGGCGGACGGGCGTACGTGGGTGCTGGCCTACACCTCGCCCGAGGCCATGGCCACCGGGTTCGGCCAGATCACCGAGCACTTCCGCGTCGTCTCCATGGTCGAGCTGGCCGCGGGCTGGCCCGACCCGCACTGGGGGCTGGCGATCAACCCCGGCCTGGCCGTCAACTTCAACCTGGAGTCGGGCACCGTCGCCAGGCTGGCCGTGCCCACCCTGGCCCAGGACCTGGCGCTCGCGCCGGAATCGGGGGTGCCGGTGGTGCAGAAGCTCCTGCACCCGACCGAGATCCACGCGCTTCTGACCGACCGCGAACCCAGGGTCTCCGGCTACTGCCACCACGCCCTCGACGTCTCGCACATCGCCACGCCCGCCGTCCTGGCCGACGCGCTCGCGCAGCCGGGCTTCCTCACCTCCGAGGGCACGCTCAACCTGCTGCGCTGGCGGCCGGTCGGCCTGGAGATGTACCGCACGCCGTACGGGGGGACCGACGAGGCGCGGCGCGAGGCGGTGGCCGGGTGGGTCGTCGAGGAGCCGCCCTTCGTCGGGCTCGGCCTGGTGCCCAACCGCGACCAGGTGATCCGCGAATACAAGGTGTACGGCGTGGCCCTCACCCACGGCGCGGAGATCTGGGAGCTGACCACCGCCGGAACCGAGGTCCGGCGCGCGGTCTACCACGGCGACCTGGGCCGGTGGTTCGCGATCGGGCGGGCCGCGTGAGCGGCTACCGGGCGCGCTGGCGCGGCGCCGACTACCCCGCCAGCCCCGACGCCACCGCCCTGGAGGTCTGGGTACGGCTGCGCCGCGAGGAGCCCGCCGAGGGCTTCACCGAGATCGAGCCGGGCTGCCACGTCAGGATCGTGCCCGCCGCCGAGTGCGAGGCCCTGTGGGCGGTGTTCACCGTGTGCGCGTGGGGCGGGCGGGAGTTCCTGGTCCGCGACGAGCGTGAGGACGCGTTGCTGCTGGAGTACCTGGGCGGCTCGGCGCCGGAGGCCGTGGCCCTGGGGATGGAACGCGCCGAGCGCGGCGTCTACCGGCGCTGGGTCCCCCGTGCGGAAACGGGCGAACCTCTCGAACAGGCACTCGACATCAGCCCATGAGCGCCGGATTTTTTCGCCCGATCTTGTCGAATGGTGTTCATGTGTCGGAAACTACCTCTTAACACCTGTGTGGCTAGGGGGGTGAGATGGAGTCTTCCAACGACAGGGACGCCGCGGGACTGCAGGCCTACGCCGACGAGCTCCGCACGACCTTCATGCGGCTCCAGAGCGAGGGGGCCGATCTCCACGCCAGAGCCAGGTCGTTGCAGGTCACGGAGAAATCGCGGGACGGGCTCGTCAACGCCACCGTGGGCTCGCGCGGTGAGCTGATCAGGCTCGACCTCGATCCGCGCATCTACCGGCACCCCGACGCCAGGACCCTCGCCGACACGATCACCGAGACCGTCCAGCGGGCCGGGGAGAAGGTCCGCGAGCAAATCCTGGAGCTCTTCTCGCCGCTGATCCCCGCCGAGCAGATGCAGGCGCATCTCGACGGCGACCTCGAAACCGTGATGGCCCAGTTGGCCGACCAGATGGGCGGGCGTCGATGAGCCAGGACGAGTACGGCATCGAGATCTACAAGCCCGTCGCCTACGAGGGCATCAGCCAGTGGTCCACGATGGCCGGCGACATGGAGCGGGAGGTCGAGCGGCTGGCCGCGGAGGTACGGGCCTGCCTCGCCACCGCACCCTGGGGTGACGGCCTGGAGGGCAAGGCCTTCTGGCAGAAGCACTTCCGCGACGACGGGCCGTACAAGATGGTCTACCGCTTCGTCGACCTGCCGAACCAGTTACGCGACGCCGGGGACCGCGCCCGCCAGGTCGTCGACAACGTACGCACCACCGACACCGGGATGGGCCAGGAAATGCTGGCCCGCGCCCAGAGCAAAGAAGTCTGACACTGAGGAGCGGATGACGGGAACGGCGTGACGACGACCAGCGGGGGACAGCCCGGTACCGGTTCCGAGGTCCTGGGCGCGGGCGGCGGCCGGCCACAGGGCTGGGCGCGCATCGACAGAGACGTACGGCCCGCCTGGGAGAACTCCACGCTTCCCGACTGGGTCAACAACTGGCTGATCCCCATGCTCTCGGGCGGCCAGAAGTGGCCCAAGGCCAGCGAACACGAGCTGTCCAAGCTCGCCCAGTCCTACGCCGCCGTCGCCGCTGCCGCGACAGTCCCGCTCGACGACGCCGGCCGGGCCGCTAGGAAGATCGTCTCCGGCTGCGCCACCCCGTCCATGTACGGATTTGTCGGGCGGGCCCAGGAGTTGTGCGGGCCGCAGGCGGGCATGGTCGGCATCGCCCGCGACGCCGAGGCCCGCTCGCTGGAGGCCGGCAACTTCGCCATCGAGACCCAGTACTCCAAGCTCTCCGTCAACGTCGCCTTCTGGGTCACGGTCGTCGCCATCGCCATCGCCCTGTTCGTGGCGTTCTTCACCGCCGGCTCCTCCGCGCCGCTCGTCGGCCCCTTCGCCACCGCCGCGCGCGCCGCCATCACCCGCATCCTGTCCAGGCTCGCCGCCATGGCCGGACGCGAGGTCGGCGCCGCGGGCCTGGCCCGCCTCACCGTGCTCAGCGGCGCCACCGGCCGCGCCGCGCTGCTAAGGCTGCTGTCCACGCCGCTCGGCAAGGAACTCATCGAGGAGATCGGCGAAGAGACCTTCATCGACGCCATGGCCCAGTGGCAGCAGATGAAGATGGGCACGCGCATCGAGTGGGACTGGAAGAAGACGGCCGCCTCGGCCGTCGGCGCGGGCGTGGGCGCCGGGGTCGGCATGTGGCTGACCAGGCCGATCTCCCGGGTCACCCGCTATGTGCCCGGCTTCGGAGGACGGGCGCTGACCACCGGCATCACCAACGCCTTCGCCTCGCCGCTGGGCAGCCTGGCCGCCAACACGATCGTCTACCAGCAGCCGCCGGGCAATCCGTTCACCGGGGAGGCCATGCTGGGGGCGTTCATGGGCGGCGTGGGCCGTACCGGGACGATCAGCCCGTTCAACCCTGATGTCTTCACCGCGGTGACCCACCCGCTGTCCTCGCTGGCCTCGGCCAACGACCTGGCGAACGCCGCCGACCAGGCACGTTCGGGCGACACGCCCCCGCCGCCGTCATCTCCGCCGGGCACCGGCAGTGGCCCCGGCACCAACCAGCCGGGCGGCCCGGTGCCGACCGGCGGCATGAACACCGCCCCCGGCACCGGCGCGAACAACCCGAACAACCCCGGTACCCCCGGCTCGCCCGGCCGCACCGGCCAGAGCGGCCAGAACCCGCAGCAGCCGGGCCCCGACCCCGCCACGCGCACCGGCCGCAACACCACCACACAGCCAGCCCCGAACGCCCCGCAGCCCGACCCGAACGCGGCCCCCGCCCCCGACCCCAACGCGCCCCAGCCCCCGGACCCCAACGCGCCCCGGCCGCAGGCCCCCAACACCTCGCAGAACCCTTCCGCGAGCACGGGGTCCGGGCAGCACACCGGCTCCGGCCAGCCCCAGGCCCAGCCGCCCGCCCCCGACCCCGGCGCCGCACCCGATCCCGACCCCGCCCCCGCACCCGACCCCGACCCCGCCCCCGCACCCGCGCCCGACCCCAGCGCCCCGTCCGCTCCGGACCCGAACGCCGCACCAGCGGCTCCGGACCCCAACGCGGCGCCCAGCCAGGCCCCGAACGCGGCCTCCGCACCGGATCCCCAGGCCGCGCCCACTCCTGACCCTGGCACGTCACAAGGTCAGGCCACCGGCACGGGGCAGACGTCCGTCCCCGACCCCGGCGCCGCCCCGGCCCCCGACCCCAGCGCCGCCCCGGCGCCCGACCCCGGAGCGACCCAGACGGCCACCTCGGGCCCGGACCCCGCCGCCCAGCCGATCCCCGGTACCACCCCGGATCCCGCCCTCACCCCGCAGCCCGGCCAGCCGCCTACCCCCGTGCCGGGAACCACCCAGCAGACCGCCCAGAGCGGCAGCCAGACGGGCAATCAGACGGCCCCCGCCCCCTCGCCCGCCCAGAAGCGCAACGCCAAGTTGGCCGCCAAGCAGGCGGTCGACGAGGCCCTGCTCCACCTGGCCCCGGAAGGCCTCTGGCTCCAGGACGGCAGTGTGCTGCTGGCCGACGACGGCGGCCGGGCCGTACAACTGTCGGCTGAAGCGCTCGCCGAGGCCACGCAGTCGCTGGAGCAGAACGCCACGGACGGCGCGCGCGAGGACCGCCTGCGCGCGCAGGCGGCGGCGTGGCTCGGCGCGGAGATGGCGCGGGCGACCGGGAGGCCGGAGGCGGAGGGCGCGCTCGACGCGCTGGCCCTCCTCGCCCAGCGCTCCCCGCAGACCAGGCAGGCCGCGACCGAGGTGACCCACGCGGTGCTCGCCGCCAACCCCGGCACCCGCGCGAGCACCCTCGTCGAGGACAACCCCGCGCGCGACCTCGGGCTGGCCCCCGGCTACCACAAGTCCGCCGCCGACGAACTGACCGGACGGGTCACGGCGCTCGCCACCCCGCAGACCACCACCCCCGCCCCGAGAACCACCCGCAGGACGCCGGCCACCGCGCCGCCCGGTCGCCGCCGTCCGCGCACGTCACGGGCGGTGCCGGGGACGCCGTTCGCCGCGGACACCCGTCCCACCCCGTTGAACGACCTCGCCGACCCCGAGGCCAAGGCACTGATCACCGGCAATGAGATCAAACCCGGCGACTTCGGCGGGGACGTCCGCTCGATCGTGTGGTCGGACTCCGGCCCGCAGATCCGGGTCACCTCGGAGGGGCAGGGCACCCAGCACTTCGAGGTGCGCTACGAACGGCCGGGCCTCGGCACGCACGCCACCGTCACGGTCGGGGCGGGCACCGCCGCCGACCCCCACGTGGTGCACCTGTCGCCGCGCCTGCACCCCGGCCTGGTCTCCACGACGCTGGTCCACGAGATCACCCACGCCATGCAGGACCTGGCCGCGCCCCCGAAGCAGGGCGTGATCAGGAACGCCCTGGACCGGATGGCCGGCCGTACCACCGACGCGTGTGTCGCCGCCCGCTACAACGAGCACCGCCACCTGGCCAGGCGCTACCTGGAGACGAACGACCCGGCCAAGCAGCGCGACCTGCTCGACCTGCTCCAGGTCATCGCCGAGGACCTGGAACGCCGCGGCGCGAGCGCGCCGGTGTCCCCGACGGTCACCGGCGACCAGGGCGTACGCCCACCGCCGCCGCCCGCCCCCGAGACCCCGGTGGCCGCCGCCACCAAGCTCGCCCAGGACCAGGCGGACTCCCTGGCACAGGCGGTCGCCGGCCTGAACGCCCGGATCGCCTCGCACGCGGAGACCGCCAAGAAGGCGAAGAAGGCCTACTCCCAGGCCCGATTGGACGTCCATAAGGCGGGCAAGCAGCGCGACAAGTTCGCTACCGAGCGCGCGCGCAAGGCGGAGGCGGAGGCGAAGAAGCAGCAGGAGATCCAGCGCCGCCACCAGCGCATCATACGCGCCTACGTCGATGCGCGGAAGGCCGCGCAGGCGGCGCAGGAGGGCTACGCGAAGCTGGCCGCCGACCTGGGATGGCTGAAGACCGCCACTCCCAGCGTCGTGGCCGCGCTCGCGAACGGGCTGGCCGACACGGAGGCGACGGCCAAGAACCTGCTGGACGCCTATGACACGGCCCTGCGCGAGGCGGTGCCGAACCGGGAGATCCTGCCGAACGCGATGGCCACCGGCCGGCTGCCGCACATCACGAGGCTGACCGAGCGCCTCAACGCGGCCATGCGCGCCCAGGGAGTCGACCAGACCTTCACCCCCGACCAGCTCCAGCGAGTGCTGAAGGCGCACTTCCGGCGGCTGGTGACGAAGGAGGGCGCGGTCCTGCGGGTCGGCGTCCACCACCAGGGCGAGTTGCTGATCAAGCTGTCCACCGGTGAGATGGTCGAGGTTCTCGGGCATCCGGCACGCGCTTCCGAGATGATGATCGGGCGCCTGCCGCAGGGCGGTCTGGCGGTCGCGGCGGCGATGGCCCGCGTGCACGTACTCAAGGCCGGCGCGAAGTCGAAGCGCCTGCTGCCGTTCCTGAAGTTCCTGGACGAGGGCTCGCCGATCAGGGGGTTCGCCGAGGGAGTGATCACGGCCTTCGGGCCGGGCGCCGATGTCAGCCACGCCCGCACCCGGTCGGTGAACGGCAGCTCCAGCGACTACGTGGTCGGCGGCGCCGTCGAGGACAACCGGGGCGAGTCCACCCTGTTCGCCGCCGAGGCCGAGTGGCAGATCCACATCCGCACGTCCCAGAAGGGCGGCTGGAAGAGCGTCGACGCGGTGAAGACCGGCACCAGGAGCGACGCCAAGGACGTCCGGATGTGGGTGGGCATGGCGCACACCGACCGCTCCGACGGCAAGTCCGTGACGATGTCGGAGCTGCAGGCCCGGTTCCCCGGTGCGGTGTCCAACCTGTCCGAGGACTTCCCTCCGCACCTGCTCCTGGCGATGAGCGGCACCGAGAAGATGTTCGAGGACGCCGTGGCGGCGCTGGGCGGCGACGCCGACATGGGCACCGATGTCCGCCACCAGCTGCGCACCTTCCTGTACGAGAAGTGGCACAGCCAGATGGCCAGGTCCATCAACTCCGGCGTGCTGGGGAAGATCACCAAGGACGGCCGGCCGTACGCCCGGCTCGAAGTGGTCACGAAACCCGTGTACGCCCAGGCCCGCCGGGTGGGCGTCTCCACCGACGAGCGCTGGAAGGAGGACCTGGGCGTCGCGGTGAGCACCGCGAACGGTGGCCAGTCGTTCGGGTTCTCGGTCGACGGCTCCGTCAGTGGCGAGCGGGCACTCACCTCCCTCGGCGATGAGGTCGAGGAGCTCATCGACACCGACGCCGAAGGCAAGTGGAACGCCGGAGCCGGCCACGGCAGGTCCAGGTCGGAAGGGGTGAGCGCGGGCGGCACCGCGTTCAAACCCGTGGTGGACCGCAGCATGGAGCACCAGCAGAACATCATCGTCGGCTACACGGCCGAGCTGCGGATCACGCTGGAGAGCGGCACGTCGCCGGACCCGGTTGAGACCGAGGGCGAGCTCCACATGGTCGTGGCCGAGTCGGCCGCGGCCCGCGCGGACCTGCCCTTCGACCCCGCCGCCGTGATGTACGGGCCGGACGGCACCCCGCGCCGCGACAGCCAGGGCCGCATCCTCCTGCGCGACGACCCCAAGGAACTGGCCAAACCGATCAAGGACGAGAACGCCCGGCCGATCTGGCAGGGGGACCAGCGGCACCAGATCCCCGACTCGGTGTTCGCCCTGGTCAAGGAGGTGACGAACCTTCCTGACGTTCTCCAGGACACGATCGAGGAGCTCCGCGATGCCGGCCTGCTACCCAAGCTCGTCAACGGCCGGCCGGTGTTTCCGCTGGACGACGCCCTCAAGGCGGCCTCCCAGTTCGACAACCTGGTCGAGGTGGCCGACCAGTTGTCCGACCTGCGCGTCAGGACCGGTCTCAACCAGGCGATCCAGCAGAACATTCACTTCGACCTGACGCTCAACAGCCGCTTCCACTCCACCCGGCACTTCACGGTGGAGGTCGACCTCAGCGCGGACCTCGACACCACCAAGGTCGTGGCCACCACCGACAAGCAGGCGCTGGCGCTGCTCAACATCGGCTCCAACACCGGCGTCGCCTCAGAGGGACACGGCCGGTCCGCCGGAGTCAACGGCGGGGTGAGCGCGGGTCACAGCCCCGGGAAGGACACCGAGGGCGCCAAGTACGGCGCCAAGGCCGGCGGCGGCGCCGGGGTCAGTAAGAACAGCGGCTCCAGCCTGGGTGACACCGGCAACGACGTGACGCTCATCGAGACCTCGACGCCGATGGCGGCTTCCCAGACCGAGGGACGGATCAAGGTCTTCCTGCGGGAGGAAGGCAAGGCTCCGCTGGAGCTGTCCAACCGGCCCGTGCTCATCAAGATGATGACGCCGGTCGACCTCCTGCTCGACCCCAGCCGCCCGCCGGGGGAGTGGCAGACGATCCCCGTGGATCTGATCGACCAGGCCACGCTGCTCCACGTCGACACGCGTGGCTTCCTGGACGCGGCCAGGAAGCTCCTGCCCCGGCTGATGGGCTGGGGTTCGCCCGCCTTCCACCACATCGCCGCCTTCCTCGGGGTGCACAACGTCTCGGCGCACCCGTTCAGGAAGTCGCCGTACATGACGCGCTTCGCCGTACGGGGACAGGGGCGGCTCGGGGCGGCGCACGGGCGGCTCACGCTTCAGTGGAACCTGGGCCAGATGCAGTTCCTGACGTCGAGCCCGCTGGTGATCGGCGACATCTTCCTTCAGCTGTTCAGCCAGGGCACCTCTCTGGGCACCTCCTCCAACATCGGCGTCAACGGCGGCGGAAACTACGGCTTCCAGGAAGAGGACAACGGCGGCTTCGGCGGCAGCACCGGCACCAACGGCTCCTGGAACCAGAGCCGCAACGCCTCCCGGCTGCTGATCTGGGGACGCGAGCGGCTGACCATCGACATCGGCCAGCAGTACCTCTTCCGTGCCACGGCGGAGTTCCCCATGTCCGCCTTCGACCCCGGTGACCGCGCCGGCATCAGGACCGTGACCGTGGACGGCCGCACCGTGCTGTTCTCGGTGCCGGAGGAGGCCGTCCTGCGAATGTACGCGCGGGGTGACATGCAACTGCCCCTGCACCAGGTGGCCGACGCCGTGGAGCGCTTCCTCGACGGGAACCTGGAACTGGACCGTACGGTCGCCGCCCCGCTGACCAAGCGCTACCTCATGGCGCTGCAGGCGCACAACGCCGCGGGGAATCCGGAGGTCCCGCTGTCCGACCGGCACACGCCGAAGGCCCTGTACGACCAGGTGGCCACGCTGCCCGGCATGGCGCCGCTGAAGCAGGCGCCGGAGGGCTCGCGCATGACCAAAGCACGTGAGCTGGCCGCGAAGGTGCGCAAGGTGGTCCTGCGCCATCCCCTCGCCACCCAGATGGGCGGGACCAAGTTCCAGAGCACCACGTTCACCCACAAAGGCAAGCGCACCGAGATCTTCGACGCGGTTCTCGACGCCATCGAGGAGGTGGCGCCCGGTTCACTGCTCGGCGACCCGGCCGTCGTGGACAAGCTGGACGGCTCACTGTCCGGCAGGCGCTGGCGCGGGAAGATCGACAACATGCTCGGCCGAGGCCACAAGGACACGTTCACGATGCGGGTCGGCTCGACGGGCAGGACCGAGCGGTTCACCGTCAAGGTCAGGATGGAGCTGGACCCGGACTCCGCCGAGGACCTGGGCCCGACGAAGGCCACGGTGCCCCTCGACCAGGACTACACCTACGAGGAGAACGGCGTCACCGTGTCGGTCGGCCGCAGCCTGGGCACGGAGCTCGGAGGCGCGGACTCGGAGACCTCGGGCGGCCAGGACATGTCCGCGTCCACCGACAGGAACCGCTCCCGCTCGGGCTCCTACTCCGACCAGGAGACGTCGGTGGAGCGCTACGGCGGCCCCGCCGACATGCGCCGGATCCAGCAGACCGGCAGGGTGATCATCGAGGTGGAGCGCAGGCCCGTGCGCAAGCGCTTCTGGAACCTCAGGACGGGCACGCGCCGCCTGGCCGACCAGGCGATCCACCCCGGACGGCCCGCCGAGACGAAGGTCGTGCTCGACGTGGAGATGGTCCGCCTCATCGAGTCCGACGAGGTCATGGCGGCGGAGAACGCGCCGGCCGTCCCGGCCGCGCCGGCGCGGACCGACCCGCGGCAGATCTTCCGGCTTCCGGTCACGACGAAAACCGAGACGGTGGTGACCGACGGCTCGATCGGCAGGAACCTCGCGAAGGCGTTGCGCGCCAGGGGCTTCAGCAAGCGCGCCGTGCGCGAGCGCATGAACGAGCTTGAGGCACTGGTCAACGACCTGGCGCTGACGGTCCTGTTCGACCGCATGGCGGGCCAGGGCGGGCTGACCAACGGACGCCTGAACGGGCCCACGGCCTCCGGCACCGCCTTCGACATCGGCCTCAGCGCGCGGCCGCACGTGAACGCGGTCGTGGTCGGCCCGCTCGACGAGCGAGAACTCGGCCGCATCCACCGCGTTCAGCGGATGGCCAGCGCGTCCACGGGCCGCAGCAGGCTGCTGCCGGTCAGCAGGGGCTTCGGCGGCGACAACGCCGAAACGACGCTGAAGGGCGGCTACAACGTCGGCGACCAGGCCAGCGACCGCGTCACCACGTCAATGGGCAGCCGCGACGAGGCCACCGACCATCAGCGCGGAAAGATGATCAAGGTCGAGTTCCACGTCGCCTACGACGGGACGCTGACCCAGATCACCCGGACCCCGCGCGGGCGCGAGAACCGCTCCACCCCCGACCACCTCCCCAACCTGGGCACCGCCACCGTGGTCGTCGCCATGTTCGAGGGCGACTTCAAGCAGATGATGGCCGAGGCCGAAGCCGGCGTGCCACTCGGGTCCGGCTGGGCCTTCACCCCGCCCTCACTGAGCCACGGCACCATGCTCCTGGAGGGGACCGCCACGGCGGCCGACCCGCTCGCCCCGCTGGTCGAGGCCAGGCAGAAGGCCTTCGACGAACAGGTTCCCGTCCACCTCACGGTGACCGAGCACGACGGCACCGTGCGCGGCTACCTGTTCGGCCCCAACGGCACCGTCCGCAGCGACGAGCGGGACCTCGGGTTCGCCGAGGCGTTCGGCACCGTGCCGGAGCAGCTCGTCCAGCTCTCCCGCGACAACAACCTGGACCTGCGTCACCTCTTCCACACCTCGCCCGTGGAAGGCACGCTGTCGGACAAGATCCGGGCCGAGCTGGACAGCCGCCAGATCTCGTACGCGGCCCCCGCCCCCGCGTTCCCGCCCGCCTCCGCGACGCCCGCCTCCGGGACGCCGGCGTCCTCTCCCGGCGGCACGCCCGCGGCGGGCAGCGCCAGCCAGGCCTCGCCCGGCCCGTCGGCGCCGCCCGCGCCGGGAACCCCCGGCCCGTCCGCGCCGTCGCCCGCCCTGCCCGGCTCGCCGTTCGCCCTCGACGCGCGCCCGGCCTCGATGCCCGACCTGGACCACGACGAGCTGGCCGCCATCCAGCTCACGCCGGGCTCCTTCGGCGGCACCGTCACCGCCCTGCGCTGGCTGGCCGACGGCGCGACCATGGAGATCGTCACGTCGCAGCACGGCATCCTCTACGTGCGCTTCACCATCGGCGACCCGGGCGCCGCCGACAACGCCAGGATCTCCACCGGGACCACCCAGGACGAGCCTCTCGTGGTCGTGGTCCGGCCGAGGCTGCACCCGTACGCCGTCGAGTCCACGCTCGTGCACGAGATCAGCCACGCCGTGCAGGAGGAGGTGGCCAACCAGAAGGGCCGGAGCCAGGGCGTGGTCCGTACGTTCCTGCCCGGCGAGCACATGCGCGAGGGCCAGGACCACTGCCTGACCCCGCGCCTGCACGAGCACGCCCACCTGTCCGGCCTGTGGAACCGCGCCACCGACGCCGTGGCCCAGCTCAACCTGGCCCAGGCGATCGAGGCGATCGCCGCCGACATCGAGGCCAGGGGCCACCCGGCGCCGCCACCGCCGTGGGGCGACGGCCCGCGCGTGAAGACCGTGCCGCGCCAGGGCTCGATCGCCGACCTCCTCAACACGGGCGCCGGCCCCGTGGTCGACTCCGCGACCGCCATCGGCGCGCTCGACACCTCGCCGGCCGCGCTGGACCGCCTGGCCAACGCCGCGGGCGTCACCTCCATCACCCCGGCGGGACCGGGCCGCTTCACCGTCGAGTGGCCGGGCGGCAGCCTGGAGCTGCTGGTCTCCAAGTCCGACGCGCCACCCGGCCAGGTGGACGTCTTCCCCCAGCTCGGCCTGCCGGGCCGGCTCGTGCTGGAGGTCTCCGCCTTCAACGCCGCCGAGGTCCTGCTCAAGACGGCCACGCGGATCGCCCGCCAGAGTGCCGGGCTGCCTCCCGGCGGCATCATGAACGACGGCTCGCTCCCGGCCGACCCGGCGATCGGCGCCGACGACGTCCCCGCGCTCGTGCGCGTCAGGACCGCGGTACGGGCGCTCGCCGAGGCCCCCAAGCCGCTGCGCGCCCAGCGCGAGAACGAGCTGCGCGAGGCCGCGGCCCAGGCCGGGCTGAAGGTCGGCGGCATCGAGGCGCGCACCCGCATGATCCTGGCCGCGCGGGCGGGACAGCTCGCGCCCGTCCACGTCAACGCGCTGTACTCGGTCTTCGGCCAACCGGCCGGCCCGCCCGTGCGGGCCGCCGCCGCGGCCGTCGCGCGCGCCGCCGAACAGGCCGGCGCCGAGATCAAGGTGTACGGCGACGCACTCCTCGACCTCGTCGTCCCTGGGCGGCAGCCGGTCGCCATCGAGCTGTCGGCACACCGGGCCACCCGCGGCGAGCCGCTCACCGTGACCGTCCACCGGGGCCTCGCGCGCTACCAGGTGGCCGCGCTCGGCTCGTTCGGCGCCATCGAGCGCGACGCGGCCGGAGAAGCGGCCGCCCTGATCAGCGCGCTGCGGGGCGTGCCGGCGGGCGCCCCCATGCTCAGGCGCGACCCGCCCGCCGATCCGGCCACCGCCCCCACCACGCTGTCGGTGGAGGACCACAAGGCGATCGCCCGGCTGCGGGAGGCGGTGCGCCAGGTCGACACGGCCACGCCGTACCAGAGACCGGCGCGGTTGCGTGTGCTGGTGGAGATGGCGACCTCGCTGGGCGTGGGCGACGACCCGCACCTGCGCGGCCAGCTTCCACCGGCCCTCGCCGACGCCCTGGTCAGGCTCGTGGACGGCCGCGGGCGCGTCGACGAGCGCGTCTCCGTCCGCCAGACGATCCGCGAGCTCCTGGACGGCCGCACGCCGCCGACCGACCGGGCCGAGCGGGCCCGCCGGGACGCCAACGGCACCGGCTATAACCCCTACGAGTGCCTCTGCCCGGATGACGAGCCGTGCGTGTGCGGGTACCGGTACCGCACGAGCGGGTTCCCGGTCCCGGCCGAGCAGGTGAATGCGCCATGATGGAGGCGGACGAAGGGACGGTCATGGGATTCGCGGTGGCGCGGACGAGGGACGAGGCGCACCTCTATCTCGACCTGAACCCGTGCGAGCAGTGCGGCTCCGTCGAGACGACCTGGAGCAGGGGACTGGTGGACGCCGAGGGCGAGCGCGCCGACCGCTACGCCGGGCGCTGCCAGGGCTGCGGCACCGAGCGCGAGTTCCTGTTCGGCCTGCCCGCGCGGCCCGTCATCCCGGCCGGCTACCCGACCTTCGGCGGCCCCGAGCCGTCGGAGCTGCTCGACGCCGGTGAATGGCTGTGGGTGGCCGACCTGAGCGCGGGCAACGTGCCCGTGGACGACTCCGCCGAGGCCAGAAGGGCACTGTCGATCGCCGCCGCCGCCGTGGATGAGGTCGTCAAGTTCATCCGCCCCGGCGACGACACGGCGCCGGAGACGGCCTTCTGGTCCGACCGCGGACTGGAGCTGCGGGCCCGCGAACCCGGCCGGTTCGACCTCGACCGCCTGCTCATCGTCAGGGACACCTACCGGAACCTGGTGGCCGAGTATGCCTGAGCGGGCCAGGTCGCTGGCCGAGGGCTACGTCTACCTCGACCTGGCCGTCCCGGAAGGTGGCGAGACGCCGGAACCCGAGACGGGCGAGGACGCCTGGACGCTGCGCCTGGGCACGGTCGAGGTCGAGGTGTCCTACGAGGGGGAGCGCGCCGCGCGCCGGCACGAGCTGCGCTTCGGCCCCGGCATCTCCCGGCTGATCGACGCCGGGCAGTGGGTGGTCGTCGCCGGCGTCTACGCGCGCCGGGCCCTGGCCGAGGACCTCGAGTTCGCCGCCGGCCCCGCCGGCGACGACGCCTACGAGAGCGTCGTCGCCGGGTGGGAGCTGGCGGCCGATGCGGTGGCAGAAGCCCTGCGCTTCGTCCCCATCGGCGCCGACCGCCCGCCCGACGACGCCTTCTGGACCCGGACGGGCAGGACCGTCCACCGCGAGAACCCCGAACGCTTCACCAGGCAGGCGCTGGAGGCCGACCTGGCCTACTACCGCCAGAACCTCGACGACTTCCGGCGCCTCCACGAAGCCGGCTGAGCGCCGTCAGAGCGTGGCGCGCACCCGGCGGGCCGCCTCGACCACGTTGCCCAGCGACGCCTCCACCTGCGCGTACGTACGGGTCTTCAGGCCGCAGTCCGGGTTCACCCACACCCGGTCGCCGGGCAGGACCTTCAGGGTGGCGGCCAGCCGTTCCTCGACCTCGTCGGCCGACGGCACCCGCGGCGAGTGGATGTCGTAGACGCCCGGCCCGAGACCGCGCGCGTAGCCGCTCACCGCGTCCAGGATGCGCCGTCCCGATCGGGCCGACTCGATGGTGGTGACGTCGGCGTCCAGGCCGTCGATCGCGGCCAGGATCTGGTCGGCGTCGGAGTAGCACAGGTGCGTGTGGATCTGCGTGCGGTCGGCGACCACCGACGTGGCCCTGCGGTAGGCGGCGACCGCCCACTCCAGGTACGCGGGCTGCTCGGCGGCGCGCAGCGGCAGCAGTTCACGCAGGGCCGGCTCGTCCACCTGGATGACGGAGAGCCCGGCCGCCTCCAGGTCGCGCACCTCCTCGGCGATCGCGTCGGCCACCTGGAATACCACGTCGCGCTGCGGCAGGTCGTCGCGGTCGAACGACCAGGCCACGATCGTCACCGGCCCGGTCAGCATGCCCTTGACGGGGCGGTCGGTGAGCGACTGCGCGTAGGTGGCCCAGCGCACGGTGATGGGGGCCGGGCGCCGTACGTCGCCGTGGATGATCGGCGGGCGGGTGCAGCGCGAGCCGTACGACTGCACCCAGCCGTTCTTGGTGACGGCGAAGCCGTCGAGGTGCTCGGCGAAGTACTGCACCATGTCGTTGCGCTCGGGCTCGCCGTGCACGAGCACGTCCAGGCCGAGGTCCTCCTGCACCTGGATGGCGTGCTCGATCTCGCGCTCGACGAGCTTCTCGTAGTCGTCCTCCGGCAGCGCGCCGGCCACGACGCCGGCGCGCGCCGCGCGCAGCTCGCCGGTCTGCGGGAACGAGCCGATCGTGGTGGTCGGCAGCGGAGGCAGCTTGAGGTGCCCGGCCTGCGCCGCGGCCCGCACGGGGTAGGGGCTGCGGGCCGGGCGTACCTCCCGGGTGACGCTCGCCGCCGCGACGGGAGCCTCGTCAAAGGGTACGGCGGCGCCGTCCGCCAGCAGGCGGGCCAGCTCGACCACCTCGGCCACCTTCTGCTCGGCGAAGGCCAGCCGGGCGGCGAGGGCGGGCTCAAGACCGTCCTCGGCGGCGACGTCGTAGGGGACGTGCTGCAGCGAGCAGGAGGTGCTCACCACGATCCGGCCGGCGCGCACGCCCCGGAGCTTGGCGAGGGCGCGGCCGGGGTCGGTGCGCCAGACGTCGCGGCCGGAGACGACGCCCGCGAAGACGGTCCTGCCGTCCAGCGCGAGCTCGGGCACGGACCCGCGGACCAGGTCAAGACCGATGCCCTCGACCGGCGTGGCGGCCAGCGCGGGCAGGGCCGGGCCCAGGTCCCCGAAGGAGGAGGCGACGACGATCTTGGGCCGGGCGGGCGCGGCGCCGAGCCTGGCGTAGGCGGCGCGGACGGCGTCGAGCTGGGCGGGGGTGAGGTCGGTGACGAGGGCGGGCTCGTCGAACTGCACCCAGGCCACTCCTTCGCGCGCCAGCGCGGCCAGGAGCTCCTCGTACGGGCCGAGCACGTCCTCCAGCCGCTCCAGCGCCCCGGACAGCGACAGGAACGTCAGCGGGCCCACGACCACGGGCCGCGTCTCGTGGCCGAGCGCACGCGCCTCCCGCACCTCCGACAGCGGCTTGGTGGCGTCGAGCTTGAACACGGTCTCAGGGCCGATCTCCGGCACGATGTAGTGGTAGTTGGTGTCGAACCACTTGGTCATCCGCAGCGGCGCCAGCCCGTCGGTGCCGCGTGCCATGGCGAAGTAGGGGTCCTCGGCGGCGAGGTAGCGCTCCGGCACCGCGCCGAGCAGCACGGCGGTGTCGAGCACCTGGTCATAGAACGAGAACGTGTTGGACGGCAGTTCCCCGAGCCCCAGCCCGGCCAGGCGGCTCCAGGTGGCGGCCCGCAGCCGGGCGCCCTCCTCCTCAAGGTCCCGGCGCGTGGTGCGCCCGTCCCAGTAGGACTCCAGGGCGCGCTTCAGCTCTCTGTTCGGGCCGATGCGGGGATATCCGAGCACGGTGGACGACGACATTTCACTGCTCCCAAGCCGGTGACGAAAGACCTCTGGATCGTGCCTTCGATCTCCGCGGTGATGCATCATCTATTTGTGCTGCTTATGCTCAAGGAGATCCACTGCTTCGCCCGCGTGGCCGGGCGGCTCAGCTTCTCGCGGGCCGCCGCCGACCTGGGCATGTCGCAGCCGGCCATGAGCCAGGCCATCACCCGGCTGGAGAACGCCCTCCACCTCCAGCTTTTCGAGCGCAACGCCCGCGAGGTGCGGCTGACCCCGGCCGGTGCGGCCCTGCTCGCGCAGGCCGAGCAGGTACTGGCGGCGGTCGAGGGCTTCACCGGCGAAGCCGCTCGGCTGACCCAAGCTGTCATCCATCTCGCTTATCCACCGCTTGCCGGGGCGCTGGCGGCGCGGATCGTGCGGCGGCTGGCGGCACGCGGCCCGTCCCTGGCCGTCGAACTCCGCCCCGCCGGCCGTGCCGCCGCCGCCCAGGCGCTCGACGAGGGGCGGGTGTCGGCGGCCCTCGTCGCCTTTCCCGCCCCGGCCAGGTTCACCACGGGGGCGCGTTTTCACGTGACGGTGGATCGGCTGGCCGTACCAGCTGATCATCCGTGGCGTAACCGGGTGCTGGCCGAGCAGCTGAGCGGGCAGGACCTGCTCGTGCCCGGCGGGCGGCTGGCGGGGCTTCCGGGACGGCATCGGCAGGTGGCCGAGGACGACTACGCCGCCGCCCTCGACCTGGTCGCCGCCGGGGCCGGGCTGCTGCCGATCCCGCAGCTCGTGGCCAGGACCGTACGGAGGGAGGACGTCAGGTTCGTCCCGCTGGAAGGGGCCGACCTGCGCCTGACCTACGGACTGGCCTGGCGCGGCGAGGGCGTCACTCCTGGGCTCATGGCCCTGGTGCAGGCGGTGCAGGAGGCGTTGTGGACTCGATAGCGATGTTCTTGAGCGCCTCGCGCCGGCTCAGGCCCGAGATGCCCTTGGCCTGGACGTAGCGCACCACCTCGCGCGGGCTGACCTTCGCGTACTCGCGCAGCGCCCAGCCGATGGCCTTGCGGGCGAAGAAGTCGTTGTCCGACAGACTCGGCTCGATGCACGCGAACAGCAAGGCGGTGTCGGTGCGCTGCTTGAACCGGTTCTGCGACAGGATCGCCGTCCGGCGCTTCCACAGATCGGGCTGGCCGGCCCACTGCAGCATGAGCGGGCGCATCGAGTCGGGGAAGGCCGCCAGCAGTCCGCCGACCCGGTGGGTGGCGATCTCGTCCACCAGATCCCACCAGGCGCCGGTGACCACCATCTCCTCGTACATCGGCACCGTGTAGAGCGTCTGGTGCTCGCGGTAGAGGTGGTAGCCGGACAGTTCGATCGCGGCGTAGCGCTCCTCGCGGAACTCCGCCTCACGCCACAGCTCCAGCACCGCGCGCCGCCACTCGGGCGCGCCGTCCAGCGGGTGCGCGGCGAAAACCCTCTTCAGCGCGGTACGGCGGGGCCCGGCCGACACCCCGAGAAACGGCATCTCCGACTTCATGTAGCGCTGCATCTGCGGCGCCTTGTCGGCGTCGGCCACCTCCTGCAGCGCCAAGCGGACGGCTTTGCGGAGACTCATGCCTTCTGCGTGGTGCGCTCGCCCGTGGCCAGGCCGTCGAACAGCACGGTGATGTAGTGCTCGGCCAGGCCCGTCGTGTTGAGCCTGCCGCCGGGCCGGAACCAGCGCACCGCCACCCAGATCGTGTCGCGGATCATCCGGTAGGTGAGCTTGGGATCGACGTCGCCGCGGAACTGCCCCGCCGCCTGGCCCGCCTTGATCTGGGCGACCCACATCTGCTCGACCTCGTCCTCGGCCTTGACGAGGTAGTTGAAGCGCTCGAACTGGCGCAGGTAGTTCCAGTCGTTCTGCATGACGGTGATCGCGGCGCGGTGGGGCTCCAGCGTGCCGAAGCCGATGCGCACCATCTCGGAGAGCACGGCCCGCGGCTCGCCGCCGGACTCGAGCGCGGCGCGGTAGCGGGCGATGAGGTCGTCGAGGAAGGTGGAGAGCACCTCGTCGACGATCGTCTCCTTGGAGTCGAAGTGGTGGTAGAGGCTTCCGGAGAGGATCCCGGCCTCGTCGGCGATCTCGCGCACGGTCGTGGCCTGGAAGCCCTTGCGCGCGAAGAGCTCCGCGGCGAGCTTCACGAGGTGGTCACGGCGCTCGGAGGCCGAGCCGGACGAGGTCGCGCGCTGGCGCTTGGCCGGGGTGGCGGTCGCGCCGGAGTTCTTTCGCGTTGTCACGTCCTCCATTATGAGCCCTCGCACAATCGCTTGTTCACGTAACACGCCCAGCTCACCCGCCCAAGCACCCCAACCCCCCAGACCCCCACCCGATTCCACCCCACCCCACCCAACCACCCCACCCACCCTCTCCACCCACCCTCTCCACGCCCGCGTGTGGCCGACGATCCGGGTGTGACCATCCCCGGATCGGCCATCCCGGGATCGGCCATCTCCGGATCGGCCACCCCCGGATCGCCACCTCCAGGTGTGACTACCCCCGGATCGGCCACCTCCGGGTGCGACCACCCCCGGACCGGCCGCTCCCGGATCGACCACTTCTGGGTGTGACCACTCCCGGGTGTGACGTCTTCGGGTGCGAGCGCGTCCGGGTGTGACCGGCTTCGGGGGTGACCCACCTCGGTGTGGCCGGCTCGCGTGACATCACCGCGCGGTGAGCCGGATCGGGGCCCTGGTCTGTGACCAAGCGCTTGCTAGGATGATGGGCATGAACGAGGCGTACATCGTCGGTGCGGTCAGGACCCCGGTCGGGCGCAGGAACGGCGGTCTGGCCGCCGCCCACCCCGCCGACCTGGGCGCGCACGTACTCAAGGAGCTGGTCCGGCGCACCGGCATAGACCCGGCGGCCGTGGAGGACGTGGTGTTCGGGTGTGTGGACACGGTGGGGCCGCAGGCGGGTGACATCGCCCGTACCTGCTGGCTGGCCGCCGGTCTGCCTGAGGAGGTGCCGGGGGTGACCGTCGACCGGCAGTGCGGCTCCTCCCAGCAGGCGCTGCACTTCGCCGCCCAGGCCATCATGTCGGGCACCGGCGACCTCGTCGTGGCCGGCGGCGTGCAGAACATGAGCATGGTCCCCATCTCCCAGGCGATGCTGGCCGGCCGCGAGCTCGGTCACGAGACGCCGTTCAGCGGCTCCAAGGGCTGGTCTCAGCGGTACGGCACGCAAGAGGTCTCCCAGTTCCACGGCGCCGAACTAATCGCGAAAAAGTGGGATGTGGCGAGAGAAGACATGGAGGCGTTCGCCCTCACCTCCCACCACCGCGCGATCCACGCCATCGACGCCGGCCACTTCGCCCGCGAGATCGTCCCCTACGAGGGCGCCGCCGTGGACGAGGGACCGCGCCGCGACACCACCGCCGCCAAGATGGCCGGGCTGAAGACGCTGCTCGACGGCGGACGGCTGACCGCCGCCCTGGCCTCCCAGATCTCCGACGGCGCCGCCGCGCTGCTGGTGGCGTCGGCGCGAGCCGTACAGGAGCATGGGCTCACCCCGCGCGCCCGCGTGCATCATCTGTCGGCGCGCGGCGGCGACCCGATCGAGATGTTGTCGGCGCCCATCCCCGCGACCGCGCACGCGCTCGGCAGGACGGGCATGTCCATCGGCGACTTCGACGTGATCGAGATCAACGAGGCGTTCGCCTCCGTGGCGCTGGCGTGGATCAAGGAGAGCGGCGCCGACCCGGCCGTCGTGAACCCCAACGGCGGCGCGATCGCCCTGGGCCACCCGCTCGGCGCGACCGGCGCGGTGCTCATGACGAAGCTGCTGCACGAACTGGAGCGCACCGGCGGGCGCTGGGGGCTGCAGACGATGTGCGAGGGGGGAGGTCAGGCGAACGTCACCATCGTGGAGCGGTTGTGAGTCACCATTGAACGCATGGCCAACCCCTTCACCCTGGGCGTGGCATCGGGGGAGCCACTGCCGGACGGCGTCATCCTGTGGACCCGGCTGACCGGAGTACCCGGCCGGGCGGTCGAGGTCGGATGGCAGCTCGCCGCGGACGAACGGTTCACCAAGATCGTGCAGCAGGGCACGGCGCGGGCGCTGCCCGCATGGGCGCACAGCGTGCACGTGCGGGTGGCGGCCCTGCGGCCGGGCACGGAGTACTTCTACCGGTTCCGCGCGGGCACCGACCTCAGCGCCGTGGGACGTACGAAGACGGCCGCCGACCCCGCCTCGTCCGATCTCGTACGCTTCGCCGTGGCCAACTGCCAACGCTACGAGCACGGCCGCTACACCGCCCTGAGGCACCTGGCGGACGAGCGTCCCGACGTCGTCTTCCACGTGGGCGACTACATCTACGAGAGCCCGCAGGCCGCCGACCCGGTACGCCGCCTGGACCGGCCGGGCGCGGCGGTCACGCTGGCCGACTACCGCGCCCGCTACGCCCGCTACAAGTCCGACCCCGATCTGCGGGCCGCCCACGCCGCCGCCCCCTGGGTCGCGACCTGGGACGACCACGAGGTGCTCGACAACTACCGGGGCAGGGGCGACGGCTCCGCGGCCTTCCTGCGCCGCCGGGCCGCCGCCTACCAGGCGTACTACGAGCACCTGCCCTTACGCGTACGTCCCGAGGCGGGCGCGCTGCAGATGTACCGGCGGCGCACCTACGGCCGGGTGGCCGACTTCATGCTGCTGGACGTGCGCCAGTATCGCGACGCCGCCACGATGCTCGGCGCCGCGCAGGAGCAGTGGCTGGTGTCGCGCCTGACCTCGACCCCGGTCCGCTGGAAGGTTCTGGTGCAGCCGCTCTTCTTCGCCCGCCGCTTCGTCCCCGGCCCCGCGCCGAACCTGCGCCTGGACAGCTGGGACGGCCATCCGGCCGAGCGTGCCCGCATCCTGGCGGCGGCGGGCGGCCTGGTGGTGCTGAGTGGCGACGTTCACAATCACTGGGCGTGCGATCTCAAGGCCGACTTTCTTGATCCTTCCTCGCCCCCGGCCGGTGCCGAGTTCGTCTGCTCGGCCGTCTCCAGCAGGCCGCCGGAGACCGACGCGGAAGCCGTTCTGGCCGCAAACCCGCACATCCGGCACTTCGACGGACACCGCGGATACCTCTCCGGTACGGCCGGCGCGACCGGATTTCGTGTGTCCCACAAGGGTCTGGAAGCCTCAGGAGTCCGCACTGTCGCCGAATTCATCACGGACGGTCTTCGGATCATCCGTGTTGACGTCTGAAAATGCCTCTAGCAAATAGGAAACTTTCCTATTAGATTTCGGGTCATGCCCTTGAGCCGTGACCTCCTGCGCCTGGCTGACGCCGTCCTCCTGCCCGGTTTCGAAGGCACGACGCCCCCCGACTGGCTGCTGCGCAGGCTCGGTGACGGACTGGCCGGCGTCGTGCTTTTCTCCCGGAACATCGCGAGCGTCCCCCAGGTGGCCGAACTGACCGCCGCCCTGCGCGCCGAGAACCCCGCCGTCCTCGTCGGCACCGACGAGGAGTCGGGCGAGGTGACCCGGCTGGAGGTCGCCACCGGCAGCAGCCGGCCGGGCAACTACGCGGTCGGCGTGGTGGACGACCCCGAACTCACCGAGGCGCTCGCCCGCGACCTCGGCTGCGATCTGGCCGCCGCCGGCGTGACCGTCGACTTCGCCCCCTCATCCGACGTCAACTCCAACCCCGACAACCCCGTCATCGGCCTGCGCGCCTTCGGCGCCGACTCCGATCTCGTCTCCCGCCACACCCGAGCCTTCGTACGCGGCCTTCAGTCGGCCGGAGTGGCCGCCTGCGCCAAGCACTTCCCCGGCCACGGGGACACCTCCGTCGACTCCCACCACGGCGTCCCCGTCGTGGGCGGCGAGATCGAGGAGGCGCTCGCCCCCTTCGCCGCGGCGATCGACGAGGGGGTGCGCGCGGTCATGACCGGCCACCTGCTCGTGCCCTCCCACGACCCCAACGCCCCCGCCACGCTGAGCCAGAAGGTGCTGACCGGGCTGCTCAGAAACGAGCTGGGCTTCGAAGGCATGATCGTGACCGACGGCATCGAGATGGCCGCGGTCTCCGGCGCGTACGGCATCGGCGGCGCCTCGGCCCGCGCCATCGCCGCCGGAGCCGACGCCATCTGCGTCGGCGGCGAGCACGCCGACGAGGCCACCGCGATCTCGGTGCGCGACGCCATCGCCGCGGCCGTGGCCGACGGGCTGCTGCCCGAGGAGCGCCTGGCCGACGCCGCCCGCAGGGTGACGGAACTGGCCGACTGGACCGTCGCCGCCCGCGCCAGGACCCTGTCCGGCGGGCCGGTCGCCGGTTCCGGCTTCGGCGGCGTCAACGGCTCCGGCGAGCGCATCGGGCTGGACGCCGCGCGCCGGGCCCTGCGCATCACCCGCAGGTCGGCCGCGCCCACCCTGCCGATCAAGCGGCCCGCCCAGGTCATCGAGCTGTCGCCGGAGATGAACCTGGCCATCGACAAGGGCACCCCGTGGGGCGTCGGCGAGCCGCTGTCCAGGATGCTGCCCGGCACCGCGGTGACCCGCCTGGCCGTCGGCGAGGCCACCGGCGCCACCCTGGAGAGCCTGCTGCAGGACGCCGAGGACCGCCCGCTGGTGATCGTGGTGCGCGACGCGCATCGCTACGACTGGCAGGGCGAGGCGCTGCGCCACCTGCTCAGCGCGCGTCCCGACGCGGTGGTGGTCGAGATGGGCCTGCCCGCCCGCACCGACCTGGGTTCCGTCCACATCGCCACGTACGGCTCCGCCCGCGTCTGCGGCCAGGCCGCCGCCGAAGCGATCACCGGTACCCTATGACGTCGTGAACTTCGACGGCGAGGACCTTTCCCGGCAGCCCCTGACCGAACGCCTCGCCGCGGAGGAGACACACGTCTTCCGCGAGTGCGACCTGACCGGCGCCGACTTCTGGGGCGCCTCGCTGGGCGGCGCCCGCTTCGAGTCCTGTGTCCTGGACGGCGCCGACTTCCGCAAGGCCGACCTCGACGGCGCCGTGTTCACCGGCGGGGGCGGGTTGGGCGCGGTGTTCACCGACGCGGACCTGCTCGACGCCGTCTTCACCGACGTCGACCTGTCGTCGGCCAGGTTCGGCGGCGCGCTGATGACCGACGCCGCGTTCAGCGGCTGCCGCATGATCGGCACCTCGCTGACCGCCTCGCGCGGCACCGGCTTCAAGGTGGGCAGGTGCAACCTGATGATGGCCAACCTGGGCGGCTGCTCGCTGCGCGGCCAGTTCCTGGAGGGAGTGCGCTTCGACGAGGCGGACCTGTCGGGCTGCGACTTCACCGACGCCGTCTTCAGCGACTGCCGCCTGATCGGCGCGAAGGTGCTCAGGGCCGTGTTCGCCGGGGCCGACCTGCGCGGCGCCGACCTCGGCGAGCCCGACGACGCCAAGCTGCGCGCGTTCGCCGGCGCCACCATCAACCAGACCCAGGCGGCCGCGCTTCTGCTGGCCCGCGGCCTCAGCGTGGTGTGAGCCCGCGCAGGGTCGTCTCTGCCTCGGCCATGACCCGCTCGATCAGCTCCGCGCACGTGGGCAGGTCGCCGATGACGCCGACCACCTGGCCGGAGGCCATCACGCCGAGGTCGGCGCGGCCGTCGACCATGGCGGCCTTCAGCAGCATCGGGGTGTTGGCCGCCTGGAGCACCTGGGCCCAGGTGAGCTCGCGCCCGTGCTTCATGCGCCGGCCCTCGCGCAGCAGCGCGGCCCAGGACAGGCCGGAGACCTTCTTGAAGCGGGCGCCGTTGAGCACGGCCCTGAGCAGCCGGGTGCGCTGCAACGAGTCCACGAACGGCGTGCGCAGCACCCGGTGCGGCACACCGTCCACGTTCGTGGTGACGAGGGTCTCCGCGGCCGCCAGGTAGACCTGCTTGACCGCGTCGGGCACGGGGGAGTCCTTGGTCAGCAGGAACCTGGTTCCCATCGCGATGCCGCACGCGCCGTACGCCAGGGCGGCGACCAGGCCGCGCCCGTCGAAGAAGCCGCCCGCGGCGACCACCGGGACGTCCACCGCGTCGACCACCTGGGGGAGGAGCAGCGTGGTCGCCAGCGGGCCGGTGTGGCCGCCGCCCTCGCCACCCTGGACGATCATCGCGTCCGCGCCCCACGCCGCCACCTTCTCCGCGTGCCGGCGGGCGCCCACGGACGGCATCGTGACCACGCCCGCGTCCTTGAGCCGGGCGATGAGCTCCCGCTTGGGCGCCAGCGCGAACGAGGCGACCCGGACGCCCTCCCTGATCATCACCTCGGCCCGCTCCGCGGCGTCGTCGGCGTCGGCACGGATGTTCACCCCGAACGGCGCGCCGGTACGCTCCTTGACGCTCCTGATCGCCTCGGTCATCTGCCCGACCGACATCGTGGCGGCGGCGATGATCCCGAGCCCACCGGCCGCCGACGTGGCCGCGGCCAGCCGGGCGCCGGCCACGTACCCCATCCCGGTCTGCACGATCGGATGGCGGCACCCGACCAGGTCGGTCAGCGCCGTTTTCACGCGAGTTCCTTCTCCCGCAGCCCGTCAGGATCGAGGACGGCCAGCACCGCGGACTCCTCCCCGGTCGGCGGCCGGGTCTCCGGCACCTCGCCGGGCACGTCCAGCGCGAACCCGGTGGCCGCGACCACCTCCGCCACGCTCACCCCGGGATGCGTGGAGACCAGCCGCATCGTCCCGTCCGGCCCGCCGAAGTCCAGGACGGCGAGGTTCGTCACCACGCGGCGCAGGTCGTACGCGCCCCGGTCCGTGCCCAGCCCGCTGACCACGTCCACCTTCTCCACGAAGACCCGCGGCGTGTGCCGGGGGATCCAGTAGCTGGTCGGGTCGCAACGCGTGTTGCCCGGCGCGCCGCGCACTCCCAGCAACTGCGCCTTCGGCCGCGCCCAGTCGCCGATGGCCGAGATGTTCGTGTTGCCGTGCCGGTCGATCTGGGAGGCGCCGAGCATGACGTGCCGCCGGCCGTTCAGGACCAGCCACAGGTGGTCGCGGAACGGCAGCCACCCCTCCACCACCCGCGGCGCCGCGCCCAGGGCCGGGATGTCGCCGGTCAGCAGGCAGACGCCGTCGTGGGTGATCAGGTCCGGCTCGAACACCGACCTGGCCAGCCGCGCCGCCAGCACGGTGACCGCACCCCCGATGCCCGCCGCCAGAATCTCCCCATCCCCCCTGAACGCCTCCGCGCAGGCCACCACACAAACGTCAGCTGTGCTCACCGGCTCGCTCCCTGCTCGTCGAGGAACTCCCGCCAGTCCGTCGTGGTGTAGCGGCGCTGGAGCGCCTCGTCCCTGCCGTAGTCGGGCTCGCAGCTGGTGAACCAGGCGCCGCCCGGCGCCTCCACCACTCCCGCCACCATCGCCCGGCTGACCAGCAACGACTGCACCGGGCCCGCCTTTAGCAGGTCCGCGGTGTCCACGACGCGCTCGCACGAGACGTAGGTCTTCTTCGCCGCCTTCGCGTACAGGTCGTCGAAGTAGGGGTCAGGGCCCAGGTACTGCGCGTTGCCGCGCGTGTCGGCCCTGTTGAGGTGGATCAGCGCCGCGTCCATCTCCAGCGCGGGCACCGCGACGAGCTCCTCCTCCGTGTACGGCGAGCGGACCGTCCGCAGCTCCGGGTTCACCCGCATCACGTCCGACCCGAGACCCGCCCGCGTCGGCAGGAACGGCAGCCGGTGCGCCGCCGCCAGCAGGCCGAACATGAACATGCCCTCGTCGTACTCGGTGAACGCGATCGTTCCCTCCTGCCTGGCCCGGCGGAAGTGGGGCTCCAGCGGGATCGAGTCGAGGGTGACGAACGGGGCGACGACCCTGCGTACCTTGCCCGCCGCGCACAGGAGGCCGACGTCGGCGCCGCCGTACGAGATGATCGTGAGGTCTTTCAGGGGTGAGCGCAGGATGCCGCCGATGAGCGCCATGGGCTTGCGGCGCGAGCCCCAGCCGCCGACGCCGATCGTCATCCCGCTCTCCAGTTCGGCGACGACCCGCCCGATCGTCATGACCTTGGTCATCGCAGGAATCTCTCCCTGTGCTCGTCGCCGGCGCCGAGCAGGTTGAGCTCGAAGGTGAAGCCCTGCTCGAAGCGGTAGCTGCGCTTGACGTCCACGGGGTCGATGCCGTTGAGCGACTCCTTGGCGCGGCGGATGACGTGGGGGTCCTTCCCGGCGATACGGCCGGCGACCTCCAGGGCGGTTTCGCGGAGCTTGTCCGCGGTGGTGACCTCCAGGACGGAGCCGAAGGCGTGGAGTTCCCGGGCGGTGACGTTCCTGCAGGTGTAGACCATGGCGCGCATCAGATGCTGCGGCACCAGCCTGGCCAGGTGGGTGGCCGCGCCGAGCGCGCCGCGATCCACTTCGGGCAGCCCGAAGTACGCGTCGTCGCTGGCCACCACGATGTCGGCGTTGCCGGCCAGGCCGACGCCGCCGCCCAGGCAGAACCCGTGCACCGCCGCGATCACCGGCACCTGGCAGTCGTAGACGGCGGCGAAGGCGGCGAAGCACCCCCGGTTCGCGCCCACCAGCGCCGCGTGGCCGTCGGTCCGCTGCATCTCCTTGATGTCGACGCCCGCGTTGAAGCCGCGGCCCTCGGCCCTGAGCACGACCGCGCGGGTCGCCGGGTCGGCGCCCGTCCCGGTCAGTGCGTCGGCGAGGTCGTGCCAGTCACGCACGGCCAGCGCGTTGACCGGCGGCACCTCCACCACCACCTCGGCGACCGGCCCGCCGCGCACCGTGATCCCCATAGCGCTCCCATAGTCGCACCTAACGCTTGCTTGGTACGGTAGCACCCGTGACCGCCACTTACGACCACACCGGCCGCCATGTACTGATCACCGGCGGCACCAAGGGCATCGGCGCCGGCATCGCCCGCGCCTTCGCCGCCGCCGGCGCCACGGTGACCGTCTGCGCCCGCACACCCCCTCCCGTCCCCTCGTCCAGCCCGCCGCCCGTCCCCTCGCCCGGCTCGTCGTCCGACCCCCCGCTCGGCCCCCCGTCCAGCCCGCCGTCCGGCTCGCCGCCCAGTCCGGCGCCCGGCGGTCCGGTGCGGTTCGTGCGGGCGGACGTGCGCGACCCCGAGGACGTCGAGCGGCTGCTGGGCGGCTTCTCCCGGCTGGACGTGCTGGTCAACAACGCGGGCGGCTCGCCCCACGCGCCGCTGGCCGGCTCCTCGCCCAGGCTCCACGCCCGGGTGATCGAGCTCAACCTGGTCGCCCCGTTGCTGCTGAGCCAGCGGGCCCACCCGCTGCTGAAGGACGCCGGCGGCTCGGTGATCATGATCGGTAGCTCCAGCGGGGTCCGCCCGTCCCCGGGCACCTCGGCCTACGGAGCGGCCAAGGCCGGACTGCACCACCTGGCCGCGTGCCTGGCAGCCGAGTGGGCGCCCGAGGTCCGGGTCAACACCGTGGTCGTCGGCCTGGCCGCCACGGAGAACGCGGCCGGCCACTACGGCGGTGCGTTCGAGCAGGTCGGCGCCACCATCCCGGCCGGGAGGATGGCCCGGCCCGAGGACGTGGCGGCGGCCTGCCTGTGGCTGGCCGCGCCGGGATACGTGACCGGCGCGCAGATTCAGGTACACGGAGGCGGCGAGACCCCTGCCTGGAGCTGGCTAACTTCTGCTGAAATAGCGCGATAAAAGGATCATTGGAGGTCGTGTGGGCATTTGTGAGGGTCGCGTCGTGGTGGTGACCGGCGCCGGTCGCGGCATCGGCCGGGAACACGCGCTGGAGTTCGCCCGCCAGGGCGCCCGCGTCGTCGTCAACGACCTGGGCGCGGAACGCGACGGCGCGGGCCGTTCGGCGGGCCCCGCGCACGAGGTCGTCGCCCAGATCCGCGACGAGGGCGGCCAGGCCGTGCCCAACGCCGACGACATCGCGACCTGGGACGGCGCCGCCCGCCTCATCAAGTCGGCCGTCAGCGCCTACGGCCGCCTCGACGTGCTGGTGAACAACGCCGGCATCCTGCGCGACCGCATGCTGGTGTCCATGACCGAGCAGGAATGGGACGACGTCCTGCGCGTCCACCTGAAAGGCCATTTCCTGCCCTTACGCCACGCCGCCGCCCACTGGCGCGAACGCCACAAGTCCGGCGACCCGGTCGACGCCCGCGTCATCAACACCTCCTCCGGCGCGGGTCTCATGGGCAGCGTCGGCCAGTCCAACTACGCCGCCGCCAAGGCCGGCATAGCCGCCCTGACCCAGGTGGCCGCCGCCGAACTCGCCCGCTACGGCGTCACCGTCAACGCCATCGCCCCCGCCGCCCGCACCCGCATGACCGAGGAGGTCTTCGCCACGACCATGGCGCGACCGGAGACCGGCTTCGACCCCATGGATCCGGCCAACGTCGCCCCCTTGGTCGTCTGGCTGGGCTCGGTGGAGTCGGCCGCCGTGACCGGCAGGGTCTTCGAGGTCGAGGGCGGCACGGTCTCGCTGGCCACCGGCTGGCATCACGGCCCCGCCGTCACCACCGCCGCCCGCTGGAACCCCGCCGACCTCGGCCCCGCCGTCGCCACCCTCCTGTCCCAGGCCCCGCCCACGGAGCCGGTGTATGGCACCGCCCCGCCCACCTGAGCCAGGACAACACCGACGGCGCCCGTGCGGAAAAGAAGGAGAACACCGTCGGCGCCCGCGCGGAGAAGGTGGCCGGGCGCGCCATCACGCAGCCCGGTGGGTCGAGGCGGATGCGGTGCCGAAGCGCTGCTCACGTGAGCAGGTAGCCGCCGTCCGCCAGGGCCTCGCCGAGCGCGGCGGCGGTCTCGGCCGGGGTGAGAGCGGAGGAGTCGAACGCGTGCGACTCCAGCTCACCCAGGTCGGTGAACTGCGCGTACATGCTGAGCACGGGCTCCGGGTCGGTCAGCGCGCCCCCGCCCCGGCCCGTCGCCCGCGTGAGCGTCGTCTCCCGGGAGGGCCGCAGCACCACGTAGTGCAGCGGCGTGCCCCGGGCCCGCCGCGTGAACGCCTCCACGAACCAGGGCCCCACCACGCCGTCCACGACCACGTAGTAGCCGCCCGCCGCATAGCCGAACGCGCAGTCGGCCAGCACGTTCATCACCGTCGCGTTCTGCCGGCGCGCCCCGGGCAGGTACGGCGCGATGCCGCCCTTCCTGATGTAGGCCCAGAAGTCATCGGTGTGCAGATGCACGCTGAGCTCCCGATCGTCGGCCAGCAGCCGCCCCACCGTGCTCTTCCCCGCCCCCGGCGGCCCGCTGACCACGACCACGATCCCGTCCATCACTCCAACCTATCGACCCCGCTGGAGGGCCTTCCTCCCCTTTTCCGGCGCCGTCAGCGCACGCGGCCGCGTTCCGTGGGGTGCAGGAGAAAATGCCGCGGCGGCCCGGTGAGGTGGCCGTCGAGGGCGGGCACGGCCGGCGCGTCCTCGCCTCTGGTGAACCGGACGAAGACGTTCTCCCCCTCCCTGACCGGCAGCGCGGCATAGGTGTTCACGGCGTGCTCGGTCTCGAAGCAGGCCGCCGCCCCCTCCGCGAGCCCGGCGAAGCGCGCGGCGGACCCCTCCGCGACGGGAAAGACCGTCAGCCGGTACGGCGCTGCCTCGCCGGAACCGCCACTCACCCCGGCGAACGGCGGAACCAGCACGGGCCGCAGCAGCAGCACGTCGTCGGTGTCGAGCATCGTGGCCCGCGCGGCCTCCGCGTGGGTCTTCCACGCGGCTCCGGTGTAGAAGTCCGTGAGGGACCGGAACCGGCTCTCCATGTCGGGGAAGGCCCGGATCCAGGTGAAGGTGTCGGGCGCCCGCTGGTCGCGGAACAGCGCCACCACCTCGATCCCGGTCTCCTCCTGCGTCTCGATGAACTCGCGCTCGAACAGCTCGATGAGCGTGTCGCGGGCTCCGGGCCGCAGCGTGTAGCGGCGCAGCTCGTAGATCATGCGCGCACGCTAGGACCGCCCCGCTGACATCCTCTGTCAGCGGGAGCTCCAGAATAATCTTCTGATTACTAACAGCTACCCAAACAGCACTCTCAGTTATACGATCACATTGGCTTTGACCCCTCCGGGTCAAGGTGGGTCAAAGGGGCGGTCGCATGCCTGGGCCCTGCGTGCGGCCTGTCACAAGACGATGAAGGAGCAGAAGTGATCAAGAAGTTGTGTGCCACCGGTGCCGTCGTGGCCGCGGTGGCGGGCGTCACTTTGCTGGCGGCCCCTGCGCACGCGGACAGCTGGAACGGCAACGGGAGCAGCAACAGCGAATCCTCGCAGTCCGGCAACAACTTCAACGAGATCGCTGCCGTCAACGCGGGCGGCGGCCGCTCGACCAACGTCAACAACCTCGGCGGCAACGCCGTGACCACGACAAACGGCAGCATCACGGTCATCTACGTCTTCTACTAGACGATCACCTTCGAACCTTCCCCATCCGTCCGGCCACAGGCGAGCCGGCGGAGCCACAGTCCCAGTAATCCTCCTCGGAAGGACACAGGCATGTTCAAGAAGCTCTGCATGACGGGTCTCGTCGTCGCCGCTGCCGCGGGCACCACGCTTCTCGCAGCCCCCGCTCACGCGGACTCCTCGAACAACAACTCGAGCTGGAACTCCGAATCCCAGCAGTCGGGTAACAACGTGAACAACGTCGTCGCCAGCAACGTCGGCGGCCACGGCGCCACGAACGTCAACAACATCGTGGGCAACGCCGTGACCAGCGCGAACGGCAGCCACACCGGCGTCGCCATCGACGACTAGCCCGGACGTGAGCGTGCGAGCCGGGTCCGTATAAGGCCCGGCTCGCGCCGTATTAGCATTTCTGGATGATTACGTGCGCTTATGTGACTTTTGCGGACCCCGAGAACCACGACGACGAGCGTGACCCGGCCCTCGCCGCCTGGCGGGAGCACGGGATCGAGGGCCGCGCGGTCCGGTGGGACGACCCCGACGTCGACTGGAGTGCCTTCGACGCGGCGATCGTGCGCTCGGTGTGGGACTACACCGACCGCAGGGCCGACTTCCTGGCCTGGGCGCGCCGGGCCGAAGCGGTGACCCGGCTGCTCAACCCGGCCGACGTCCTGGAGTGCAACACCGACAAGACCTATCTCCGCGATCTCGGTGTGCCCATCGTGCCCACCCACTGGTCCTCGCGTGACCTGCCCGACTGGGAGGAGTTCGTCGTCAAGCCCGCCGTCTCCGCGGGCGCCCGCGACACCATCAGAACCACCGAAGCCGCCGCCGCCCAGGCCCACGCCGCAGCTCTGGAGGCCGCGGGCCGTACGCCGATGGTCCAGCCCTACCTCGACATGGTCGAGAGCGAGGGCGAGACCTCGCTGCTGTACTTCAACCGCCGCCTCAGCCACGCCGTCCGGCGCACGCCCATGCTCGCCCCGGGCATGACGAACGCCGACAACGCCCGTGCGCAGCTGCGCGACCCTGCCCCGGACCAGGTCGAACTGGCCGAGAAGGTGCTTGCCGCCATCCCCCAGGCCCTTCTGTACGCCCGCGTCGACCTGGTCCGGCTCCCGGACGGCCGACCGGCGATCATCGAGCTGGAGCTCACCGAGCCCTACCTCTACCTGAGCCACACGCCGCAGGCGGCCAAGAGCCTCGCCGTCGCCCTGGGCGAACTGCTCTGACGCCGCGCACCGGTGCCGGGCCTCACGCGTACCCCGGCACCGAGGGCCAGCGGACGGTCAGCACCTCTCCGCGTACCCAGGCGGGCCGCTTGTCCCCGGCCGCGTGGACGCCCCACTTGATCTCCACGTCCTCGCTGTGCCGGAGCCCGGCCTCCTTGAAGTGCCCGAGCAGCCAGCCCTTGTCCAGTGCCGCGTCCCGGCCGGCGTTCCCCACGTAGACGTTCACGCGCGCCGAGACTACCCCGCGAAGGAGTCAGCAGGAGATGCCGCCGTCCACCGGGATGACCGTCCCGGTCAGGTACGCGCCCGCGCGGGAGGCCAGGAAGATGGCGGCCCCCGCCATGTCGTCGGGACGCCCGATGCGGCCCATCGGCACCTGGGAGGCGATCAGCGTGCGGGTGGCCGGGTCGTCCAGGGCGAAGGCCATCATCTTGGACTCGAACGGCCCCGGCGCGATCGCGTTCACGGTGATGTGGGCGGGCGCGAGCTGGCGGGCCAGGTGCCGGGTGAGCATGTGCACGCCCGCCTTGGCGGCCGAGTACGCGTAGTTCTCCAGGCCGGGCACGCGGATGCCGTCGATGGACCCGATCGTGATCACCCGGGCGGGCGCGTCGGCGCTGGCGGCGGCGCGCAACTGGGGCAGGAAGCGCTGCGTCACGTAGAAGACGCCCTTGACGTTGATGTTCCAGAGCTTGTCGAAGGCCTCGGGCGGGAACTCCTCCAGCGGCGCGCCCCACGTGGCGCCGGCGTTGTTGACCAGCACGTCGAGCGGGCCGTCCACGGCGGAGACCAGCCCGGCCACCCCCTCGGGCGTGGACAGGTCGGCCGGCACGCCGGCGCAGCCCAGCTCGGCGGCGGTCTTGGCCACCTCGTGTGCCTTGCGGGCGGAGATGTACACCTCCGCCCCGGCCGCCACGAATCCGGCCGCGATCATCCGGCCGATGCCGCGGGAGCCGCCCGTGACGACGACCTTCTTGCCTTCCACCGAGAACAGAGTCATGTTCCGGAAGCATGCCATACCGACCGGTCGGTCACCAGATCACGAGTTGTCCTTCACCCACAACGCCAGCAGCCCGCGGAAGTGCGCGATGAACCGGTCGTGCTCGTGCGCCGGATAGGTGGCGGTCACCGCGTTCATCAGCAGCCGGTCGAACGACGGTCCCGCCACCCAGTCGAGCACCGCCTCGTCCAGGTGGGCCAGGCGCTCGGCGCAGAACTCGTGGTAGCGCTCCGTCTCGAAGTAGGCGTCGGCCAGCTCGCGGTAGGCCGCCAGCCGTTCGGCGTAGGTGCCCTCGACGGCGAAGTACTCGCGGGTGTCGAGGTCGATGCGCGGCTTGCGGCCGGTCTCCGCGCAGAACACCGTCCACTTCACCAGCGCCTTCATCGCCCAGGGAAAGTAGTAGTGCAGGCTGGTCAGCGCCACGTCGGGGCAGGCGTTCGCGTAGTCGATCGGGTGCACGCCGGTGCCCTTGATCAGGGTCTCGCAGGAGTTGAACTCCCATCGGAAGAACGCGTTCACCAGCCGCCCGATGGTCACCACCTCCTCGCCGACCTCGGGTGAGAGGAAGGAGTGGTCCACCGAGTACCGCGAGTGCATCGGCTGTTCCGGGTGGAAGCGCATGACCATGGTCTCGGCGCCGATGGACAGCGAGCGGGCGAAGGCGTCGTACCCTTCGACGGCCTTCTGCAGGTGCATGAGCATCTCGCCGCTCTCGTCATAGGCGCGGTGCAGTTCGTCGGCGTCGCGCACGAGCGAGACCCCGCGCCAGGCCCCGCCGTCGTAGGGCTTCATGAACAGCGGGTAGCCGATCCGCTCGGCGATCGCGTCGAGGTCGAAGGCCTTGTTGTAGCGCGCCGAGGTGTAGGCGTACCGCGCGTTGTCGAGCGGGTTCTTGTACGGCACCAGCACCGTGTCAGGCACCTTCAGCCCGAGGCGCATCATCGCGCAGTAGGCGGTGTGCTTCTCCATCGACTGGAACGTGAACGGGCTGTTGAGCAGGTAGACGTCGTCCATCATCGCGATCTTCTTGAGCCACTCGCGCGGGTGGTAGTACCAGTAGGCGAGCCGGTCGATGACGACGTCGTAGCGCGGCTCGTCGCGCAGGTCGAACGGCTCGATGGTGACCCGCTCCACCTCGTAGGCGGGCATGGCCCTGCGCATGATCTCCTCGAAGGCGGCCGGCCAGTCCTCCTCGGTCCCCAGCAGCAGTCCGACCAGGTGTTTCACACGAACCTCCCCAGATGGTGGGCGAGCTGCGCCCGCCAGGACGGCCAGTCGTGCGGCACGTCGCGGCCCCAGAGGTCGAGCTCGTGCCGGATGCCGGCGCCGGTCAGTGCGGCGGCCAGCCGCTTCGTGCTCTCCAGCGAGCCGGTGGTGTCCTCCCACTGGCCCTGCCCGCACACCAGCAGCACGCTGAGCCGCCCGCGCAGCCAGTCGAGGTGGTCGCCGTGCAGGTGCGGAACGTAGTCGAGCGGGTTGTTGAAGTACGCGGCCGCGCCGCGCTCGCCCCAGCCGTGCCACGCGGAGGGGTCGTAGTTGCCCGACAGCCCGATCGCCAGCGGGAACAGATCCGCCCGTTTCAGCGCGAAGTTCGCGGCGTGGTAGGCACCGAGGCTGCAGCCGAACGTGATGATGTCGTCGGCGCCCGCGCAGTCCTGGTCGATGGCGTTGACGACCTTCTCCACGATCCACTGCTCGTAGCCCGCGTGCCGCCGGGCGCGTTCCTCCAGCGGGATCGACCGGTTCGACCAGGACTCGCGGTCGTTGCTCGGCACGCAGTACACCTTGACCCGCCCGGCCTCGACCAGGTCGGAGATCGCGCCGAGCATGCCGTTGTCCTCGAAGTCCGAGGGCCGTCCCTGCTCGGAGGGGAAGACCAGCATCGGCCGCCCCCAGTGACCGTAGGCCAGGACGCCGTCGATCAGCTCGCGCCTCATGAGCACACGTCCTGCAGCAGCCGCGTCAGGTGGGGATGGAAGGCGTCGCGCCAGGCGGTGTAGTTGTGCACGTCGGGCACTTCCCGGAGGGTCACCGCGTACCCCTGGGTACGCAGGGAGGCGGCCATCGCGCGGTTGTTGTGGATGTTCTCCTCGATGCCGCCGCAGGTCATCGCCGTGGGTACGGCCCGCACCGCCGTACCCTTGTGGACCTCTTCGACGAAGCGGGTGACCCGCTCGTAGTAGGGGAAGCGGCGCTCGTGGGCGTCGAAGCGCGGCTGGAAGAAGCTGCCCGACTGCAGGAACAGCGCGTCGAAGAGGTCGGGATGCCGCCACTGGGCGTGCAGCATGGCCAGCGCGCCGAGGCTGGTTCCCATCCCGATGCGCACGGTCGCGCTCCGGTACGGCTGCGCCGCCAGGAAGTCGGCGTAGTCCGGGTTGGCCGAGTAGTCGGCGTTGCGGTCGCCGGGATGCAGCAGGATCGCGCGCAGCGGCGGCAGCCAGCCACCGGCGACCCCGGCGGCCAGGTAGCGGGTGAGACCGGCCAGGTCGTCGTATTCGGGCCCGTCGTGGACCACGAGCAGGGGTAAGTCGCCGCCGACGCCCTCCGGCGCCCACACGCTGGTGCCGCCGGAGGAGGCGGGGAAGGCGAGCCAGCCGGGCGGGGAGTACTCGGGGAACTCCAGCACGCTCTTCGGCCCGAAGACGCCGCGCACGCGTAAGGGGTTGCTCGGGTCGAGGATGGTCTCCACGCCGCCGGCGCGGTGGCGCAGCTCCAGGAGGTACTCCATCCGGTGCACGGGCGGGCGGGGAATGGCCAGGGTCCAGCCGGCGGCGCCGTACATGAAGTCGACCGAGGGCAGCCCGAGTTCCTGCCACAGGCGGACACCGGCCAGCCGGTGGGCAGGATCGGGAAGGGAGAAGCGGATCATAGTCCGGGGATGCGGCCGTTCCTGAAGAGGTCGACAAACGTTTGATGGTCCTTGCGGGCTTGTGCCCCGTATTGGTGTGCAAAATTCACCAACATCGCAACAAATCCTGAAGAATCGTTGTCGACTACGGCCACAATCGACTCTTCCGTCGAAAAGTCCACCAGGTCGTGGCTGCTCTCGTCATCGGCCACCGAATGCATACGCGCCACCGCCCGGCCCAGGTCGCGCATGATCGAGCGCAGTTCCTCCGGCTCGTTCACGTCGTCCCAGTCGAGGTCGGCGGAGTAGGGAGAGACCTCCGCGACGAGCTGGCCGACGCCGTCGAGGCTGGTGTAGCCGAGCCAGGGGTCGGCGTAGGCCTGCAGCGCGCGCTGCGACTCGGCGGTGCGGTGGCCCTGGTGCAGGAAGTAGGAGGCGACCCGCTCGTCGGTGATGTGCCTGGCCACCGCGGGCACCTGGGCCTGCTTCATGTACAGGATGACGTCGTTCTCCAGCGCCTGCGAGCGGCCTTCGAGCAGCAGGTTGTAGGAGGGCAGCCCGGCCGAGCCGATGCCCACGCCCTTGCGCAGCGCGACGTCCTTGATGTGGTGCTCGACCGGGTTCGCGCCGCCGGGCAGCGTGTGCAGGTAGTCCTGGAAGGCCGCCACCACCCGCTCCCTGTCCTGCGGCGAGACCGCCGTGCGGCCCTCCATGAGGGCGAAGCGCCGGTCGTAGTCGTCGATCACCGTCTCCACGTCGAGCATGGCCACGCGGGTGCTCAGACGGGCCGTCTGGAGCACGCGATGCAGCACGCCGCTGGTGGTGTCGAGCGTCAGGGAGCCGATCGCGTCGTCCCCGCCGTGCGCGATGCCGCCCAGCTCGGCCAGGTACGCGGTGCCGAACTCGGTCACCAGCGTGGAGATCGCCTCGTCCGACAGCGCCTTGCCGTACCCGATGAGCGCCACGCTGGCGGCGAAGCGCTTCAGGTCCCAGGTGTACGGGCCGACGTAGGCCTCGTCGAAGTCGTTGACGTTGAAGACGAGCGAGCCGGAGGCGTTCATGTAGGTGCCGAAGTTCTCGGCGTGCAGGTCACCGTGGATCCAGACCCGGCCGGTGAGCTCGTCGAGGTAGGCGTCGTCGGCGTACTCGGCGGTCATGTCCGCATAGAACACGCTGGCGCTGCCCCGGTAGAACGCGAACGGCGAAGCCGCCATTTTCCTGAATTTTCGGGAAAAGGCGTGCGGGTCGCGCTTGATGGAATCGCCGAATTCGGTGATCAGGACGTCGAGGATGTGGGCCGCGCGGCCCGTGGTGCCCATACATGGGAAGGTAAGTCCGCGCGGCCCGGTCGCCTAGACCGATCTTTCCTGGAGTCTCCTATGAATCGGCAGCCTCCACACTCCCACCACCGCCAGGATGAGCGTCAGCCCGCCCAGCACCCAGCACTGCAGCGCCGCCACCTGCCAGATCTCCTCGACGCCGCCGTGGTAGTGGTAGAGGTCGGGCAGCCTGTCGAGCAGTGACACGATCGTGTAGAAGGCCAGCGCCAGCAGCGTGGGCCCGCCCGTCCCCAAGGTCAGCGCGGCCGCGGCCGCGGCCACGATGATGCCGGGCGGGCCGGTCCAGGTCGCGAGGATCTCCAGCGTCGTCGTGTCGCCGACGGTCACGCGGCCCGTCGCATAGTGGTTGACCGCATACAGGGCCGCGGCCGCGGCCGCGGGCGGCAGCAGGGCCACCCACCAGGACCGGCGCGGCGGTGGCACGTCGCGGTGATAGCCGAACAGCAGGGCCAGGACCGGCACCGCCGACAGCACGACGAAGCCCACGCCGAACGTCTCCATCGCGCGCCAGCCGCTCACGACGGGCACCAGGAACGACCAGCCGAAGGCCAGCACGGCCGCCGTCTTGGCGGTGCGTACGGCCCCCCGCGCCAGGGCGACGAAGGCGACCAGCCACAGGTTGCCGAGCAGGACCTCGCCGATGTTGAACAGCCGGTCGGCCGACCCGGCCGCGCCGAAGAACTGCTCGTTCTCGCTCATCGCCGGCAGAAGCGGCAGCGCGGGAGCCGACAACATCGCCTGCAGGCCCAGCCCGAACAGCGCGACCATGCGCACGGTCTCCCCCCAGGCGAAGTAGACCGGCGGCCCGGACGCCCCCGCCAGGCGGACCCTGAGCGCCAGCCCCACGACGCTGAGGACTTCGTCCCACCGCGGCTTGGGGTTGGCCTCGTCGGGGACGTCGCCCGCGTACTCCAGGTAGGCCGCGACCATCTCCTCCTCGCGCTCGGCGCGGTAGGAGGCCGGCAGCATCCGCAGGACGTTGCGGTAGTGGAACTCCAGCAGGCTCACGCCGTCCCCCCGAGTGCGGTGTTCCTGGCCCGCAGCCTGGAGGTGGCCAGGGCGGCGGTCCGGGTGACCCGGTCGGCCTCCTGCCGGAGGGCCTCGGCTCCCTTGTCGGTCAGACGGTAGTAGCGGCGCAGCCGTCCCCGCAGGACCTCCTCACGGTCCAGCTCGACCAGTTCCTCGGCGGCCAGCCGGTCGAGCACGCCGTAGAGCGTGCCGATCTTCAGCTGGATCCGGCCGCCGGACAGGCCCGAGACCTCCTGCACGATGCCGTAGCCGTGCCGGGGCTCGTCCACCAGCGCGGTCAGCGCCAGGAACATGGGCTCCGTGATATTCATGCACCCACTATATCCTGAGAGGCAGGATATGCATCAGGGGTGCTGGCTGGAGACCGAGACGACCTCGCCGGTCATGTACGTGGAGTAGTCGCTGGCCAGGAAGACGATCACGTTGGCCACCTCCCACGGCTGGGCCGAGCGGCCGAACGCCTCCTTGGCCGTGAGCTCGGCGAGCAGTTCGTCGCTGGTGACCTTGGCCAGGAACGGATGCATGGCCAGCGACGGCGCGACCGCGTTGATCCGGACGCCGTCCGTGGCGGCTTCGAGGGCCGCGCACCTGGTCAACGCCATGACCCCGGCCTTGGCCGCCGCGTAGTGGGCCTGACCGGCCTGGGCCCGCCAGCCGATCACGGACGCGTTGTTGACGATCACGCCGCGGCCCTGCGGGATCATGTGCTGGAGCGCCGCGCGGGTGCAGCGCATGGTGCCGTTGAGCGTCACGTCGATCACCGCGTGCCACTCCTCGTCGGTCATCTCCGCCAGGCTCGCCGTACCGCCGAGTCCGGCGTTGTTGACCACCACGTCGAGGCGTCCGTGCGCCTCGACCACCGCGTCGAACAGCGCCATCACCTGCGCCTGCGAGGTGACGTCACACGGTACGGCCAGCGGCTTCACCCCGGTCAGCCCGGTCAGCGCCTCGGCCGCCTCCGACAGGCGGCGCTCGTGCCGGTCGGAGATGACGATCGTGGCGCCCTCCTCGGCGCAGCGGCGCGCGGTGGCATAGCCGATCCCGGCCCCGGCGGCGGCGGTCACGAGCGTGACCTTGCCGTCGAGCAGGCCGTGCGCGCTGGGGTAGGGAGGGGGCGTCGTCATCGTGGTAGTCCCAGGGTGCGCTCGGCGATGAGGTTGCGCTGGATTTCGCTGGATCCGGCATAGATCGTGTCGGCGCGGCTGAACAGGTAGAGGCGCTGGAGGTCGTTCAGCTCCCCGCCCTCGGCGACCAGCCCGGCCCGGCCCTGGACCTCCTGGGCCAGCTCGCCGAGCCGCTGGTGCCACTCCGACCAGTAGAGCTTGGTGATGGGCAATTGGGGGTCGCGCAGCGCGTTGAGCCGCATGACCTCCAGTTCCAGCCACGACCGCACGAGCCGGTCGCGGATCACCGGGTCGCCGGCCGCGCCGCCGCGCTTCGCGGCCTCGATGACCCGGTCGAGGTCGCGGCGGAAGCCGATCTGCTGGCCGAGCGTGGAGGCGCCGCGTTCGTGGCCGAGCGTGGCCATCGCCACCCGCCAGCCGTCGCCGGGCGCGCCCAGGACGTGGTCGCGGTGCGTGCGGGCGCCGTCGAAGAAGACCTCGTTGAACTCGGAGGTGCCGGTGAGCTGGACGATCGGCCGGACCTCGACGCCCGGCTGGTCCATGGGCACGAGCAGGTAGGACAGCCCGTGATGCTTCTTCTCCGCCTTCTCCGTACGGCACAGCACGAAGCACCAGTCGGCCACGTGCGCCAGGGAGGTCCACACCTTCTGCCCGGTGACGACCCACTCATCACCCGACATTTCCGCTTTCGTCTGGACGTTGGCCAGATCCGAACCCGCCTCCGGCTCCGAGTACCCCTGGCACCACAGTTCCTCGCCCGACTGGATCCCCGGCAGGAAGCGGGCCTTCTGCTCCTCGGTGCCGAACTCCAGGATCGTCGGCCCGATCAGGCCCTCGCCGATGTGGCCCACGCGGGCGGGGGCGCCGGCTCTGGCGTACTCCTCGTAGAAGGCGATCTGGTCGGCGAGTGTGGCCGCGCGCCCGCCGTACCGTGTGGGCCAGCTCAGGCAGGTCCAGCCCGCCTTGCCCAGGTGCCGTTCCCAGGCGTGGCGCTCCTCGTGGCCCTCGTGCTCGCGACCGGGCCCGCCGAGGCCGCGCACGTGCGCGAACGTCGTGGACAGCTGCTCCTCCAGCCAGGCCCGCGCCTGCTCACGAAGGCTCACTGAACCTCCCGTAGCCTCCGCGGAAGAACACCAGGGGCCCGCCCTCGGCGTGGGTGTCCAGCTGCAGTACCCGGGCCACCACGATCATGTGGTCGCCGGCGAGGTGCTCGGCCTCGACCACGCAGTCGATCCAGGCCAGTGCGCCCTCGATGACCGGGTTGCCGGAGGGGGAGCCGGTCCACTCCAGCCCGGCGAACTTGTCGCCGCCCTTGTTGGCCAGCTGGGCGCAGACCTGCTGCTGGTGCTCGGCCAGGACGTTCACGGTGATCACCTTGCCCCCGCGCACCTTCGGCCAGCTCGTACTGGTGTGCGCCACGCAGAAGGCGACCAGCGGCGGATCGAGGGAGACGGAGGTGAAGGAATTGGCGGCCAGGCCGCACGGCTCGCCGCTCTCGGGGTCGAGCGCCGTGATGGCCACGACGCCGGTGGCGAACCTGCCGAGCACGTTCCGGAAGCGCCGGCTGTCGTGCTGCCCGTTGTGGCCGTTCGGCATGGCGGCTCCGTTGTGAATCCCGCGCTTGTACGACGAGTGGGCGTCGCACCCGTCCGGCCTGATCAGCCGGGCTGCGTGTGTGCTCATCCGTGGCCTCCTCGTCGTGGATGCTGAGCCTAGCTTACCAAGCGCTTGCTTGGATGGGCAGAGCCTTTTCCGATCCCGTTGACACGCGGCGGGCGGCGAGCCTAGCTTCGGCATTGTGGCCAAGCGCTTGCTCAACCTCACGGACCGTACCGCCGTCGTCGGCGTCGGCTACACGCCCTTCACCAAGGACTCCCAGGTCAGCACCCTCACCCTCGCCTGCCGCGCGATCATGGCCGCGCTGGCGGACGCCGGCCTGGATCCGTCCGACGTCGACGGCCTGGCCACCCACCGCGTCGGCGACTCGGTCCCGCCCTCGCTCGTCGGCCCGGCCCTGGGGCTCGACGACCCGTCCTGGTACCTGGACCAGTTCGGCGGCGGCAGCGTCTCCCACGCCGTCGCCGGCCAGGCCGCGCTCGCCGTGGCCGCCGGTCTGGCCGACACCGTCGTCTTCTACCGGGCCATCAACGCCCGCTCCGAGTTCCGCATGGGCCAGGCCGCCAACCCCGGCCCGGAGGTCCAGTACCAGGCCCCCTACGGTCTGACCGCCCCCGTCCAGCACTTCGCCCTCGCCGCCCGCGCCCACATGCTGCGCTACGGCACCACCGAGGAACACCTCGGGCGGATCGCCGTCCGCCAGCGCGCGCACGCCGCCAAGAACCCGCGCGCCCTCATGCGCACGCCCATCACCCTCGACGACTACCTCGCCGGCCGCTGGATCGCCGAGCCGTTCCGGCTGCTGGACTGCTGCCTGGAGACCGACGGGGCGTGCGCGCTGGTCATCACCACCGCGGAGCGGGCGCGGTCGCTGCGCCGTACCCCCGCGCTGATCTCCGCCGCCGCCTGGGGCGGCGGTCAGTCGTTCCTGTCCGGCGCGGATCCCACCGTCAGCGCCGCCGCGACCCTCGCCCCCCGCCTGTACGGCCAGGCCGGCCTCACCCCGGCCGACATCGACGTCGCCCAGCTCTACGACTGCTTCACCTATTCGGTGCTGGTCCAGCTGGAGGACTACGGCTTCTGCGCCAAGGGCGAGGGTGGCCCCTTCGCGGCCTCCGGCGAGGGCCCGCCGGTGAACACGCACGGCGGCTTCCTGTCGGAGGGCTACGTCCACGGGATCAACCACATCGCCGAGGCCGTCTCCCAGCTGCGCGGCGACGCCGGAGACCGGCAGGTGGCCGGGGCCCGGGTGGCGCTGTCGACCTCCCAGCCCGGCTACATCCTGCCCGCCACCTCCGCCCTGATCCTGAGGAGCCCCTGAATGCCCGCGGAAAGCCCCTCGAAGCCGGCCGCGCGTTTCAGGCCCACGCCCGACCGTGACTCGCGGGAGTGGTGGGAGCGGGTGGCCACGGGGGAGTTCGCCGTCCAGGAGTGCGACGGGTGCGGGTTGCGGCGCTTTCCCGCGCGGGCCTTCTGCGCCCGGTGCCGGGGCGAGGGACGGCACTGGGTGGCGGTCCGGCCGGTCGGGACGGTGGAGAGCTGGGTGGTCAGCCACCGGCCCTTCGGTCAGGGCGAGATCGTGGTCATGGTCCGCCTGGACGAGGTGCCGGACGCCGTGGTGCACGGCTCGTGGGAAGGATCCGGCGAACCCGAGGGCGGATCGCGGGTGAGCGCGGTGTTCACGGTCGTGGACGACACCCTCACCCTGGTCGGCTGGCGGACGATCAAGGAGTGATGGGAACGCGGGGGGACGGGCCATTGGCCACCCGGAGCGTGAGGGACGTGCGGTCGTCCGGCGGGGCCGGGTAGTACACGTAGGCGCGGCTCTTCTCGCCGGTCTGCAGCGCGGGAACGTGGTTCTCGACGAACTCGGTGTACATCTTCAGCGGGTGGTAGCGCGCCTTGGTGGCCGGGTCCTCCAGCGTGAACGCGCCGAAGTCGGCCGCGGCGGAGAACTCGTGCTCCCACCCGGAGAACGGCGCCGGAGCCGGCACGAACACCACGTTGGTCCGCACGGCCGAGATGTCGAAGGACGCCACCAGATAGGCCCCGTCGCGGTAGAGCGGCAGCACCTCCACCTTGAGCTGATCGTCCTTGTTGGCGAACCCCCAGGTGAAGTCGGCCACCGGCGCGCCCGGATCCGGGCGGAACGGCGCGTTCGGGCCGGTCGGGCCGCGTACCTCTCCGGCCGAGGGCCCCGTGGTGGTGGTCACGTCCGGTGCCTGCTGCTTGATCGTGTAGGAGATCTCCACGCGCCGGTTGCGCGCCCGGCCCTCGGGGTTGTCGCCGCCGCCGCGCTTGTCGTTCTTGGCGATCGGGGTGCTCTCGCCCTTGCCCTCGGTCACGTACCGGTAGCCGCCGCCGAGCTTGGCCGCCAGATACTCCTTGACCGCCTCGGCCCGCCGGACCGACAACGTATGGTTGTACGCCTCCTCGCCCTTGGTGTCGGTGTGGCCGACGATCGTGACCGGCGGCTTGGCCGGGTCGGCGCGCCTGCGGGTCTCCTCGGCCACCTCGTCCAGCACGGCCGCGGCCTTGGCGCCGAGCGTGGCCTCGTCGAAGGCGAACAGCACGTCGGTGCGCAGGCCGATGGTCTCCTTGGCGCCTTCCTGCGAGGTGGTCCTCTTCGGCGTCTCGATGAGCTCGTGCACGTCGGAGACGCCGGACCAGATGTCACCTTCGGGCAGCACGACCGGCCACTGGAACACCTCACCCGCCTTGGGCCTGCCGGAAGCCCCGCGCGCGCGGGCAACGGGCTCCCGCGCGGCATCGGCGACGGGAATCCCGGTCATCGGCCCCATCGGCAGATCAGGCACGACGGAGACGGCCCCGACCCCGGCCGGCAACAAGGGGAAGTACACCTCGACCGGATACCGGACTCCGGGCACGAAGTCCTCGGGAAACCCGTTGCCCTCCATGGTGTGCCGCGTCCCGAACGCCTTGTCACCGTTCCTGGCCCGCAGCGTGAAGTACACCTTCCTGCCCACCGGATCGAACAACCGGAACCGCGCGAAGTCGCTGGGCACACTCCCGTACCCGAAGTCACCCTTGGTGTTCCGGCCGGCGGTGGTCATGATCTCCATGCGCAGCACCGTGAGCGTGGGCGTCCGCTCCACACCCTTGATATCGATCTTGAACGGCTCCGCCGAGTAGAACCCCACCTTCCCCTCGGTCACATACCCGGGTGAGGAAGAAGCACGGGGACCGGGTGACGCGGTGGCGACACTGGGCGAGGGCGGTGCCGGATCCGCCCGCCGAACGGGCTCAGGTGTGGACCCGCACCCGCAGACCAGTGCGGCCACAGCCAGTAATCCGGATGCTCGAAGAGGGACTCGCATGCCGCCAGACCTTTGTAGACCGTCCTTGCAAACCACTTACCGTCCAACCGAAACCGCCTGTCAAGCCGGGTCTCGTGGGCCCCGGTATATCAGGTCCCGGTCTACCGCGCGGGCGTAACGGCGGCCGGCCCCGCACACCGGACGACCGTGCCCCTGGACGGGGCCCGGCCACGGTCGGCGGGTGGGGGTGGGGCGGCTTGCCGTAACGGATCATGGCCGTGAGAGGGGCCTGGGCGGACGGGAAGGCCTGGACGGAGGAGAAGACCTGGACGGAGGGGAAGGCGCGGACGGACGAGAAGGCCCGCGCGAAGGGGAAGCTCCGCACGGGCGGGAAGGCTCGCATGAGGAAAGATCGCCGACAGGAGAACGCACCCTGGCGGGCGTGGGGGACCCGCCAGGGTGCGTTTCCTTTCTCCGACGCGGGCGGCGCCAGGACTCCGGCGAGGGATGGAGTCCTAGGCCGATTGTTCGCGTGCGGAGTCGGTGGGGGAGTGTTCCGCCAGGGAACGCTCCGAGGGAGAGGACTGTGGTCGCCGACGGCGGTCGGCGATCCGTTGTGCTGCGCCAACCGGGTCGTCGATGGGGTGGCTGACTTCGACGCCCTCCTCATGCCAGACAAAGAAATCGTCTCTGCACCACACGGTCAACTCGGTTAGCACGGACAGCACGGACATACCGTTCCCGTTGCTCTGGTAGGTGTGGGTGAACCCCTGGCGATGCAACGCGTAACGCAGTAAACGTGTTGCCTCACGGGGATCGTGCCAGGGCGGGTAGCTTCGCAAGCTCGCTTGCTTCGCAAACGGCGCACCCGCGCGGACCGGCAACACCGGCCCTCACCCCCTCACCGGCCTTTCGATGGATTTGTACCAACGAATGGATGATGCGGCTGTCAAGGCCGTTCGGTCAAGGGGTTGTGGCCTGCTAGAACCAGATCGTCTAAATTGTTGGAACAAAAGGGGTGAAAGTGGCAAGACCGTCGCTGTATCAGCAGGTGGCTTCGGAGCTTCGCAGAGCCATCTACTCCGGCGACTACGGCCCCGGGGCGCAGCTGCCGACCGAGGAGGAGCTCCGCGCGCGCCACGGCGTCAGCCGGAACACGGTCAGGCTCGCGGTCGCGGAACTGGTCAACGAAGGCCTCGTCACGCGCGCACCCCGGCGCGGCACGATCGTCAGAGAACGACGCGCCCTGCTGATGCATCCGCAACGCGAACTGGAGCCGCAACCCACGGGAGTTCCCCGGGAGGCCTTCGCGTACGCCGTCAGTCAGGAAGGCCGCCAGCCCTCCCAGCTCATCGAAGTGTTGACGGTCCAACCGGCTGAGGACATCGCCAGCAGGCTGGAGCTCGACGACGGAAAACTGGCAGTGGTACGGCGGCGCCTGCGTTTCGTCGACGGCCAGCCCTACAACACCAACGATTCCTATTTCCCGCATGACCTGGTCGCCGAGTCCGAGATCGCCAGGCCGGGCGACATCGGACGCGGCGCGAACCGGGTACTCGAGGAACTCGGGCACGCGCAGATCCGCGTGGTCGACGACATCTGGGCCAGGATGCCCAACCAGGCGGAGGTCGAACGGCTCCAGCTGGAGCTGGGGACGCCGGTCGTCGTGTATGTCCGAGTCGGCTACGACCGGGAGGACGCGCCGGTCCGTGTCGCGGTGTCGGTGCTTCCCGCCGACAAGCACTTGATCAGATACGAGCTCGGCAGCCGCTGATCGAGCTCGGTTGGGGGTGATCCCAACGGCCGCGCGCAGCGAGATCTGACTTCGCTGGGCGGGGGAGTGGTGCATGCTCCCCTAAATCGTAATTTATCCAGACATATCCGTTTAGCTGCCGCGTGCCGTGAAGTGCACACGAGATGTGTTCTCCCGGACACCCAGCGCAACGAAGGGTAGACCCATGCACTCGAACACCCTCCTTCACCCGCTCACCCTGCGCCGAGCCGTACCCGCTGACCTGGGCGGAGTCCTCACCCTGCTCGCCGACACCGCCGACTGGCTCCACTCCCGGGGGATCCGCCAGTGGCCCCGAGGCGGCTTCGGTCCCGAGCGCATCGCCCCCCTCATCGACTCCCACGTCCTCTACCTCGTGGACGACGAACTGCGCTTCCTCGACTTCGACGAGGCCGCGCCGCCCGTCGCCACCATCGCGCTCGACGGCCAGGCCGACCCCGAGTTCTGGACCCCGGCCGACCGCCCCCGCGCCGCCCTGTACGTCCACAAACTGGCGGTCGCCCGTCCCTGGTCGGGCAGCGGCCTCGGCGACGCCCTCCTGGACTGGGCCGGCGCCACCGCGCACGCCGTCGGCCTGCCCTGGCTCCGCCTGGACTGCGCCAAGTCCAACCCCGGCCTGCAGGAGTACTACCGCAAGCGCGGCTTCCGCCACCTGCGCACCGTCGACCTGCCGCACCGCGCGTCCGGCGCCCTGTTCCAGCGCCTGGCCCGCCCCGCGCTGTCCACGGCCTTCCGCGACCTCACGGTGCCGCACCTGCTCAGTGCCTAGGGGCGTCGTGACGACCCGCTCGCGCTCGTAGGGGCCCCGGCGCTCGTACCGGCCTTCTCGCGCCTCTCCGCGCTCGTACGTGCTTTCTCGCGCCTCCCCGTTACGGCGAAGCCGCGCCCACCCCCCTCGCCGTAACGGGCGGGCCTCTGTCCCGGCCGCTCGTGAAGGCTCACGCACATCCCGCCGCGACGAGCGCCCCCTGGGCCACCCGACGGCGCCCAGGGGGAACCCCGGGGTCCAAGCCCGGCTTTCAGGGGCCACCGGCGGGATCTGGCCGGGTCGGGGGCCACCGGCGGGATCCGGCCGGGTTGTGTCACCGGCGGACCTTCGGGACCCGGGGCGCTGGGACCTCGGCGGGACCTAGTCGCGGTCGAGCAGGGAGCGCCAGCGGGCGACGAGAGAGGGATCGACCGGCTCGGTCCAGGACGTGCGGACGGCGCTGCCCACGTGGAAGGCGCGGATGCCGTAGTCGAGCAGGGCCCGCACGTGCGGTGGCTTCAGGCCGCCCCCCGCGAGGACGAGCCCCGCGTCGCCCGCCTCGCAACGGGCCTTGAGCACCGGCAGCCCGTCGCCCACCCCGGACGGCGAGCCGGAGGTGAGCACGGTGGCCAGGTTCGGCAGCAGCCGCACGGCGCGCCAGCTCGCGGAGGTGTCGGCGGCGTAGTCGACCGCGCGGTGGAAGGTCCACGGCAGCGGCGACACCGCGTGGATCATGGCTTCGGTGGCGGCCAGGTCGACGGCGCCGTCGGCGTCGAGGAACCCGAACACGAATCCGGCGGCCCCGGCCTGGGCCAGCGCCTTGGCGTCGTTCCTGAGCCGGTCGAGCGCTTCGGCGTCGGCCGTGAACCCGGCCTCGCCGCGCAGCATCACCATCTGGGGGAGCGCGCACTCGGCGGCGATGGCGGCGACCGTCTCCGGCGCTGGGGTGAGTCCGTCGGCGGCCATGTCGGCGACGACCTCAAGGCGGTCGGCACCACCACGTTCGGCGGCCACGGCGTCGCGCACATCGAGCGCGATCACCTCAAGGAGGGATCCGGTCATGGAGCTGAGGCTATATGGTGCGCTACCCGTCCACTGCACCCGATTCCCTGACAATCCAGACAGCCCGCGGACAACCCTCCAGTCAAGGTTGCCCTACAACGCCGGTTCAGGCGGGGTTTCCGGTGAACTCCCCCAGCGCGGACCGGGCCCGCGAAAGTGCCGTCACAAGAGTTTTGACGGTGGCCGGTTCGTCCAGGACGCCCGCCACCTGCCGCTGCTGTTCCCAGGCCGCCACCCGGGCCGTGTAGGACTCGTAGGTGGCCAGGTGGAAGGCGTAGACGGTGGCGAACCTGCTCACCAGGTGCGACGGGTGCATGTCCCAGCCCTGGTAGAAGCCGTGGGCCAGCGAGTGGCGTACCAGCCCGGCGTGCCGGCGCCACAACGCGTGCACGTCGGCCGTCGCGGACGACGCCGGGGCGGCGGCCAGCGAGCCGTCCGACAGTTCGACCCCGGTGCCGGCGAACGCCGTCTGCATCACGTGCCTGGCGTGGTCGCAGGCCGGGTGGTCCAGGCGCTGCTCGTGCGGCGGCAGCCCGATCGCGGCGGTGTAGTCGAAGACGCCGAAGTGCGCCGCGGCCAGCCTGCCCCCGGCCAGGCCGGCGCGCAGGAACGGCAGCGTCTGCGGCGCCTCCACCTGGATCTCGAAGCGCAGCGGGCCGAGCCCGAGCCCCTTCTCCAGATCCTCCAGGAAGGCGGTGAACTGGCCGAGGTAGTTCTCCATCAGGACTTTGGGAAACGTCAGCGCGAAACCCGGCGGAAGGGCGCCGATCCGGGCCACGACCTCGGTCAGGAAGCCGTCAAGCGTGCGGACCGAACGTTCCGGGTCGGCGTCGGCGAACGACTTGACCCGCAGGCCCCACCGGCGCGGCAGCCGTCCCTCCTCGTGCATCGCCGCCACCGCGGCGGCGGCCTGCTCGGCGTGGCCGTCCTCGTCGTCGGGACGCACGCCGTAGCCGTCCTCGAAGTCGATGCGCAGGTCCTCGACGGGCTCGGCGGCCAGCTTCGCCAGCAGCCGCCGGTGCACGCCGGGAGCCAGGTCCTCGCTCACCCCGAACACCTGGGCCAGCTCGCCAGGGCCCGGCAGGTGGGCCTCGGCCAGCTCCAGCGCCTGCCCGCCCCACGTCGCCACCGTCTCGGCCGAGAAACGGTCGGCCGGAACGTAGACCGTGTGCACCGGCTGCCAGCCGGCCGGGGTCATCGGGTAGCGGCTCTGCTGCAGCCGGTACTCCTCCGCGAACCCGGTGATCGGCCGATGCCCAACGGTGACACGCATGTTCTCCTCCGGAAACGCGGCGCTGGCAAGCTCGCCGAGCATCTCACAGCTTGGGAGGGCCCATGCCGGCAGCCCGTGAGGCGCTGATGATCGTGACCATCACCCAGACCGACCCGGGGATGGCCCAATTACGGACGCCCGCGAGCGATACCGAAGCGCTCGGCGACGCACTGCTCGCGAGCTTCGCCCTGCGGAAACTGATCAACGGCACTCCGGGCGAGATCCTGGCCGAGGTCACCACCTTCCTGGCCGACCGGGAACCCGACGACGTGCTCCTGCTCTACGTGGCCTGCCACGCCGTCGCCACTCCCGGCGGCCTGCTGCTGACCACCTCCACGACCGGCCGCGAGGACCAGGCCGCGACCTCGGTGCCGGTCGCCGCCGTCGAGCGGGCGCTGGCCGGGACCGCCGCCGGGCACGTCGTGCTCGTCCTCGACTGCTGCTTCAGCGGCGCCGGGCGCTCCCCGATCGACCTGTCCGGCCTGTCCGCGCCCGCCCAGGTCTTCCTCAGCGCCACCGACCGCGTCGAGTACGTCCTCGACCGGGGCATGATCCGCGGCAGGGGCGTCCACTCCAAGCTGACCCCCGCCCTGGCCGAGACCCTGCGCGGCGGCCGCCCGGTCACCGCGGCCGACCTGGCCGGGCTCCCCGCCGCCGTCACCGGGATCCGCGAGCCCGGCCTGCTCCTCGCCCACGCGGATCGCGCTCCCCGGCCCGCCCATGAGCCCGCCCCGGTGGCCGAGCGGCCGAAGCGCACCGTGGGCGACTGGGCCGTGCGCATCGTCTACTGGGGCCTCGTGATCGCCGGCCTGTCGCTCCTGGCGATGCTGGCCTCGGGCTGGTTCGCCTGGCGCATCTGGCGGCCGGGCCTGCCCGCCGACGCACTGGACGTCCTCGCCCTGATCTTCGTCATCGGGCTCGTGGTCGTCGGCGCCGGAGCCGTGGTGGCCGTTGTCGCGTACGTCGCCCGCCGGCGGCGTTCCAGGAAGTAAGGTTCCTGACCGTGACGGACAATCCGCTCTTCGCCCTGGCCACCTCGGGCAGGCGGCGCACCCATCCGATTCTCGCCCTCGTCGTCGCCGTGGCCGCGATCCTGCTGGGCGGGCTCATCGGGGCGATCATCCTGACGTTCACCGGCCTGCCCGCCGACCCGGCCCTGCGCATGCTGGTGAACCTGGTGACCGGGTTCGCGCCGGTCGCGCTGCTGATCTGGCTGTGGATCGGCCTGTTCGAGGCACGCGGCTTCCGCACGCTCGGGTTCACCCGCGAGCACGCCGCCCGGCGCTCGGCCCGCGGCCTGCTGACCGGGGTCCTGTCCTTCGGCCTGGTCACCGCGATCCTCGTCGTGCCGGGCTTCACGCTGACGGAGAACGTGCCGCAGGGCCTGGCGGCGATCGGCCCGGCGATCCTGGTGTTCGCCGGCTGGGTCGTGCAGGGCTCCACCGAGGAGATCGTCACCCGCGGCTTCCTGCTGCCGGTGGTCGGCGCGCGCTACGGGGCCGTGGCCGGCGTCGGCCTGTCCTCGATGCTCTTCGCCGCCCTCCATCTGCTCAACCCCGGCATCAACGCGCTCAGCCTGGTCAACCTGGTGCTCGTCGGCGTGCTCCTCGGCCTGTACGCGCTGTGGGAGGGCGCGCTCTGGGGCGTGTGCCTGTGGCACGCGGCGTGGAACTGGGCCCAGGGCAACGTCTTCGGCTTCGAGGTCAGCGGCACCGGCACCGGCATGATGGCGATCGTCGACCTCAGGGAGAACGGCCCCGACGTGGTCACCGGCGGCGTGTTCGGGCCCGAGGGCGGCGTGGCGACCACGCTCGTGCTCGCCCTCGGGATCGCGGTGCTCAGCCTTGGACTGCGTCGCGCATCGCGTCCAGCCCGACCAGTTTGACCCGCTCGCCCCGGCCCAGTGTCCTGGCCAGCGCCTCCTCGGCGGCCTCGATGCGCAGCCAGCGCTCGTAGGTGACCGGCTCGACGCCGCGCGAGCGCAGCAGGTCATCGACGGAGGCGGGCCGTACCCTGTCGTGGCCGGCGAGGTCGGACAGCAGCGTGCGGACGGTCTCTGCGGCGTCGGACTTGTTGGTGCCGATCACCCCGGTGGGGCCGCGCTTGAGCCAGCCCGCCACGTACTCGCGCCCGCGCACCCGCCCGGCCTCGTTCGGGACCGTCATCGAGCCCGTGTCGAACGGCACGCCGGGCAGCGGCACACTCTGGTAGCCGACCGAGCGCAGCACCATGCCGACCGGCAGCGTCTCGTACACGCCGGTGCCGACGACGCGGCCGTCCTCCAGGCGGGTGCGCTCCAGCTTGAGTCCCTCGACCCGCTCGGTGCCGAGGATCTCCACCGGGCGCAGCCAGAACCGCACGTCCAGGCGGCGCGGGCGGCCGACGGGGGCGCGGGCGGCCCATGACTGCAGCACGTCGATGTTGCCGCGGATCTGGCGCGGGAAGTCGGCGCCCAGCACGACGGCCTCGTCGGGGCGTACGCACACGTCGGCGTTGGCCAGCTCGCCCAGCTCACGCAGCTCCTTGAGCGTGAACTTGGCGTGTTCGGGACCGCGCCTGCCGATCATGTGGATGGCTTTGACCTGGCTGTCGGCCAGGCGTTCGAGCACGTCGTGGGGGACGTCGGTGGCGGCCAGTTCCTCTGCCGTCTTGGCCAGGACGCGCACCACGTCGACGGCCACGTTGCCGACGCCGATCACGGCGATCTCGGGGCTGTCGAGCACGAAGCGGCCGGGGTCGACGTCGGGGTGGCCGCAGTACCAGTTGACGAAGTCGGTGGCGGCCACGCTGCCGGGCAGGTCCTCGCCGGGGATGCCCATGCGCCGGTCGACCATGGCGCCGGTGGCGTAGACGACGGCGTCGTAGCTCGCCAGGAGATCCTCGACGGACAGGTGCTCGCCGAGGGTGACGCCGCCGAGGAAGCGCACCTGGGGGAGTTCGAGCACTTTGCGCAGGTAGTTGGCGATGGACTTGATCGAGGTGTGGTCGGGGGCGACCCCGTAGCGGACCAGCCCGTACGGCGTGGGCAGCCGCTCCAGCACGTCGACCTCGACTGGTTCGGCCGACTGCTTGACCAGCGCCTCCGCCGTGTAGATGCCCGCCGGGCCCGACCCGACTACCGCCACGCGCAACGACACGCCTGCCTCCTCAGGAGCGGGGGACACGTCCTAGTAGGTGCGACCGGCCAACCTCAACGAGGTATCCCCGGTCGCTCGTGCGTACGAACCCATCTTTCGCGAACACCCGCAATTCCGGCAGAGTTCGGGCATGATCCCGAGCGCGGCCTCGGTGTCAACGTAGCGGCTGCGACGGATCCGCGCACCGCCCTGAGGCAGGCGGTGCGCTTCCACCCTAATCCGCGAATGACCAGCAAGCGCGGCCAAAGCCGCAGGTCAGGAAATATCCCCCGCGGCCATCCGGCGCAGGGCGATCTTGTCGGTCTTGCCGTTCGGGTTGGCGGGCAGTTCCTCCACCACGATCACCCGCTTCGGCACCTTGAAGTTGGACATGTTCTCCCGCGCCCACGCGCGCAGCGCCTCGCCGTCCACCCGCACACCGGAACGCGGCACCACGAACGCCCACCCCGCCTCGCCGGAGTCGTCGTCCGGCACCCCGACCACCGCGGCCTGAGCCAGCGACCCCTCCCGCAGCAGCAGCGCCTCGACCTCGGCGGGCGAGACGTTGAAGCCGTTGACGATGAACAGCTCCTTCTTCCTGTCCACGATGCTGAGGTTGCCCGCCGCGTCCAGCACGCCGACGTCGCCCGTGCGCAGCCATCCGCCGGCGTCGATCGCCTCCGCGGTCCTGCCGGGCTCGCCCCAGTAGCCGCGCATCACCCCGTACCCGCGCTGCAGGACCTCGCCCCGCTCCCCGGGCGGCACCTCCTTGCCCGCCAGGTCGACGATCTTCACCTCGATCCCCGGCACCGCCCGTCCGGTGGTCGTCGCGATCACCTCGATCGGGTCGCCGGCCCGCGTCATGGACACGACCGTGCCCTCCATGAGCCCATAGGCGTTGATCACGCGTTCCAGGCCCACCCGCTCGACCAGGCGCGTGATCAGCGGCGCCGGGACCGATGCCGCCCCGCAGATCGCCACCCGCAGCGACGAGACGTCCCAGTCGCGCCGGTCGAGCTCGTCCAGCAGCCGGGCGAACAACGTGGGCGGACCCGCCAGGATGCTCACCTTCCCGGACTCCACCAGCGCCATCAGGCCATCGGGGGTGAACACCCCGACCGGCATCATCGTCGCCCGGCGCAGGACGCAGGCGATCAGCCCGGCGTTGAGCCCGAAGCCGTGGTTGAACGGCGCGATCACCGGATAGCGGTCGTCCGGGCCCAGGGTGACGATCTCGGCCCAGTCCCAATAGCCGCGCAGCACCTGGGCGTGGTCGAGCATGACGCCCTTGGGGGTGCCGGTGGTGCCGGAGGTGGACATGATCTCGCACAGGTCGTCCGGCTTCACCGCCAGCGCCCTGGCCTCGACGTCGCCCTCGCCGGTCTCCACGAGCTCGGAGGTGGTCAGCGTGGCGGCCCGCCGTACCCCGTCGGGGACGATCACGTGGCGCAGGACCGGCAGTGGCGGCAGCAGGTCGGCCAGTACGGCGCCGCCCGCGCCGGGACCGGTGACCAGCACCTCCGCGCCCGTCTTCGCGATGATCTCCGCCGCCTCGAACCCCTTGTACCGGGAGGAGAGCGGCACGATCACCGCGCCCGCGTCCCAGACGCCGAAGGCGTGCGTCACCCACGCCGCGTCGTTGATCCCCCACACCGCCACGCGGTCGCCGGGTCCGACGCCCAGCGCCATCAGCCCGCGCGCCACCGCGGCGGCCTGTTCGCGCAGCTCGCGCAGGGTGAGGCGGACCTGCCCCTCCACCACGAGGGTGTCCGGATACGCCGAGGCCTGCGCGCGCAGCATGCGGGGGAGCGTCCCCCAGCCGGGCACACTCTCCATCGCGCCTCCTCAGCCGGCCAGGCTGCGATCGCGGCCCAGGTGGTGGCCGCGCAGGTCCTCCACGACACCGGGGGTGACGGTTTCCGACACCTCGGGCGCCACCTCCACCCCGATCTGCACCGGCGTCAGCCCATGGACGGCCTGCTGGATGCGCGACTTCCACATCGGGTTCTTGACCAGGCCGGCCCGGTTGAAGACGACCGTCAGCACGGCGGCGTCCAGCGTGCCCTGGCGGCTGACCGTCAGCTTCCAGCCCGACACTCCGTCCACCTTGGCCAGCGCCTTCTGGATCCGGAGCAGCGACACCCACACGCCGCGCACGAGCACGTGCTCGCCGACCGTGTGCGCGGGCGCGAGCCCGCCCCGCGACACCTGCCCGGTACGCAGCACCGCGTCACCCAGCGCCGCGTGCCCGCGCGGCGTGATCACCACCTCGGCGAGCTCGCCCGCACCGGGATCGAGCGTGTCCTTGCCCAGCGCCGCCAGCCCGACCATCCCCTCGGCCAGCGGCTCGAAGGGCTCCTCCTCCGCGGTACGGCAGGCCAGCGCGGCCCCGGTGAACGGGCTCGCGAACACCTCGGTCACCGCGGCGTCGAACTCCTTGGCCAGATACGCCAGCGTCCGCCTGGCCGCGTTCTCACCCGTCAGCACGATCGTGCGCAGCCCCAGATCCAGCGGGTCCAGCAGAAACTCCAGGTGCAGGCGGGCCAGGAAGTCCATGGCCCCGGTCGGCGTCGCCACCAGAGCCGTGGCCCCGACCGAGGTGAGGGCGTGGTGCAGCCGCATCCGTCCTCTGGGCCCGACCGAGGCGGCCGCCTGCGCGACGTCCGCCGCCGCTCCGGCCCACAGCGCGCCGGCCGGTTCGGCCAGCGCCACCACCACGCGGTCCCGCGCGCCGACGCCCGCGGCCTTGAGCGCCGCCCCGGTCATCGCGGCGGCGTGCGCGCGATCCTCCGGCCCGAGCGGGAACACGCTCGCCGCGTCCGGCGAGACCACCAGCAGCCCGGACGCCGACCGGCCGGCGGCGCCCAGGTCGTCACGTGTGAGCCATCGCATCGAAGGCCACCCCCATCCCTTCCCTGAGACCTTCGCGGCGCATCAGCGCACCACCTCGGTCATGAACGTGCGCATCGACTCCGTGACCAGCGGATGCGCCAGCCCGCCCACCTGGCACTGCAGGATCAGGTCGGTGGCGCCGGCCTCGGCGATGCGCGCGACCGCCTTGCGTGAGCCCTCCACGTCGTCCACCACGACCATGAGGTGCTCGCGCAACGTCGCCATGGCCTCCTCGGGCGGCATGCCGGCCGCGAGCTGTCCCAGCACGCGGTGGGTGGCGTGGCGGGCGTCGTAGTAGTCGGGCGGCGTGACCAGGTTGACCTGGCGCCGGATGTACCAGAGCACGGCGTCGGCCGCCTCGTCCCGCGCCTGCCCCACGTACCAGGGGATCATCAGCGCCACCCGCCGGCTGGCGGGGTCGAACCCGTTGTCGGCCAGGCACTCCCGATACTTCGCGATGTCGGCGGCGACGTCGTCGATGCCCTTCAGCATCGTCATCCCGAGCAGGTTGTAGCCGTGCCTGGCGGCCGCCAGGTAGCCCTCCAGGGACGTGGACGCCACCCACACCCTCGGATACGGTTCCTGCACCGGCCGCGGGTACACGGACACGTCCGGGATCTCGAAGAACTCGTTCGACCGGCTGACCGGTTCGCCGTCCGCCTGCCAGATGGCCAGCGTGGCCTCCAGGGAGTCCTCCCAGATCTGCCGCGACTTCTCGAACGGCTTCTGGAACGCCTGGTACTCCAGCGGCGAGGCGCCGCGGCCGGTCCCGAACTCCACCCGGCCGCCGCTCAGGACGTCGAGGGTGGCCACGCGCTCCGCCGTACGGATGGGCGACTGGAAGGGCAGCAGCACCACGCCCAGCCCCAGGTGGATCCGCTCGGTGCGCTGAGAGATCGCGGCCAGCACCAGATCCGGCGCGGAGGAGTGGGAGAAACCCCTGGTGAAGTGGTGTTCTACGAACCAGGCCGTGTCGAAACCCAGTTGGTCGCCCAGGACCACCTGGTCGATCACATTCCGGAACGCCTGCTGCTCGACCTCGCGGGTACGCCCGCGAACCTCCAGTTCGTAACCGAGGCTGATCCGCATCCATCCTCCAAGTAAACCAAGCGCTCGCTTGGTAGAGACTATCAGGGCGGCTGTCCGGCGGGAAGTGCGGCTGTGCGTCCGGGACTTGCGGGATACGTGGTACGGCGATCAGAGTGGGTGATCGTGAGGCGAAAGCACGCGCTGCGGCGGCAGAAAGATGGCACGCTCCCAGACATGAGGGGTTTCCGCCGGACTCGGTCGAGCGACGACGAGCTTTCCAGCGCGCGCCGCTACGAGGCGTTCGGCCGGGTCATGGCGGTCCTGGCCACCAAGGCGGACTTCATCGAGGCGTGCCGTGACCTCACCTGGTGGCGGGGCGCCGACCACAGCTGGCACATCGAGTGGCGCGACGGCCCCTACGCCGCCGAGGTGGCCGCGCTGCTCGCCGAGCACGTGCGCGACCCCGACTTCGACGGCAGCCTGGTCACGGTGGCCGGTCCCGGCAACAACGCCTCGGCCATCCTGGACGTCATGGGCGTCCGCTTTGAACTCCACGCCGTCGACCCCATGGGCTCGGCCCGCGTGCACGTGCGCCCCGGCTTCTGGCGCCTGGCCGAGGCCCTGGACACCACCCGCCGCACCAACGCTCGCCGGCCCTGGGAAGAACTCCTCGGCGGCTAGCCGCCGAACACGTGCGCGGCCAGGTCCCCGCGATGGCCAAGCGGGGTGCCGAAGAGCTGGGCGTCGGAGGTGGCGCGCTTGAGGTAACGGTGGGCGTCGTGCTCCCACGTGATCCCAATGCCGCCGTGGACCTGGATGTTCTCCCCTGCCGCCCGCAGGTAGGCCTCTCCGCAGTAGGCCCCGGCGACGGCGGCGTTCACGGCCGACTCGTGCGCGGCCAGCGCCGCCGACCTGGCCGACTCCACCAGCAGCGCCACGTCGGCCAGCTTGTGCTTGATCGCCTGGAACGACCCGATCGGCCGCCCGAACTGCCGCCGCTGCTTCGCGTACTCCACCGACGCCTCCAGGCACCGCTCGGCCCCGCCCGCCTGCTCGGCCGCGAGCGCGGCGACGCCGAGCGTGCGGACCGCGTCCCGGTGCTCGTCCCCGCCAAGGACGGTGGCGGGCGTCCGGTCGAAGACGAGCCTGGTCAGGGGCCGCGTGAGGTCCATGGTCCGGTACGGCTCCCGCGCCGCGGGCCGGGCCTCGACCAGGTGCCCACCGGCGTACAGGAGCACCAGATCCCCGTCCAGGACAAAGGGCGCCTCGCCGGTCAGCAGCCCGTCCTCCAGTGACAGTTCCTGGCCGAACACGACGGTCGCGCTCATCGCGCCCTCGGCCAGCGGCGGGAGCAGGCGCGAGCGGGCCGCCGCGTCCCCGTCGAGCCTGAGCGCCGCCACCGCCAGCACCGCCGTCTGCAGGAACGGCTGCGCCGACAGCGCCCGCCCCACCTCCCACGCCACGGCCGCGACCTCCCCGGGCCCGCCGCCCGCGCCGCCGTACTCCTCGGGCACGGCCAGCCCCGCGACGCCCAGCTCTCGCGCGAAGTCCGCCCACGACGCGGACGGGCGGCGGGACAGGTACGACCGGACGGTGTCACGCAGGAGATCCATGTCTCCAGACTAACCAAGCACTTGCTTCGCCGTTAGCTTCGGTTGACCGAATTTTGCCTTTTCTGTAAGTCCGCATACTGTGAGTAATGGCCGCCTTTAGTGGTTACTGGGGGAAAGGGTGGCCTGGGAATGGAGATGGAGAAGAAGACGAGCGCCGTCGACTATGCCGACTTCGCCGAGTACGACCGGCGACAGCGCGGCATCGAACGCCACGTTCTCGCGGCCTTCCTCGGAGGGCTGGCCGTCGGCCTTCTCGGCATGTTCGTCGTCGAGAACGCGCCGGCCCTGCTCTCCGACCTGTACGACCCGTACGTCTACCTCGCGCTGACCATCGCGCTCGGCGCCACGAGCAGCGGGTTCGGATGGGCGCTGCTGACCACGTTCCTGGCGACCGTCTCGTCGCTGGTGGCCGCCATGGGCGGCAGCGCGCTCCAGGGCCGCTTCAACATCGACGTCGTGGGCGGCGGACCCGTCGCGCTGAACGTTCTGCTCGTGCTGCTCGTGGGCCTGGGCATGCTCGGCTACCTCACCCGCAGGAACGACCTCTGGGGCGACCTGGCCACCGGCGGCATCGGCGCCCTGGTGCTGGCCGACGTCATCGACCGGGCGACGCCCGGGTTCCTCGACACCGAGGCCACGTTCTGGCCGGTCCCGGCCGTGGTCGTGGGCGTGCTGACCGTCATGGCCGTGCTGTGGCTGCGCCGTACCACCGTGGGACGGCTGCGCGCGCTGGGGGTCACGGCCGTGCTGGCGGGGCTCTTCGCGTTGTTCGTGACCTGAGTGTGAAGGCGCCGGGGCGGCAAGCCCGCGCGGTGCGGCCCCCCGAGTCGATAGCCTGTAGTCCTTCACTTCCGGGTTCGAGCAAGGAGTAGCCGTGTTGCTGCGCATGTCGTCGTTGTTTCTTCGCACCCTGCGGGACGACCCGGCAGACGCGGAAGTCCCGAGCCACAAGCTCCTGGTCCGCGCCGGCTACGTCCGCCGCGTCGCGCCCGGCATCTACTCCTGGCTGCCCCTGGGCATGCACGTGCTCAAGAACGTCGAGTCGGTCGTCCGCGACGAGATGAACAAGATGGGCGGGCAGGAGGTCCTCTTCCCCGCGCTGCTGCCCCGGGAGTACTACGAGGCCACCGGCCGCTGGACCGAGTACGGTGACACGCTCTTCCGCCTCAAGGACCGCAAGGGCGCCGACTACCTGCTCGGTCCCACCCACGAGGAGCTCTTCGCCGACATGGTGAAGGGCGAGTACGCCTCCTACAAGGACTACCCGGTCACGCTCTACCAGATCCAGACGAAGTACCGCGACGAGGCCCGCCCGCGCGCCGGCATCCTGCGCGGCAGGGAGTTCCTGATGAAGGACTCCTACAGCTTCGACCTCGACGACGACGGCCTCAAGCGCTCCTACGAGCAGCACCGCGAGGCCTACATCAAGCTGTTCGACCGGCTCGGCATCCAGTACAAGATCGTCTTCGCCACCTCCGGCGCCATGGGCGGCTCGGCCTCCGAGGAGTTCCTGGCCCCCACGCCCACCGGCGAGGACACCTTCGTCGCCTGCCACTCCTGCGGCTACGCCGCCAACGCCGAGGCCGTCACCACCCCCGCGCCCGCCGCGCGCCCGGTGGCGGAGGCCGGCGCCCAGCAGGTGCTCGACACCCCCGGCACCCCCACGATCGAGACCCTCGTCGACCACGTCAACACGGTCCACGGCCTGTCGATCACCGCCGCCGACACCCTCAAGAACGTCGTCGTCAAGGTCACCACGCCCGGTTCCGACAAGGTCGAGACGCTCATCGTCGGCATCCCCGGCGACCGCGAGGTCGACTTCAAGCGCCTGGAGGCCGCGCTGGCCCCCGGCGAGCCGGCGATCTTCGAGTTCGAGGACTTCGCCAAGCACCCCGGCCTGGTCCGCGGCTACATCGGCCCGCAGGTCCTGAAGGACCTCGGCATCCGCTACCTGGTCGACCCCCGCGTCGTCACCGGCACCGCCTGGGTCACCGGCGCCAACGAGCCCGGCAAGCACGCCGTCAACGTCGTCGCCGGCCGCGACTTCACCCCCGACGGCACCATCGAGGCCGCCGAGGTACGCGCCGGCGACGCCTGCCCGCGCTGCGGCGGCGAGCTGTCGATCGACCGCGGCATCGAGATCGGCCACATCTTCCAGCTCGGCCGCAAGTACGCCGACGCCGCCGGCCTCGACGCCCTCGGCCCCGACGGCAAGCCCATCCGCATCACCATGGGCTCCTACGGCGTCGGCGTCTCCCGCGCTGTCGCCGTCATCGCCGAGCAGGCCCACGACCAGCTCGGCCTGGTCTGGCCGCGCGAGGTGGCTCCCGCCGACGTGCACATCGTCGGCACCGGCAAGGAGAACCAGATCGAGGTCGCCCTGCGACTGGCGGAAGAACTGACCGCCAAGGGCCTGCGCGTCCTGGTCGACGACCGGGCGGGGGTGTCGCCCGGCGTCAAGTTCAAGGACGCGGAGCTGCTGGGCATGCCGACGATCCTGGTGATCGGCCGCGGCCTTTCTTCCGGCGTGGTGGAACTGCGCGACCGCGTCTCCGGCACCAAGGAAGAGATCCCCCTCGACGAGGCGGGCGCCCGCATCCTCGCCGCCTGCTCCTGACCGTCACGCTCCGGAACTCTCCTCACCCGGTCGCTCGTTATCAGGGCGTAACCGATCCCGAGGAGGGTTCCATGGGCTGGCACTACCGGAAGTCCATCAAGGTAGGCCCCTTCCGCATCAACCTCTCGCGCCACGGTGTCGGCCACAGCTTCGGCAACCGCCGCTTCCACATCCAGACGACCCCCGACGGGCGCCGGCACCTCTCTGTCCGCCTGCCCGGTGGGCTGCACGTGACCAAGACCCTGGGGCGCGGCCGTACCCGCCACTACCGCTACTGACCGAGGTGGCTCGCGGACATCCTGCCGGTGGTGAAGGACGAGCCGCTCTCACCACTCCCCGGGCTCTTGGTCATCCTGGGCTGGTGGTGGGGGAAGGGGCCGGCTTGGGCGGGGCGGGCATGCCGGGGAACGCCGGCACCGAGGGGCGGAAGCCGTGGGAGCGGGTCACCGACTCCTGCATGGCCAGGGCCGCGTACCGGCGCAGGGCAGCGTCCTCGCAGGCGGCCAGCTCCAGATAGGTCGCGGTGATGCCCTGCTCCACGTGTACCGCCAGGCGGATCGCCTCCGTGGCATTGCCGGGCGTCACGGGCAGCGCGTAGGAGGGCTCGGGCTCGGCCGGGGCGCCCCGGCGGGCGGTGATGAGGCCGCGTAGCTGGTCGCGGCGGGCCCGGTGGCCGTCGAACGCCGACGTCACCCTGGCCCGCAGCGCGCCCGTCGTCCTCGCTCCGATCAGGCCGTAGGCGTAGACCGCCGCGTGCTCGGCCGCCAGTGCCTTGCGGAGCCGTTCCAGATCCGTGGCGGCTCCCCGGCGCCGCTCGGCGCCGGATGTCTCCGTGGAAGGGGTCATAGGGACCTCGGCAGCGACAGGACGTGCAGGGCCTCGCAGGCGCCGATGCTGGCGATCAGCTGGGAGAGGGCGGGTGAGGCGTCGGCGAGCTGGCGCGGGCGCAGGGCGGCGGCCTTGCGTTCCACGTCGCGCAGCCGCGTCAGGGAGACCTTCGGCGGAGGCGACGGCGGGGTGGTCGGCGGGTTGGTGGGGAGCTTGCCCGCGTCGGGAAAACGGCGGCGCAGCTCGGCGAGGTGGGCCCGGTGGCGTTCACGGAAGGGCGTCAGCTTCTCGCCACCGGCGGTGATCAGCGTGGTGTAGAGGCCGATCGTGCGCTCCTTGTCGGCGATCAGCTCGCGCGCCAGGACGTGCTCCGGATCCTCCGGCCTGGGGGTCGTGGCCTCCGGGGCGCCCGAGCCGCTGCACCCTGCCAGGGCCGCCGCGCCCGCGAGATTCGCCCCGCCCGCGAGAACGGCACGGCGGGACAGTGGACGGCGCACGGGTGAGACCTCCGGGAAACAGGACGCAGACAGCATCGTACGGGCTCGCGCCCGCGATCGCTGCCACCGGCGGCTCGCCACCCGAGCGTGCCGAGTGGCGCTCTTTTCGGGCCCTGGTACGGATAGGGTGTCAACTGTCGTCGCTGGCAGTGCTGCCATGGACGCCGACAGCCGACGGCGAGGTACGCCCGGCTGGAAACATGACAATAGGGGAGGTCGATATGGGCAGCGCATCATCCCGCGACCACCTGATGAAGCTCCTTGAGCCCGTCGTCGCCGCGGAGGGTCTCGATCTGGAGGACGTCACGGTCACGACGGCCGGCAAGCGCCGGCTGCTGCGCGTGGTCGTCGACCGCGACGGCGGCGTGAGCCTCGACGACGTAGCGGAGGTGAGCCAGGCCGTCTCCACCGCCCTCGACGAGGACGATGCGATGGGCGGATCCGCCTACACGCTCGAGGTGTCCTCTCCGGGCGTCGACCGGCCGCTGACGGAGCCGCGCCACTGGCGCCGCGCGGCCAGGCGGCTGGTGAAGGCGGAGCTGCGCGACGGCTCCATCGTGGAGGGCCGGGTGCTGACCGCCGACGACGCCGGCGTCGACCTCTCCGTTGACGGCGCCGAGCGCCGGCTCGACTATCAGGACCTCACCCGCGGACGGGTGCAGGTGGAATTCCGCCGTCTGGACGACGAAGACCCAGACGGCGACGAGGGCTAAGGGGGAAGCCTCGTGGACATCGACATGAGCGTCCTGCGCAGCCTGGAGCGGGAGAAGGACATCTCCTTCGACCTGGTGGTCAAGGCGATCGAGGACGCGCTGCTGATCGCCTACTTCCGCACCGACGGCGCGGCCCAGAAGGCACGGGCCGAACTCGACCGGCAGACCGGCCACGTCAGCATCTGGGCGGCGGAGCTCGACGAGGAGGGCGAGGTCGTCCGGGAGTTCGACGACACCCCGGGCAACTTCAGCCGCATCGCGGCGACGACCGCCAAGCAGGTGATCCTGCAGCAGCTGCGCGACGCCGAGGACGAGATCAACTTCGGCGAGTTCGCCAGCCGGGAGGGCGAGCTGGTCTCCGGCGTCATCCAGCAGGGCAAGGATCCCCGCGTCGTGCTGGTCGACCTGGGCAAGATCGAGGCCGTGCTCCCGCACAACGAGCAGGTCCCGGGCGAGGACTACGTGCACGGCGAGCGCATCCGCGCCTACGTCGTGCAGGTGAAGAAGGGGCACAAGGGGCCGTCGGTCTCGCTGTCGCGTACGCACCCCGGGCTGGTGAAGAAGCTGTTCGCGCTGGAGGTGCCCGAGATCGCCGACGGCACGGTGGAGATCGCCGCCGTGGCCAGGGAGGCGGGGCACCGTACCAAGATCGCGGTGCGCTCGCGCAAGGCGGGCGTCAACGCCAAGGGCGCCTGCATCGGGCCGATGGGCTCGCGGGTGCGCAACGTGATGACGGAGCTCCACGGCGAGAAGATCGACATCATCGACTGGTCGGAGGACCCCGCGGAGTTCGTGGGGAATGCCCTGTCGCCCGCCCGTGTTTCCAACGTTGAGGTTCTGGATCTCCAGGGGAGGGTCGCGCGCGTCATCGTGCCCGACTACCAGCTCTCGCTGGCCATCGGCAAGGAAGGGCAGAATGCCCGGCTCGCCGCCCGCCTCACGGGATGGCGGATCGACATCCGCTCCGACGCACAGGCAGAGGATGCCGCCGGTTCCGTAGATGCGTCAACACGGTAAGCTGGAATATGGTGGCCTGGCAGCCCCGCAGAGAACATGTGTGGGCTGCAGGGTTCGCACGGCTAAGTCCGAGCTGCTCCGATTGGTGCTGGTTGAGGATCAGATAGTCCCCGACCTGCGAGGACGGCTTCCCGGACGGGGTGCATCGCTGCATCCCGACCCAAGCTGTCTGGAGCTTGCCGAGCGTCGCCGAGCGTTTCCGCGCGCGTTCCGCGTGCCGGGGCCGCTTGACGTCTCGCGTGTGCGGGCGCACCTGGAAGAGGAGAACCACGAAATGTCATGTAGGACGCCGAGTTGATGGGCGGAGTCAGATTGCTATGAGCGCCTGATGAGCACGCGGCGATGAAGACGTCAAGGTAGCGACGGTCCGGACGGCACAGCCAGCCTCCCGGGCCGAGTAAGGGAGTGCAGTGGCGAAGGTCCGGGTATACGAGCTCGCTAAGGAGTTCGGCGTCGAGAGCAAGGTCGTCATGGCCAAGCTCCAGGAGATGGGGGAGTTCGTCCGTTCGGCGTCCTCCACCATCGAGGCGCCGGTGGTCCGCAGGCTCACCGAAGCTCTGGGCGCATCGAAGGGTGGGTCCAGTAAGGGCGGCGGTTCGTCGTCCAACAAGCCGCAGCCGCCAAGGGCTGCTCCTCGGCCGGCTGACAGCCAAGCCGGCAACGGCGCCGAGTCGCCGATTCCATCCGCCCCGCGTCCGGGGCCCAAGCCTGGTCCGGCTCCCAAGCCGGGCCCGCGCCCTGGTCCGGTTCCGATGCCGCACCAGCCGCAGCCCGAAGCTCCGCGCTCCGAGGCTCCGCAGGCGCATTTCGACAGTGGCACCAGTGCCTCGAGCGCCCCGAGTGCTCCGAGCACCCCGAGCGGGCCCTCCGGCTCGCGGCCGGCTCCCGGCCCGCGCCCCGGTCCCGCCGCCCGTCCCGGGCCCGGCGGGCCGAAGCCCGGTCCCGCGTCCCGCCCCGGTGGATCCGGCGGCGAGCGCGGTGGCGAGCGTCCGTCCGGTGGTGACCGTCAGTCCGGCGGTGACCGTCAGTCCGGCCCGCGCCCCGGCGCGCAGTCCGGCGGTGGCCCGCGTCCGGGCCCCGGTGGACCCAAGCCGGGTCCGCGTGGCCCGCGTCCCGGGAACAACCCGTTCTCGTCCAACGCCAGCGGCATGGGCCAGTCCCGTCCGCCGCGTCCCGGTGGCGACCGCCCCGGCCGCGACGGTGGCCAGGGTGGTCCGCGCGACCGTCGTGACGGTCCGCCGCGCGACGGCGCCGGTCCGCGTCCGCCGCAGGGCCGTCCCGGTCCCGCGGGTACCGCGGGTCCGCGTCCCGGCCCGCCCGGTGCGGCCGGTCCGCGTCCGGGTCCCGGCGCCGGTGGCCCGCGTCCCGGTGGTCCGCGTCCCAACCCGATGATGATGCCGCAGGGTCGTCCCGCCGGTCCCGGTGGTGGCGGCGGTGGCGGTGGCGGTCGTCCCGGTGGCGGCGGCGGTCGTCCCGGCGGCGGTGGCGGCGGTGGCGGTCGTCCTGGTGGCGGCGGCGGTCGTCCCGGTGGCGGCGGCGGTTTCGCCGGTCGTCCCGGTGGTGGCGGCGGCGCCGGTCCGCGCACGGGCACCGGTGGTCCCGGTGGCGGTGGCGGCGGTTTCGCCGGTCGTCCCGGTGGCGGTGGTCGCGGTCGTGGTGGCGGCACCGCCGGCGCCTTCGGCCGTCCCGGTGGCCGTCCCACGCGTGGCCGCAAGTCCAAGCGGCAGAGGCGCCAGGAGTTCGACAACATGTCGGCGCCGGCGATCGGCGGCGTGCAGGTCGCTCGTGGCAACGGTGCGACGATCCGCCTTCCGCGCGGTGCGTCGCTGTCCGACTTCGCCGACCGCATCGGCGCGAACCCCGCCTCGCTCGTGCAGATCATGCTGCACCTGGGCGAGATGGTGACCGCGACGCAGTCGGTCAACGAGGACGCCCTGCAGCTTCTGGGCCAGGAACTGGACTACGACATCCAGGTCGTCAGCCCGGAGGAGGAGGATCGCGAGATCCTCGAGGCCTTCGACATCGAGTTCGGCGAGGACGAGGGCGACGAGGCCGACCTGGCCGCGCGTCCGCCCGTCGTGACCGTCATGGGTCACGTCGACCACGGTAAGACGAAGCTGCTCGACGCCATCCGCAAGACCAACATGGTGGCCCGCGAGGCCGGTGGCATCACCCAGCACATCGGTGCCTACCAGGTCGGCGCGACGCACGAGGGCGAAGACCGGAAGATCACCTTCATCGACACCCCGGGTCACGAGGCGTTCACCGCCATGCGTGCCCGTGGTGCCAAGGCCACCGACATCGCGGTGCTGGTGGTCGCGGCCGACGACGGTGTGAAGCCGCAGACCATCGAGGCGCTCAACCACGCCCAGGCGGCGGACGTGCCGATCGTGGTCGCGGTCAACAAGGTCGACAAGGAGGGCGCCGACCCCAACAAGGTCCGTGCCCAGCTCACCGAGTACGGCCTGGTGGCGGAGGAGTACGGCGGCTCGACGCTGTTCGTGGACATCTCCGCCAAGAACGGCACCGGGATCGACCAGCTCCTCGAGGCGATCATCCTGACCGCCGACGCCGAGCTCGACCTGCGCGCCAACCCGACGATGGACGCTCAGGGCATCGCGATCGAAGCGCACCTCGACAAGGGGCGCGGTCCGGTGGCGACCGTCCTGGTCCAGCGCGGCACGCTGCGCGTCGGCGACTCCATCGTCTGCGGCGAGGCCTTCGGCCGCGTCCGGGCGCTGCTCGACGACAACATGGAGCCGGTCGAAGAGGCCGACCCGTCGCGTCCGGTCCTGGTCATGGGTCTGACGGCCGTGCCGAGCGCCGGTGACAACTTCATCGTGGTCACCGACGACCGGATGGCTCGCCAGATCGCCCAGCAGCGCGCCGCGCGCAAGCGCAGCGCCGACATGGCCAAGTCCTCGCGCCGCCGTTCCCTCGAAGAGCTCTTCAGCGACCTTGAGAAGGGTCGCGTCGACGAGCTCAAGCTCATCATCAAGGGTGACGTGTCCGGTTCGGTGGAGGCCCTGGAAGACGCCCTGCTCAAGATCGACGTTGGCGACGAGGTCAGGCTCCGTGTCCTGCACCGCGCCGTCGGCGCCATCACCGAGTACGACGTCAACCTGGCCGTGGCCGACGACAACGCGGTCATCATCGGCTTCAACGTCCGGCCTGAGCCCCGGGCGCGCGACCTCGCCGAGCGCGAGGGCGTCGACATCCGCTACTACTCGGTCATCTACCAGGCGATCGAGGAGATCGAAGCGGCACTCAAGGGCATGCTCAAGCCCGAGTTCGAAGAGGTGCAGATGGGCACCGCCGAAGTCCGCGAGGTCTTCAAGGTGCCGAAGATCGGCAACGTCGCCGGTTCGCTGGTCCGTTCGGGCGTCATCGTCCGCAACAGCAAGGCCAGGATCATCCGCGACGGTGTCGTGGTCGCCGACAACCTCACGGTGTCGTCGCTGCGCCGCTTCAAGGACGACGCGACCGAGGTCCGCGAGGGCTTCGAGTGCGGTATCGGTGTCGGCTACAACGACATCAAGCTCGACGACGTCATCGAGACGTTCGAGATGCGGGAGAAGCCGCGCGTGTAACACGCGGCCGGGCGCCCGGCGGACCATCCGCCGGGCGCCTCTCGCGCGCCCGGCGGGCTTTTCCACCGCAGCGGAGCCGGACGCGCGTTCTGAACTCGAGCGAAGCGGTGGTTGCCAACGATGTATGTGGGTGCTCTGACCCTGGACATCCTGCTCGGCGACGTACGTTCGCTGAAGCAGAAGCGATCTGTCGTGCGGCCCCTGGTCGCCGAGGTTCTGCGGCGCTACCCCAGTGCCGCCGCGGCCGAGACCGGCCACCTCGACCTGCACCGGCGCGCGGAGATCGGCATCGCCGTCGTCTCCGCCTCCGCCGGCAACTGCAAAGAGGTGCTGGACGCCTGCGAACGGCTGGTGGCCTACCGCCCTGAGATCGAGCTGCTGTCCGCCCGGCAGCGGATCTACAACGACGAAGAGTAAGACAAAGGGGGACTGACATGGTCGACGCCGCACGAGCGCGTAAGCTCGCCGACCGCATCCAGCAGATCGTCGCCGAGATGCTGGAGCGGCGGATCAAGGACCCACGCCTCGGCTTCGTGACCGTGACCGACACGCGGATCACCGCCGACCTGCGCGAGGCCACGGTCTTCTACACGGTCTTCGGCTCCGAGGCCGAGCGGGCCGACAGCGCCGCCGCGCTGGAGAGCGCCAAGGGCATCATCCGCTCGGAGGTCGGCAAGCAGACCGGCGTGCGCTTCACGCCGACGCTGACGTTCAAGCACGACCCGCTGCCCGACAGCGCCCGTCAGCTCGACGACCTCATCAACGCCGCCCGTGCCAAGGACCAGGAACTGGCCCGCCAGGCCGAGAACGCCGCCTACGCCGGCGAACCCGACCCCTACAAGAAGCCCGACGCGGAGGACGAGGAAGAGGACGAACCCTCTGGCCGCGCAGGGCACCCGACGACATGACGCCCGACGTGCGTGACCGGACGGACCGCCCGGGGGCCCCGCCCCCGGCCGCTCCTCCTCCCGATGACGGTACGGCGGAGCGTCCCGGTCACCAGGCCGTGGGGGAGACGGCCTGGACCCGGGTGCTCACGCTCATCGAGCAGGCCGACGAGGTGGCTCTGGCCTGCCACGTCTCGCCCGACGGAGACGCGCTCGGCTCGATGCTGGCCGTCGGCGCCGTGCTGCGTTCGCTGGGCAAGAAGGTCGTGGCCTCCTTCGGCGACCGGCGGTTCTCGGTGCCGCGGCTGCTGCGCTTCCTGCCCGGCCAGGACCTGCTGGTGCCGCCCGCCGCCTTCCCCGCCGAGCCCGAGCTGATGATCACGTTCGACTCGTCCACGCTCGACCGGCTCGGGCTGCTGTCCGTCAACGCGGGCAAGGCGCGTGAGGTCGTGGTGATCGACCATCACCCGTCCAACACCGGGTTCGGCACGGTCAGCCTCATCGACCCCGACGTGGCGGCGACCGCCGTACTGGCCGAGCAGCTCATCTACCGGCTCGGTGGCACGCTCGACCGCGACGTGGCGACCTGCCTGTATGCCGGGCTGGTGACCGACACCGGCTCCTTCCGCCACTCCTCGACCACCCCGGCCGCGCACGAGATGGCGGCCAGGCTCGTGGCGACCGGGCTGCGGACCGACGAGATCGCGCGGGAACTGTGGGACCGCTCGCCGTTCGGCTATCTCAAGGTGCTCGCGGCCGCCCTCGACCGGGTCACGCTGGAGGACGGGCTGGTCTGGACGTCGGTCACCCACCTCGACCGGGCCTCGTACGGCCTGCCGTACGAGGAGGTGGAGGCCATCATCGACGTGATCAGGCGCACCGACGAGGCCGAGGTCGCGGTCGTGCTCAAGGAGGACGACCTCGGGGCCTGGCAGGTGTCGACGCGCTCGAAGGGCGCGGTGGACGTGGCGGCGATCTGCACGGCGCTGGGCGGCGGCGGCCACCGCAGCGCGGCCGGCTTCACCTCCCACGACAGCGTCGAGACGACCATGAACAGGATCCGGGCACTACTTCCGAGGAAGGTTTGATGGCCGAGAGCGGCTTGATCATCGTGGACAAGCCGGCCGAGTGGACCTCGCACGACGTCGTCGGCAAGCTGCGCCGGATCGCCGGCACCCGGCGGGTCGGCCACGCGGGCACGCTGGACCCGATGGCGACGGGCGTGCTGGTGATCGGCGTGGAGAAGGCGACGCGGCTGCTGGGACACCTGGCGCTGACCGAGAAGGTCTACGAGGCGACGATCCGGCTGGGCGCCACGACCAACACCGACGACGCCGAGGGCGAGGTGCTGACCACGGCGCCGGCCGCCGGGGTGGCCCAGGAGGCGGTGCTGGCCGGGGTAGCGGCGCTGAGCGGGCCGATCATGCAGGTGCCGCCGCAGGTCAGCGCGATCAAGGTGAACGGCGAGCGGGCCTACAAGCGGGCACGGGCTGGTGAGGACGTGGAGCTGAAGGCGCGGCCGGTGACGGTGCACGCGTTCGAGGTGACCGGGGTGCGGTACTCGGGTGACGTCGTGGACGTCGATGCCACGGTGCGGTGCTCGTCCGGGACCTACATTCGCTCGCTGGCCCGGGATCTGGGCGCCGGTCTCGGGGTAGGCGGGCATCTCACGTATCTGCGCCGTACCCGGGTGGGGCCGTACGACCTGTCTCTGGCGCGCACGGTTGAGCAGTTGGCGGAGAAGTGTGTGGTGCTGCCGATCGGGGAGGCGGTTTCCGCTGCCTTTCCTCGCATGGATGTAACGGCTGAGCAGGCTCGGGTGATCTCGCACGGGGGGCGGCTGGCTTCCGCGGGGCTGGGGGCCGGGCCGATCGGGGTGTTCGGGCCGGACGGGGAACTGCTCGCGTTGGTGGAGGAGCAGGGCCGCAGCGCCAAGCCCCTCGCCGTCTTCGCCTGACGGGGCTAGGAGGGCTTTCTGGCGATCAGGATGTCGCGGACGATGGCCTGGTCGACCCAGTGTTCGAAGTCGGGAAATTTCTGGACTTCCAGGCCGCTGGCGTCCAGGATCGCGGCCAGGTCGTCGCGGGTTCCGCCGTAGGTGTTCCAGGAGATGCCCATCGCGCCCCCGGGCTTCAGCAGTTCGGCCCAGACCGGCACTGCCTTGCGGATCAGCTCCAGCGGGCTCCTGGACAATCCGCCGCCACCGCTGCGGCTGCCGTGCTGCACGCCGTACGGGGCATCCGTGGCGATGACGTCGAACGTGCGGGGCTTGAAGAAGTCGCGCCCGCGCAGCGTGTCGGCGCCGACCACGCCCACCCGCTGCGTGTCGCCGCCCTTGAACGCCTCCTTGGTCGCCGCGAACGAGACGTTGAACCGGCGCCCGATCAGCGCGCGTTCGCGCCGGACCGGCACCGTCTCGGCGGTGTGCTTGAGCCGCCGGTCGCGCAGCCACTTTTTCAGGAACCCTGAGTACGCCTCGAAGTCCTTGGTGTCCAGGTCCATGCCGTAGGCGTCGTAGCCGTACATGAGCGCCTGGTTGAGGGTGGTGCCGCGCCCGCACATCGGGTCGAACACCGACAGATGCCCGTCGAGCGCGAAGTCGGAGGCGAGCACGGTCACGTTCAGCAGGAGCTTGGTGAAGTGCTCGTTGGTCTTGCCCGCGTACTTCTGGATGGTGATCAGGTCGCTGCTCAGCCGGTCGAGCGGCGTCACGGTCAGCGGGCGCAGCAGATCGCCCTCCATGCCGAACAGCGCGTAGGCCGACGACAGGTTCGACAGCAGTGCCACGTCGCCCCCGGACAGGGGCGCGGCGGTCTCGAAGCAGATGTACGGCACGCCGCCGACGACCGCCTCCTCCACCCCCGACACCTGGCCCTCCAGCGCCCGGAGCCCGAAGACCTCCAGCTCGGATCGGGTCAGACGGACGGAGGCCTCACCGTAGACCCGGTTGAAGGCAGGCAGGATCAGCAGTGCGTATCGAGGCATGGTGCGAACGATGTTACCCCTCGATTGCCGGTGGTCCCGGCGGGCATGGCAGGCTTGTCGCTGACCGAAGTCGTCACGGGAGTCACGGGATACGAATGGGGCCGGGCGTGCAGCGTTCTGGAGGGTCCGTCGTCACGATCGGCGTGTTCGACGGCGTGCACCGCGGGCACCGGCGGGTGGTTTCACGGGCCGTCGAGGTCGCCGAGGAGCGCGGCCTGCGCTCGGTCGCCCTGACCTTCGAGCCGCACCCGGCGGAAGTGGTCAGGCCGGGCTCGCATCCGCCCCGGCTCACGAGCGCGCGTCGTCGTGCCGAGTTGCTGACCGGGCTCGGCGTGGACGCGGTGGAGGTGCTGGAGTTCTCGCTGGACGTCTCGCGGCTGACCCCGGCCGACTTCGCCGAGCAGGTGCTGGCCGACCGGCTGCGGGCGGCGGGCGTCGTGGTGGGGGCGAACTTCGCGTTCGGCCACAAGGCGGCGGGTGATGTGGAGACGCTCCGGGCACTCGGCGAGAAGTACGATTTTTCGGTAGAAGTCGTGCCGCTGGTGGAAGGCGTCAGCTCGACCGCGATCAGGGAGCTGCTGGCCGGCGGCGACGCCGTCACCGCCGCCCACGAGCTCGGGCGGCCCCACGGGGTGGAGGGCGTGGTGGTGCGCGGGTACCAGCGCGGGCGCCAGCTCGGCTTCCCCACCGCCAACGTGGAGACCCCGCCGCACACCGCCATCCCCGCCGACGGCGTGTACGCGGGCTGGCTGCAGTGCGTGGCCGTGGGGAACCTGCCCGCGTTGTACGAGGGCTGCCGCTGGCCGGCCGCCATCTCGGTGGGCACCAACCCGACCTTCGAGGGCGTGCCGCGTACCGTCGAGGCGTACGCGCTGGACCGCGACGACCTTGAGCTCTACGGCGCGCACGTCGCGGTCGACTTCGCGGCCAGGTTGCGCGGCAACACCAAGTTCGACTCCATCGAGGCGCTGGTCGCGCAGATCCACGCCGACGTGGACGAAGCCCGCAGGCTCACGGCCTGACCTTGGCACTTCGTCGACCGCCTGTGAGATCACGCGGAGTACGCACACCGTCAACTGGTGGTAGCCTGTGGTGTCGGCTCTGTATCGGCGGCGCCTCGCGCTGCCTGGAGAGGCCTTCGCTGCGGCGACTGTAGGCACGCACGGTCGTTCGCATCATTCGAACCATTCACCGCGTGTCCGTAGATTGAAGGAGAGCCGTGTCCCTCGACACCGCTGCCAAGAAGGCAATCATCGCCGAGTACGCGACCATTGAGGGCGACACCGGGTCGCCCGAGGTGCAGATCGCGCTGCTCAGCAAGCGCATCAGCGAGCTCACCGAGCACCTGAAGACGCACAAGCACGACCACCACAGCCGTCGTGGCCTGCTTCTGCTCGTCGGTCGCCGGCGCCGCCTGCTGAAGTACCTGCAGAACACCGACATCCAGCGCTACCGTTCGCTCATCGAGCGGCTCGGCCTGCGTCGATAGAGTGGTGAGGGAGCGGCCGAGCGGCCGCTCCCTTCTCATATCGGACCCGGCGCGTCGCGCCGAGCCGGACAACTGAATATCAGAGACACTGAGAGCCCCCGCGTCCGTCAAGCACCATGCGACCCGCGACGCCTGCGGGCCGGTCCTCGGTAGTGGCTTCCGGTCAAGAACCGGGCGCTTCGATCGAAGACCGGCGCTGCACCTAACGAGGGTGCCGGTGAGAAAGAGGGCGCGGGAGACCGACCGAACAAGGAGGTCCCCCGTGGAGGGTGTCCACACCGCTGAAGCCGTCATAGACAACGGCGCATTCGGCACGCGCACGATCCGGTTCGAGACCGGCCGCCTCGCGCGTCAGGCGGCGGGTTCCGCCGTCGCCTATCTCGACAACGACACGATGGTCCTGTCCGCGACCACCGCGTCGAAGAATCCCAAGGACAATCTCGACTTCTTCCCGCTGACGGTGGACGTCGAGGAGCGCATGTACGCCGCGGGCCGCATCCCCGGCTCGTTCTTCCGGCGTGAGGGCCGTCCGTCCGAGGACGCCATCCTCACCTGCCGCCTGATCGACCGGCCGCTGCGCCCGTCGTTCGTCAAGGGCCTGCGCAACGAGATCCAGGTCGTCGCGACCATCCTGGCGCTCAACCCCGAGCACCTGTACGACGTGGTGGCCATCAACGCCGCCTCGCTGTCCACCCAGCTGGCCGGGCTGCCCTTCTCCGGTCCGATCGGCGGCGTGCGCGTCGCGCTGATCGACGGCCAGTGGGTCGGCTTCCCGACGCACCACGAGCTGGAGCGGGCCACGTTCGACATGGTCGTCGCGGGCCGCGTGCTCGACGACGGCGATGTCGCGATCATGATGGTCGAGGCCGAGTCCACCAAGGACACGCTGAAGCTGGTCGCCGAAGGCGCCGTCGGGCCCAACGAGGAGACCATCGCGCAGGGCCTGGACGCCTCCAAGCCGTTCATCAAGGTGCTGTGCGAGGCGCAGAACAAGATCGCCAAGGTTGCCGCCAAGGCGACCGCGGAGTACCCCGTCTTCCTCGACTACCAGGAAGACGCCTACACCGCCGTCGAGGGCGCCATCAAGAGCGAGCTGGCCTCCGCGCTCACCATCGCCGGCAAGCAGGAGCGCGAGCTCGAGCTCGACCGGGTCAAGGGCATCATGGTCGAGAAGCTCGCCGAGGCCTTCGAGGGCCGCGAGAAGGAGCTGTCGGCCGCCTACCGCTCGCTCATGAAGAAGCTCATGCGCGAGCGTGTCGTCAAGGACGGCATCCGCATCGACGGCCGCGGCACCAAGGACATCCGCGCGCTGTCGGCCGAGGTCCACGTGATCCCGCGGGTGCACGGCTCGGCGCTGTTCGAGCGCGGCGAGACCCAGATCATGGGCATCACCACGCTGAACATGCTGCGCATGGAGCAGGTCATCGACACGCTCAACCCCGAGCGGACCAAGCGCTACATGCACAACTACAACTTCCCGCCCTACTCCACCGGTGAGACCGGCCGCGTGGGCTCGCCCAAGCGCCGCGAGATCGGCCACGGCGCGCTCGCCGAGCGGGCGCTCATCCCGGTCCTGCCGGCCCGCGAGGAGTTCCCCTACGCGATCCGCCAGGTCTCCGAGGCGCTGGGCTCCAACGGCTCCACCTCGATGGGTTCGGTCTGCGCCTCCACGATGTCGCTGCTCGACGCCGGTGTGCCGCTGCGCGAGATGGTCGCGGGCATCGCGATGGGCCTCATCGGCGAGGGTGACACCTACGTCACGCTGACCGACATCCTCGGCGCGGAAGACGCCATGGGCGACATGGACTTCAAGGTCGCCGGCACCAAGGACGTCATCACCGCCCTGCAGCTCGACACCAAGCTCGACGGCATCCCCGCCTCCGTGCTGGCCGCCGCGCTCAAGCAGGCCAAGGGCGCCCGCCTGGCCATCCTCGACGTGATGCAGGAGGCGATCGACTCCCCGGCGGAGATGAACGCCACCGCGCCGCGCATCATCACGATCAAGGTCCCCGTGGACAAGATCGGCGAGGTCATCGGCCCGAAGGGCAAGATGATCAACCAGATCCAGGACGACACGGGCGCCGAGATCACCATCGAGGACGACGGCACGATCTACATCGGCGCCACCGACGGGCCCTCGGCCGAGGCCGCCCGTTCGGCGATCAACGCCATCGCCAACCCGCACATGCCCGAGGTGGGCGAGCGTTACCTGGGCACGGTCGTCAAGATCGCCGCCTTCGGCGCGTTCATCTCGCTCATGCCGGGCAAGGACGGCCTCCTGCACGTCTCGCAGATCCGCAAGCTCCACGGGGGCAAGCGCATCGAGAACGTCGAGGACGTCATGAGCGTCGGAGAGAAGATCCAGGTCGAGATCGCCGAGATCGACGGCCGGGGCAAGCTGTCCCTGGTCCCGGTCGAGGTCATCGAGAAGGAGGCCGCGGAGAAGGCCGAGGGTGGCGGCGGCTCCGACGACGCGGCTCCCGCCGAGTCGGCCGGCGACTCCGACGAGCGGCCCCGGGAGGACAAGCCCCGCCGTACCCGCACCAGGACCCGCACCGCCCCTCGCAACGGTGAGGACGACAGAAACTCGTGACGACGACCACGCTGCATCCCGGTAAGGACGGTGCCGGGGTAGTCCAGCGCACCGTCCTCCCCGGTGGGCTGCGCGTGGTGACCGAGACCATGCCGACCGTGCGTTCCGTCGCGGTCGGCATGTGGGTCGGCATCGGCTCGCGTGACGAGGCCCCCGAGCACACCGGGGCGACCCACTTCCTTGAGCACCTGCTGTTCAAGGGCACGCCCACCCGTGACGCCATGGAGATCTCGGCGTCCATCGAGGGCATCGGCGGGGAGATCAACGCCTTCACCGCCAAGGAGTACACGTGCTACTACGCGCGGGTGCTCGACGAAGACCTGCCGCTCGCGGTCGACGTGCTCTCCGACGTGGTGACCAGCTCGCTGATCACCGCCGACGACGTCGAGTCCGAGCGCGGGGTCATCCTCGAAGAGATCGCCATGCACGACGACGACCCGTCGGACGTGGTGCACGAGCAGTTCTCCGCCGCCCTGTACGGCGACTCGCCGATCGGCCGCCCGATCCTGGGCACGGTCGACTCGATCAACGCCCTGGGCCGGGAGCGCATCCTCGAGTACTACCAGCGCTACTACCGCCCCATGCGCACCGTCGTCTCGGTGGCGGGCAACGTCCGCCACGAGCACGTGGTGGAGCTGGTGGCCCGTGCCTACGAACGGGCCGGTGCCCTCGGCGGCTCGCTGGAGTGCGCACCGCCGCGCACCAGCGGCCCCGGCGCGGCGACCCGCTCCGAGGTACGCGTGATCGACCGTCCGACCGAGCAGGCCAACCTGGTCCTCGGCACGACGGGCATGTCCCGCACCGACGACCGCCGCTTCGCTCTGGGCGTGCTCAACGCCGCGCTGGGCGGCGGCATGTCGTCGCGCCTGTTCCAGGAGATCAGGGAGAAGCGCGGGCTGGCCTACTCGGCGTACTCCTACACGTCGGCGTACGCCGACACCGGCCAGTTCGGGATCTACGTGGGCTGCCTGCCCTCGAAGATCGACGACGTGCTCCAGATCTGCCGCGACGAGGTGGCCCGCGTGATCGACGAGGGCCTGACGCCTGAGGAGATCATCAGGGGCAAGGGCCAGATGCGTGGCGGTCTGGTTCTCGGCCTGGAGGACACCGGCTCCCGGATGTCCCGGATCGGCAAGAACGAACTGGTCTACGACGAGCTCATGTCGGTGGACGAGGTGCTGAAGCGCATCGACGCGGTGAGCCCGGAGGAGATCTCCTCGGTGGCCGCCGACGTCCTGAAGCGCCCCCTGACGCTGGCGGTCATCGGCCCGTACGGCGACAAGGACTTCGCCCGGGCCATCGCCTGACCAACCTCCGAAGCCCCGCACGGCCCTCTCCGGGCAGTGCGGGGCTTCGTTATTCGGCTGTACGGCGCGCACCGCCGGAACCGGGCATCAAGCGGGCACGGGCCCCCGAGGCGCCGAGAGGTTGGGCGGTGGAGTTCGGCGCCTTCTCAGGTGGCCGGGACGAGGCACGGTGGCTGGTCAACGGGGCCGTTGCGGTGGGGACCACGTCCGACGTGAGAAGCGACCCCACGATCGGCGCCCGCCCGCGACGGCGGGTGGCGTGGGGGCGGCTTGCCGTAACGGATAGCTGGATAGGGTGGGGCTGTGATGAGAGTTGCGGTATTGGGCGCGCGCGGGCGGGTGGGCGTCGAGGTGTGCAGGGCCGTCGAGGCGGCCAGTGACATGGAGCTCGTCGCCGCCGTGGATCAGGGCGATGACATCGAGAACCTGACCGGTGCCGAGGTGGTGGTGGACTTCACCCACCCGGACGTGGTCATGGGCAACCTCGAATGGTGCATCTCCCACGGCGTGCATCCGGTGGTGGGGACGACCGGGTTCGACGAGGACCGGCTGGCCACGGTCAGGGGCTGGCTGGAGCGCTTTCCGGGCACCAACTGCCTGATCGCGCCCAACTTCGGCATCGCGGCCGTGCTGATGATGCACTTCGCCCAGCAGGCCGCCCGCTACTTCGAGTCGGTCGAGATCGTCGAGCTGCACCACCCGAACAAGGCCGACGCGCCGTCGGGCACCGCGCGCCGTACCGCGGAGCTGGTCGCGCAGGCGCGGGCGAAGGCGGGGCTGTCCGGCATGCCCGACGCGACCAGCACCTCGCTGGACGGCGCGCGCGGCGCCGACGTGGACGGCGTGCACGTCCACTCGGTACGCCTGGCCGGCCTGATCGCCCACCAGGAGGTCCTCCTGGGCGGTGACGGCGAGATCCTCACGATCCGCCACGACACGATGAACCGCGCCGCCTTCACCCCGGGCGTCCTGCTGGGCGTCCGCCGGGTCCGCGAGCTGCCCGGCCTGACCGTCGGCCTGGAGCCCCTGCTCGATCTCTGACCTCGAAGACCCGGGGAAGAGAGGCACACGGCGCGCCCGGGTGAATGCGGGCGCGCCGTGTGGAGGGGGTTCCCGGCTCCGCACAAGCCGGGTACACGATCATCACATTAAACGCATGCGACACATCGTCGTGGAACATGAGACCGTGTCGGCATGGTGCGATGGGCCGAATCCGGGGAACTTTCCCGGCTGATCGAGGTGGAGCAGGCGGCCGACGGGTTGTTTCTGCAGGTGGGGATCGAGTTCCCGCCGGGGACGACGATGGTCGAGGAGGTCGCCGACGTCGGCACCGTACTGGTGGAGGGCGAGCCGGCGGCGGGGTTCGCGATGTTCGGGTGGATTGACGGGAACGTGCACCTGGACCAGCTCGCGGTGCATCCCGGCCAGATGCGGCAGGGGATCGGCGGGCGGCTGGTGCGGGCGGTGCTCGATCACGCGCGGGCGGCGGGCGCGCCGGCGGTGACGCTGACGACGTTCCGCGACGTGCCGTGGAACGCGCCCTGGTACGAGCGGCACGGGTTCACGGTCCTGCCCGAGCGGGAGTGGGGGCCGGAGGTGCGCAAGGTCGTGGAGCACGAGCGGGAGCTGGGGATCGAGGTCGCGCCCCGGGTGGTGATGCGCGCCGACCTGGGCCGATAGCCTGGGCGGGTGAGCCGCTTGCGAGATGATGTGTGGCAGGTCGTCGGCGGGGTCTATGACCAGATCCTCGCCCATCCGTTCCTGGCCGGGCTGACGGACGGATCACTGCCGCGCGCGGCGTTCCGGCACTACGTCGTGCAGGAGGCGCATTTCCTGCCGGACTACGCGCGGGCCCAGGCGGCCTGCGCGGCGCGTTCGCCGGAGCCGTCCTCGGTGCAGAGCTTCGCGCGGGACGCGGCGATGACGGTCGAGGTCGAGCACAGCCTGGTGGTGGAGCTGCTGGCGGCGTTCGGTCTTGACGAGGCCGACGCGCGCAAGCTGCCCGCCGCGCCCACCACGGTCGGCTACGCCTCCTACCTGGTCAGGAGCTGCTCGCTCGGCACCTTCCCCGAGGCGCTCGGCGCGATCGTGCCGTGCTACTGGATCTACGCCAGGGTCGGCGAGGCGCTGCTCCGGCGTTCGTCGCCCGATCCGCTCTACGCCTGGTGGATCGAGACCTACGGCGCCGAGTCCTACCAGGAGACCGTCGCGGGCGCGCTGGACCTGCTCGACGGCCTGATCCTGGGCGCCGACGACCGTGAGCGGCTCCTGGACCGGGCGCTGACGACGGCCCGGTTCGAGTGGATGTACTGGGAGGCCGCCTGGCGCCGTGAGGGCTGGCCATGCGGCTGAGGGAGCTGGTGCGGGCCCGCCACCTCCACCTCAAGGTGCTGACCGGGCATGACCTGCTCGACCGGCAGGTACGCGGCGTGTCCACCACGGACCTCGCCGAACCGGGCAGGTTCGTGAAGCCGGGGGAGCTGGTGCTGACCGAGCTGACCTGGCACACCGGCGCCGAGTCATCCCGAAATTTCGTGAAAGCTCTGGGTGAGGTGGCGGCGCTCGTCTCCGGCACCGCGCTCAAGGGCGTCCCGCTCGACCTCGTCGACGCCTGCGCCGAGGCCGGGCTGCCGCTGCTCACGCTCCCCGTCGAGGTGCCGTTCAGCCACGTCACCGAGCACGTCCTGCGCGCGCTGATCGCCGAGCTCGGCACCCCGCCCCGTCAGCGGTACGGCTCCCGCCGCCGCCTGGCCAGCACGCTGGTCGACGGCGGCAGCCTGACCAAGGTGGTCACCGCGGTGGCCGGGGAGCTCGACGTGCCGTGCTGGGTGATGTCGCCGACCGGCCGGGTCATCGTCGGTTCGCAGCCGCTGGCCGAGGAACAACGGGAGCGGCTGGCCCACACGTTCCTGACCGCGCGCCACCTGCCGGGGATGGTGGGCGGGCTGTCGGTCTTCCCGATCAGCAAGGGCGCTCCGCACCGGATCGCCAACTGGTTCCTGGCCTATGCAGGGGAGCAGGCGCAGGGGGAGAACGAGGACCTCGTCGTGGAGCTGGCCGCGCTGGTGGCGCTGGAGCGCTCCCGGCTGGAGGCGGCGCAGCGGATCGAGCGGCGGGTGTTCGACCAGCTCCTGGAGCTGCTGGAGTCGGGGGAGGCGGCTCTGCCCGGTGTGGTGTCCCGCCTGCACACGTTGCACGTGGAGACCGAGCACGGGCTGCTGGTGGTGGCGTTGTCGGCGCCGGGGGACGCGGGCGTGGCCGTACTGGATGAGCTGTTGCGGCCGCTGGCGCCCGGCATCGTGACCGCCGCGCCCGGAACCGCGAGCGGGACGTCCGGCAGCGCGGGCAGGATGTCCGGAACCGTGAGCGGGACGTCCGGCGCCGCGGGCACCGGGGCCGCCGCGGACGGCGAGGCGATCGCGCTCGTCCCGCTGGCGGGCAACAGCGCGCGGGAGCTGACCGAGCACGTGATGGCCGGCGCGCGCAGGCTGGAGGCGGGGCTGAGCGGTGAGGGGCGGATCGCGCTCGGCGTCAGCAGCGTCACGACTGGGCCCGCCGCGCTGAACGGGCTGATCGAGGAGGCCCGGCACGCGCGCTCGCTGGCCGCGCTGAGCGGCGAGCGGATCAGCGTGATCACCGGCGACGACGTCAGCTCCCACCGCACGCTGCTGGCGGCGATTCCGGCGGATCTGCGCAAGTCCTTCCGGACCCGGCTGCTGGGCGCGCTGGAAGCCTACGACGCGGCGCACCAGACCGATCTGCTGGAGACGTTGCAGGCGTTCCTTGAGGAGTCGGGCAACTGGACCACGACCTCGGAACGCCTGCACGTCCATGTCAACACGCTGCGCTACCGGCTCAAGCGCATCGAGGAGCTGACCGGCCGCTCGCTCAACTCCTGGGACCAGCGGGTGGACTTCATGCTGGCCGTGCGCATGCGCTAAGGCGCGTAGACGTCCACTTCGGCGATGTAGGCGTCCTTGACGTGGCGGGGCAGCCAGGTGATCTCGAAGGCGTTGCGCTGCAGCTGCTTGAGATCCTCGTCGGGGAAGTTGAGCACTTCGAGGTTCTCGGCCACGTAGCCCAGGAAGTAGGCCGGGTCGTCGGAGCTGATCGTGACCCGCACGCCCAGGTCGAGCAGCTTGCGGATGCCCTCGATCTTCATGGAGTCGGTGACGTAGCCGTTGGAGATCGGGCAGGAGGTCATGCCGATGCCCTTGTCCAGGACCTCCGCGACCAGCTTCGGGTCCTCCAGGATGTTGACGCCGTGGTCGATGCGGTTGACGCCGATGTCCTGGATCGCCTGGCGGATGTGCTCGACCGAGTTCTGCTGGTCGACGTCGCAGTGCATGGTCAGCAGGTAGCCCTCCTGGCGGGCGCGCTCGTACACGGCGGCGAACTTGGCCGGCGGGTTGCCCTTCTCGTCGGAGTCCAGGCCGACGCCGACGATCCACTCCTTGTAGGGCAGCGACTCCAGCAGCGTCGCCATCGCGTACTCGGCCTGGAAGTCGCGCAGGAAGCACATGATGAGCTGCGCGCGCACGTCGAGCTGGGCCTCGGCGTCGATGAGCGCCCGCCGCAGGCCCCGGATCACCACGTCGAACGGCACGCCGCGCGAGGTGTGCGCCTGCGGGTCGAAGAAGATCTCCGCGTAGCGCACGTTCTGTGAGGCGGCCTTGCGCAGGTAGGCCATGGCCAGGTCGTAGAAGTCGGGCTCGGTGCGCAGCACGCCCATGCCCTCGTAGTAGATCTTGAGGAACGAGGTCAGGTCGTCGAAGTCGTAGGCGGCGCGCATCTCCTCGACGCCCGCGTACGGCAGCGCGATCCCGTTGCGCCGGGCCAGCTCGAACTTGAGCTCCGGCTCCAGCGTCCCCTCGATGTGCAGATGCAGCTCACACTTGGGCAGCCCGGCGATGAACGCAGTCACTGAATGACCTCCACGACCTCGAGGTTGACGCAATCCACCAGGCCGAGGTCGGTCACGGCGTAGTCGGGGATCGCGGTGATGGACAGGAAGAACAGGTACATCAGCGGTGAAGGCAGGGTGCAGCCCAGCTCGCGGGCCAGGTCGTCCAGGCGCTGCTCGGCCACGGCCATCTCGGCCGCGGGCAGGTCGGAGACGATGCCGGCGATGGGGAGCGGGAGCCGTTCGCGTACCTCGCCGTTGACCACGATCACCTGGCCGCCGCCCATCTCGGCCACGGTGTTGACGGCCAGGGCCATGTCCGCGCGGGAGGCGCCGACGCAGATGATGTTGTTGTCGTCCGGGGCGGCGCTGGTGGCGATGGCGCCCTCGCGGATGCCCATGCCGCTGACCACGGCCACCGGCATGTTGCCGGTCTTGCCGTAGCGCTCCACGACGGTGACGAGGAGGGCGTCCTTCTCGACGCTCGGCTCCACGATGCCGTTGAGCACGGGGAGCGTGACGTCGCGGCGCTTGCGGACGAAGACCTGCTCGGTGAAGCCGATGGCCAGCACGTCCACTGTCTCCTGCTCGCCGGCCTGCTCGCCGCTCTGGGTGACGGTCTGGGCGCCGGTCTGGGTGACGGTCTGGTTGCTGGTCTGGTTGCTGTGCAGGGCGAAGTCGTCGGCCGTGACCGTCTTGAGCGGAAATTTCGTGACCTGGCCCCGGGCGGGTGGGGCGGTCGGGCTGATCAGACGACCGTCGCGGGCCACCAGCGACCCCGCGGCGACGACGTCGCGGACGCGGAAGTCCTCCAGCGAGTCCACGATCAGCACGTCGGCGAAGCGGCCGGGGGCGATGCTGCCCACCTTGTCGTCGATGCGGTACATCTCGGCGCAGTTGACCGTGGCCATCTGGATCGCGGTGACCGGGTCCACTCCGGCCTCCACGGCCATGCGTACCAGCTTGTCCATGTGCCCGCCGGCCAGGACGTCGGCGGCGTGCACGTCGTCGGTGCAGAAGGCCACCCTGCGGGCGCCGACCTTGCTCACGACCTGGATGTTCTCCCGCAGGAAGTGGGCCACGGAGGATTCACGCACAATGGCGTAGATACCCTGGCGCAGCTTCTCCAGCATCTCCCCGTGGGAGTACGACTCGTGGTCGAGACGGATGCCGGCGGCGGCCAGGCCCGCTATGCGGCGGGCGTCCGACATCGGGGCGCAGCCGAAGACCGGCAGCCGGTGCTTCTCGGCCAGCTCCAGAGCCCGCATCACGGCGGGGTCGCCGTGCTCGACCATCTCCTGGACGGTCTCCCACACGCCGACGCACTCGGGCCAGGTGTGGGCCTCGCGGTGCTCGTCGGGGCCGAAGGTGAAGCCGACGTTGCTCTGGGGCACGGTGTACGGGGCTTTCGCGGGGGCGCCCCACCAGATCCGCATCCCGGTCTTCTTCGACTCATCCAGAAATTTCCGGACTCCGGGTAGGCCCTCGACGACGAGCACCTGGTCGAGGCCCGACACGACGCTTGTCGTGCCCAGCGGTACGACCAGGTCGGCGAAGCTGGTGACCGACAACTTGGAGCACTCGATGTGCAGGTGCCCGTCGATCAGGCCGGGCACCAGGTACCCGCCCGCGGCGTCGATCACCCGGGTCTCCGGACCGCGCCGGAGAGCGGGCCCGACGGCGGCGATCCGGTCCTGAAATATCCCGATCTCTGCGGGGTAGATCTCGCCCGTCAGGACGTTGACCAGCGTGCCGTTGGTGATGATCGTGTCAGCCGGCCGCCTGCCGTACGCCACGTCGAGCAGTGTCATCGAACCCCCTCAAGAACAGGAACGGAAACGGGCCGGCGATCCAGTACGGCATAAGCCGCCCCGGCCACCAGGAACCCGGCGAAGATGCTGAAGTCGGTGCCGCCGGTGGCCTGGGAGATCCAGCCGACGAACGCGGTGGAGTTGATCCAGAGGGCAGCGGCGACCATGCCCGCGACCTGGGCGATGATCGCCGCCCAGCGGACCTGGCCGGGTGCGCTCTCGTCGAACAGGGCGCGGGCGTCGTAGCGGCCCTTCCTGCGCAGCCAGTCGGTGACGTAGACGCCGGCCCACGGCGCCAGCCAGATGATCAGCAGGCCGAGGAAGGTGTTGAGCATCGTGTTGAAGTTCTCCGACGTCACCGCCACGTACGTGATGATCACGCACAGGATGAGGTCGGCCACCACAGCCACCCACCGTTTCACCTTGATGCCGGCGGCCTGCAGGTTCAACCCCGAGGAGTACAGGTCGGTGGTGTTGACCGCGAACAGCGAGACGATCGCCAGCAGCAGGTACGGCACGACGAACCAGGCCGGCAGCGCCCCGGGCAGCCCGGAGATCGGGTCGGCCGCGTCCTTGACCACGGTGGCGACGGCCGCGCCGAGGGTCATCAACAGCACGTACGGCACGAAGCCACCGAGGAAGGCGTACCCGAAGACGGCCTTCTTGGAGGAGTCGGCGGGGAGGTAGCGCGAGTAGTCGCCGCCGAGCGGTCCCCAGGACAGGCCACCCGCCGACATGATCAGCGCGACGGCGACCGTGAAGGTGGTGAAGTCCGCGCCGGCGCCGCCCGCCGCCACGTCGACCTTGGGGCCGACCAGGATCGCCATGAGCCCGAAGAGGACGACGAAGACCCAGGTGAAGTACTTCTGCGCCTTCATCACCGCGGCGTGCCCGATGAGCGGCAGCACGAGCTGGATGAGCGCGGCGACCAGGATGACGGCGACCTTCAGCCCCAGGCCCTCGGTGGCCACTCCGGCCTGGCCGAGCAGCGACAGGGCGGCGAAGGTGATCAGGACCATGCCGCCGGCCTCGAAGCCGACCATGTTGAGCCAGCCGAAGAAGCTGAGCAGCCGCGCGCCCTTGGGTCCGTAGGCGGCGCGGGAGACGGCCATGGTGGAGGTGCCGGTGGCCGGGCCCTGGAGGCTGGTCAGGCCGACGAGGGGGAAGGCCAGCAGGTTGCCGACGACGATCGCCGCCACGGCCTGCCAGAAGCTGAGGCCGAAGGCGGCCACGATGGTGGTGCCGTAGACGAGGGTGAAGATGCCCATCGTCGTCCCGGTCCACAGGAAGAGAAGGTCACGCGGGCGGCCATACCTCTCCCCGGCCGGGACCAGCTCGATCCCGCGTTGTTCCATCGTGTCCTCCCAGGTCGGTGTCCCCTTCAGTGAACCAAAGGGGGCTGACCTGGGCAGTTATCCGGACATACGAGCCTGTCCCGCACCGCTTGTCGAGGCCTACAAAGAGATCATCCGAGCCCGGACGGCTAGATCAGCGCCAGCCCGATCGAGAACAGCAGCCCGAACGCCATCTGGAGCTTGCCCGTCGCCTGGAGGACGGCGATCAGGTCGGGCCCGACAGCACCGCCCAGAACGGTACGGATGGGGGCGATGGCCAGCGGCGCGGCCAGCAGCGCCAGCGCCACCCACGGCGAGACCGTCACCAGCGCCAGCACGATCACGAACGGCAGCACCAGGCAGGCGGCGTAGAGCACGCGGGTGCGCTCGGCGCCCAGGACGACGGCCAGGGTCTTCTTGCCCGCGGGACCGTCGGTGACGACGTCGCGCAGGTTGTTGACCACGAGCATCGAGCACGACAGCAGGCCGACCGGGACCGAAGCGGCCAGGGCCAGGCCGGACAGGTACTCCACCTGGACGAACGTGGTGCCGACCACCGGGACCACGCCGAAGAACACGAAGACGGACAACTCGCCGAGCGCGCGGTAGCCGTACGGGCGCTTGCCCCCGGTGTAGAACCACGCGGCGGCGATCGCCGCCGCGCCGACCGGCAGGATCCACCACGCGCGGGTGGCGATCACCAGCGTCAGGCCGGCCACCGCGGCGGCGGCGAAGCAGCCCAGGGCGGCGGTCAGGACCTGGCGTGGCGTGGCGGCCCTGGAGCCGACCAGGCGCATCGGGCCGACCCGCTGGTCGTCGGTGCCGCGCACGCCGTCGCTGTAGTCGTTGGCGTAGTTGACGCCGATCTGCAGCAGCAGCGCGACGGCCAGGGCGACGAGCGCCTGCCACCAGCCGACGGCGCCGAGACCGAAGGCGACGCCGGTGCCGACCATGACGGGGACGACGGCGTTGGGCAGGGTGCGCGGCCGCGCACCGGCGATCCACTGACCAGGAGTTGCCATGTTCTCGTCTACCTCTAGCTGATATCCGTGCTGAGCCTGACCATGCGGATCGGGCGGCCCATGTCGAGCACCCTTTCGGCCATGTCCTCGCCCCAGCCGGCCGACTCCAGGAAGCCCAGGACGGCGTGGTTGTCGGCGAAGGCCCAGGTGACGATCTGGCGGTAGCCGTCCTCGCGCAGGTGGTCGACGGTGGCGTTGAGCAGGCGGCTGCCGTGCCCGCGGCGGACGAAGTCGGGGTCGACCAGCAGCGTCAGCATCTCGGAGACCACGGTCGGGTCGAGGTCGGGGTCTTCGGCGGGGGCGTGGGAGGCCAGGCCGACCACGCGCTCGCCGCCGCGCGGCGTGGCGAGCGCGGCGCTGCCGCCGACGCCCAGCGCGGGGAAGCCCTCGGTGTCGAGGATGGTCTCGACCGCGACGAGCACCCGGTGGCGTGAGGTGGGCGGGGCGACGATGGCCTCATCCCACTGGCGCAGCCACATCTTCTCGGCCGCCGCACCGGTCATCTGCTCCAGCGGCCCCTCGGGCAGGAAATCCCGATAGCCGTAGCGCCAGGCGCGGACCTGAACGTTCGCAACCTGGAGCACATCCTCGCGCCGGGCCGCCCGGACGCCTACGTCTGCCATTTTCGGCCCGCTCCTTCGCCTGCCGTCATGCCACAAGGCACGAGTTACACCGTATCGGTGTTTGAGCCTTGGAGACGACGCGAACCATGCTTCCTTGCCCGATATGCACGGGTTTTGGTGCGGTTGCCGCAGACCTTCATGGAGCACCAGGACCGCGAGCGGTTCTTCGAGGAGTCGATGAACGCCCACTGGCAGGTGCCTTCCAGGCAGACCTTCAAACGTTCCCATCCGGGATCGAGTACGGCCGCCGCGATCCGGGCCAGCGCGCCCCGGATGCCGGGCCGTACCGGTGCCAGCCGGGGCCCGTCCGCGATCACCACCCGGAGCGGCAGCTCCGGCAGATCCGCCGCCTCCCCGCGGCGCAACGCCGCCCGCAGGCCCTCCCGCAGGGCGATCGCGGTGGCCAGATCCTCGTCCTCCGCCCGGTCGCCCTCGCCGGCCAGGCCCCGCTCGCGCAGCCACAGGGCCAGCTCGGCGGGCGAGTTCAGCTCGTCGGCGTCGTTCTCCACGTCATAGGTGTTCACGAAGTCGCGCACGAGCTCCAGCATGAAACCACTGTAGCGTGTTGAGTGGTGTCTTCTTCGGAGAGGAGTCTTGATGATCGTCCGCATCTGGCGTGGCTGGACCCGTACGGCCGACGCCTCCGCCTACGAGGATTACCTGCTGCGCACCGGGTTTCCCGGTTACACCTCGACGCCGGGGAACCAGGGGGTGCGCTTCACCCGGCGCGATGACGGTGACCGTACCGAGTTCCTGCTGATCTCGTTCTGGGAGTCGTGGGAAGCCATCGCGGCCTTCGCCGGGGAGGACCCGTCGCGGGCCGTCTTCTACCCCGACGACGACGCCTTCTTGGTGGACCGGGAGCGTACCGTCGCGCACTACGAGGTCTTCGCCAGCGCCTGAGCCGTGCCTTCGACGAAGGCGCGCAGCCCGTGCTCGAAGCCGTCCTCGCCCAGCGGGCCGCCGGTCTCGTGCACGGCGGCCAGCAGGGTGGGCCCCGGCAGGACGCCGGACGGGCCGCCGCGCCCGGCCTGTTCGTGCAGGACGACGCCGTTGACGTAGTGGGTCAGCGTGGTGATCGTGCGCAGCGCCAGGCCGGGCGTGAAGCCCCGGCCGACCATGGAGTCAAGCTCCTGCTCGAACAGTTCCACCGCGCGGGCGCTGAGGCTGGTCGCGCCGGACACGACGCGGGCGCCGTCGCGGTGCGCGCTCAGCGAGCCACGGTACGCGCGGGCGCGGCGGGCCAGCCAGTCCTGCCACGACTCGTCGTCCGGCGGCGGGCCCATGCCGGCGGCCAGGACGATGGCGTCGGCCATGCCGTCCAGGAGTTCCTGCTTGGTGCGGATGTGCCAATACAGCGCGGGGGACTGGACGCCGAGCTCGGCGGCGAGCTTGCGGACGGTCAGGCCGTCGAGGCCGACCTCGTCCAGGAGGCGCAGCCCGGTCTCGATGAGCAACTGCCGGGTCACCTTCTTGTTCACACTTCACCTTAGCAGTGCTAAATTGCCCTTAGCGTTGCTAAGGAGGTTTGCCGATATGTCGGGAATTCTGGTGTTGCATGCGGGTCTGGATGACGGCTCCCTGTGGCGCAAGCCCGCCGGCCTGCTGGCCGCCCGGTATCCGGTCGAGGTGCCATGCCGGCTTCAGTACCGGCCCGATCGGGGACCGGCCGTGACCATCGAGGACGAGGTCACCGAGACGCTCGCCGCCGCCGAACGGCTGGGCGGCGAGGTCCTGCTGGTCGGCCACTCCTCCGGAGGCGTGGTCGCGCTGGAGGCCCTGCGCGCCGGGCCGTTCGCCGGAGCCGTCCTCTACGAACCGCCCGTCATCACCGGCACCACGCTCGGCGGCGACACCACCCGCCGCGCACGGGACGCGATGGCCCGGGGCAAGACGGCCAAGGCCATGCGGACCTTCTTCGCGGAGGTGATCAAGGTTCCGGGCTGGCAGGCGGCGGTGGGGGCGCTCGCGGTGGCCCTGATGCCCAGGCTGCGCGCGCTGGCGCCCCGGCAGCTCGACGACCTGGCCGCCATCGACGCCCTCGGCAACCGGCTGGGCGACTACGCCGGCATCCAGGCGCCGGTGGTGCTGCTCGGCGGCGACCAGAGCCCGGCCCACCTCGGCGAGCGCATGGACGCCCTCGAACGCGTGCTGCCGCACGCCACCCGCGTGGTCATGCCCGGTCAGGGACACACCGCCAACCACCGCGCCCCTGACCTGCTCGCCCGGATCATCCTGGAACACGCCGGCCGGGTGCTCGCCTAACCGGGCCCCATCGCCTCGGCCAGCCGCCTGACGCCCTCGGCCAGTTCGCTCACGTGGGCGGCGGCCATGAAGGTGAGCCTCAGGCGCGGGCCGGGCGGCTCCGACGGGTAGTACATGCGGCCGGGGCTCACCAGCACGCCGTTGCGGTAGGCCGCCTCGACCAGGGCGGACTCGTCCACGTGCGGCGGCAGCCGTACCCACAGATGCTTGCCGCCGCGGGGCACCAGATGCGGCGCGGCGGCCGGAAGGCGTGCGGCGAGGGCCGCGAGCAGCGCGTCGCGGCGCCGGGCGATCTCGGCGTGCACCGTGCGCAGGTGGCGCTCCCACGCGGGTGAGCCCACGAACTCCAGCGCCGTCTCCTGCAGCGGCCGCGCCACGAAGAACGACTCCACGAGCTGCCCGGCCCGCAGCCGGTGCGCGGCGGGACCGCGCGCGACGACCCCCGCCACCCGCAGGCTCGGCGCGAGGACCTTGGTGAGCGAGCTGACGTAGACGACGGTGCCGTCGGGGTCCATGGAGACCATCGGCGGAGGCGCGGCGTCGGCCAGGTAGCGCAGCACGTCGTCCTCGACCACGAACGCGCCCGCCGCCCGCGCCACGCCGATGACCTGCTCGCGCCGCTCCAGGGAGAGTGTGGCGCCGGTCGGGTTGTGCAGCGTGGGCTGGCAGTAGAAGACCCGCGCGCCGGTGACGGCGAAGGCCTCGGCGAGCAGGTCCGGCCGCACGCCGTCGCGATCCATGGGTACGGCTGTCGCCCGCAGCCCGGCCGCCTTCGCCGCCGCCAGCGCGCCCGGGTAGGTGGGCGTCTCGACCAGGACCGGCGTGCCCGGCGCCGCCAGCGACCTGAACGCCAGCGACAGCGCCGACTGCCCGCCGCTGACCACGAGCGCGTCGGCCGCGGTCACGTCGCCGCCCGCCTGGACCGCGAACCACCGGCGCAGCTCGTCCAGCCCGTTGAGCGGCGGCACCGACCACGCGTCGGGACGCCGCGCCGCCCTGGCCATGGCGGCGGCGAGCTGCTGGGAGGGGCGCAGGGCGGGGTTCAGGTAGCCGCCGGTCAACGCGATGACGTGATCGGGCGGGCCGGCCAGCAGGGCGGTCACCGCCGTGTCGTCGACCACGCGGTCACCCAGGGCCACGGTCTGCCAGGACATATCCGCTTCCGTGGGGGATGGAGCGGCGGGCCGCTGCGCCACGTACGCGCCCGCGCCCGGCCGCGTCACCACCCGTCCCTCGGCGGTGAGCTGCCCGATCGCCCGCGACACCGTGACCGGGCTGACCCCGTGGCGGCGCATGATCTCCCGGCTGGACGGAAGCCGGTCGCCCGGTTGGAGGCGGGAGACCTCTTCGCGCAGCATCGCGGCGATATGGGCGATACTGCTATCGTTGTTCATGAATGTACAGAATAGCGCTATCGTCGCCCCCGCAGTAGCGGTCTCCCACGCCCGCCGCGGGACCTTGCTGGCATTCCTCGGCGTCCTGTCGTTCTCCGGCTCGTTTCCCGCGACGGTCTTCGCGATGAGGGGATTCGACCCGTGGCTGGTGGCGATCGGCCGGGCGTTGGTGGCGGGGCTGGTGGCCCTGGTGTGCCTGCGCGCCGCCCGGGTGCCGCTGTTGCCGCCGCGCCACCAATGGCGTCCTTATGCGCTCATCTCCCTTGGCGTCGTCTTCGGCTTTCCCGTCTTCAGCGGCCTCGCGCTGTCGCTCGGCGCCGGCACCGCGCACTCGGGCGTGGTCATCGGGCTCCTGCCCGCCGCCACCGCCGCGTTCGCCGTGCTGCGGGCGGGCGAGCGGCCCCGGCCCGTGTTCTGGCTCGCGTGTACGGCCGGAGCCGTCGCGATCACCGCCTTCACCTTCACCCGTGCGGAGGGCGGCGGCGCCTCCTGGGCGGACCTGCTGCTGGTGGCGGCGCTGCTGTCGGCGGCCGTCGGCTACACCGAGGGCGGCAGGCTCTCCCGCGCCACACCCGGCTGGCAGGTGATCTCCTACGCGCTGGTGATCTCGATGCCGGTGACGCTGCCGGTCACCGCGGTGCTCGCGGCGACGACGCCCGTGGTGTGGAGCCTTGAGGCGGTGGCCGGATTCGCCTATGTCGGGCTGATCTCCATGTTCCTGGGATTCATCCCCTGGTACGCGGGTCTGGCCCAGGGCGGCATCGCGCGGGCCGGGCAGACGCAACTCGCGCAGCCGCTGCTCACGATGGTGTGGGCCTGGGTCCTGCTGGACGAGCGGTTCGGGTGGGTGACGGTGGCGGCGGCGCTGGCCGTACTGGCGTGTGTGGCGGTGACGCAGCGCGCGCGTACTTGAAATCGCATGACATCGGCCCGCACGATGGGAGGCGGAGGTGTCACACATGGCCGACCTCAGCGTGCCCGACGGCGGTTTCTGGCCCGCGCCCGAAATCCCGCAGCCGAACATCTACCCGATGGAGTGGCGGGTCGAGACCGAGAAGCTCGCGGCGATCTACGAGAAGTCCAAGACCATGCTCTGGAACCCGGCCGACCTGCCCTGGGACGGCCTGGTGGCCGAGGACTTCACGCGGGAGCAGCGGCTGGGGATCATGTACTGGTTCGCGGTCCTCGCCAACTTCGACGCCTCGGGCCCGGCTGTCTTCGCCCGTGCGACGATCCAGGCGTTCGAGAAGCACGAGGAGGATCCCGTACGCAAGTGCTTCTTCTCCATCACCCGCGACGAGATGAACCACGAGGAGTGCTGCCAGCGCACCATCGCCCGCCTGTGGCCCGGCGGCCCCCTGAACTGGACTCCCGCCGACGACTTGGAAAGGGCCGCCCACAACAACATCGGCTGGCTGTACCACAACGGCGGGCGCTACTGGACCGGGTACAGCTCGGCGGTGGGCAAGTATTCGCTGCCCGTCCTGTTCACGAGCTTCATGATGGGCGAGATGGCAGCCTCGACGCTGTTCAGGGGGATGGCGTCGGGGACCCGGCATCCGGTGTTCGGGGAGATGTTCCAGCGCATCGGCCGGGACGAGTCCCGACATCTCCAGATTTGCATGACGATTCTGGAGAACGAGTGGCCGGGGCTGACCGAGGACGTGAAGTCACTGATCACCCGGCAGTTGCGGGCCGGGTTCGTGTTCCTGTCGATGATCCTCTGGGAGCCGCCTGAGGGGTTCTGGGAGCTGCCGCCGTACTTCCTGAACAACCACCGCGTCCTGATGGACCACGCCCGCGAGGCCGGGCTGGGTGTGCTGTCGTACGAGGAACAGGCGGAGAACTGGCGCCAGGCTATGGCCAGGGTCCGCGCGATCGTCGAACGCTGGGGCATCGCCTTCCCGGCCATCCCGGAACTGGACCTGGAGGGTGTGGCAGTCGACTTCATCGACCCAGAAGAAATCATCCCCGTGTTCTAGCGACGGCTGGGGCTGGTCCTCGCGTCCCCGGGCCTAAGGGCGTGGTCCTCGCGGTGGGGCGCTGCGCGCCGGGGGGCTTGGGCTGTGACTGCGGGGGCAAGGCCCCCCCACCCCCGGGCCAAGGGCGTGGTCCTCGCGGTGGGGCGCTGCGCGCCAGAAGGCTCGGGCTGTGACAGCGGGGGCAAGCCCCCGCACCCCCGGCGAGAGGCCTCCGGCCCCTCGCGCTCCCCGGTCGTGGGCAGGGGAAGACGGCGAGCCGCAAACACCCGAAAACGCCACGAGGAGTTTGTTTGTCGTAGGGACATCGGCTTGACGGGCCGAGGCTGGCGGGCTCGGAGCAGGGCAGCATCGACGAGGGCTTCGCGGTGATGGACGTCTCGCAGAGCGAATCCACGCTCACCGTGCGCGTGGCCGAGTTCGCCGACCCTGCCGACCCTTACCTGTGGTCGCTCAAGCAGCCCCCGACATTCTTGGTGGAGGCGCTCAAGGACAGTCTCGCCGCGCCGCTCGGCGACCTGCTGGCCGGTAGGAATCCCATGGGCGAGTTGTCGCGAGCCCGGCCCCCGGCGGGGCTGTTCCCGGAGCAGGAGGCGGCCTACCAAGCCTGCCTCCGGTCTGGGGCCCGCCGGGCACGGGCAAGACCCTGGTACTGACGAGGGCGATCGGCGACCTGATCGCCGCGGGCAAACGCATCCTGCTTGTCTCGGCGACCAATATCGCCGTGGGCAACGCGCTGCTGGGCATCCTGCGGGAGCATCGCCATCCGTCAGGAACCATCGTCCGTGTCGGCTCGCCGTAGCCGCGCGAGGTCACCGAGAACGCCGACGTCTCCCTGCACCTCCTGGTGCGAGCCCGGCTCACGGCCACCGACTCAATGCGGCGTGACCTGTCGGAGCGGTTGGTGACGCTGAGGGCGCGACCTACGGGAGGGTGTGGGTGAAGTGGGTCGCTGCCGCGTTCACTGCTGTTGTGACCTGGGGTTCCTGGTCGTAGAAGGCGAACTGGTCGCCGTCCGTCCAGATGGACTTCTTGGGTCCGGTCAGTCCGGCGTAGAAGCGGCGTGCTCCCTCCGGGATGGCGGCGGCCTCGCTGTGTACCAGCAGGACGGGCTGGGTGATGCGGGAGGACAGGGAGATCGAGTCGTAGCCGAGCCAGCCCTCCCACGCCATCACCGCGAAGCGGTTGGGCCACTGCGGGAGGCCGCCGCGGGAGGGGTTGAGGTAGAAGTCGATGTCGAACGGCATCGCCGCGCGTGGGTCGGAGCCGCTGACCACCGGTACGTATTCGACCTCGCCTGTCGCTTCGAAGTTCGCGCGGGCCTGGGTTGCCTCGGCCAGTTTGCCGGCCACGCCGTCGGCGCCGCCGTACACCTGATGGCAGATTTCCAGGTCGTGCAGCCAGGGCGCGACCAGTGCCAGTGACCTGACGCGGGGGTCGGCGGCCGCGTTCGCGCTCATGTACATCGCGGCCGCGCACACGCCGAGGGCGCCGAGGCGGTCGGCGTCCACGGCGGGATGGTCTGCGAGGAAGGTCACGGCGTGGTGGATGTCGGCTATCTTGCGCTCCGGCAGTTCGTAGTCGCGGGGCTCGCCCCCGGATTCGCCGTAGCCGGTGAAGTCGAAGGAGAGGGCGGCGAAGCCGCGGTCGGCTAGTCGTTCGGCGTAGCGGTTGGCCATCTGCTCTTTGACGCTGGTCCAGGTGCCTGCCACCACGATGCCGGGAACCGGCTCTATCGTGTCCGGGAGGAACAGGTTTCCGGTCAGTGTCACGTCTCCGGCCTTGAACTTCACCGTTTCCATGGGAGCTCCTCGATCAGTTGGCGTAGGTCAGGTTGGCTTTGGTGATGGATGAGCCGTTCACCGTGAAGGCGTAGTAGGCGGCGAATCCTCCCTGGCCACCGGGGGCGAAGCGGACCAGCAGGCGCTGATAACCGGGGCGGTTCTCGGCGATTTTGGTGACGGTCAGCCTGCCGCCGATCACCTCGGCCTTGGCCCAGGCGCGGATCGCGGGGCGGCCCTCGAAGCGCCGTCCGACGTCGACGAGTTCTGCCGCGGGGGCGAACGCCTGCGCCAGCGCGTCGAGGTCCCCTTCGTTGACCGCGCTCACGTAGGCCTGCACGGGTGGCAGCAGACCGTCGGCGCAGGCGGGGTTCTCGGTGGACAGTTCGCGGGCCACGGCTTTGACGTTCTCCTGTACGAGGGTCGGGAGGTCCGCGACCGGCGGGTGGCCGGGGTAGGCGCGCTCGAGCTCGTCGATGATCGACTTCTGCTCGCCGGCGGTGACCGTGTCCCCCTCGGCGGAGTCGCGGGCGGTGGCGAGCCGTACCAGATCGCGGAAACGTCGCAGGTACGCGCGCTGCCCGTCGATCAGGGCGCGGGCGGGGCCTGCGGCGCCGTGGCCGGGGTGGATCGTTCCGGCGCGGGGGAAGCGCCGGTCAAGCTGGTCGAGGGCCTGGAGCCAGCCGCAGGTGGTCCCCTCCAGCAGCGCGGGCATGACCTTGGCGGTGGCCAGGTCGCCGGCGTAGAGGTCGCCGGTGTCGGGGCGGTAGTAGACCGTCGCGGTGTCGGACTCGCCGTGGGCGAACGTGGCGGTCTCGAAGCTGATGCCGCCGACTCGCAACGGCGTGTTGTCCTCGAAGGTCTTGTCGGCGTAGGTGACCTGGGCGGGGAAGCCGGCGTTGGCCGAGCGGGCCAACGGGTAGAAACCCCGCTTGTCCTCCCGCATCGCCGCGTCGGTCGCCTTGGAGGCGTAAATGGGCGCCTCGGGGTACGCCGCGTCGAAGGCGCCCGCGCCGCCGACATGGTCGGGATGCGAGTGGGTGAGCAGGACGGCGGCGACCGGCTCGCCGGTCTTCCTGATCTCGGTCACCGCCTTGCGGGCGTCGGCCGGAGTGCGCAGCGTGTCGATGACGACCAGGCCCTCAGGACCCTGAATCCAGTAGGTGTTGACAGAGCCGGGGTTGGGCGAGGCGAAGCGTCCCGTCGCCTCGGGGCTGGAACAGCCGGCCACCGCCACGATCGTGCAGGCGGCGAGCATGCGCCGCACGGTCGAGTTCATGGCGTGCCGACGTGGGTCCGGGCCCACTGCGCGAAGGTGCGGGGCTCGTGGCCGGTGACCTCACGGACCGTCGGGCGGACGACGGACTCGTCCAGCGTGCCGGTCACGTAGAAGTCGAAGAACGCGTCCACGTACTCGGCGGGCATGGTGGCCAGCAACTCGGCGCGCGCCTCCTCGTTCGTCAGGCCGACGAACTCCAGGTCGCGGCCGAGCACCTTGGCCAGCACGGCGACCTGCTCGGCGGGTGTCATCGCGACCGGCCCGGTCGGCCGGAGGATCGCGCCCCGGTACTCCTCCGACAGCAGCGCGCGGGCGGCCACGGCCCCGATGTCGTACGGGTCGACGCTCGCCGTACGGACGTCAGGGAAGGGAACCCGCACCCGATCGCCGGACCGCAGCTGCGGCAGCCAGCGAAGGGCGTTGGACATGAACGCGGCCGGTCGCAGGAACGTCCACGACAGCCCGGACTCCCGCACTGCCGACTCGGACGCGGCCATGTACCGGGTGACCGCGTTGGTCGGGTCGCCGCTCTCCGCCGAGCCGCCGGACAGCAGGACGACCTGCTCCACGCCTGCCCGGCGGGCTTCGGCCAGCAGCCCCGGCAGGTTCTCGTACCCGGGAAGCAGGAACAACGCGCGGGCCCCGGCCAGCGCCGCGGCCATGCTCTCCGGGCGGTTGAGGTCGCCGGTGACCGTCTCGGCACCGTCCAGATGAGGTACGGCGCGCGGAGCCCGTACCAGAGCACGGACCGGTTCATCGGCCGCGACCAGAGCACGGACCACTTCGGCGCCGACGTTGCCCGTCGCGCCCGTCACCAAGATCATTGAGTCGTCCTCACCAATGGTTACCAGGGGAGTGGGCGGCCGTCGCGGAAGAAGCCGCCGGTCGGGCCGTCGTCGGGGAGCGTGGCCGCCCAGACGACGCCTTCCGCGCCCGCGGAGACCGGACGGCCGCCCGGCCCTCCCATGTCCGTCGCGACCCAGCCCGGGCAGATCGCGTTCACCAGGACGCCGTCGCCGCGCAGCTCGGCCGCGAGCATGCGGGTCAGGGCGTTGAGCGCCACCTTGGTGATGCCGTACGCGGGTGTGCCACCGCCCATGTTGGTCAGCGCGGCCGCCTCGCTGGACACGTTGACGATCCGGGGGTGCGCGCTCTCGCGCAGAAGCGGCAGCAACGCCTGGGTCAGCCGCCACGGGCCGTAGAGGTTCGTCTCGGCGGCCTCGCGGACCACGTCCAGATCTGCGGACACGGCGTCCTGCCACGTGTCGTAGGTGATGGCGGCGTTGTTGACCAGGACGTCCAGCCGGCCGTACCGGTCGGCGACCGCGGCGGCCACCTCCGCGATGTCCGCGGCGGAGGTGACATCGAGACGCAACCGGACGATGTCGCCGCCGAGTTCCCCGGCATTCGGCGACCGGGAGGTGAGCAGGACCGTGTGGCCCAGTTCCGCGAGTCTGCGGCACACCTCCCGGCCGATCCCCCGGTTGCCGCCGGTCACGAGCGCGATCATCCGGTACCGGCCGCCAGGGACAGCAGGTCCTTGTTGCCGTCGGCCCAGGTGGCGGTCATCACCACCCCGCTGATCTTCCACGCGTGGCCGGACCGGACGAGGTCGAAGCGGTACGTGCCGCCCAGCGTCCAGAGCGGCGAGCCGAACGGATTGGCGAGGCGGTGCGTGGCCTGGAACGACGCCGTGCAGATCGCGGAGTCGTCGTCGACGATCACCAGGTGGTTCGTCACCAGGTGCTGCGTGGCGTCGAACGCGCCGAGCAGGCCCGACCACGCCTCGACGATCTGGCCGGGTGTCAGCACGGCGGGCTCGCCGCCGTTCAGGCTGGTGTAGTCCAGGGTCACCGAGTCCGCGAACACCTCGCCCAGGCGGCTCCACTCACGCTGGTCGGTGTGCCATGCCATGCGGGTGCAGGTCTCGATGATCGCCAGGCGATCCTCAGTGGTGCTCATGAGGGGCAATGATGGAACGGTTCTTTCGGGCACGTCCAATAGCTGCTGTAATAGACAACGGCTATGGATGCTCACCTGCGGGACCTGCGCTATTTCGTCGCCGTGGCGGAGGAGCTCAGCTTCACCCGCGCGGCCGAGCGCCTGTTCATCGCGCAGCCGACGCTCAGCAAGCAGATCCGCCAGCTCGAAGATCTGCTGCGGGTGAGGTTGTTCGACCGGAACCGGCGCGCGGTGCGGCTCACGGCACCGGGCGAGGCGCTGCTGCCGATCGCCCGCGAGCTGCTCCACCGCTGGGACGAGGCCCAGCGGGCCGTCGGCGACGCCGCCGCCGCCGAAACCGCACGGCTCACCGTGGGCATGTCCACCAGCGTCGGACGCGGCTTCCTGGCAGCGATACGGGAACGGTTCACCACCCGGCGTCCGGGCTGCGAACTGCGGTTTCGCCAGGTCAACTGGACCGACCCCACGGCGGGCCTGGCCGAGGGCGAGGTGGACGTGGCGTTCGTCTGGTTGCCGATCCCCGGCCAGGACGATCTCAACGTCCGGGTCGTGGCCCGTGAGCCGCGCTGGGTCGCGTTCCGGCAGGAACACCGGCTGGCCGGACGGGACGAGGTCGGCTTCTCCGAGCTCCTGGACGACGCGTTCCTGGCCCTTCCCGAAAGCGCCGGATTGCTGCGCGACCACTGGCTCGCGACCGGTGAGCGTGGCGGGCGGCCGCCGGTGGTGTGCGCGACCGTGACGAACACCGAGGAGACTTTCGCGGCCCTGGAGAGCAGCGACGCCGTCGTCCTGCTCGCCGCCGGCAACGCCGAGATCTACCGGCGGCCGGGGATCACGGCCATCCCGGTCACGGGGCTGTCTCCCTGCGAGCTCGCCCTCGCGTGGCGGCCCGGCGACCACCGCACCGCCATCCGCGACCTGATCGAGGCCCTGTCACCCGGCATACGCTCCTAGATGGTGCAGCCTCTTGCTTCCAGATGGGAGGCCAGGGGATAGAAGGTGGCCTGCTCACAGGTGTAGGTGCCGGCGTCGCCGTACCAGATGATCACTGTGACGTCCCGCAGTCCGTTGCCCGCGCAGTTCTCCGCGCTCAGCCATCCCTGACCGAACTCGCCGGTCACGCAGATATACCCGCCCGTCGCCTGGGTGCCCGGCGCGGCCAGCATGGCCGCGCCGAGCACCGCGATGCACCATCCGACCATGCCCAGACGGTACGGCCGGCGCGCCCGCCCTCCCAGAGGCAGGCGTCACCACCACCAGTGCGTTCCTCACACTTATGCTGAGTCCCACTATGTGGGGAAGAATCGACGGCCTCAGGGTGCTGGACCTCGGCACCCCCGGCCCGCTGCGCGCTGAACTCAACGGCCTGGTCCTGTCCGGCGCCAAGACCGCCACGGCCGGGCTCATGGAGTCCGACTACCGCGCCGAGGGCGAGGACCTGGAGCTCGTCGGCGAACACCTGGTCCTGGTCGACGACCACGGCGGCCGGGTCGGCGAGGTGTCGGTGACGTCCGTGGAAGTAGTGGCGTTCTCCGCGGTGACCTGGGAGTTCGCGCAGGCGGAAGGCGAGGGCTTCCGCTCGGTCGAGCACTGGCGCGAGGTCCACCGCCGCTACTGGGCGGGCGAGGGACAGCAGGTGGACGACGAAACAGAGGTCGTCTGCCTGCACTTCCGCCTGGTCACCGCTTCGTAGGCCAGTCGTCCTCAGGCGAGACGAAACTGCCCCGGGCCGGAACGGTGTAGATCCAGCCCTCCTCCCGCAGCAGCGCCATGGCCCGCCTGACCGTCTCGCGCGCCACGTCGTACTGCTGCTGAATGGTCGACTCGGGCGGAACCGGCCGGCGCGGCCGAAGCTGCCCGGACACGATGCGCTCCCGCAGGTCATGCGCGATCTGCCGATAGAGCGGCGTCTTCCGCGCGGCCCGCGGCGCGTCCTCCGGCGCCCCGACGAACGTCCCCTCGCCTTGGACCGTGTAGATCAGCCCTTCCTCACGCAGCATGTGAATCGCCCGCCGCGCCGTGGTCCTGGCCACCCCGAACTCCTGCTGGATGTCGGCCTCACTCGGCATCGGCTGCCCGGCGGTGAGCTCCGCGGCACGGCGGCGTAGAACCTCCGCGATCTGGATGTAGACGTGGGTGTCACCGTCGTAGTCGATCACATCCGCAAGATAGACGAACAGGTACGAGCCCCTACATAACGCTCCTACTGAATAGACGGATCGATCGTTCTCACTAGACGTGGCGATACAACTAGACGTATTCTTTAGATGTGCTGGAAGAGCGGCAGTGCATGTCACCTCATCCGGCTCCCGCGCAGCCCCGGGCACGGCAGATCGACTGGGACGTCGCGGTCCCTCGGGCGGAGCGGGTGCGGGTCAAGGACCATACGTGCTGCTGCGGGAGGGTGTACTACGAGCTCTGCCAGGGTGGCGGGCAGCGGTTCATACGGCGTTACACGAGGGAGAGGAAGCGGGTGATCGTGCATGAGTCGACGTGGCTTCCTGCGGCGAAGACGAATGAGATGTGGGCGCGCCTGCTGCGTGGGGAGGCGTACTGACAGCGCTCGCGTGCGGGCATCGCGAGGCGGGCGGCGGGTCTTCGACGGTTGAGACAGCTCGGTGTGCCAGCGGCTTCAGAAGCATTCAGGCTTCCCTTATGCGGCGCCGGACCCCCTTCTTTTCCCCTTGGGTTCTGGCGTGCCATGGGTCGGTGTCGGGACCCATGGGTGGTCGCGGGTGGTGCTCCGGCGCGGGAGCTAACGCCCGCGGCCACCGAGGGATGTGCCAGTTTGTCCCCGCGGAGCGACTCCACCGAAGGCTTCGCGGGGGCTCCCAGAGCGTTGACTTCACGCGGTTCGCAAGGCGTGACGCGCCTGGAGACCTTTTAGGTTCGGCGCGCACCGTGGGCCTGTTGGCGGCCCATGGGCAGTCGCGGGCGGGCGCCCAGGCCCGGGACCCGTCTGCGGCTGCCGAAGTCGGCCAGACGCTTGGGATGTCCCGGTCGCGGGGCCTCATTCAGCGGTCGTAGGCGTTCAGGCGCCGAGGGATGGCTGGCCGGTCTTGTCGTTCTGCCAGATCGCGGGGGTCAGGGCGAGGGTCCGGGTCAGGACGCGGACGGTGACTCCGGCGTTGGGAGGATTCCCATGATCGGCCACATCCGACGGGGACGGAATCCACCGCCCAGACGTCGTCGCTCTGATGACCTGACTGACCAGGCCGGATGCGGCTCAACGCAGGAATCAATCATCTAGACACCGCTGGCCTACGTTGTGGGCTGTCGGAATCAGGGGCCACGATCACGTGACCGGCGCCGTGGCGTTGGTCGGATCACGTGGTGCTGGTCCAGGCCGAGGGCTTCGTCTCCCCCTCGGCCGGGTGGAGCTGGTCCCCGCAGGTCATCCCAGAATTGAACCCCTGCGGGGACCCCGCCCTTCGAGGCTCTCGGGCAGGTTTCTTGGCTAGGTCCCCCTCCCTGTCCGAGGCAGATCTGCCGTGTGCGCGTCCCAGCGCAGTGGGATGCGTACTCGGCGGTTCACTTTGGTGCGTGGCCTCTGCTGCGGGAGCCACGCCGCCGAATGGCGCTGCGGCGCCGTCGACTGGCGTGGCCTCGGCCTCCCTCCCTGCGTTGCCGGGGCCACGCCTTTCGCCTTGCTTCCGGGCTGGGCGCCTTCCGCCGGGGAGTCGCGCGCCCAGCCCGGTTCACGCGCGGGATGACGCCTGCGTCTCGCGCCGGGGCCCCCGTGGGCGGGTCTGGGGGTCGCTCACGGGTGTCTCCGCACGGTGCCCTCCGGCTCGTCTCCGCGGGAGAGCCGCCCAGGACGTCACGTGAGATTCAGCGGGCAGCTGCTTGCGGGGGCGTGACCGTGCCCGGCGGGCAGGAAGCCTTGGCAAGGCATGGCACAGAGGGTGCGAACCGGGCGCCTCAGTGGGGCTTCGGCGGGGATGCGAGAGGAAGCGATGCTCGCGGTGGGCCGCCCAAGGATTGGCACGGGGAGTGCTCGCGTGGCAAGGCCGGCGTGGCTTGGCGTATAGGGGTGCTCGTGTGAGGTGCGCGCAGGGCCGGTGTGGCTTGGCGCGGGGGAGTGTTCGCGTGGCGTGGGCGCGGCGGGGCCGGCGAGGCCTATCGCACGGTGGGCTCGCGTGGGGCTTCCTGCGCACGTGGTCCTGCGCACGTGGTCCTGCGCACGGGGGACTGCACGCGGGGGACTGCGCGCGGGGGGCTGCGCAAGGGAGGCTGCGCACCGGGGTGGCCTGGCCGGTGGTGCTGCGGCGCCGGGGGTGCTCGGGCGGTGGTACTTCGCGCGAGGGGTGCCCGGGTGAGGTGCTGCAGGGGGTGCTCGCGGCTTAGCCGGCGAGGGTGGCGCGCTGCCTCGCGGTGGGGGGTGCGGGGGCGCTGCGCGGGTCTCATGTGCGGTGTTGATCTGTGCTTGTGCGCGGGGGTCGTTGTGTGGGCTGACTCCCGGGTGTGCTGTTCAGTTGTGGGTGCGCGAGGGGGCGCTCGCGCGGGTGTCGCGGGATTGCACCGCCGGTACGGCCGGCGTTTCGGCTAGGCTTTCAGCCTGGGTACGCGGACCGGTTGGTTCGACAGGACCTCGTGCTGCAGGCGCTGGAGCTGGGTCGATGGTTCCAGGCCCAGTTCCGTGTGCAATGTCGACCGAATCTCTTGGTATGCCAGCAAAGCGTCACTTCGCCGTCCGGCGTGATTCAACGCGGAAATCAGCTGCTCGTGCAACCATTCATTGAATGGGTACTCAGCTATCAGCTCGCGTAGCTCCCCGATGAGTTCCACGTGGCGGCCCAATTGGCTGTCCGCTTGGATGCGTAGTTCGATCGCGCGCAGGCGTTGTTCCATTAGGCTTTGCGTGTGCGTCGCCAGAATGGTGCCCTGCGGGACATTCGCCAGCGGTAAGTCGGTCCACAAATTCAGCGCTTGGTGCAATATCGGCGCCGCCTCTGCCGCGCGGCCCTGCTCCAGATGCGTACGGCCTCGTGTGACGAGCGCCTCGAACTTGTCTGCGTCCAGCGCCCCCGCGGGGAGCCGGAGCATGTAGCCGGGCCACTTGGTGACGAGGAGTTCCTCGTCGGTGCCCGACCGGTCACGGTCGATGAGTTTCCTGACCTGGTAGATGTACGTCTGCGTGGTCGTGACCGCGGTCCTGGCGGGGTTGTCGCCCCACAGTTCCTCGACCAGGGTCTCGATGGGGACGACGCGGTTGGCGCGCAGGAGCAGAAGCGCCAGCACGCGCAGGACTTTGGGCGGTGTGGGTGTGCATACACGGCCGTTATCAAGGACTTCCAGTGCCCCCAGAACTTTGAACTCCAGCATTTTACCTACCCCGTTGAATGCGGATCGAAGCGCATGGAGACGGGCGGAGGCAAGCCGCCGCCCATCTTCGATTTGGCATGGGAGTTGACTCAGAATAAGCAGACCCGGCAAGGAATGGCAACGGTCGAAAGTCTGGTTGCGCTGTCAATTCCGTGTTGGTATTGTCTGCTCCCCGATTCACTTGGTGAGCACGAGGGCGGCGTTGAAGCCGCCGAATCCGCGGGCCACCACCAAGGCTGTGCGCAGGGTGCGCTCGCGGGGCCGCCCGAGGACGAGGTCGAGACCGAGAGATCGCACGGGGTCTGTCGTTCCCACTGTCGGCGGAATCACACCATCACGCATGCTCAGCAGGGCTGTTGCCACGTCTAATGCCGCGCCACCGGCATAAAGACGGCCGGTCATGGTTTTGGGCGCAGTAACCGGCACTTTGTGGGGACCGAAAATAGCGTTCAAGGCCTCCGCTTCGGCCCGGTCCGCGTGGGGCAGGCCCATGGCGTCGGCGAACACGACGTCGATCTCGTCAGGACGCAGTCCCGCGTCTTCCAGCGCGAGCGTGATGGCGCGGGTCAGCGTGGGCGGGCGTTCCCGCTCGGGGGGAGGGTCAAATGTCGCGGCATATCCGGCTATATAGCCATAAATCCGCTCATCCTCTCCGACGATGCGCTGGCCGTCGATGCGTTCTCCGTCGATGCGCTCGACGGTGAACATCGCACCGCCCTCCCCGGGCACGTAGCCACATGCCTTCTCGTCAAACGGCACATAAGCCCGAGAAGCATCGGAGAGGGTACTCAACCCGCCGTTGGACAGCTGGGCGACCAGACCGTAGGGGCACAGGGAGGCGTCGGTACCCCCGACCAACGCCAGCCGGGCCCCCGAGCGCAGCATCCGCCGCGCCTGCCCGACCGCGTCCAGTCCGCCCGCCTGTTCGGTGGCGATCGCCGCGCAGGGTCCACGCATCCCGTTGCGGATGGAGATCTGTCCCGTGGACGCCGCGTAGAACCACGCGATCGACTGATAGGCGCCCACGTGGTCGGGCCCCTTGCCCCAGAGCCCGGTCATCTCCTTCTGCCCGAACTCCGTCCCGCCGGACGAACTCGCGGTCACGACGGTCATCTCGTACTCGGGCAGGTCCGCCGGCCGTACTCCCGCGTCGGCGAGCGCGCGGTCGGCGGCCACCAGGCCCATGTGGGTCCAGTGGTCGGTCTGGGTGGTGATCCGGCTGGGCAGCAGTTCGCGCGCGGTGAAGTCCCGCACCTCGCCGGCCAGCCGCGCCGGGTAGGAGGCGGGGTCGAACCTGGTGATCGGGCCGATGCCGCTGCGGCCGGCGAGCGTGGCCGCCCAGTACTCTTCGGTGGTGGTGCCGTTCGGCGCGACCACGCCGATGCCCGTGACGCCGAGGCGTTCCCTCACGAATCTCCCTTCTCGTGCTTGGCCAGCACCATGGCGGTCTGGAACCCCCCGAACCCGCTGCCGACGCTCAGCACCACGTCGGTCCTGTGGTCGCGGGCCGTCAGCGGTACGTAGTCCAGGTCGCATTCCGGGTCGGGGTGGTGCAGGTTCGCCGTGGGCGGGACGATCTGGTGCTCGATCGCGAGGGCGGAGGCGGCGACCTCGATCGCGCCGATCGCCCCGAGCGAGTGCCCGACCATGGATTTGATCGAGCTGACCGGCACTTCGTAGGCGTGTTGCCCGAGGCTGCGCTTGAAGGCGGCGGTCTCGTGGCGGTCGTTCTGCTTGGTCCCCGAGCCGTGGGCGTTGATGTAGTCCACGGCGGTGGGGTCGAGCCGGGCCTCGCCGAGGGCGACGGTGATGGCCTCGGCCATCTCCCTGCCGTCGGGCTTGAGCCCGGTCATGTGGAAGGCGTTGCTGCGCGCGGCGTATCCGGCCACTTCGGCGTAGATGTGCGCGCCGCGCGCCCGTGCCGCTTCGAGCTCTTCCAGCACGAGTACGGCCGCGCCCTCCCCGAGCACGAACCCGCTGCGCGTCCGGTCGAAGGGCCGGGAGGCGGAGGCGGGGTCGCTGGTGTCGGCGGTGGTGGCCTTGATGGCGTCGAAGCACGCGACGGTGATCGGTGAGACGGGCGCGTCGGTGGCTCCGGCGATCGCCACGTCCACGGTGCCTTCGGCGACGAGCTGCGCGCCGTACCCGACGGCGTCGAGCCCTGAGGTGCACCCGTTGGAGACGAGCTGTACGGGACCTTCGGCCCCGCTCTCCCAGGCGACCTCGACGGCCAGCGTGCTCGGCACCATGTGCCCGTACAGGTGGGGTACGCCGTACTCGTGGTCGAGCAGCCAGCGCTTGCCGGCGTCGCTGAGGACCACGTACTCCTCTTCGAGGCTGACCGTGCACCCGACCGCGCTGCCGAGGCTGACCCCGATCCGGCCGGGGTCCACCTCCGGCAGGCCGCTGTCGGCCAGTGCCTCGCGGGCGCTGATGACGGCGAACTGGGCGGCGCGGTCCATCCTGCGTACCTGGCGGGCGGTGAGCCCCGCGGCGGCGGGGTCGAAGTCGACCTCGGCGGCCAGCGGCGAGCGGAAGGCGCTCGCGTCGAAGGCCTGGATGAGGCGGGTGGCCGAGCGTCCGGCGGTGAGCATCTCCCAGGTGGCCTTGGTGCCCACACCCCCCGGTGTGACCATGCCGATTCCGGTGATCACGACCCGGCGTCTCACAGCCGCGCCCCGCCTACCTGGGGGGAGGACTCGTGAGCGTGGGGCGGCTCCTCGGTGTCGACATGGCCGAGTTCCGGACGGGGGGCGAGCGGGCTGAGGTGGAAGACGGCCTCGCCTTCCTCGGCGCCGGTGTTGACGAGCCGGTGCTTGGCGCCGATGGGCACCATCAGGCCGTCGCCGGGGCCGAGCTCGACCGACTCGTCCTCCACGCGCATGGTGAGCGTGCCGCGGACGACGTAAAGGAACTCCTCGGAGTGGGGATGGTAGTGCTCGGCCACGAACTCGCCGGGCGCGAGCCTGAGCACCCCCATGAAGCCCGAGGTGCTCCGCACGGTCTTCGGGCTGAGCAGGACCCGGATGTCGCCGCCTCTGCGCCTGTTGGGGACGACATCACTAGCGGTGATCTTCATGCCCGCAACACTGCCAAAGCCCGTTGGTGCGGACTTCCAGGCCCAGTCGAGTGGCGTTGGTTAGCGCCTACAGTGTTGCGTATGATCCGCCGAATCCCGATGGACGTCGCGCAGGTGGTGGCGGTCATCGCGGTCACGATCGTGGGAACCGCCTTCATCGCGCGGGAGTCGCCGCCCGGTTCGCTGCCGCTGTGGCTGGGTTTTCTGCTGCTGACGGCGATGTCGCTGCCGCTGCTGCTCCTGCAGAGGGCTCCGGTGGCGGCCGTGGTGGCCGTCATCGCCGGTGCGCTGGCGTACCAGGGTCTCAACTTCCCCGGGGGTGCGTCGACGATCCCGCCGTCGATCGCGTTGTTCACGGTGATGAGCGCCGGTTACCGCAGGCTCGGGGGAGCGGGCGCGCTGGTCTGGCTGGTGGGCACGCTGATGCTGGGCTGGTTCGGCACCCGCCCGCCGGGCCTGCAGGGCACGGTGTGGTTCGTGACCTGGCTGGTCGCGATCCTCATCCTGGGCGGGATCTCGCGCAACCGCCGCGAGCAGCTGATCGCCGAGCGCGAGCGGGTCGCCCAGGCCGAGCGCGCCCGCGAGGAGGAGGCCAGGCGGAGGGTGACCGAGGAGCGCCTGCGCATCGCCCGCGAACTGCACGACCTGCTGGCCCACAGCATCTCGGTGATCAACCTTCAGGCGGGCGTCTCCGAGCACCTCATCGACCGCGATCCCGAGCAGGCCCGCCGGGCGCTCGGCGACATCCGCCGGGTGAGCAAGGAGGTCCTGGTGGAGCTGCGGGGCGCGCTCGGGGTGCTGCGCGACGTGGACGAGGGCGAGGAGCCGCTCGCGCCCGCACCGGGCATGGACCGCCTTCCCGAGCTGGTACGGCGGGCCAGGTCCGGCGGCGTCGAAGTGGATCTCACGTTGCCCGCCGACTGCCCCCCACTCCCGAAAACCGTAGATCTAGCGGTTTACCGGATTGTTCAGGAAGCTCTGACCAATATCATCAAACATGCAGGGGCGGCCCGCGCCGAGGTGTCGGTGCGGTGCTCGGCCGGCGAGCTGCTGGTGGAGGTACGCGACGACGGCGTGGGCGGCACGCCGGGCGAGGGGAACGGACTGGTGGGCATGCGTGAGCGCGCGGCGTCGCTGAACGGCGCCTTCGACGCCGGTCCCGCGCCCGGCGGCGGCTTCCTGGTGGCGGCCCGGCTGCCGGTGAGGGGGCTGGCCGCGTGATCCGGGTGGTGCTGGCCGACGACCAGCCGCTGATCAGGGCGGGCCTGCGGGCGCTGCTGCACTTCGAACCGGACATCGAGGTCGTCGGCGAGGCCAGCGACGGCCGTCACGCACTGGAACTGGCCGCGACGTCAAGACCCGACATCGTCCTCATGGACGTGCGCATGCCGGAGATGGACGGCATCGAGGCCACCCGCCGCATCGCCGAGAACCCCCGCCTGGACGGGGTGCGCGTGGTCATCCTGACCACCTTCGAGCTGGACGAGTACGTCTTCAAGAGCCTGCGCGCCGGTGCCAGCGGCTTCCTGGTCAAGGACACCGAGCCGGCCATGCTGCTGCAGGCGATCCGGGTGGTGGCCGGGGGCGAGGCGCTGCTCACCCCCGGCGTGACCAGGCGCCTGATCGACGAGTACGCCGCCAAGTCGACGGAGGACCGCCCGACGCCCGAGCTGGACGTGCTGACCGACCGCGAGCGCGAGGTGGTCGCGCTGGTCGCCGCGGGCCTGTCCAACAAGGAGATCGCCGAGCGCATGGTGGTCAGCCCGGCGACCGCCAAGACCCACGTCAGCCGGGCCATGATCAAGCTGAGCGCGCGCGACCGGGCGCAGCTCGTGGTGATCGCCTTCGAGTCCGGCCTCGTCACGCCCCGCAGAAGGCTCTGAAGAACCTCACCAGGTCACGGGCAGTTCGGGCAGGCCGCGGATGAGGTGCCCGCCCTGCGGGCGCAGCTCCTCCACCGGTACGGCCAGCCGTACCCCCGGCAGGCCACGCAACATCCCGGCCAGCGCGATCTCCAGCTCCAGCCGGGCCAGGCGGGCACCCAGGCAGTAGTGCATGCCGTGGCCGAAGGTGAGGTGGGGGTTGTCCTCGCGGCCGACGTCGAACACGTCCGGGTCGTGGAAGACGCTCGGGTCCCGGTTGGCCGAGGAGATCGCGGGCAGCACGGCCTCGCCGGCGGCGACGGTCACGTTGCCCAGCTTCACGTCCTCCGTGGCGATCCGCAGGAGGCCGCCGCCGGTGGTGAGGGCGTTGTAGCGCAGCAGTTCGTCCACGGCGGACGGCAGCAGGCCGGGGTCGGCGCGCAGCCGTTCCAGCTCGGCGGGGTGACGGAACAGGCACAGGAACGACAACGCGATCTCGCTGGCGGTGCTGAGGAAGCCGCCGGTCAGGACGGTGGCGCCGAGCATGACCAGTTCGTCCTCGCTGAGCCGGTCACCGGAGTCGCGCATGGCGATCAGCTCGCTGACCAGGTCGTCGCGCGGGTCGGCGCGCCGGTCGGCGATCAGCCCGGCCAGGTACCGCTTGAGCTCGGCCCGGGTGGCCGCGACCTGCTCGGGCGGGTACTGGGTGAGGCTGAGCAGAACGTCCACGAAGCCCGCGATGGTGTCGCGGTCGGCGGCGGGCACGCCGAGCAGCTCGCAGATGACGGTGATCGGCAGCCGCCTGGCGAACAGCGAGACCAGGTCGGCGGGCGGCCCGGCCTCCTTCAGCGCGGCGACGAGCAGGTCCACCTCGCGCTCGATGACCGGGCGCAGCGCGGCGGTCCTGCGGTTGTTGAAGGCCGGTGAGACCAGCCGGCGCAGCCGCGTGTGCTCGGGCGGGTCCATGCTGAACATCGAGTTCGGGTCCGGCGGGATCGGCTGCAGGCGGGGCGCGCCCGGCCGGGTGGTGTGGGCCCGGCTGAAGCGCTGGTCGCCCATCACGGCCTTGTTGTCCTCGTAGGTGGTGACCAGCCAGGCGGTGTCGCCGGTCGGGAAGGTCACCTTGCTCACCGGCTCCTCCCGCCTGAGCTGCTCGAACTCGGGCGCCGGCTCGCCGGGGCAGCGGGGGACGAAGGGGAATCTGCGCATCCCCCAGCCATACCGGGCGGCCGTCGTGCGGACGTTGAGCGGCGCTGGAGACGACTCGGGCACCAAGGAGACACAAACCCGGCACAAGATCCGGGTGCCAGCATCGCTGCCGACGGACCGGCCCCCGAGCGACGGGAGTGGATGCCCATGGCGCCATCGCTGCTTCCCTGGCGACAGCCGCGCTGGTTCAGCACGCTGTTCATGACCGACCTGTGGGAGCGATTCAGCTTCTTCGGGATGATGGCCATCCTCTTCCTCTACGCGACCAGTCCCGACGGGCTCGGCATGCCTCCCGGCAGTGCGGGCGCCCTGGTCGGGCTCTACATCTCGGCCACGTTCGTCGCCTCGGTGCCGGGCGGCTGGCTGGGCGACCGGGTGTTCGGGCCGCAGCGCGCGGTCCTGTTCGGCGCGATCCTCATCGCGTGCGGCCACCTCACGCTGGTGGTCCCGGCCGAGGCGACGTTCTACCTCGGCATCACGCTGATCGCGGCCGGTACCGGCCTGCTCAAACCCAACCTTTCCGCGCTGCTCGGCTCCTTCTACCCGCCCGGCCAGGCGGCCGAGCGCGAGGCGGCGTTCTCCGTCTTCTTCGTCAGCATCCAGGTCGGCGCGCTGCTCGCGCCGCTGATCACCGGCTTCGTGGGCGAGACCGTCGACTGGCATCTCGGCTTCGGCACCGCCGCGATCGGGATGGGCATCGGCATCGCCGTCTTCGCCCGGGGCCGCAGGCACTTCGGCGAACTCGGCCGCGAGCCCGGTCAGCCCGCCGATCCGGCCGCCCTGCGGCGGCTGCGGCTCTGGAGCGCCGTGGCGGTGGCCGTCGTGGCGGCGGGGCTGATCGCCGCCGCCGTCCGGGGGGTGCTGCGGGTGGAGGTGCTCGTGGCCGTGGTCGGTCTGCTGGTACTCCTCGCGCCGCTGCCGTACTCACGGGCGATCCTCAAACGGGCGTCGGCGGACGAGCGGGTACGGCTGCGCGCCTACGCCTGGGTCTTCCTCACCACGGCCGTACTGTTCCTGCTGGTCAGCCAGAGCAACTCGGTGCTCAACCACTTCGCCGCCGTCTCGACCGACCGGCAGGTGGGCGGGTTCCTGGTTCCGGCGAGCTGGTTCCAGTCGCTGCATCCGCTGTTCGTGCTGCTGGCCGCGCCGGTGCTGGCGCGGGTGTGGGGCGGGCCGGCGGGGCGGCTGGCCGTACCGGTGAAGCTGGCGGCGGGGCTGGTGATCGCGGCCGGCAGCTTCCTGCTCATGGTCTTCGCCGCGCAGAGCCCGGCGGCTTCGCCGCTGTGGCTGGTCGTGGTCTACCTGACGCTGTCGATCGCCGAACTGATCATCGGCACGGTCGGGCTCGGGGTGACCGCCATGGTCGCGCCGGCCGGGGCCACCAGCCAGCTCATGGGGCTGTGGTGGCTGGCCGGGGCGGTCGGCGCCGTCGTCGGCGGCCAGCTGGCGCGGCTGGCCATGCCCGGCGGCGCCGGACCACAGGCCGCGCAGGGCCCCGGGCCCGGCTACTTCCTCGTGCTCACGATCCTGCCCCTTCTCGTCGCGGCCGCGCTCGCGCTGGCCCGCACCCGCATCGCCGCCCGGTTGCGACCGGGCCCCGCAAACCCGTCCTTCCAGCTCACCACCGATGGAGGTCCCGTATGACCAGCGAGATGACCGCGCCCGCCGTCAGCGCAGAGCCGCTGTGGCGCCTGGGCACGGCCTACTTCAGCCGCAAGACGGTGCTGACGGCGGCCGAGCTCGGCGTCTTCACCACCCTGTCCGGCGCGCCCGCCTCGTCCGACGAACTGGCCAAACGCCTGGAGCTGCATCCACGCGGCGCCCGCGACTTCTTCGACACGCTCGTCGCGCTCGGCGTGCTCAGCCGCGAGGGCGAGATCTACCACAACACCCCGCTGGCCGAGCACTACCTCAACTCCGACCGCGCCTCCTACGTGGGCGCCTTCCTGAACGCGGCCGACGCCCGCTGGAACCAGCTCATCGACGCCCTGCGCACCGGCGAGCCGCAGAACCGGTGGGGCTCCGGCGCGCAGATGTTCACCGAGCAGTACCGCACCACGGCCGCCTGGCGGAACTTCACCGCCGGCATGGACTACCTCAACGGCATGATCGGCCCGGTGCTGGCCGAGGCGTTCGACTGGTCCACGGTCACCTCGGTGGTCGACGTGGGCGGGGCGCGCGGCAACCTGGCCGCGGCGATCCTGCGCGGACACCCGCACATCGAGGCGGGCGTCATGGACCTGCCCGGCGTCGAGCCGGTCTTCCACGAGCACATGACCCAGCTCGGGCTCTCCGGGAAGATCACCTTCCATCCGGGCAACTTCTTCGACGACCCGATGCCGGGCGCGCAGGCGCTGGTCATGAGCCACGTGCTGCACGACTGGGGGGTGAGCGAGCGCGAGCAGCTCGTGGCCGCCGCCTTCTCCGCGCTGCCGTCCGGCGGCGTGCTGCTGATCTGCGACCCGATGATCGACGACGACCGCCAGGGCCCGGCGGGAGCGTTGCTGACCAGCCTCAACATGCTCATGGTCACGCCGCACGGCTCGGAGTACACGCGGGCCGACTGCCGCTCCTGGCTGGAGAAGGCCGGGTTCAGCGGGCTGACCGAGGCCGACCTCGGTACGCACAACACGCTCATCACCGCCCGCAAGCCATGAGCGAGACCGAGGTCCTGATCGTCGGCGGCGGTGTGGTCGGCCTGTCGGCCGCCGCCTTCCTGGCCTGGCACGGCGTCTCCTGCCGGGTGGTGGAGCGCCGCGCCGACCTGTCCATCCATCCGAGGGCGCGCGGCTTCAACCCGCGCGCGGTCGAACTGCTGCGCCAGGTCGGCCTGGAGCCGGCCGTACTGGAGGCCAGCAAGGGCTTCGCCGGGCACACGATGCGGGCCCGCGTGGAGAGCCTGACCGGCAAGGAGATGTTCCGCGCCGATCTGCCCACCGCCACCGACCTCGACCGGCTCAGCCCGTCGCCGTGGGCGCTGTGCAGCCAGGACCGGCTGGAGCCGCTGCTGCGCGAGCACGCGGTGCAGTTGGGCGCGCGGGTCGACTTCGGCGTCGAGCTTTCGGCCTTCGAGCAGGACGGCGACGGCGTCACCGCGACCGTGCGCAGCCGTGGCGACGGCTCGGCGGAGCGGATCAGGGCCCGGTACCTGATCGGCGCGGACGGGGTGCGCAGCCGCGTCAGGCAGCGCCTCGGCATCGAGCTCAAGGGCACGCCCGCGCTCCTGCGCCAGCTCAGCATCGTGTTCAAGGCCGACCTGCGCGAGTACCTGGGCGAACGCCGCTTCGCCATCTGCCAGGTGGTCAACGACACCGTCGAAGCGCTGCTCGTCCACGACGACACGCTCACGCAGGGCACGCTCTACATCCAGTACGACCCGGCCAAGGGCCAGAGCTCGGCCGACTACCCGTGGCCCCGCTGCGTCCAGCTGGTCAGGGCGGCGATCGGGGCGCCGGGGCTGCCGGTGCGCATCCTCGACACCCAGTCGTGGGAGCTGTCGGCACTGTCGGCCACCCGGTACGGCGAAGGCCGCGTGTTCCTCGCCGGGGACGCGGTCCACGTGATGCCACCGGTGGGCGGCTTCGGCGCCAGCACCGGCATCCAGGACGCGCACAACCTGGCCTGGAAGCTCGCCCACGTGCTGCGGGGCAAGGCGGGACCCGAGCTGCTCGACACCTACGAGGCCGAGCGCGCCCCGGTGGCGGAGTTCACCGTCGAGCAGTGCCTGCGCAGGGTCACCTCGGGCACCGGCTTCGGCCGCCCGGCCGCCGACGCGGGGCTGCTCGACGACCTGACGCTCACGCTGGGCTTCCGCTACGGCGAGGGCGAGTACGCCGAGCCGGCGGGCGAGCCGGGCACCCGGGCGCCGCATGTCCAGCTGGGCGACGGCCGCTCGACGCTCGACCTGTTCGGGCGGGAGCCGTGCCTGCTGACCGGGTCCGCCGGTGAACGCTGGCGCGCGGCCGTACCGGATCTCGACGTGCACGTCGTGTGGGCGCCGGAGTTCGCCGCGCGCTACGGCGTGGAGCGGGACGGGGCGGTACTGGTGCGGCCGGACGGCATCGTGGCCTGGCGCGGCGGCTCGCCGGATGAACTGCCGGACGCGCTGGCGCGCGTCCTGTGCCGGGCGACGCGGTGAGGGGAGTGGTCATGCACCTGCTGGAGCAGATCGCCAAGGCCGGAGTGTTCTGGATCTGGTTCCCGGTGCCCGAGGAGGAACGCGCCGAGGAAGAGGAGCGGCCATGGTGAACGCCGGGACCCGCCAGGGCGTGGCGCTGCCGCTGGTCGCCGTGGCGCTGGCGCAGTTCCTGGCGATGGTGGACCTCAACATCACCGCGACCGCGATGCCCGCGATCGTGGGCGAGTTCGGGCGGCTGGACCTGTTCGCCTGGGTCACCACCGGGGCGGTGCTCGCCTCCACCGTCACCACCCCGCTGTACGGCAAGCTCAGCGACGTCCTCGGCCGCAAGCAGGTCTTCATCCTGGCGCTGGCCCTGCTGACCGCCGGGTCGGTGCTGTGCGCGCTGGCCCAGTCGATGCCGCAGCTCGTGCTGTTCCGCATCGTCCAGGGCGTCGGCGCGGGCGGTCTCATGGTCTCGGCCATGGCCATCTACGCCGAGCTGCTCACCCCCGAGCAACGCATGCGCTACCAGATCTGGTTCGCCACCACGCTCAACGCCTCGGCGGCGATCAGCCCGTTCCTGGGCGGCCTCATCACCGACTGGATCAACTGGCGCTGGACGTTCTGGCTGACCGTGCCGGTGGCGCTGATCTCGGTCGCGCTCATCGCCAGGACCCGGTTGCTGCCGCGGCCCGAGACGCGGGTGCGCATCGACTACCTGGGCGCGGCGCTGCTCGGCGGCGTCTGCACCTGCCTGGTGCTGGTCAGCAGCTGGGCCGGCGTCGCCCACGCGTGGGGCTCGCCGGTCGTCGTCGGTCTCGGCGCGGCTGCGATCGTCCTGGTGATCGCCTGGCTGCGGGTGGAACGGCGGGCCGAGCAGCCGATCATCCCGCTGCGGCTCTTCCGCGACCCGGTGCTCGTCGTCGCGAACGTCCAGGGCTTCGTCACCGGTCTCACGATGTTCGCGGCGGTCACCTTCCTGCCGTTGCTCATGGTGGCGCGCGGCGAGTCGGCGACCGGCGCCGGGCTGGCGCTCATGCCGCTCACCGCCGGGTCACTGATCGTCTCCCTGGGCCTCAGCTCGTTCATGGCCCGCGCCGGACGGCCGCAGATGTTCGCCGTGCTCGGCGGCGTGCTGCTGACCGGCGGGCTGGTCGCGCTGGCCGTGGCGGAGGGGGCGGCGATGCTGGCCGGCGCGCTCGTGTTCGGCGTCGGGCTGGCGTTGATCTTCCAGGTCTACTCCGTGGCCGTCATGAACCACGCGCCCCGCCGCGACCTCGGCTCGGCGATCGGGCTGCAGTCGCTCAGCCGCCAGCTCGGCGGCACGCTCGGCCTGGCCGCGCTCAGCGGCGCCTTCCAGGCGCGGCTGGGGGCCGAACTGGCCGCCCGCGTGCCGGAGGACCAGCTCACCCGGGCCGTGGCCGCCGCCGGCGACCCGGAGACGGTCAGCGCGCTGCCCGAGGCGCTGCGCACGGCGGTCACCGGCGGCTACGGCTCGGCGCTCACGCTGGTCCTGCTCGCCGCCGCCGTCTGCGCGGGCGTCGGGCTGCTGGCCACCCTCCTGCTCAAACTGCCCACTCCAACGAAGAAAGGGAGCGACCATGACCGTGTTCACCCTGGACGACCTGCGGCGCATCATGAGGGAGGCCGCGGGTGAGGGAGAGGCCGTCGACCTGGACGGCGACATCCTCGACACGCCTTTCGCCGACCTCGACTACGACTCGCTGGCCGTACTGGAGATGACCGTGCGCGTCGAGCGCGAGTTCGGCGTCAAGCTCGGCGACGACGAGGTCGGCGGCGTGAAGCTGCCGAGCGAGTTCATCGACCTGGTCAACAGCCGCCTACAGCCGGGGGAGTAGCCGGCCACGCCCACTGCGTCCGCCGGGGTAGGCGCAGAAGCCTCCCTGCGGCGGACGCCCCCTTCCGACCTGGACTGACAGGCTGGTGAACCATGGACAACCTGCTGTTGTCGAGGTTGCAGTTCGCGACGACGACCTCGATCCACTTCCTCTTCGTCACGCTGACGCTGGGGCTGGTGCTGTTCGTGGCGGGCATGCAGACCGCCTACACGATCACCGGAAACCCGGTCTACCGCCGCATGACGAAGTTCTGGGGCAAGATCTACGTCGTCAACTACGCGGTCGGCATCGTCACGGGCCTGGTGATGGAGTTCCAGTTCGGGCTGAACTGGAGCGGCCTGTCGAAGGTGACCGGCAACGTCTTCGGCGTGCCGCTGGCCCTGGAGACGCTCATCGCGTTCGTCGCCGAGGCCACCTTCCTCGGCATGTGGATCTTCGGCTGGGACCGGATCCGCAAGGGCGTCCATCTGACGCTGATCTGGCTGGTGGCGCTCACCGCCTACGCCTCGGCTTTCTGGATCATGGTCGCGAACGCGTTCCTGCAGCATCCGGTGGGCTACGAGATGCGCGGCGACCAGGCCTACCTCACCGACTTCGGCGCGCTTGTGGCCAACAGCAACCTCATCGACACGCTGCTGCACGTGATCTCCGCGGCCGTGCTGGCCGGCGGGCTGTTCGTGGCCGGGATCAGCGCCTATCACTTCATCAAGCGCACGCGGGAGGTGGAGGTCTTCCGCCGGTCGATGCGCTGGGGACTGATCGCCGCCCCGATCGGCGCGTTCTCGATCATCCACTGGGGCTTCCTGCAGGAGGTCGTGATCGAGAAGACCCAACCGGCCAAGCTCGCCCAGATGTACGGCGAGCCGGAACGGCTGGCGGCGGCGCAACAGGCCATGGAGCAGCAGTTCGGGCCCGGTGACTGGGCGCCGCCGGGGTGGATCGGCGTGCCGTACCAGATCATGATGAACAGCGCCTTCGTCATGGCGCTCATCCTGCTCGTCTGCCTCATCCTGCTGTTCCGCAACTGGGTGGTAAGGCTGCGCTTCCCGCTCTACGTGCTCCTGATCATGGTCCCGCTGCCGTTCGTCGCGGTGATCTCCGGCTGGCTGGTGCGGGAGGTGGGCCGTCAGCCATGGACCGTCTACGGCCTGCTGACCACCGACAAGGCCGTCTCCGATCTCCCGGCCGCCGTCGTGCTGATCTCCTTCGTCGGGTTCACGTTGGTGCTCGGCACGCTGGCGGTCGTGGATTACGTGCTGATCGCGCGCTTCGTCCGGAGAGGCCCGGACGACGAGCTGTTCGGCTCCACTCTCGACCAGGTGGCCAAGCCCGCCTCTGCCCACAGCTTCTGAAGGAGCAGACCATGGACCTTCTCTGGCCGATCCTGCTGGGCCTGCTGTTCGCCGGATACTTCGTCGTGGACGGGTTCGACATCGGCGCCGGGCTGCTGCTGCGCCGCCTCGGCGGCGGCGAGTACGAGCGGCGGGCCGTCCTCACCTCCATCGGACCCTTCTTCCTGGGCAACGAGGTGTGGCTGGTGGCCGTCGGCGGCGTGCTCGCCGGCGCCTTCCCGCTGATGAAGGACCACCTGCTCGGCGGTCTCTACCTGCTCATCGTGGCCGGGCTGCTCATCTGGGTGGTGCGCGACGCGGCGATCTGGTTCCGCAGCCGCCGCCCGTCGCCGCGCTGGCGCGCCGGGTGGGACGCGATGCTGGGCGGGTCCAGCGGCGTGTTCGCCGTCTTCTGGGGGCTGCTCGTGGGCGCGCTGCTGACCGGCCCGCCGCCGCTGACCGACCGCTGGCTCGTGGCCGGGATCAACGCCGCGGTGTGGGCCCTGGTGATGGTGCTGCTGTTCACCACGCACGGCGCCGTCTTCCTGGCCGCCCGCCTGCCCGCCGACCTCGCGGCCCGCGCCACCGCCACGGCCACCCGCCTGTCGCGCCCCGCCGCCGGGCTGCTCGCGCTCGCCTCCCTCGCCCAGCTCGCCGTGCCCGGCCCCGGCGGGATCGCCACGACCGCGCCGGTCGTCCTGCTCGGGCTGCTCGCCGCCGCCGCGCTCTGGGCCGCCCCCGCCGCCCTCGCCAAGTCCCGGTACGGCAGGGCCGTCGCGCTGACCTCGTTCGCGGCGGCCGTACCGGCGGTGCTGGCGAGCCTGCGCCTGGCCGGTGGCCTGTCGGACGTCACCGCGGACCCGGCGACGCTGAGCGTGCTGAGCGGCTTCCTCGTCGTCATCGTGCCGGTGCTGGCGGCGATGCAGGCATGGATGTGGTGGACGTTCCGCCGCCGGGTGCACGCGGGCACGGTGGTGTTCTTCTGACCCTGAGTGGTGTCCTTCCGGCCCCGCGTGGTGTTCTTACGGACCCGCGCGGGAAAAGGCCCCGGGGCGGTGTTCCGTCCCGGGGCCCGCGTGCGCACTCAGCCCAGCCGGCGGCCGGGCGTGTGCGCTCGACCCGGCCGGCGGCCGGGCGTGTGTGCTCAGCCCAGGCGGCGGCCGGGCGTGTGTGCTCAGCCCAGGCGGCGGCCGCTCACCAGCGTCTCGGCGTAGCTGAAGGCGTATCCGGCGCCGACCTCGACCGGTGCCAGCGAGGCGAGATCCTCGTCCGCGCCGGGCAGCAGCCGGAACGCGCCCGAGCCACGCCACACCGGCCCGAACTCCACGTCCCGCACCGACGAGGCGACGAGCTGGTGCAGCGGCTTCTCGCCCGGCACCCAGGCCGGGAAGTGCCGGTTGTGCACCAGCGGCACCGTGTGCAGGTGCGGCGGCTCGGCGGGCTCGGCCAGCGTCACCGCCACCTCGGCCACCCGCCGGTCGCGCACCGCGAGGCTGGCGCTGAAGCGTCCGCCGGCGGCCATGCGCGGCCCCGCCCTGCCCACCTGGACCGGCCTGGTCAGATGCACCGACCCGAACTGCTTCGGCATGCCCTGGACCCAGCCGCGCATCAGCGGCACCGCCTGGTCCACCCACGCGTACGGGCAGCGCGCCATCGGCGACCCGCCGAACGAGCAGCCCAGCAGGATCAGAAACTCCGAGAACCGGCTGCCCGCCGGGTCCTCCAGCTCCGCGCCCGACTCCGAGCACCACTGCCACTCGGCGAACACCGCGGCCGCGGCCCCCGGATCGGGGCCGAGCTCAAGCTCCGGTGGCAGGAAGCGGGCGGCGGCGGCCGCGTCGACGCGGTAGTCGACCATGACCACCTCGCCGGAGAAGTACCAGGGCGGCGAGGTGAGGGAGGAGGAGCTTCCGGACGGGGACAACGGCAGGGAGTACCCGGTCAGCGTCATGTCCCGCAGCCTAGGAAGCGCCGGGGAGATCGGCAATGAGCCTCCATCCCGCCTGGCGCGGGCCACTAACCAGGCTCAATTCCCTCATTAGGATGAGGATCGTGGGGATCGAGGGCGGGCCGTGGGAAGGGCTGGTCAGCGCTCCGGCGCGGGTGCCGCTCAGCTCCCGGCCCTGGCGCTCGGTCGCCTACCTGCTCGGCGGCTTCCTCGTCGCGGTCGTCTGGCTGGCCGGGACCGTCGTGCTGCTCGTCGTCGGTGTGGTGACCGTCCCCATCGTCGTCGGCGTGCCACTGCTGCGCCTGCTGCCGCGCTGGGCCGAGACGCTCGGCCGGGTCGAACGGGCCCGGCTACGCCTGGTCGACGGCCGCCCGGCCCCAGACCCACACGGCGGCCGCCATCATGGCAGGCCGCTGCTGCGCGAGGCGGCCACCTGGCGCGAGGCCGGGCACGGGCTGCTGCTCTGCCTGCTCGGCCCGCTCAACGCCGTCGCCCTGCTGGTGCTCGCGCTGCTGGCCGGCGGCCCGCTGCTGGCCCCGTTCTGGCGCCTGCTGCCGTTCTCGCCGTCGGCCAACCCGTCCTGGCAGAAGGTCACCTCCGACCCGGCGCTCGCGTGGGGGGCCTCGCTGGCCGGGCTGCTGCTGCTCGTCCTGGGCGCCTACCTGGTGACCGCCGTCGCGGCGGCCGAGGCCGGGCTGGCCCGTACGCTGCTCACGCAGCCGCCGGAGGAAGAACTGGAGCTGCGGCTCATCGAGGTGGACCGCTCGCGGGCCCGGCTCGCCGACGCCTTCGACAGCGAGCGCCGCCGCCTCGAACGCGACCTGCACGACGGCACCCAGCAGCGGCTCACCGGGCTGATGATGACGCTCGGGCTGGTCAAGATGGAGCTGGCCGGAGCCGACCCCGAGGCCAGGAAGCTGGTCGAGCGGGCCCACCGGGAGGCGGGGGAGACGCTGGCCGAGCTCCAGGACCTCGTACGCGGCATCCATCCGCCCATCCTGACCGACCGTGGGCTCGAAGGGGCGCTGGCCGAGGCCGCGGAGCGGTGTCCGGTGCCGGTGACCGTACGCGTGGAGACCTCGCACGGACGCCCGCCCGAGTCGGTGGAGTCCGCTCTGTACTTCGCGGGCTGTGAGGCGCTCACCAACCTCGCCAAGCACAGCGGCGCGAGCGGCGCCGAGTTGCTGCTGCGCGACGCGCCCGGCCGCATCGTGCTGCAGGTCGGCGACGACGGCGTCGGCGGCGCCGACACCGCCGCCGGCACCGGGCTGGTCGGCCTGGCCGACCGGGTGGCGGCGGTGGGCGGCACGGTCAGCCTGTCCAGTCCGGAAGGCGGGGGAACGACCCTGCGGGTGGAGGTTACGTGGACGTCGTGATCGCGGACGACGCGGTGCTGCTGCGCGAGGGGCTGCGCCACATCCTGGAGCGCTTCGGCCATCGGGTCGTGGCCTCCGTCGGCGACGCGCCGTCGTTACTGGCCGCCGTCGACCGGCACCTGCCGGACGTCGCGGTCGTGGACGTGCGGATGCCGCCCGGGTTCCGCGACGAGGGGCTGCGCGCGGCCCTGCGCATCCGCACCGAGCACCCGAAGGTGGCGGTGCTGGTGCTGTCGCAGTATGTCGAGCGCTCGTACGCGATGGAGCTGCTGGAGTCGGGCTCCGGGCGGGGCGTCGGCTACCTGCTGAAGAACCGGGTGGGCGAGATCGAGGACTTCCTGGACGCCGTCACCCGGGTGGCCGCGGGCGGCACCGCCATCGACCCCACGGTGGTGGTGCGCCTGCTGGAGAACCGCCAGGACCCCGGCCTGGAGCGCCTGACGCCGCGCGAGCGCGAGGTGCTCGCGCGGATGGCCGAGGGCCGGTCCAACAGCGCGATCGCGCGCGAGCTCGTGGTCACCGAGGCGGCCGTGCTCAAGCACGTGGGCAACATCTTCGCCAAGCTCCTGCTGGAGCCGAGCGACGAGGAGCACCGCCGGGTCGCGGCGGTGCTCCGATACCTGCGCGAAGGCGCCCGCTAATCGCCCGCTAGACCGCCGCCTCGGCGACGGAGGTACGGCGGCGCAGCAGCAGCGCCGTGGGCACGAGCGCGGAGACCACCACGACCAGCGCGCAGGCCAGCGCCACCAGCCCCGCCTCGGTCCAGGGGAACGCGGTGGGCACCTCAAGCCCGAGCCCGCCCAGCACGCCGCGCAGCCCCAGCACCGCCACCACGGTGACCGCGCCACCGAGCAGCACGCCCGTGGCGGCCACGCACAACGCCTCCCACAGCGCCATCCGCAGCACCTGAGCCCGCCGCGCCCCCAGGAACAGCAGCCGCGCGAACTCCCCGCGGCGCGCCCCGAACGACAACGCCGAGGTGTTGGCCACCGCGATCAGCGTGTACGCCACGGCGAACCCGGCCAGCGCGATGGCCCCGATGCGCATGCCCTCCTGCCGGGCCCCGCTCACCATGGTCATGATCTCCACGGTGTCGAACACCTTCAGCTTGGGCCAGCGCTTCTCCAGCTCGGCGCGGATCGCCGCGGGCCGGTCGGCGGACACGTGCACGGCGCTCCAGCCCGCGTCCGCGCCCTTGAGCATGCCCGGCGGCACGAGCAGCCCGCCGCCCAGCGGGGAGCCCTCGTAGAGCGCGGCCAGCCGAGGCGTGGCCTTCACCCCTCCCGCCAGCCGCAACTCGACCTTCTCACCGAGCCGCCAGCCGAGCGCCGAGGCCTGGCGCCGATCGGCCGCGACCGCGCCCTCGCGCAGTGCCTCCAGGCTGCCCTCGACCTTGGTGAGGTTCATGACCTGGCCGATCCCGGCCGGGTCCACGCCCTGCGCGGGCACCGTGCGGGTGGTGCGGTTGGCGTGCACCTCCACCTGACCCGACGTCACCGGTACGGCCGCGCCCACCCCGGCCCGCCCACCCAGCCACCGGGCCGCCTCGGCGCTCCCGGCGCCGGACACGACCAGGTCGGAGCGCCACACCTGCTCGGCGTCGGCGGCCATCGCCTCGCCCAGCAGCGTGGTGCCGCCGAGCAGCGACCCGGCCAGCCCGACCGTGATGAGCACCGGCGCGGCGGTGGCCGCGGTACGCCGGGCCGCCATCCGCACGTTCTCCCTGGCCAGCTCGCCGGTGGCGGCGGTCAGGCGGGTCAGCGGCGCGGCCACCAGCGCGCTGGTCCAGGCGGCGAAGACCGGCGACAGCAGCGCGAAGCCGATCACCAGCGGCATCGAGACGAACATCGTCAGCGGCATCCGCCCGTCCGGCGGCGCCACCGGCACCAGGGCCAGCATGCCGCCGCCGGCCGCCAGCGCGGCCAGCCCGCCCAGCCAGCGGCCCTTGCCGATCGGCTGGTCGGCCAGGGCCGCGGCGCGCAGCGCCTCGACGGGCCGGACGGCGGCGGCCCGCCGGGCGGCGGCCACCGTGGCGACCAGGCCCACCAGCACCCCGGCGGCGAAGCAGCCGGCCAGCGCGCCCGGCGACAGGCTCGGGGTGAAGGCGGCGGGCAGGAGTTCCTGCGAGCGCAGCAGCGCCGCCATCGCGGCCATGAGCGGCCCGGCCAGCAGCACGCCCAGCGTGGAGGCCAGGATCGCGGCGAACGCCGACTCGGCCAGCACCATCCACCGCACCTGCTGGGGCGCGGCGCCGACGGTGCGCAGCACGGCCAGTTCCTTGCGCCGCTGGGCGACGATGAAGGCGAAGGTCCCGGCCACCACGAAGACGGTGACGAAGGCGCCGATCACGGCCAGCATGACCAGCAGCGCGCCGGATTCCGACACGGCCCGCCGTACCGCCTCGGGGGTCTCGGGCGGGAGGGCGGAGCCGGAGGCCAGCATCGAGGTCGCGCCGCCCGCGAAGGCGACGCCCAGGGCGAGCGCGATCACCGCGCCCGCGAACCCGGAGACGCGGCTGCGCAGGGTGCGCCAGGCGACCGACAGCAGCGTGCGGGTGCGTACGCCCGGCCGCGCGGGCAGGGCGGAGATGGTGGTCACGCCGCCTCCAGTTCGGCCAGGCGGGCGGCGACCGTGCGGGAGCTGGGCTGACGCAGCTCGTCCACCAGGAGGCCGTCGGACAGGAAGAGCACGCGGTCGGCGTGGGAGGCGGCGAACGGGTCGTGCGTCACCATCACCACGGTGTCGCCGCGCTCGTCGACCAGGCGGCGCAGCAGCGCCAGCACCTCGCGGCCGGACTTGCTGTCGAGGGCGCCGGTGGGCTCGTCGGCGAAGATCACCTCGGGCTGTGCGGCGATGGCGCGGGCGATGGCCACACGCTGCTGCTGCCCGCCGGACAGCTCCGCCGGGCGGTGACCCATGCGCTCGCCGAGGCCGACCAGCGTGAGCACCTCGCGGATCCACGCGCGCGGCGGGCGGCGGCCCGACAGGCGGATCGGCAGCGCCACGTTCTGGGCGGCGGTCAGCGAGGCGATGAGGTTGAAGGACTGGAAGACGAAGCCCAGGCGGTCACGGCGCAGCTCGGTGCGCTGGCGCTCGTTGAGCTCGCCCAGGTCGGCGCCGCCGATGAGCACCTTCCCGCCGGTCGGCTGGTCGAGCCCGGCGGTGCACTGCAGCAGCGTGGACTTGCCGGAGCCCGACGGGCCCATGATCGCGGTGAAGGAGCGGGCGGGGAAGGTGGTGCTGACCCCGCGCAGCGCGGCGACCTCGTTCGGTGCCTCGCCGTAGACGCGGGAGAGGTCGATCAGGCGTACGGCGTCCGTCGTCACGGTGGCGGTCTCTGTCATGGGTCCCAGTCAACCGAGATCGGGCGCGAAAGACCCGGGTGGCGACGAGAGATCCCGGGGTGGTGTCAGCACTACCACCGCCTAGACCAAGCGGGCTGGCTCCCGTCTGGATCACGGCTACAGGCCGCGCCGAAACCGGGTTGCCACCATACCGGGGCAAGCGTCCCCGAATCGCGCGGAGGAACTGGCGGATGGCCGGCATCGCAGGATGGGTGGATTTCCACCGTGATCTCGCATTGGACCGCAACATCGTGCTGGCGCAGCTCGGCGCGCTCGCGTGGCGCGGCTCGGACGGCGAGGGCCTGTGGGCCTCCTCGCGCGCCGTGCTCGGCCACCGGCGCAGAGCCGCGCTCGACCTGGGCGGCGGCGCCCAGCCCATGGCGCACGGCGGCGCCGTCCTCGCCTTCGACGGCGAGATCTACAACCACGACGCGCTACGGGCCGAGCTGAAGGCGCTCGGCCACACGTTCGCCACCCGCAGCGACACCGAGGTGCTGCTGCACGCCTACCTGGAGTGGGGCGAGCGCTGCCCCGAGCACCTGGACGGCATGTTCGCCTTCGCGATCTGGGACACCGGCCGCGAGCGGCTGCTGCTGGTCCGCGACCGCATGGGCGTCAAGCCGATGTTCTACTACCCGACCGTCTCCGGCGTCGTCTTCGCCTCGGAGCCGAAGGGCGTGCTCGCCCACCCGCTCGTCGAGCGGGTGGCCGACCTCGACGGCCTGCGCGAGCTGCTCGCCTTCACCAGCAGTGTCGGCCGCAGCCCGGTCAAGGGCATGCGGCGCGTACGGCCCGGCGAGGTCGTCACCGTCAGCCGCTCCGGCGTCCACGAGCACCTCTACTGGCGACTGGCGGCCAGACCGCACACCGACGACCACGAGACCACCGTGGCCCGCGTCCGCGAGCTGCTCGAACACTCGGTGGCCCAGCAGCTCGACGCCGACGTCCCCGTGGGCGTGCTGCTGTCCGGCGGCCTCGACTCCAGCACGGTCGCCGCGATCGCCGCCAAGACCCTGGCGGATCGGGGCGACGGGCCGCTGCGCACGTTCACCGTCGGCTACCCCGGCGGCGCCGCGGGCGGCCCCGGGCCGATGCGGGCGAGCGAGGACGCGCCCTACGCCCGCGAGGTGGCCGCGCACATCGGCTCCGAGCACGAGTTCGTCGAACTGGACGGCGTCGCCGTCACCGACCCGGTGCTGCGGCGCACCGCGGTCGCCGCCCAGCAGGACCTGCCGGTCGCCGCGCCCCAGTTCCCCGCGTCCCTGCGGGCACTGGCCAGGCGCGTCAGCGAGAAAGTCAGCGTCGTACTGGCCGGCGAGCAGGCCGACACCGTCTTCGCCTCCTTCATGGGCATGGACCGGCCCGAGGTCGTCGCCGCCCAGACCTACCCGTGGGTCGCCGCCACCGCCCACCACCTGCCGCCCGACGGGCTCGGCACCGGGCTGTTCGCGCCCGACCTGCTCAAGGAGCTCGACGTGCCCGGCTACTGCGCCGACCGGTACCGCGAGGACCTGGCCGGCATGCCGTACCTGGAGGGGGAGGACCCGGACGAGCGGCGCATGCGCGAGATCTACTACCTGCACCTGCAGGGGTGGCAGGAGTTCGGCTGCGCGCTCGACGACGGCGTCAGCCTGGCCGGCGGGCTGGAGCTGCGCTGGCCGTTCTGCGACCACCGGCTCGTCGAGTACCTCTTCAACGTGCCGTGGGCGATGAAGACCTTCGACGGCAAGCCCAAGAGCCTGCTCAGGGCGGCCGTCGCCGACCTGCTGCCCGCCTCCGTCCTGGAGCGGGGGCCCAGCCAGTTCCCCACCGGCCGTGACCCGGGGTACGCGCCGCTGCTGAAGTCGGAGCTCGGCCGGCTCCTCGACGACTCCGGCGCCCCCGTCCTGCCGCTCATCGACACCGGCAGGGCCAGGGCACTGCTGGAGTCGCCGATCGAGCCCAAGCGGGCGTGGCGCGACCTGACCGACATGGAGTCGGTCCTGCAGATCAACCAATGGCTTGACCAGCACAGCATCCGGATTTCCCGGTAGAACACGACGGGGCGTAGAGATGATCTCGAGCAATGTCAACCTCACCGAACTCGAAATCCTGGCTCTCGACAGCCAGCTGAACGTGGCCGACGGCCACGCCCGCCAGGAGCTCAGCGACGGCCAGCAGCGCATCATCGACGAGCTGTCCACGCTCTTCCAGAAGGCCGCGCTGCAGCCGATCGCCGACCTGGAAAGGACCGCCCACCGGACCTTCTTCCAGCTGCTCGGCCAGCACCGCTACCCCGTGGGCGACAACGCGGTGCTCAGCTGCTACGCCTCGTCCGTGGCCATGGAGATCCTGGCCAGGTCGCTGGTGACGACGTCGGACGCGGTCGGGCTGGTGCATCCGACCTTCGACAACATCCCCGACATCCTGCGCGGCGTGGGGCTGCGGCTGGTGCCGGTCGAAGAGGAGCCGCTGCACACCGGGGACCCGGCGCTGGCCGTACCGGAGGGGGTGGGGTGCGTCTTCATCACCACGCCCAACAACCCGACCGGCCGGGTGCTGTCGGCCCGGCGGCTGGCCGAGGTGGCCGAGGTGTGCAGGGAGCGCGACGTCGTGCTGGCCCTGGACACCTCCTTCCGCGGCTTCGACACCCGCGCTCACTACGACCACTACGCGGTGCTGGAGGCCAGCGGCTGCCGGTGGGTCGTCATCGAGGACACCGGCAAGCTCTGGGCGACGCTCGACCTCAAGGTCGGCCTGCTGGCCTACAGCCGCAACATCGGCCTGCCGATCCCCAAGATCTACTCCGACATCCTGCTCGGCGTCTCGCCGTTCATCCTGACCCTCGTCGAGCACTTCGCCGAGGACGCGGCCAACGGCGGCCTGTCCGACCTGCACGCCTTCATCGCCGAAGGCCGCGCGATCGTTCGTGGCGTCCTGGGCGACGTGCCCGGCGTCAGCTTCCCCGACCCCGACAGCCGCGTCAGCGTGGAGCGGGTCGACCTCGGCCACCTGCGCTGCGACGACATCTGGGACGAACTGCACAAGCGTCAGGTCTACGCGCTGCCCTGCACCCAGTTCCACTGGGCCGAGCCCGCCCGGGGCGACCGCTCCCTGCGCATCGCACTGGCCAGGCCGCACAGCTCCATCCGCGCCGCGGCGGAAGAACTGCGCGCCGTCCTGCTGGCCGCGGGGTGAGCCCGTACTGGCGTACCGGAATCGTGCAGGACGTCGCACCGCCCGGGATCACCGACCTGGCCCCCGGCTACCTCGACCCCGCCCTGCTGCCCGTGGACCTGCTCGCCGCCGCCTACGACAAGGCCTTCTCCCGGTACGGCCCCGCCGCCCTCTCCTACGGCGAGAACCAGGGCGTCCAGCCCCTGCGCGAGGCCCTCGCCGAACGCGCCGGCTGCGGACCCGAGCACATCCTGATCACCGCGGGCACCTCCCACGCCCTGCACATGCTGGCCACCACGCTGGCCGAGCCGGGTGACGTGGTCCTGTGCGAGCCGACCGCCTACGACTACGGCAAGCAGATCTTCACCGACCGAGGGCTGCGCCTGGCCCCGTTCGCCGCCGACGAGGCGGGACCGGAACCGGACGCGCTGGCCGCCGCCATCCGCAGGCACCGCGCCGTGGGCAGGCGGATCGCGTTCGCCTACCTGATCCCGACCTTCCACAACCCGACCGGGCGGCTGGTGGGGGAGGAGCGGCGGCTGGCGCTGCTGGACGTGGCCCGCGAGCACGACGTCCTCGTCGTGGAGGACGACGCCTACGCCGAGCTGTGCCTGGACGAGCTGACCATGCCGGCGCCGATGGCCGCGCTGGCCGGCTACGAGGGAGTGGTCAGGCTCTGCTCGTTCGCCAAGACGCTCGGGCCGGGGCTGCGACTCGGCTGGATGCTGGCCGCGCCGCCCATGGTGGCCTCCGCCGCCGCCAGCGGGCTGTTGTCCAGCGGCGGCGGGCTCAACCACCTGGCCTCGCTGGCCGTCACCACCCTCATCGAGGACGGCGGCTACGACACCAGGCTCACCATGCTCCGCAAGGAACTGGGCGCGCGCCGCGACGCCCTGGTCAAGGGCCTGGGCACGGCCTGCTTCGCACGGCCGCCGCACGGCGGGTTCTTCCTGTGGGTGCGCGGTGCCAGCGAGGAACACATGCTGGCCGCCGCCTCGCGGGCCGGGATCCGGGTGGCCGCGGGCTCGCGGTTCGGCCGGCCGCCGACGCCCGCCGTACGCCTGAGCTACAGCTTCAACCCCCCGGACACCCTCTTCCAGGCCGGCCGCCGGCTGACCCAACACCAGAAGGGATGACCATGCAGCGAACGCTCATCGTGGCGAAGATGGACGCGGCGAACGCCGACGCCGTCGCCGCCCTCTTCGCCAAGTCGGACGCCTCCGAGCTGCCCCACCTCATCGGGGCCTCGCGACGCACGCTGTTCCGCTTCCACGACCTCTACTTCCACCTGGTCGAGGCCGGCGAGGACATCACCGACGGGCTCTACAAGGCCAGGAGCACGGAGCTCTACAAGGAGCTCAACACCGGCCTCAGCGAGTTCATCTCGCCCTACGACCCGAACTGGCGTGAGCCCAAGGACGCCATGGCCACGCCCTTCTACCACTGGGAGGCCTGATCATGGCCGGCCACACCGACAACGCCATCGACATCGCCGCCCCGCTCGACCTGGTCTGGAAGATGACCAACGACGTCGAGTCGTGGCCCGAGCTGTTCAGCGAGTACGCCGCCACCGAGATCCTCGCCCGCGACGGTCACACGATCAGGTTCCGGCTCACCATGCACCCCGACCCGCAGGGCAACAAGTGGAGCTGGGTCTCCGAGCGCACCTCCGACCCCGAGACCAGGACCGTACGCGCCCACCGGGTCGAGACCGGCTGGTTCAAGTACATGAACCTCTTCTGGGAGTACACCGAGACCGCGCCCGGCCAGGTACGCATGCGCTGGGTCCAGGACTTCGAGATGAAGCCCGTCTCCCCGGTGGACGACGCCGCCATGCGCGAGCGCCTCAACACCAACACCGCTGTCCAGATGAAGCGGATCAAGGGCCTGGTCGAGCAGGCGGCGGGCTGAGCCGATGGGCGTCCTGGTCTCACAGATCTCCATCGCGCTGAGCGGCCTGGTCGCGGGCATGCTCCTGTGGTCGGCGATCGGCGGCGTGCCCTGGATGAGCCGCCTGCCCGCCGGCGAGTACGTGCGGCTGCACCAGTACTGGTCGCCCCGGTTCGACCCGCTCGGGCCGATCATGGTGGTCGGCGTGCTGGCGTGCGACGTCTACCTGCTGCTGGTCGCGCCCACCAAGGGCGCGCGATACCTGCTCGGTACGCTCATCGCGGCGCTGGTCGCGGTCATCGTGATCTCCGCGACCCGCAACGCCGTGCTGAAGAAGCGGGTCATGCGGCTCGACCCCGACGACCTGCCCGCCGACTGGTCGCAGCGCGACCCTCGTCCCGCCTTCGGCAAGTGGAACATGGTCAGGACCGTCATCACGGTGCTGGTCTTCCTCGGCAACGTCGAGGCCATGGCGGTGTACACGCTGTGACCTTCCGCGTGCTGCTCGACATCCAGGTACGGCCCGGCCAGGAGGACGCCTTCGAGCGCACCTGGCGCGAGGTCGCCGAGGGCATCGCCGCCCACCCCGCCAACCGGGGGCAGAGCCTGCTGCGCGGCGAGGACGCCTACTACGTGATCACCGACTGGACCGACGAGTCCGCGTTCCGGCAATTCGAACTCAGCCCCGCGCACGTCGACAACCGCGCGCGGCTGGCCCCTTACCGAACAGGAGGCTCCATGGCCACCATGCCGACCGCCCACGAGCGGGTCCGGGTCATCCTCTGGTACCGCGTGCCGAAGGAGGAGGTGCAGCCGCTGTCGAAGACGTACCAGCAGATCAGCGAGCAGCTCGTCGGCACCCCCGGCATGCTCGGCAACGAGCTCCTGCACTCCCAGGTGAACGAGACCACCATGGCCGTCACCAGCTACTGGGAGAGCGCCCAGCACCTTCAGGACTGGGTGCACAGCAGCAGCCACCGCCACACCAGCCCGCTGCGCCCCTACCTCGACACCGCCCGCGAGCAGCCCTACGAGACCTTCACCGTGGTCTCGGCGTTCTAGGAGGAAGTTGTGGAGGAGAGGTGGATCCGCTGCCGGCGCTGCCAGGCGATGATCCATCACCGCCGGTTCGGCAGGGCGCTGGGCGTCTGCCCCGAGTGCGGGTGCCATCACCCCGTCACCGCAGGGCAGCGGGTGGAGCAGCTGCTCGACCCGGGCTCGTTCCGGCCCTTCGAGACGCCGGAGGTGGTGGAGGACCCGCTGGGGTTCGTCGACGCGGTGCCGTACCCGGACAGGATCGCGGCGGCGCGGACGGCGACCGGCCTCGACGAGGCCGCCATCGGCGGCCGGGGGACGATCGGCGGCCGGCCCGTCGTGCTGGTCGTCATGGACTTCCGCTTTCTCGGCGGCAGCCTCGGCGCCGCCGTCGGAGAGCTCGTCACCCTCGCCGCCGAGACCGCGGCGGCCGAGCGGGCGCCGCTGGTCACCGTGACCGCCTCGGGCGGCGCCCGCATGCAGGAGGGCGTGATCGCGCTCATGCAGATGGCCAAGACCGCCCAGGCCTTCGCCGGTCTGGACGCGGCCGGGGTCCTGTCGGTCTCGGTGGTCGCCGATCCCACCTTCGGCGGGGTGGCCGCCTCGTTCGCGACGCTGGCCGACGTCATCCTCATCGAGCCGGGGGCGCGGCTCGGCTTCGCCGGGCCCCGGGTCATCCAGCAGACGATCAGGCAGGAGCTGCCGGAAGGCTTCCAGACGGCCGAGTTTCTGCTGGAGCACGGGATGGTCGACGCGATCGTGCCGCGTTCCGGGCTGCGCGCGACGCTGTCGTCGCTGGTATCGGCTTGTGGTTCTGTTAGATTTTCGCCGGATTTCGAGTCTCCCGCGCCGTTCGTCCCGCCGTCGCGCGAGCCCTGGGACGTGGTACGGCTGGCGCGCGAGACCGGCCGCCCCACCACCGCCGACTACGCCGGCCTCATCCTCGACGACTTCCTGCGCCTGCACGGCGACCGGGTCTTCGGCGACTCCCCGTCGATCGTGGCCGGCATCGGCCGCCTCGACGGCCTCCCGCTGATGCTCATCGGCCACCAGAAGGGCCACACCACCCGCGACCGCACGGCCTCCAACTTCGGCATGCCCTCACCCGAGGGCTACCGGATGGCCGGCCGGCTGATGCGCCTGGCCGACAAGCTCGGCCTGCCCGTCCTGACCCTCGTCGACACGCCCGGCGCCTACCCCGGCCTGTCGGCCGAGGAACGCGGCCAGGCGCTGGCCATCGCCGAGAGCCAGCGGCTCATGGCCCAGCTCACCGTGCCCGTCGTCACCGTCGTCACCGGCGAGGGCGGCAGCGGCGGCGCGCTCGCGCTCGCCGTCGCCAACCGCGTCCTCATCAGCGCCAACGCCTGGTACTCCGTGATCACCCCCGAGGGGTGCGCCTCGATCCTGTGGAAGAGCGCCGCGGAGGCGCCGCGTGCCGCCGCCGCGCTCAGGGTCGAGGCGGGCGAACTGCTGCGGCTGCGCGTGGTGGACGCGGTCGTCGAGGAGCCCGACGGGGGTGCGCACACCGACCCCGCCAAGGCCGCCGCCCTGCTCGGCGCCGCCGTCCGCGCCGCCTTCGCCGAACTGCTCCCGCTGTCCGGCCCCGAACTGGTACGGCAGCGCCGCGACCGGTTCCGGCGCTTCGGCGTCCCAGAACTCACCCGGAGGTGAATCCATGACCGAGCTCCCCAACGACAGCGACTTCGACACGCTGTGCGAGGCGGCGACCAGACTGGTCTCCCTGCTGCCGCATCCGCCGGCCACGCTCAAGATCTCGCACGGGCTGGCCAGCGCCGAGCTGACCTGGAGCGACGGCTTCCCCGCCGTGGTGACCACCACGGTGGACCCGCCGCTTCCCGACGACGGTCACATCCAGGTGCGGGCCCCGCTCGTCGGCACCTTCTACCGGGCGCCCGAGCCGGGGGCGGCGCCGTACGTCTCCGTCGGCGACACCGTCGAAGTCGGCCAGCAGATCGGGATCGTCGAGTCGATGAAGCTCATGAACCCGATCGTCGCCGAGGCCCCCGGCCGCGTCGTCGAGATCCCCGCGGCCGACGCGGCACCGGTCGAGTACGACCAGCCGCTCGTGGTCATCGCGCCCGGCGACTCCTCGGCCTGCGACACCCTCTTCCCCGGGGCGCGATGATGTTCGGCACCGTGTTGATCGCCAACCGGGGCGAGATCGCGCTACGGGTGGGGCGTACCTGCCGGGAGCTCGGCATCAGGACCGTCGCCGTGCACTCCGCGGCCGACGCGCCGCCCGACTGGGCCGACCAGACCATCAGGATCGGCCCCGGCCCGGCCCGGCGCAGCTACCTCAACGCCGCCGCCCTCATCGAGGCCGCCCTGCAGTCCGGCGCCGACGCCGTGCACCCCGGCTACGGATTCCTGTCGGAGGACGCGGAGTTCGCCCGCATCTGCGAGGAGTACGGGCTGACGTTCATCGGCCCGTCCGCCGACGTCATCGAAGCCATGGGCGACAAGGCCGCCGCCCGCGCCACCATGAGCGCGGCCGGGGTGCCGGTACTGCCCGGCAGCCTGCACGCGGTCGAGGAGGACGAAGGCCGCCGGCTCGCCGACGAGGTCGGCTACCCGGTCGTCATCAAGGCCGTGGCCGGGGGCGGCGGGCGCGGCATGGCGATCGTGTACTCCGGCGACGACTTCTCCGGCTCCTACCGGCGGGTGCGGGCCGAGGCCCAGCTCCTGTTCGGCGACGACCGGGTCTGCCTGGAGCGCTACCTGCGGGCCGCGCACCACGTGGAGATCCAGGTGCTCTGCGATGCGCACGGCAACGCCGTACACCTGGGCGAACGCGACTGCTCCACCCAGCGGCGCCGTCAGAAGCTGCTGGAGGAGACCCCCTCGCCCGCCGTCGCGCCCGAGCTCGCCGAGCGGATGGCCCAGGCCGCGCTCAGCGGCGCCCGCGCCATCGGCTACCGCGGGCTCGGCACCTTCGAGTTCCTCGTCGACGACGACACCGGCGACTACTTCTTCATCGAGACCAACTGCCGCATCCAGGTCGAACACCCCGTCACCGAACTGGTCACCGGCCTCGACCTGGTCAGCGAGCAACTCGCCGTCGCCTCGGGCCACCCTCTGCCGTTCCGGCAGGAAGACGTCGTACGGCGGGGCGCGGCGCTCGAATGCCGCATCAACGCCGAAGACCCCGAGCGGAACTTCGCCCCCGCCCCCGGCCTCATCGAGGAGTTCACGCCGCCCGGCGGCCCGTTCGTCCGCGTGGACACCCACGTGCGGGCCGGAACCCGCATCCCGCCCGACTACGACCCCATGATCGCCAAGATCGTCACCTGGGGCGCCGACCGGGACCAGGCCATCGACCGCATGGACCGGGCGCTGTCCGAGCTGCGCGTGTCCGGGCCGGGACTGCGCACCAACACCGCCTTCCTGCGCGACGTGCTCGCCACCCCCGTCTTCCGCAAAGGCGCCCACACCACCGGCTTCATCGACCACCTCACCAGCGGCCCCACCACCGACCTCACCGACCACCTCACCACCGGCCCCACCACCGACCTCACCGACCACCTCACCACCGGCCTCACCGACCACCTCACCACCGGCCCCACCACCGACCTCACCGACCACCTCACCACCGGCCTCACCGACCACCTCAGCAAGGGAGAGACATGACGACCCTGCCGGATACCGAGATCAACCTCGTCCGCGACGAGAAAGGAGAGGTGACGCTCTACATCGGCGAAGTCCAGGCCATGCAGGGCTGGGAACGTTCCCTCATGTGGCGCTCGGCAGACCTGCTGTGCGAGCGCGGCGGCGAGTTCCTGGAGGTCGGCCTCGGGCTCGGCTACTCCGCCCTGCGCATCGCCGGGCGCGCCGACACCTACCGGCACACCGTCGTCGAGAAGCACCCCAAGGTCATCGAGCTGTTCCGCGAGGCCAACCCCGACGTGCCCGCCACCCTGGAGATCGTCGAAGCCGACTTCTTCGACTACGTCGAGACCCTCCGGCCCGAAAGCTTCGACGGCGTCTTCTTCGACCCCGAACTGCCCAAGGCCATCTTCGAGGACCGGGCCAGGCTCGACGCGTTCATGCCCAAGGTGGTGCGCGCGCTGCGCCCCGGCGGCACCTTCGTGCCCATGTTCTCCCTCGACGGCGACGTGCCCGACGCCGCCACCTGCACCGCGTCCGCCGCCACCATCCTCGAACGCTACCTGCGTTTCTTCGACCGCGTGGTCGTCGAGCGGCAGCCGTACCACGCCTATGCCACCACCGCCTACACGCCGAGCACCCGCGGCGACGCCTTCATCCTCTGCTTCACCAAGGACTAGGAGACAGCTCATGACGCTGACCGCAGCTTCTCTGATCAAGACGGCCACCGGCTTCTACGAGGCCCAGGCCCTCTACGCCGCCGTAGAACTCGGCGTCTTCTCCAAGGTCGCCGACGGCCCCGTCCCCTACGAGCGCCTGCGCGACGACCTCGGCCTCCACCAGAACGTCGCCGGCGACTTCCTCGACGCGCTCGTCGCCATGCGCCTGCTCACCCGCGACGCCGCCGGCTACGGCCCGACCGCCGCCGCCAGGGCGTACCTCACCCCCGGCGCCCCCGAGTACATCGGCGGCTTTCTCGCCCTCAACCAGCGCCGCCTCTACCCCGCGTGGGGCGACCTGACCTCCTTCCTCAAGACCGCCGCCAACCTGGCCCACGGCGCCAAGGTCGACGACCCCATGCCCGCCCTGTACGCCACCCCCCAGCGCACCCGCTCCTTCGCCGAAGGCATGGACGGCTACGCCACCCTCCTCGGCCGCCCCATCTCCGAAAAGTTCGACTGGTCCTCGGTGAAGTCCTTCGCCGACCTCGGCGGCTGCCGCGGCATGCTCACCACCCGCATCGCCGCCGCCCACCCCCACCTGGAGGGCGTCACCTTCGACCTGGCCCCCCTCAACCCGCTGTTCGACGAACTGGTGGCCTCGACCGACCTCGGCACCCGAGTCCGCTTCCAGGCCGGCAGCTTCTTCAGCGACCCGCTGCCCGAGACCGAGGTGTACGTGATCGGGCACGTGCTCCACGACTGGGTCGAGTCCCAGCGCCGCCAGATCATCCAGCGTGCCTACGACCACCTGCCCGCGGGCGGCGCGCTGCTCATCTACGACAGCATGATCGACGACAAGCGGGAGGAGTCGGCGTTCGGGTTGCTGATGAGCTTGAACATGGCGCTGCTCAGCGGCTCGTCGGAGTACACGATCGCGCAGGGGGAGGGGTGGCTGCGTGAGGTGGGGTTCCAGGTGGACAGACCGGTGGCCCTGAACGAACTCACCACACTCCTGATCGGCCGCAAGCCCCTCTAACCACCACCCGGCGCCGGGCCCGACCCCAAGGGTCCCCCGGCGCCCCCACCCCTCCACCCCTCCACCACCCACGCCCGCCCCCACCCCAACCCCCCACCACCCAAGCCCCGCCCACCCCGATGCCCACCACCCACGCTCGATTCCCTCCACCCGCTCCTCCGCCCCACCCCGCCCACCCCGACCCCCTCCACCTAAGCCCGACCCCAACGCGCAAGCCCGGCCCCACCCCAATCACCCGCGCCCAGCGCCCCCCTCGCCTCCCACCACCCAAGCCTGGCCCACCCCCCGGGTCCTCCACCCCACCCCTCCACCCACGCCCGCTCCCTCCCCCCGGTCCTCCACCCACGCCCTGCCACCCACGCCCTGCCCGCTGCCCCGCACCCCGACCCCCACCACCCAAGCCCGGCCCACCCCAACTCCCACCACCCAAGCCCGGCCCCCACCCCGACCACCCCCGCCCGGCCCACCCCTTCGTGCGGCCCCGTGCCCATGCTTGTCCGGCGCCGCGTCGGCGAGACGGTGCCCGGTGGCTCCCGGCGCAACGCGCACGGCCCCCGACCCTTTCGACCCCGGCCCCTGGCCACCGTGGCTCCCGGCTGTCCCCGGCACTCGGCCCACCCAACCCCGGCTCCCCACCGCCCTCCCGTGCAAATGCAACTCCGGGCAACAACCCGCCCAGCCGTACCCGAAGGCAAAGCGCGGCTATGGGGTGGGGATGCGGCGCCAGGCGGTGTCGGTGATGATCAGGTGGTCGAGGAGGCGCAGGCCCACGGTGTCGGCGGCCTCTGCCAGGCGGGTCGTGGCGGTCAGATCGGCGTGGCTGGGGGTGAGGGTGCCGGCCGGGTGGTTGTGGGCGACCCCGAACGCGGCGCCGCCCATGGTGAGCACGGTAGTGATGATCTCGCGGACCGGGAACGGTGTATGGTCGGCCCCGCCTTCCGTCAGGACGGTACGCCGCAGGATGCCGCCCTGCCCGTCGCACACCACGATCGCGAGCCGTTCGCGCGTGTGCCCGCGGAGCAACGGCGCGGTGACCTCGGCCAGGTCGGAGCTCCCGGTGACCCTGACCCGCTCCGGCCCGGCCTGCGCCCGCCGTACGAGATGGAAGGCGGCCGCTACGCGTGCGGCCTTCGCGGGACCCACGCCCCGGACGGCGAGCAGGCGGTGAGGCTCGGCGCGGGCGAGTTCGCCGAGGTCACCGCAGTGCTCGATGACCCGCGCGGCGAGCTCGACGGCCCCGGCCCCGCGGAACCCGGACCCGAGCAGCACGGCGAGCAGTTCACGGTCGGCGAGGGCGGCGCCGCCGGACGCCATGAGGCGCTCGCGCGGCCGTTCGTGAGCGGGCAGGTCGTTGACTAGCACGAGAACTTTTCTATCAACCGCCACCGACAGTATTCATGCGGGCACGATGCGATAGTTCGCACCGAATTTGGCGGTGATGAGCAGCGTGTCGCCATGGCGGACGGCGGCCACCGGACGGCCGTTCTGGTAGACGCGTACCGGCATGCGGAACATGTCATGCCGTAGCGTCGCCAACCCCGCTTTATCGGCGCGAAGCCGTACCTCGGATGGCTTGCCACCCTTCCAGGTCAGTCCCACCGTGTACGCGCCGCGCGCCCGCAGGCCGTCCACGGAGCCGTCGGCCCAGGCGGCGGGAAGGGCGGGGAGCAGGTCAAGGGCATCCAGATGGGACTGGAGGAGCATCTCCGTCATTCCCGCCGTCGCACCGAAATTTCCGTCGATCTGGAACGGCGGATGCGTATCCCACAGGTTGGGGAGGGTGCTGGTTCTGAGCTGGTCACCGAGCAGTTTGTGGGCCCGGTCGCCATCGAGCAGACGTGCCCAGAAGTTGATTTTCCAGGCTTTGCTCCAGCCGGTCCCCGCATCGGTACGAGCGTTCAGCGAGACCTTGGCGGCCTCCGCGAACTCCGGAGTGGTTCGGGGGGAGATCTGGCGTCCCGGATGAAGCGCGTACAGATGAGAGACGTGGCGGTGCGTCTCCTCCGGGTTGTCGAGGTCTTCCTTCCATTCCTGAAGCTGGCCCCACTTTCCGATGCGCAGACCGGGATCGAGCGTCTTGAGTACCTGGTGGGCCTTCGCCGCGAACGCCGGGTCGCCGGTCAGCAGCGCGGCCTCCCTGACCTCGGTGAACAGTTGCCACAAGATCTCCTGTGACATCGACGCTCCCGCCACCGACGGGCCGAGTTCGGGCGAGCGGCTGGGGATGGCGACGAGCTTGCCGTCGCGCGGGTCGGTCTGCAGGAAATCGAGCCAGAAGCGCGCGGCGTCCTTCATGACCGGGTAGGCGGTCTTCTTCAGGAAGGCGCGGTCGCGGGTGAATCGGTAGTGGTGGTACAACTGACCCGCCAGCCACGCGCCGGACTCCGGGAAGAAATAGGCGGGATGGTCCCAAGCGCCCGTGTGGCCGAAGATGTTCGAGGCATGGTGCGCGACGAACCCATCCGCGCCGTACATCTGCCGCGCCGTCACCCGTCCGGGCTCGCGCAGCCCATCGACATAGCTGGCAAACGGCTCGAACGTCTCACCGAGATTGGTCATCTCGGCAGGCCAGTAGTTCATCTGCAGGTTGATGTTGACGTGGTAGTCGGCCTGCCATGGGGGCGCCTCATGGACATTCCAGACACCCTGCAGATTGGCGGGCAGCGATCCCGGCCGGGAGGACGAGATCAGCAGATATCGCCCGAACTGGTAGTAGAGCTGCTCAAGCGCGCGATCCGCCTGAGGTGCGGCGCCGTAGGAGGCAAGAAGCTCGTCCGTCGGTACGGCCGGCATCACCCCGCCCAACTCCACCCTCATCCGGTCGAACAGCCCCCGATAGTCGGCCTGATGCCTCTTGAGCAGCCCGTCATACCCCAGTCTGACCGCGCGATCCACCTGGGCGGTGACCTTGGCCTGAGGGTCATCACCCCGATACATCGGATATTTAGCGACATAGTCGGTGCCCGCACCGAGAATCAGCACCACCTCGTCCGCACCGGTGACCGTCACCGACCCATCCGCCCCATCGGTACGGCTTCCGCCCCGGTTGACCACGTGGAGTTGGGTCTCGTACCGCATGCCGTTGCTGGCCAGGGCGCCTTTGACCGTGACGCGGCCGTCGGCGGCCGTGGCGGTTCTGGTGCGGTTGGCCGGGGTGGAGATCTCGGCCTTGAACGACAGCTGACCTGGTGCGCTCGCCGACAGACGGCCCACGATCACGCCTGCAGGGGCGGAGGCGAAATACTCCCGGGTGAAATGGACGCCCGCCGAGGTGTAGGAGACTCCTGCTACTGCTTGGGAGATGTCGAGGTAGCGGCGGTATCCGGAGGCTTCCGCTGGCCCCGAACCGCCGGAACCCCGGGCCAGACCAGGGGCGGTTGACCCCGAAGCTGTCGAGCCCGAACCCGAACCGGAGCCCGAACCCGAGCCCAAGCCCAAGCCGGAGCCCGAACCCGAGCCCAAGCCCAAGCCAGAGCCCGAACCCGAACCGGAGCCCGAACCCAAGCCAGAGCCAGAGCCCGCACCAGAGCCCAAACCCGAACCGGAGCCCAAGCCCAAGCTCGAGCCTGAGCTCAAGCTCGAGCCTGAGCTCAAGCTCGACCCAGAGCCCGACGGACCAGCGGTCATCGGGCTGGAGGCGGGTCGCTCGGACGGGCTGTCCGGAGCTGTGGGTGGCTGGGTGAAGGTCAGCCGGAGGTCTCCAAAGCTCTGATAGGCACCGAAGCGCCGATGGCGTGGCGAGTCGGACTTGTGCCCCAACGCGGCCAGCACGTCCTCGGGCCTGACCCCGCCCTCTTTCCAGATACGTTCGCGAATGCCCTCAAGCGCTCCTGGCCGCAGAGTGTCCCAATTGCCGTAGTTGTAGTCGCTGACCCCCGGCCCACCGGTCCATAAGGTCTTCTCGTTGAACTGCAGCCGCTCGGCCGCCACCCCACCGAACACCGTCGCCCCCAGCGCCCCGTTGCCAATCGGCAACGACCGCTGCTCCCACCCGCTGTTGGAGTCGGGCGCCGGCTCGTCGAACCACAGCGTGTACGGCTCCGCACCCACAGCAGCCTTCTGGAAGTTCGCCGATTCAGAAGATCGCTGGGCCACCACCGGGCCGGAAGCCTGCTGGACTACCGCATCAACTGGAGGCCCGTGACCTGCCCGGACCTCGGCGGACTCCGACCGTGCGGCACCCGTGGGCTCTGCTTCGGTGCCGGGCCGCGCCACCGTGGTGGACCCCTGAGCCGTCAGCTCTCCGGGCGCTCTCCGCGCTGTTCCGCCCTGCTGGGAAAGGGCCGCGCGGGTCATGGCGTCGCCGGTGGGCGGTCCGTCGGTTTGCGGGTCTTCGTGTGCCGGGCCTTCGTGTGCCGGGGCGCCTTCGGCCCGAATGTCTGCCCCCGCCGGAGGCACCACCAGCATCACCGCGACCATGGTCATTCCCGCCAGCATCCTTGGACTCATCGGCGCTCCATACATCGGAGGTATTGCCGTGACGATAACCAGAGATTACGGTCGAATCCAGACTTGATCGGAAGGAACGTCCGATGAATTACATGGGCATGCTGTACACCACCTGGAATCGGTCGCCGGGGATCACGATGTCGCTCGTCTCGACCGGGCGGTCGCCGGCCCAGTGAGTCCGTTCGACGTGGAGAACGTGTACCCCGGCCGGGAGGTCCAGAGCGTCACTCTCCGTAGGGCGCGGCACGCGCGTGCACACGCTTTCCACAATCTCCGTGATCTTGATGCCGTGTGCTGACATCCGGGTCACCAGGCTGCGCCGTTCGTCCTCCGAGTGGGCCGCGAACTCGATCGGCTCATACGAGGTGGCCAGCTGCAGCGGTTTGCCGTCGCCGCGGAAGACATATCGGGTACGCGAGACCGTCACGGACTCGTCGACGCGCAGCCGCCGGGCGATGTCCGGCCCGGCTTCGGCGGGCTCGCTGTGCCAGTCCCAGGTCACACGCCTGCCCTGCGACTGCAGGTCGGCGGCGAAAGGGGCCGGGTGGTCGAGAAATCGCCAACGGTGCAGCGGGGACAGCTCCGGCTGTTCCCGTACGTAATGGCCGGAGCCCACGCGGCCGATGATGAGACCTTCGGCGGCCAGCACGCGCAGCGCGTGACGCGCCGCGGTCTCGCCGACCTGGTATTTACGGGTGAGTTGCGCCCGTGAGGGGATGGGCGCGCCGGGGAGGAGGGTGCCGTCGTTGATCTGCCGCCGAATGTCTTCGACGACGCGCAGGTAGACCGGATCAGAGGTGGCCACTAGTGCATCCCTGGGGTTCGTGTGAGGCGTTGCCCCATGTTGCCGTATTCGGCAGGTAACCATCCGTCATCGCCGAGTGTTGGAGTACCAACTTTGCGATGGCGGAAAATTGTCCGCGAAACCCTGTAACGCGGGTGTAAGGGTGACCGATTCTCCGTTAGAGGTCGTCGATGTGTGTACCCCCGAGCACATATCGGCGACCTCTTCCATTTCCAGGACACGACCGGACGCGCTGCCGAAACCCCACATGTGGCGATACGGGCCCCCGGTAACCACCCCCGTCCTGGCCACAAACATCCACCACCATCCGCAACCCCTGACCCGGCACCGGAACCGGTCCAGGGTCGCTTGCACCAGCAGGTAGACGGCATCAGGCCAGGACCTGCGGATTCGGCGAAGTCGTGTGAACGACGCGCCAGTCATGTCAGAACCTGCTCCTGGTCGTGGGCGGTGATGTCCACCGGCGGTGGGCTCGGACTGCACACCGCGAGGTCTGGTTACGGGCAACCTCTCGCTGTGGTCTGTGGTCTGTGGTCTGTGGTCTGTGGTCTGTGGTCTGTGGTCTGTGGTCTGTGGTCTGTGGTCTGTGGTTACGGGCACAACGGCGGGTAGGGGTTCCGCTCTCGCAGAGGAGCTGGCTCGGCAGCGCCCAGGCCCGGCCTCAGCCAATGTCCAGCCCTGCGAGACCCGAACTGCGCCAAGCCCAACCAGATCAGGCCAGACCGGGTGCGGTCGTCTTGCTCGAAGGGGTACGGACAAGGGTGTGCCTCTGGGTGGCGGTGAACCACTTGGCTGGGTCAGGGGCGTCGTTACGGCGGGTACCACGTCCGACGTGAGAAGCGTGCGGACGATCGGGGCGCGCTCGCGGCGGTGGGAGGGGGTCACTTGGCTTTGCCGTAACATATGGGTGCAGTGGGGACGTCAGGGAGAGCACACGCTGGCGTAACGGATAGACCTCAAACCCCAGCAGAGGCCACTATCGGGGTGGCGCTGTCGGTGGCGTTTGGGGAATCCAGGTAGCGTTCGCACTATGGCTTCGCCCAATGGAACCACCGACGCCCCCTTCGGTCGCATGCTGACCGCGATGGTCACGCCGTTCACTCGGGACGGCGCCGTCGACTATGCCGCTGTGCGGCGGCTCGCGACCTACCTGGTTGATGAGCAGCGCAATGACGGCCTGATCGTCAGTGGGACGACCGGCGAGAGCCCCACCACCTCGGATGAGGAGAAAACTCGCATCCTGGAGGCGGTGCTGGAAACCGTGGGTGATCGGGCGACCGTTGTTGCCGGAGCGGGCACCAATGACACTCACCACAGCATCGAGCTGGCCAAGGCGGCGGAGCGGGCGGGCGCCCACGGGCTGCTCGTCGTCACGCCGTACTACAACAAGCCTCCGCAGGAGGGGCTCTACCGACACTTCTCGCAGGTGGCGGATTCGACCCAGCTGCCGGTGATGCTTTACGACATCCCGGGCCGCAGCGGGGTTCCGATCGCCACCGAGACGCTGATCCGTCTGGCGCAACACGAGCGCATCGTCGCGGTGAAGGACGCCAAGGGCGACATGTTCGCCGCCGGTCAGGTGATGCTCGCCACCGACCTGGCCTTCTATTCGGGGGATGACCTGCTCAACCTGCCGTGGCTGTCGGTGGGCGCGGCCGGGTTCGTGAGCGTGGTCGGGCACGTGGTCGGCGCGGAGCTGGCCAAGATGATCCAGCTGTTCCGGAACAACCACGCCGAGCAAGCGCGCGCCATCCACCGCCAGTTGATTCCGGTGGTCGACGGCATCATGCTGCGCGCCGGCGGGGCGATCATGGCCAAGGCCGCTCTCGGCCTGGTCGGTATGCCCGTGGGCCCGGTACGGCTGCCGCTCGTGGAAGCGGACGACAGGCAGATCGCCGAGCTGCGGGCCTGCCTGGTGGCCGGCGGAGTGAAGTTGACAGATACATAGGAACGGGGAGGACAAGGAAGTTTTGCGAACACTACGTCTCCAGGCGGGTAGACCATGAGCCATCCGCATCCGGAACTCCCGGACCCGCCGCCGCTGGCCGACGGGGGCCTGCGCATCGTCGCGCTGGGCGGTCTCGGTGAGATCGGCCGCAACATGGCCGTCTTCGAATACGACGGCCGGCTGCTGATCGTCGACTGCGGGGTTCTGTTCCCCGAGCCCGACCAGCCGGGCGTCGATCTGATCCTGCCCGACTTCGAATACATCAGGGACCGGCTCGACGACGTCGAGGCGCTCATCCTGACGCACGGCCACGAAGACCACATCGGCGCCGTGCCGTATCTCCTGCGCGAGCGGCGCGACATTCCGCTCGTCGGGTCCAAGCTGACGCTCGCCTTCATCGAGGCCAAGCTCACCGAACATCGCATCCAGCCCGCCAAGATCGAGGTCGTGGAGGGGCAGCGCGACCGCTTCGGGCCGTTCGACTGCGAGTTTCTCGCCGTCAACCACTCGATCCCGGACGCGCTCGCGGTCGCCATCCGCACGCCCGCCGGGCTGGTGCTGCACACCGGCGACTTCAAGATGGACCAGCTGCCCAGCGATGGCCGGCTGACCGACCTCGGCGCCATGGCCAGGCTCGGCTCCGAGGGCGTCGACCTGCTGATGTCCGACTCGACCAACGCCGAAGTGCCCGGGTTCGTCACCAGCGAACGCGAGATCGGCCCGGTCGTGGACGAGGTCATCCGTACCTCGGACAAGCGCGTCATCGTGGCGAGCTTCGCCTCCCACGTCCACCGCGTGCAGCAGGTCATGGACTCCGCCGCCAAGTACGGCCGCAAGGTCGCGCTCGTCGGCCGTTCCATGGTGCGCAACATGGGCATCGCCCGTGACCTCGGATATCTGCAGGTTCCGCCGGAGCTGATCGTCGACTCCCGCGACATCGAGGAATGGCCGCCGGAGGATGTCGTCCTCATCTGCACCGGCTCCCAGGGCGAGCCGATGGCGGCACTGTCGCGCATGGCCAACCGTGACCACCCCATCCGCATCGCGGAGGGCGACACGGTGCTGCTGGCCAGCTCTCTGGTGCCGGGCAACGAGACGGCGGTCAACAAGGTCATCAACGGCCTGACCCGTTGGGGCGCCCGCGTCGTGCACAAGGGCAACGCCAAGGTGCACGTTTCGGGACACGCCGCCGCTGGCGAACTGCTGTACGTGCTCAACCTGACCAGGCCCTCCAACTTCATGCCGGTCCACGGTGAATGGCGCCACCTGCGTGCCCACGCCAGGCTGGCCTCGCTCACCGGCGTTCCCGACGATCACATCGTGATCGCCGAGGACGGCGTCGTCGTCGACCTCATCGACGGCCGGGCGAAGATCGTTGGTGCCGTCCACGCCGGTTACGTCTACGTGGACGGCTCGTCCGTCGGCGAGATCACCGACACCTCGCTCAAGGACCGCAGAATCCTCGGCGACGAGGGCTTCATCTCGGTGGTCGTCGTCGTCGACTCCCAGACCGGCAAACTGACCGCCGGCCCGGAGATATACGCCAGGGGCTCCGGGATCGACCCGAGGCAGTTCGACGAGTTCATCCCGCAGATCGAACGCGCCCTCGAGGCCAAGGCCGCCGACGGGGTCGTCGACATGCAGGAGATCCGCCGAGTGGTGCGCCGCACGGTGGGTCGGTGGGTGAGCGACACCTACCGCCGCCGTCCGATGATCATCCCGGTCGTGGTGGAGGTCTAGCACCCTCCCCAGGGGTACGGCGACGCCGTACCCCTGCCCGGTCCCTCGGGCCATGCCTACGCCCTTCTGCTTCGAGGTTTGACGGTGGTCAGGTTGTGCGGGTGTTCCGGCGCCAGTCAGGCGTCACGACGCCTTAACAACCAGGCCCCAGCAAGCAGAGGTAGCAGGGCATAGGCCGCCAGTGCGAGCACGGCGGCGACCGGGGAAAGCAACTCGCCGTAGACCGACGAGGCCAGTGAGGCTCCGGCGATCTCCCTGGGCAGCGCCCCGATCATCACCGACCCCAGCCGCTCGCTCCACGGCTCGGGCAGATTGCCGCCGATCATCGGAAGAACGTAGACAAGCCCGACGAGGACGGCCACGGCACCGGCCGCAGACCTCATGATCACGCCCAGCCCGACCCCGAGCAGAGCGAAGACCGCCACGGAGATGCTGGTCGGCACCAGAATCGGCCAGGACTCGGCGAAGCCGCTCACCGGGTAGCGCCCGGCGAGCATTCCGCGGGACAGGAAGAACGTCCCGAAGACCGTGACCGCGCCCACCACGAGCCCGAGCCCACCGGCCACCACCGCCTTGGAGACCAGGACGGGCCAGCGACGCGGCACGATGGTCAGGCTGGTCTGGAGCACGCGGTCCGACGTCCACGACAGCACGCCCAGGATGCCCAGGCACAACTGCGGAACGATCACCACCACCTCCTCCAGTTCCGCGATGCGGGCGCTGCCCCGCATGGACGGCGACGCGTCGTCATACATGCCGATCGCCATCCAGGCCAGCCCCGCGGCGAGCAGGACGGAACCCAGCCCGACGCCGACGATCAGATGGCTGGAGCGGACCGATCGGACCTTGAGCCATTCGGCGGCCAGCACACTCATCCACGTCTCCCTTCTCCTGGGCACGCGTGCGCCGGAAGGGATGCCTGGTTCATGGGTCCGGCCCGCCCGCGAGGTTGTGCCGGTTCACGCATCGCGCCTCCTCAACAGGAGGTATCCGGCCAGCAGCGCGGCGCCGCCGTACGCGATGAGGACCACCAGCGCCGCCCACGGCGGCAGGACTCCGTCGCCGAGGCGGCGGGACAGGCGGTCACCCGCGATCTGCGGCACCAGGTTGGGGAGCATGATCGAGGCGACGCGCGTGTTCCATGGAGCGGGCAGGTAGGCGGCGACGCCGGGGAGCACGAACAGCAGCGAGACAACCGAGACGATGCCCGCGGCCGTCGAGCGGGTGGCGGCGCCCAGCCCCAGGCCGACCAGCGCCAGCACCGCGACCGACAGGGCGGAAACCAGCACGGTGGGCAGGCCGTCGAGCAGGCCGATGTCGTTGAAGCCGAGGGTGCGCTCGCCGGCGATGAGACGGCTGATGGCATAGGTGGCGACCAGGACGGCGGCGCCCGCCGCGAGCGTCACACCGCCGACCACCGCGGCCTTGGCGAACAGCAGGCGTCCACGCCGCGGCACGGCGGCCAGACTGGTTCTGAGCATGCCGCTCGCCTGCTCCGAGGTGATCGCCAGCACGCCGAGGACGGCCAGGCTGACCTGCACCAGCGGCAGGAATCCCACTTCTGGAGCCGCGGCCCTGATCGAGCCGCGCGCGTCGGCCAGGCTCGCGACATAGAGCGTCCAGACGATTCCGAGCACGACCGTGAGCGCGGCCACGCCGACCGCGTAGCCGGTGGAGCCGACCGATCGCAGCTTCAGCCACTCCGACGCGAGCACCGGCCTCATCGCGCGGCTCCGTACTCGACGCTGGAGGCGGTCAGCGCCATATACGCCTCCTCCAGAGAGGGATATCCGGCGGTGAGGTCGGCCACGGTCGCGTCCGCCACCAGCCGCCCGCGGCCGACGATGACGATGCGGTCGGCGGTCAGCGCCATCTCGCTCATCAGGTGGCTGGACAACAGAACGGTCCTGCCCTCCTCGGCCAGCCCGCGCATGAGGCCGCGGATCCAGCGCACGCCGTCGGGGTCGAGGCCGTTGACCGGCTCGTCGAACATCAGCACCCCCGGATCGCCCAGCAGCGCCGCCGCGATGCCGAGCCGTTGCTTCATGCCGAGCGAGAACCCGCCCGCCTTCCTGCGCGCCACGCCGCTCAGGCCCACCAGCTCCAGGACCTGCGCGACCCTGCGCGCACCTATGTCATTGCTGAGTGCCAGGCACATCAGGTGGTTGTAGGCGCTCCGGCCCGGATGCACGGCGCCGGCGTCGAGCAGCGCGCCCACCTCGTGGAGCGGACGGCGCAGGTCGGCGTAGCGGCCGCCGTTCACCAGCGCCTGACCCGAGGTGGGCGCGTCGAGGCCGAGCACCAGCCGCATGCTCGTCGACTTCCCCGCGCCGTTCGGGCCGAGGAAGCCGGTCACGTGCCCCGGCTCGACGCGGAAGCTCAGCTCGTCGACGGCGAGCGTGTCTCCGTATCGCTTGGTCAGTTGCCTGAGTTCGATCACGCGATCAAGGGTGCGGTACGGCGGGCCGTTCGCACATCGGGCTGGGATCCGTCAGACCACGGTGTCATTCGGGGCTCGCAGAGTCAGACCGTGGGATGACGCGCCCGGCCTGACCTCCGGATACCTTTCTTCGCGTGGACCTGTTCGCCAGGCGGCTCAGCCGCGCCCAGCTCATCGCGCTCGACTGCGCGTTCGCGGGGGTGTGCGTGCTGTATTACCTGGCCGGCACCGCGGACGCCGACGCACCCGGCTGGATCCGGCTCGCGCTGCCACTCGCGCTCTCCGTCCCGCTGGCGGTGCGCCGGTTGTGGCCGGTCGCGGTGTTCGCGGTGGTGACCGCGGCGGTCGTGGTCGCCATCATGACAGGCTTCCCGAGCCAGGCGTACGTCGCGCCCGCCTACGCCGCCTATCTGGTCGCCTCCGCCTCCCCGCGCAGACTGCCGATCAACTCCATCGCGATCTTCAGCGTCCTGGCCCTGGTCACGCTGCTCGTCGCCGGCGTACCGGGCGGCGTCACCTGGGTCATGGGCGAGACCACGTCGAGCCTCGCCGCCGTCTGCGTCGCGTTCACCTTTGGATTGGCCATCCGTGAGCGCCGTGCGTTCGCCGCGCGAGACGCGGCGCGCAAGGCGGAACAGGCCGTCACAGACGAACGGCTGCGCATCGCCCGCGAACTGCACGATGTCGTCGCCCACAGCGTGGGGCTGATCGCGGTGAAGGCGGGCGTGGCCAGCCATGTGTTCTCCACCCGCCCCGAGGACGCGCGCGAGGCTCTGGGCGTGATCGAGACGGCCAGTAGAAACGCCATGGTCGAGATGCGCCACCTGCTGGGGGTGCTGCGCTCCGCAGAGGAACCCGACCTGGGCCCGGCACCCGATCTGGACGGCCTGCCCGAACTCGCCGAACGGGCCAGGCTCGGCGGCGTCGAGGTCGACCTCGATGTCGGTGATGTCAGTGAAGTGCCGGAAGGAGTGAGTCTGTCGGCCTACAGGATCGTCCAGGAAGCGCTCACCAACGTGGTCAAACACGCGGCCCCGGCCCGCTCCCGCGTGTCGGTGGCCGCAGACGGGCGGCAGGTACTCATCGAGGTCACGGACGACGGCCCCGGCTGGCGTGTGCTGCCGGCGACGGGCGCTGGGCACGGGCTGGTCGGGATGAGAGAGCGGGTCATGATGTACGGCGGAGCCTTCGAGGCCGGGCCGGGAGCGAAGGGCTTTCGCGTGCGGGCGGCCCTGCCGTACGGGGAGGTTCCATGAGCGGGGTGGTGAGGGCGCCGTCGGCCGCACGGAATCCCGTGGAGCACCGGTCGGGCGCGGGCGTGGGTGAGTCGTCCGCAGTGCTGGCTGGAGGGGCCAGCGAGGAGACGAGTCGCTCAGTGCGTGAGGTTGCCGAAGGGGGACGGGCTGTCGGGGTGGGGAGTTCTGTGAGCGGGGTGGGTGAGCAGGGAGAGTCCGTGATCCGGGTGCTGGTGGCCGACGATCAGGCTTTGCTCAGAGGGAGCTTCCGGCTGCTCGTGGACTCCGAGCCCGACCTGGAGGTCGTCGGCGAGGCCGCCACGGGGCTCGAGGCGGTGACGCTGGCCGCGGTGGTGCAGCCGGACGTCGTCCTCATGGATGTGCGGATGCCGGAAATGGATGGCATCGAGGCCACCCGGCGGCTCGGGAGTGGGGCCAGGGTGCTGATCGTGACGATGTTCGACCTTGATGCGTATGTGTATGCGGCCTTGCGGGCCGGGGCCAGTGGATTCCTGCTCAAGGACACACCTCCGGCCGCTCTGCTGTCGGCGATCCGCGTGGTGGCGGCGGGAGAGGCGCTGCTCGCGCCCGCCATCACGCGGCGATTGATCGAGGAGTTCGCCAGGACACCCGCCGCGCCCGCGTTCCCGGGGCTCGACGGGCTCACCGAGCGGGAACGGGAAGTACTGACGCTGATCGCGCGAGGCCTCTCCAACCACGAGATCGCCGGGTACCTGCACCTCAGCCTGGCCACGATCAAGACACACATCGGTCGCCTGCTCACCAAGCTGGACGCTCGCGACCGGGCACAACTCGTCATCGCCGCATACGAGAGCGGCCTCGTCGGAGCGGCACGATAGCGTCACGTGACATGAGGGTGGAATTCCGGAAATTTGACGGTTCGCTCCACTGGCACCATGCGGCTCGACGGCTCGGAGAGGACGCCCACGGCGTTTGGGTGGGCGCCGGGGCCGGCACCGTCGGGGCAAAGGGACACGAGCCGCCGGTGGTGTGGGAAGAGCCGTTCGTGATGTTGTTTCCGCGGGATCAGTGGTGGGTGGCGCTGTTCAACGCCGAACCGCACCGGACCGCCATTTACGTGGATGTCACGACGGTGCCTGAATGGCGGGACGGCATCGTGACCATGGTGGATCTGGATCTCGACGTGGTGAAGAAGCGGACCGGGGTTATCTATCTGGATGATGAGGATGAGTTCGCCGAGCATCAGGTGATGTTTGGGTATCCGGCTGAAGTGATCGCGGCGGCTGAGGAGTCGGCCCGGTGGGTGTTCAAGGCGGTCACCGAAGGCGTAGGGCCGTTCGGTGGAGCGCACGAGCGATGGATGAGCCAGGTCACGGGCTGAGGCTGGCCACCTGCATGGGTTTGGGGCTGGAGCGCCGGTCCTGTGCTTACGGGGGCGGCGGGCAGGCTGACAGGTCCGTTCTACCGGCCACGGTCGGTGGTCTCGGGCTGGTACCGGACGACCGAGGTTGGTCAGCACAGGGGCTCCGGCTGTTGGCTTGCGCAGGTCGGCCGGACCGGGCTTTTGGGGCTTCGCAGGCTGTCCGGGGCAGGCGGTGGGTCAGCTCCGGTTGTCACGGGTGTGCCGGTTGGCTTGTGCCGGTCGGCTGGAGCGGGCGATCGGGTTTCGCGGGTTGTCTGGGGCAGGCGGTGGGTCTCCGGTTGTCGCGGGTGGGCCGGTTGACCTGCGCGGGTTGGCCGGGGTTGCTTGGCCTGTGGGGTATCTGGGCGGGCAGGGGCGAAGTGGCCATGGGCTTAGTGGTGTGGTTCAGCGGTTGAGGGCCTGACGGAGGGCGGACAGGCGGGCGGGGGAGGCGAGACCCGCGTGGTAGAGGTGGAACTCGGTGGCGCCTGCCTTGATGTACGTGGCCATCTGGTCGGCCAGCACCGTGGCGTCGGCCGGGCGGGGCGGGAGGACGAGGACGTAGGCGCCGATCCGCTGGGGATCCGGGGTGTTCTCGGCCGGGGTGTTGGCCATGTTGGCCAGGGTGGTGAGGCGGGCCGCGTCGGAGGCGGGGTCGCCCCAGCAGTTGCCGACCAGGACGTCCGCGCCGGGTTCGCCGTGGGGGAGGGCCGCGAAGGCGCCTGCGGCCCACGGGTCGGGGTTGGCGTGGAGGGTGATCGGGGTTTCGGGGGAGAGCGCTCGGGCGACGGTGATCAGGCGTTGGCGTAGGTGGGTGGAGAGGCTGAGCCGTACTTCTTGGATGGCGTGAGCGTGGTCGGCCAGGGCTTGTTCTGTCGTGACGGGGTCGGGCTGGGTGTCGACGACTTGTTTGATGTGCTCTTGGGCGCCTTCGGGGTAGCGGGGGGCGCAGGCTGTGCAGAAGCAGAGGGAGAGAAGGTCGCCGAGGGGCCCGTTCCAGTCGGCGCCGGCGGTCTTCTCGTGCATGTTCTGGTGGCCGAAGCCCATGGGGCCGCAGGATTCGAGGATGAGGCCGTCGGGTTCGCCGACAGTGAGGATTTCGCGGACCAGGCGTTCGCAGTAGTCGACGACTTCGGGGTGGGCGGGGCAGAGCGCGTGGGGGTACAGGTCGCCGAAGGCGTTGCGGGTGGCGATGCCTGGGTGCCTGCTGCCCAGGAAGGAGTTGTGAGTGAGGACGGTCCAGGCCAGGACCTTGAGGCCTGCCGCCTTCAGGGCGTCCCGGGCCGTGAGGTAGGCGTCGGGGGTTGTCCAGGTGGGGGAGGCGGGGACCAGAGAGCCCCAGGCCTCTTCGCGGACGGGCAGGTAGAAGGCTGAGTGGGCTACGTCCAGAACGCGGTGGTTCGGGTGGTAGGGGGTGGCGGCGCGGGTGGAGTGGTAGGAGGCGGCCAGGGCGACCGCCTCGACGCCCAGGTCGGCGATGCGGCCGGGGGCGGTGGGGTCGCCTACGACGTCCCAGGGGTAGAGGTAGGCGATGTTCACCGGGGGTTCCTCTCCGTCGGCTGCCTTGAGGCGGTTCCGAGCGGCCTTGGGGTGGTCACGAGTGGCGTGGGGGTGGTCACGAGGGGGCTTGGGGTGGTCACGAGTGGCGTGGGGGTGGTCACGAGGGGGCTTGGGGCGGTCCCGAGGGGCCTTGGGGTGGTCACGAGGGGCCTTGGGGTGGTTGCGCGGGGCCTTGGGGCGGTCCCAAAGGGCGTGGGGATGGTCACAAGTGGCCCTCGGGTGGTCACCAGTGGCCTCGCTTCACCACGAACTCGGGGTCGAAGCGTCGCATGTAGCCGGTGTCGTCCCGGGAGGTGAGACCGCATGTCAGGTACTGCTCGTGCATCGTGGCCAGGGCCTCGCGGTCCAGCTCGACCCCCAGCCCGGGACCGTCGGGCACCGGCACCGCCCCGTCGACGAAGCGCAGGGCTCCGGGGGCGACGACGTCCTGGCCGTCCTGCCAGGGAGTGTGGGTGTCGCAGGCGTAGGTGAGGTTGGGGGTGGCGGCGGCGAGATGGGTCATGGCGGCCAGGCTGATGCCGAGGTGGGAGTTGGAGTGCATGGACAGCTCCAGGCCGAACGTCCCGCACAGGGCGGCGACCTGGGCGGAGCGGGTCAGGCCGCCCCAGTAGTGGTGGTCGAGCAGCAGTACCTGAATGGCGTCGGAGGCGATGGCCGGTGGGAGGTGTTCGGAGGTGACGACGCACATGTTGGTAGCAAGCTTCGTCGCGATATTTCGCGAAACGTCAGCCATGCCAGAGATCTCGGGACAGGGGTCTTCGAGGTACTGGAGGGCGCCGTTCAGTTCGTGGGCCACGCGGATGGACGTCTCGGGGGTCCAGGCGGTGTTGGGGTCCAGCCGGAGCGGCACGCCGGGGAACGCCTCATGCAGCGCCCGGATCGCGGCGATCTCTTCATCGGGTGGGAGAACGCCGCCTTTGAGCTTGATGGAGCGGAAACCGTACTCCTTGATGAAGAGTGCGGCCTGCTCCACCAGCCCCGCGGGATCGAGCGCGGCGCCGAAGCGGTCGGGCGTGCCGCCCGGGTGGCTGTCCCACTTGTAGAAGAGATAGGCGCTGTACGGCACCGCCTCCCGTACCCGGCCACCAAGCAGGTCGCAGACCGGGACGCCGACCGCCTTGCCCCGGATGTCCAGCAAAGCCACCTCGAAGGGGGAGAAGATGCGATCGATGCTCTTCTCTTTGGTGGACGTTCCGGTCAGGCCGTGGAGGTCGCTGACGACGTCGCCGGCGATCGCGCTGATGCGGGTGTAGATCTCGTTGGTGTGGTGCACGTCCACGCCGACGAGGGCGGGCGCGCATTCGCGCATCTTCGTCAGGTGGCCGAGGTCGCCATAGGTCTCGCCGAGGCCGGACAGGCCGTCGTCGGTGATCACCTCGATGATCGTGCGCAGTGCCCAGGGCTCGTGGACGCCGGCGGCGTTCAGCAGCGGCGGGTCTCGGAACGCGACAGGCGTGACACGGATCTCCTGGATGATCATATAACCGCCGTCCATATATGTGAACGAAAGACAGGTTTGTGGACAGGTGTCGCAACTGTAAGAATCGCCCTGTAGGGGTGTCAAGCGATAGGTTGTGAAGTGTGATATTGCACTGGGAGGCCAAGCAATGATCTACGGACATGACCCGAGGACCGGCGAGACCGTGGGCGCAGCGCTGCCCGAGACCGACAGCGCAGGCGTCAACACGATCGTCGCGGCAGCCGCAGCCGCAGCCGCCGGAACGAGCGGAGCTGGCGAGGTAGGCGGGGCGACGGGCAGGGCAAGTGGGGCGGCCGCGGTCGGCGGGGCGGGGGCCGGTGGGCCGAGGGGAGTCGCCGGGCTCGGCGGGGCGGGGGTCGGTGGGCCGAGTGGGGCCGCCGGGATCAGCGGGGCCGGGGTTGGTGGGGCAGGTGGGGCGGCCAGGGTCGGTGGGGCTGGTGGGGTTGCCTCCGGCGTCGGCGATGTCGCCGCTGAGGTCGCTGGAGGCACTGGAGCTCCTGTAATCCCCAGCGGAGGAGACGCCGAGGGCGGAGCTGGCGGAGTAGGCGGGGTGACGGGCAGGGCAAGTGGGGCCGCCGGGGTCGGCGGGGCGAGCGGGGGCGGGCTCGGTGGGCCGGGAGCCGGTGGGGTAAGCGGGGCGGTTGCCGGTGCCAGTGCGGGAAGCGGAGTTGGTGTCGGGGCGGTTGCGGGGGTTGCTGGTGCGGGGGCGGTAAGAGGCGGGGGGTGGCGGGATTCTTCGGTGCAGGAGCGGGCTTCGGTGCTTGAGGCCGTGGCTGATGCGTTGATTGCGCGGGCGGACGATCTCTGGGTGGTGGCCGAGCGGGAGACTGCGCTGGGTGAGGTGCGGTTGCGGGGGGAGATTGCCCGGAGTGCCGGGCAGTTTCGGCTGTTCGCGCAGGTGATCAGGGATGGTGGTCATGTCGAGGCGATTATCGACCATGCCGATCCGTCGTTGACGCCGCCCCGGCCGGATGTGCGGAGGATGAAGCGGCCGCTGCCCGGTGTGGTGGCGGTGTTCGCGGCCAGTAACTTCCCGTTCGCGTTCTCGGTGGCGGGAGGGGATACCGCCTCGGCGCTGGCGGCTGGATGTTCAGTGGTGGTCAAGGCACATCCTGGGCATCCGCAGACCTCGGAGCTGGTGGCCGAGGTGGTGCGGTCGGCACTGCCTTCGCCGGATCTGCTTGGGCTGGTGCATGGGATGCAGGCTGGCGCGGAGCTCGTACGGCATCCGGATGTGGTGGCGGTCGGGTTCACCGGGTCGGTGGCGGGGGGCAAGGCCATTCAGGCGCTGATCGACCAGCGGGAGACGCCTGTTCCGTTCTTCGGGGAGCTGGGCAGTGTCAACCCGGTGGTGGTGCTGCCTTCGGCTCGGGCGGAGGAGGTGGCCGGCGGGTTCGCGGGGTCGCTGACGTTGGGGGTGGGGCAGTTCTGTACGAATCCGGGGCTCTTGTTCGTGCCGGAGGATGCCGGGCTGCTTGATCGGCTGGCGGCGGCGGTCGGGGAGACCACGGGCGGGCCGATGTTGGCCGAGCGGATCAGGGACGGGTATCTGGGCGGGCTGGAGCGGCTGTCCGAGCTGCGGGTGCTGGCCGAGGGGAAGGCGGGCGAGGGGGCCTGGGGGGTTACGCCCACGGTCTTTGTCACCGATATCCGGGAGTTCGCCGACAAGTTGCCTCGGGTTGCCGAGGAGTGCTTCGGGCCTGCGTCGATTGTGGTGACGTATCGGGAAGTGTCGGAGCTGCCGGCCGTACTCGAGCAGTTGGAAGGGTCGTTGACGGCCACCGTGCACGGCACCGTCCCCGAGGAGGCGGCTCCCGTCGTTGAGGTGCTCGGGCGCAAGGCCGGGCGGCTGATCTGGAACGGCTGGCCGACCGGGGTCGCCGTCTGCTGGGCCATGCATCACGGTGGGCCTTGGCCTGCCTCCACCAGCGCGGCCCACACCTCGGTTGGTGCTATGGCCATCGATCGGTGGCTGGCGCCGACTGCCTATCAGGACTGGCCGGCTGAGTTGCTGCCGCCCGAACTGCAGGATGGCAACCCGCTGGGTGTCCCGCAGCGGGTGGACGGGCGGCTCCACGCCTGACCGGGGGGTCTCTCCGGGGTGGTCGGAGGGGGGTCTGTCGGGGTGTGGTCGCTGATGGGGTCGGTCAAGGAGTGGCCGCTGGTGGGGGGTCTGTCAGAGGGTGGCTGGGGGTGGGGGTCGGTCAAGGAGTGGCCGCTGGTGGGGGGTCTGTCAGAGGGTGGCTGGGGGTGGGGGTCGGTCAAGGAGCGGTCGCTGGTGGGGGGTCTGTCAGAGGTGGTTGGAGGTGGGGGCATGTCGCCGGCTTGCGGGATGGGGGGATGAGGGCGGGCTCTGCGCGTTTGGTCGGACGGCCCGCAGCAGGTGGGGATCGGGTCGGTGGAAGGTGGCGCCCGGTCGCGTGGGTGCAGGGATCTGGGGACCTAGCCACCATCAGTAAAGATGGTGGCTAGGGCTGGTGGGGGTGGCCGATGGCTTGGAGGGCCTCTTCTATGCGGTCCCGGTGGGTGCGGAAGCTGACGATCGACAGGCGCAGGAAGAAACGTCCGCCCACCAGCGTGCTCGACAGGAACACCCGCCCACCCGCGTTCACCCGCCGCAACAGCTCCTGGCTAGCCTGGTCGTCGTCGCCCGGCACACGAAAGGCGACCGTGCTCAGCCGCGGCTCCCACGGCACCTCGAAGCCCGCCGCGACCAGTTCCTCATACGCGTACCTCGCCAGATCCAGCTTCTCGTCGAGGGCCGCGCGGAAGGCGGCCAGGCCGTGGAGTTTGATCGGGAGCCACAGCGCGAGGCCGCGGAAGCGGCGGGTCAGTTCGGGGGAGTATTCGGTGAAGTTCGGGATGTCCTCCTCCGCGCTGAGGTCCTGGAGGTAGTCGGCGCCCACGTGGTGGGCGGCGCGCAGGCGGGCGCCGTCGCGGACCAGCAGGGCGCCGGTGCCGTAGGGAAGGAACATGGCCTTGTGCGGGTCGAGCGTGATCGAGTCGGCGGTCTCGATGCCGCGGAAGGCCGTCCGGCCGCGTTCGGTGAGCTGGAAGGGGCCGCCGTAGGCGCCGTCCACGTGGAACCACAGGCCGTGGCGGCGCGCGATCGCGCCGAGCGCGTCGAGGGGATCCACCGCGCCGGTGTTGGTGGTGCCGGCGTTGCCGATCACCAGGAACGGCCGGCGGCCCGCCCGGCGGTCCTCGTCGATCAGGTCGTCGAGCGCCTGCGGGTCCATGGCGAGGGTGTCGAGGGTGGGTACGGCCCGCACGTTCGCACGCGGGAACCCGGCGAGCATCGCCGACTTGGCGCAGGAGGCGTGGGTCTGCCCGGTGACGTAGATGACGCCGTCGAGGAAGTTCTCCGGCAGGAGCGCGGTGCGCGCGGTGACGATGGCGGAGAAGTTGGCGAGCGAACCCCCCGAGGTCAGCACGCCGCGCGCAGAGTCCGGGTAGCCGAACAGGTCGCACAGCCAGCGCAGCACCGTCGCCTCGATCTGGGAGAAGCCGGGCGCGAGATTCCAGACGGTCACGTATTTGTTGGCGGCGGCGGCCACGAAGTCGGCGAGCACGGAGGCGTAGAGGCCGCCGCCGGGTATGTAGGCCAGGTAGCCGGGTCCGGCCGTGGTGACGCCGGTGGTGGCACCCCTGGCCACCACGTCGAGCAGCTTGGCGAACGGCTGGCCTTCCTCGGGCGCGGGTTCGCGCAGTTCGGCGGCGAGTTCGCCGGCGCCGTCGAAGTCGCTGGCCGGACGGTCGGCGAGGCCGTTCACATAACTCTGGACGAATTCCAGGGCGGCCATCCCCATCGCGCGCGCGTCCGCTGGAGTAGGTTCAAGGGGGTAGGTCATGCGGGCACTCCTTTCTGGCAGGTCTTGCCATACGCCAGTGTTGTTCAGATTTGAACATTGACATAGGGCCACGTTATGGAGATCTGAAGGGTTCTCCAGTCATGTCCACGATGCGAACTTGGGGCCAACTCTGACAAGGAGAAGGACCCCCCATGGAAGAAGAGGGAAACACCCCCGCAATCTCCCGCAAAACCCTTCTGAAAGCAGCTCTCATCGCCACACCGGTGCCGCTGCTCGCGGCGGGGGCGCCCGCATTGGCCCGCACCGTTTGGGCCGAGGGCGGGCCGCTCACCCCCACGCCCTTCTGCGACGACGGCGACGACCCGACGCCGGCGCAGACGGAAGGCCCCTACTTCAAGCCCAACTCGCCCCGGCGAAGCACGATCCCCGGATCCGGCACCGGGCTGACCGTCAGCGGATATGTCTTCGGGCTGGCTTGCCAGCCTCTCGCCAACGTCCTGCTGGACTTCTGGCAGTGCGACACCAACGGCAACTACGACAACGTCGGGTTCAACTACCGCGGCCACCAGTTCACCGACGCGAACGGGGCCTTCAAGCTGACCACGATCGTGCCCGGCCTCTACCCGGGGCGTACCCGGCACATCCACGTCAAGGCGCAGGCGCCGAACCGGCCCGTGCTCACGACCCAGCTGTACTTCCCCGGCGAGCCGCGTAACAACACCGACACCATCTTCAACCCGGCTCTGCTGATGACCGTCCGGACGGTCGGCGGGCGCCGGGAGGCGACGTTCGACTTCGTGCTCCGTGTGCCGGGGACCCCGCCCACGAGCCCGCCCCCCACGACCCCGCCGCCGAGCACCCCGCCGCCCACCGGCACCTGGGCTCCGGGCGTCGGGTACACGGCCGGCGCGGGGGTGACGTACGGGGGCTCCAGCTACCGGTGCCTGCAGGCCCACACCTCGCAAGCCGGCTGGGAGCCGCCCAACGTGCCGGCGCTCTGGCAGCGCGTGTGAGCTGTCCGCCGCCGGGCCTGCCGAGCCCGGCGGCGGCCGCCCATCCCTCAGGCTCCGCGCGCTCGCGGTAGCCAGATTCCGCGAGCGCGCCGCCGCCCAAAGCCCCCAGGGCCTGGTCGCTCAACGGCTCCCGCGAGCGCGCCTCCCGGCAACGCCGGAAAGGGGCAAAGGCCAAAAAGCAACAAACCGGTCAATTCGCAAACATGCCGGTCAAGAACGCGAATCCAAGCGGCAAACGCCGGTCAGGCCCCCGCCAGCTCCAACCCGGCCGCGATGATCCGCTCAAGCTCCACCACATGCTCAGGAGCAGGATCGAGCAGCGGCAGCCGGACACCCCCCACATCCAGCCCACGCAGCCGGACACCGGCCTTGACCAGCGAAACCGCATACCCGGCCTGAACATCGCGCAGCCGTACCAACGGCAGGTAGAACCGCGTGAGCAGGGCCCGGGTCAGCTCCTCGTCCCCGCCGGTCACCGCCTTGTAGAAGGCGAGGGCGATCTCCGGCGCGAACGCGAACACCGCACTGGAGTAGAGCGTCACCCCAAGCCCTCGATAAGCGGGTACGGTCAGCTCCGCCGTCGGCATCCCGTTGAAGAACGTGAACTCCCGATCGCTGGCCTGCCGGACGGTGAGGATGATCCGCTGAAGCAGATCAAGGTCCCCGAGCCCGTCCTTGAACCCGATCACATGGGGCAGTTCGGCCAGTTCGGCGACCGCCTCGGGCGTGAACCGCGCGGTGCCGCGCTGGTAGACGATCAGCGGCAGGTCCGTTTCGGCCGCCACGTCCTTGACGTACCGGACAAGACCTTGCGTGGGGGAGGAGACGAGGTAGGGCGGGAAGAGCAGCAGCCCGTCGGCGCCGCTCTCGGCGGCGGCCCGCGCGTAGGCGCGCCCGGAGACGCCGCCCGCGCCGGAGAAGACGGGCACGTTGCCCGCCGTCGCCGCGACGCTCGTCTTGACGACCCGCGTGTAGTCGGCCAGGTCCAGCGCGTTGAACTCGCCGGTGCCGCACGCGGTGAACACTCCTCCCGCCCCGGCCGCGACCCCTCGCGCGACGTGCTCGGCGAGCACTGTCTCCGCCACGTCGCCGTCGGCTCCGAAGGGGGTCACCGGGAAGAAGAGAACACCATCAAGACGCATGTACGGTCCTTTCTAGCGAATGCCCTCCCTGCGCAGGGTGGCAATCAGTTTGCGTGTGTGCCGGATCACGGCGTCGATGACCTTGTCGAGCTTGTCGTCGTCCAGGTCGGTGGGCATCGAGCAGCTGATGGCATCGGTCGCGGGGATGCGGTAGTCGACCGCGACCGCGACGCACTTCACACCAGGGGTCCCTTGCTCGCTTTCGAGCGCCCACCCACGCGTGCGGACCTGCTCCAGTTCCTTGGCCAGCTTCCCGTGGTCGGTCAGCGTGTACGGCGTGTAGCCGACCAGTTCGTCCGGCAGCAGGTCCGTGACCTCGTCGTAGGTCAGCTGGGCGAGCAGCGCCTGGCCGAGCGCGGTCACGTGGGCGGGCAGCCGGCGGCCGACGCGCGGTATCACCCGATGCGTCCTGCGGCCCTCGCGCGTCGCCAGGTAGAGCACGTGCGCGCCGTCGCGCCGGGCGAAGTGCACGGTGTGCCCGATCTCGTCGCGCAGGTCGTCCAGAGTCTCCAGCGCGAAGGGAAGAGCCTGGTCCTTGTCCAGGTACGCCGTCCCCGTGAGCAGGGCATGCGGGCCAATACCGAAGGCCGACTTGGCGCCGTCCGTCTCCACCCACTTCAGCTCGACGAGGGTGCGCATGAGCGCGTGCAGGCTGCTGCGGGGGAAGCCGGTCTGTGTCTGCAGTTCCGACAGGGAGAGGCGGTCCGGGGACGCGGCGAGCGTCTCCAGGATGCGAACCGTTCGCTCGGCTGACTTGACCATCGAGGACTCCATAGGGTCCAGGATATTGGATGGCGTTCATATACATGGACACTTAACCCTTGATGGCGCCGCTGGTCAGACCGCGCATGAACTGCCGCTGGAACGCCAGGAACGCGATGATCGACGGAAGCAGCGCCAGCAGCGAGGCGGCCAGCAGCACGCCGATCCCGACCTCCTCGTCGGAACGCAGCGAGCGCAGCGCGATGGGCAGGGTCCATTGGTCGGAGTCCGTGGCCACGATCAGCGGCAGCACGTACTGGTCCCAGATCATGGTGAAGCCGAACACCCCGATCACGCCGATCGCGGGCCGGCACAGCGGCAGGATGATCGTGAAGAACGTTCGCATCTCGCCCGCGCCGTCGATCCTGGCCGCCTCCTCCAGCTCGACCGGGACCTCCTTCATGAACTCGGTCATGACCAGGATGGAGAAGCCCCAGGCGCCGATGGGCAGGATCATGCCGGCGTAGGTGCCGATGAGCCGGGTCCCGATGAGCGGCAGTTCGCCGAGCACCGCCGACAGCGGCAGGATGATGACCTCTTCCGGGATCATCATCGTGACCAGCATGAGCAGCAGCACGACCGTCATCCCGCGGAACTTCTTGCGGGCCAGCGCGTACGCGGCGAAAACGCTCACGATCATCTGCAGCAGCAGCCCGAACCCGACGACCACGAACGAGTTCAGCAAATAGAGGAAGACCTTGCGGTTGCCCGCCTGGATGAAGTTGTCCAGGGAGAAGCTGTCGGGCAGCGAGAAACGGGTCGGGTCGGGCACCGCGCCGAAGGCGTTGATCAGCAGGCCGACGAGTGGCCCGAGGAAGACGATGACGATGGCGGCGTACAGGATGGTCTTGAGCGTGACCGCGAGCGGGCCGCGCTTGCTCTCCAGCCCGAGCGTGCTGTCGAACCTCATCGCGCCTGCCTCCTGCGCAGCACCTGGACGATCACGGTCAGCAGCAGCGTCGCCAGGAACAGCACGACGGAGGCGGCCGAGGCGAGCCCGAAGCGGTTGTTCTGCAGGCCTTCCTTGTAGATCAGCGTCATGAGCACCTCGGAGGAGCCGTTCGGCCCGCCGTTCGTCAGCACGTACACCTCGACGAACACGCGCAGCCCGCGGATGGCCGCCAGCGTGAACAGGATCCAGAAGACCGGCCGCAGCGCGGGCAGCGTCACCCGCCAGAACCGCTGCCACACGGTCGCGCCGTCCACGGCCGCCGCCTCATAGAGCGTGCGGTCCACGCCGACCAGCCCCGCGACGAAGATCATCATGTCGTACGGCGCGCCGCGCCAGATCATCATCACCATGATCGACCAGAGCGAGCTGTCCTCGCTGGACAGGAACGACAGCGGTCCGATGCCCACCCAGCCGGCCACGGTGTTGAGCAGGCCGTCGGGGCCCGGGTGGTACATGATCCGCCAGACCTCGGCGACCGCCGCGATCGTGGTCACGACCGGCAGGAACGCCGCGGTCCTGACGAACCACAGATAGCGGGCGGGACCCTCGACCAGCAGGGCCAGCACCAGCCCGAGCACGATCGAGCCGGCCGTGGTCAGGAGGGCCAGCACCGCGCTGTGCCACATGGCCGAGGTGAACGCGCTGTCGGTGAGGGCGTTCTCGTAGTTCTCCAGCCCGACCCAGCGGTTGCCGAGGAAGGGCCGGACCTCGAAGAAGCTGTCCTTCATCATCACGAAGATCGGGATGAACTTGAAGTACAGGAACAGCACCAGAGCCGGAGCGAGGAACAGCCACGGGACCAGCGCGCCGCGCCGCCGGATCCGCTTGTGGCGGCGGCGCGGCTCGGTCCCCGTGCGCGGGGGCGACAACGTGGTGGTCATGACGCTTTCTGGGTCGTCAGTTCCGTGGTGAACGTGGTGTTGAGCTCGTCCAGCGTCGCCTTGACGTCCTTGCCGCAGTCGGCCCACGCGGCGTTGATGGCGTCGGCGGCCTTCTGGCGGAACGGCGTCCAGTCGGGCACCGGCGGCGTGTAGACGGCGCTCGGGTAGGCGTCGGCGAAGACCTTCCAGCGCGGGTCCTTGCGCTCGGCGGCGAGGTCCACCTCCTGGTTGACGGGCAGGCGGACGATCGGGCCCTCGTTGTCGCCGTTCATGCCGATCTTCTGGCCGGCGGCGGAGATGGCGTACTCGGCGAACTTCTGCTGCTCGGGCTCCATCTTGGAGCCGGCCATCAGGTAGACGTTCTCGCCCTCGCCGAGCGTGCCGGGCCCGCCGGACGGACCCTTGGGCACCTGGACGACCTCGATCTTGTCATCGCCCACGCTCTTGACGAAGCGGGCGAGGACGTAGGGCCCGACCAGGTAGATGCCGCCCTGGCCCTTCTCGAACACCGTGTGGGTGACGGTGGTGTCGTTGCTGACGGCGCCGGGGTTGACGGTCTTGGCGGTGCAGAACTGGTCCTGCATCCACTTGACCGCCTCGACCGTCTTGGGGTCGCTGACGCTGGAGCTGAACTTGCCGCCGCCGGCCTTGATGAAGTCCCCGCCGTTGGCGTAGACGAGCGAGGAGACGTACCACGAGGCGTAGCCCCGCTTGGTGCCGGCCGGTGCGACGAAGCCGTAGGTGTTGGCCGTGCCGTCGCCGTCGGGGTCCTTCTCGGTGAACGCCTTGGCCATCGCGGCCAGGTCTTCCCAGGTCTTGGGCGGTTCCAGCTTGAGCTTCTCGCGCCAGTCCTTGCGGATGATCAGTGCGAACGACTGCGCGGAGAACGGCGCCGCGTAGTGCTTGCCGTCGCCCGCCGCGGCCGCCTTCCACGCCAGTTCGGTGACCTTGTCCTGGCCGGCCAGCTTGGCCTTGTCGACCTCGCGCAGCCAGCCCTGGTGCTGCATGTTGCCCAGCCGGGCGGTGTCGTTGATGACCACGTCCGGCAGGTCCTTGGCCTGGGCCTGCTGCTGGAGCTTCGTCTCGAAGTCGTCGAACAGGGAGACGAGCTTGGTCTTGACGCCGCTGGCCTTCTCGAACTCCGCCACGAACTTCTGGGCGGTCTTGTGCGACGGGGAGTTGGGCACCTGGCGGATCCAGATCTCGAGGGCGTCCGTGCCGCCGCCGGAGCCTGATGGCGATCCACAACCCACCACTGTTACGGCCAGAGCCATGGCAACGCCGGCCCCGATCAGGTTGCGAGACATCAGACCGCCTCCTGTTCACGTATGTGGACGTGTTCTCCAAATGTGGAGCTGGTTCATGTGAACGTAACGACGCACCTGTGTCACGGTCAATATTCAAGGATGTGAATTTCGATCAGACTTGTGTACAACAGTCCTCATGCGCATCCTCGTCACGGGGGCCGCCGGGAAGGTCGGCACCCTCCTCCGGCCCCGCCTCGCCCGCCCGTCCAGGACCGTCCGCCTGTCCGACCTGCACCCGCTGCCGCCCGGCGAGCTGGGTCCCGGCGAGGAGTTCGCGCAGGCCGACCTCAACGACGAGCCCGCGCTGACCGCGGCGATGAAGGGCGTGGACGCCGTCCTGCACCTGGGCGGCCAGAGCCGCGAACATCCGTGGGCCGACATCGTCCAGGCCAACATCAACGGCACCCACGCCCTGCTGGAGGCGGCCAGGAAGGAAGGCGTGGAGCATGTGGTCCTGGTCGGCAGCCACCACGCGGCCGGTTTCCACACCCGCCCCGTCACCGGCGAGGACCTGCCCGACTACGCCTTCCCCCGCCCCGACACCTTCTACGGCGTCAGCAAGGTCGTCATGGAGGCCCTGGGCAGCCTCTACCACGACCGCTTCGGCATGAACGTCACCGTGATCAGGCTCGGCACCTGCAACGACGCCTCCGGCGACACCCGCGGCCTGGCCACCTGGATCTCGCCCGGCGACCTGACCCGCCTGGTCGAGGCCGCGCTGACCGCGCCCGGCTACCACGTGGTGTGGGGCGTCTCCGACAACGCCCGCCGCTGGTGGTCGCTGGAGGAGGCCCAGGCCATCGGCTACGTCTCCCACGACGACTCCGAGACCTACGCCGGCCCGATCCTCGCCGCCCAGGGCGAGCCCGACCTCACCGAGCCGCTCCACGACCGCGCGGGCGGCATGTTCAGCATCAAGCCCCTGGGCGAAGCCTGGTGAGCTCAGCGCCAGATCAGGCCGAGCCCCGGGTTCCCGGCCGTGCTCAGCTCCCCGTCCACGATCTTCACCGGGTACGGCTCCGCCAGCACCCCCAGCGCCGCGAACGAGGCGTCCTCCACCTCCTCCACCATGCACGGCAGCGGCAACGCCATGGCCACCTGCCCTGACACCTCCGGCAGCAGATGCGGAAAGGCCGGGACGTCGAAGGTCCTGGCCAGCTCCGCGATCCGCAGCAGCGGCGTCAGCCCGCCCACCCGCACCACGTTCGGCTGCACGATGTCGCAGGCCCCGGCCACCAGCAGGTCGCGGAAGTCGTAGACGGTGTACGCGCTCTCGCCCACCGCGATCGGCACCGGCACCGACTCCCGCAGCCGGGCCTGCGCCCCGATGTCGTCGGCCGGCAGCGGCTCCTCCACCCAGTACAGCCCGAACTCGGCCAGCGCAGCGATCGCCCGCCGCGCGGACGGCAGGTCCCAGCGCTGGTTGGCGTCGACCATGAGCAGGACGTCCGGCCCGACGACCTCCCGCACCGCCGCCACCCGGCGCACGTCCTCGGCCAGCGAGGGCCGCCCCACCTTGACCTTGACCCCCGGGTACCCGGCCGCCTTCCACCGCCCGGCCTGCGCGACGAGCTCGTCCAGGCTGTAGTGGATGTTGACGCCGCTGCCGTAGACGGGCACCGACGCGCGCCGCCGGCCCAGCGCGTCGGCCAGGCTCGTTCCGGCGCAGCGCAGGTCCCACAGCGCGAGGTCCACCCCGGCCATCGCGATCGTGGTCAGCCCGCCGCCGCCGGCCTCGCGAAGGTGCCGCCACAGCAGGTCCCACAGCACGCCGGGGTCGGGCTCGCGGCCGACGACGAAGGCACGCACCTCGTTCTCCAGCAGCGCCTGTACGGCTCGCGCCCCGATCTGCGGCGTCCACGAGAAACCGGTGCCGGTGCGGCCGTCGGCCAGCCGTACCTCGACCTTGAGCAGGTGATTGGAGGGCACGTCGGCGCCCCACGGACGGCGCAGCGGGACGGTGCGCGGCGAGACCACGACGTCGGCGATCACGAGCGCAGCTCCGTCCGCCAGCTGCGCGCGGCCCGCCACCCGAGCATCCGCTCGGCCTTGTCGCAGGAGAAGACCGTCTCGCCCACCGTGCCGGCCAGCCCGGCCGTGCTCGGCACCACCTTGGGCAGCACCTCCGACAAGGGCTCGCGGGTGAGCGCGTCGGCGGCGCCGGCGAAGAACACCTCCCCGTTGGGGATGTCCGGCAGCCGCTCCAGCAGGGTGATCACGAAGTCGGCCGCGTCGCGCGCGTCGATGTAGTTGAACAGGGAGACCCCGGCCAGCTCGGGCCGGTCGAGGCGCTCGGCCATGGTGTGTCCCTGCTGCGTGGGCGCGCCCTCCCACTCCTCGGGCGCCACGACGTAGCAGGGGCGGAAGACGGCCAGCCGGGTCTGCGCGGTGCGCGCGAAACTCCTGACGACCTCCTCGGCCACCTGCTTGGACACGCCGTAGGCGTTCCACGGGGCCAGCGGGTGCACCTCGTCGATCGGCAGGTACGACGGGGTCCAGCCGGGCGTGCCGTACCCGATGACCGTGGGGCTGCTGGCGACGGCGACGCGCTCGACGCCGGAGCGGACGGCGCTCTGGCAGACGTTGAACGCGAGCTGGCTGTTGACCTTGAAGGTGACCGCGTCACTCCTGCTGAACGGCACCGCGATCGCCGCCAGGTGCACCACCGCGCCGGGCCGGAAGCGGGTCATGACCTCGTACGCCTCGCCCAGGTCCGTCAGGTCGGCGGGCAGCGTGGCCGCGGCCTGCGCGGGCGTGCCCGGCGCCCGGTCGATGCCGATCACCTCGTGCCCGGCCGCGGCCAGGGCGCTCACCACGCTACGGCCGAGCCTGCCCGCGCTCCCGGTCACGAGCGTACGCGTCATCATCTCTCCTAAAGCAAACGGTTGCATTGACCTTGACGGCCGCAATCGCAACCGTCAAGGTTTGTGGGCAACCGTTTGCAGGGGGGAACGCCATGGCGGTGACGATCAGAGACGTGGCCCGCGCCACCGGAGTGCACGTCTCGACGGTCTCCCGCAGCTTCTCCGCCCCGCACCTGGTCAACCCGGCCACCCGCGACCGCGTCCTGGCCGCCGCCGACCAGCTCGGCTACCGGCCCAACCGGGCCGCGCGCGCCCTCACCACCGGCCGCACCATGAACCTCGGCCTGATCGTCGCCGACATCGCCAACCCGTTCTTCCCGCCGCTGATCAAGGCCGCCCAGAGCCACGCCAGGAGCCACGACTACCACGTGTTCGTCGCCGACACCGACGAGGACCCCAGGGCCGAGGAAGAGCTGCTCCGCACCCTCGCCAAGCAGGTCGACGGCGTCATCCTGTGCAGCCCGCGCCTGGCCAACGACCAGATCGTCCGGCTGGCGCGGGACGTGCCGTTCGTCGTCGTCAACCGCCAGGTCGAGGGCCTGCCCTGGGTCCTCATGGACGTCGCGCGGGGCGCCGCGCTCGCCCTGGAGCACCTGCGCGGCCTCGGCCACCGCCGCCTGGCCTACGTCAGGGGGCCGGCCGGCTCGTGGACCAGCGAGGAGATGCGCCTCGCCGCCGGGGACGTACTGGTCATCGGGCCCAACCAGCCCACCGAGCAGGGCGGCATCGCCGCCGCCCGCGCCGTCGCCGGCTCCGGCGCCACCGGCGTGCTCGCCTACAACGACCTGGTCGCGCTCGGCCTCATCGAGGGCCTGGCCGACCTCGGCGTACGCGTGCCGGCTGACGTGAGCGTGGTCGGCGTCGACGACATCCTGCCGGGCCGGCTCAACCGTCCCAAGCTCACCACCGTGGCCATGCCCACGGAGGCCGCCGGGCGCGCCGCCGTCGACCTGCTCCTGGGCGCGGAGAGCGGGCCCGTCACGCTGCCGACCGCGCTCATCGTCCGCGAATCCACCGGAGAGGCCCCCAGATGATCGAGCTGGCGTCCGGCGCGCTGCGCGCCCGCGTGCTGCCCTACGGCGCCGTCCTGCAGTCGCTCGAGATCGGCGGCGTCAACGTCGTGCTCGGCCTGGACGACCCCGCCGACTACCTCACCCGCAGCCGCTACTTCGGCGCCGTCGTCGGCCGCTACGCCAACCGCATCGCCGGCGGCCGCTTCGTCCTCGACGGCGTCGAGCACACCCTGCCCGTCAACAACGGCGCCAACAGCCTGCACGGCGGCACGAAGGGCTTCGACAAGCACGACTGGACCGTCGCGCGATCCTCCCCGAAGTCCGTGACCCTCACCCTCACCAGCCCCGACGGCGACCAGGGCTACCCCGGCGAGCTCACCGCCACCGTCACCTACACCCTCGACGGCGACGCGCTGCGCCTCGACTACACCGCGGTCGCCGACGCCCCCACCGTCGTCAACCTCACCAACCACACCTACTTCAACCTCGCCGGCGGCGGCGACGTCCGCGGCCACCTCCTGCGCATCGAAGCGGGCCGCTACCTGCCCGTCGACGGCGGCAAGATCCCCACGGGCGAGCTCGCGTCCGTGCGGGACACCCCGTTCGACTTCACCACCCCGACGGTCATCGGGCAGAGGTACGGCGCCGCCTACGACCACTGCTTCGTCCTCGACGGCGGCATCCGGGTCGTCGAACCCGTCTCCGGGCTGGCCATGGAGGTCGCCACCACCGAGCCGGGCGTGCAGTTCTACGCCGGCGGCATGCTCGACCCGGCGGCCACGCCGTACGGGCCGTTCTCCGGGTTCTGCCTGGAGACGCAGCACTTCCCCGACTCGCCCAACCAGCCGAGTTTCCCCTCGACCGTGCTACGGCCGGGCGAGCGCATGGAGTCGAGCACCACCTACCGCTTCACGGCCTGACCGCCTTCAGCACCAGCATCGCCAGGTCGTCGCGGGACGGCTCGGCGGCGAAGGTGTCGACGGCGTGCCGTATCCGCTCGGCGACCGCGTGCGCGCTCAGCCCCCCGCACGTGGCCAGCAGCCTCGCCAGCCCGTCGTCGTCGTCCAGCAGCCGCTTGCCCTCGCGCCGCTCGGTCACCCCGTCGGTCACGCACAGCAGGACGTCGCCGGGAGCCAGCTCGAAGCTCTCGTCGAAGAACTCGGCCGAGCCCTCGATGCCCAGCAGCAACTGGGGCGCGGCGACCGTCTCCACCACGCCGTTCGCCCGCAGCACCAGCGGCGGCGGATGCCCGGCAGAGGCGATCGCGCAGCGCGCCCCGCCCTGCGGCAGCGGCGTCAGCTCCCCGCACAGCAGGCTCAGGAACCGGCCCTCCTCCGCCTCGTCGATCAACGTCGCGTTGAGCCGGTCGAGGATCGCCGCGATCGGATAGCGCTCCTTGGCCAGCAGGCGTACGGCGTGGCGGGCCAGACCGGTCACCGCGGCCGCCTCCGGCCCGCTGCCGCAGACGTCGCCCAGCGCGAAACACCACCGCTCGCCGACCGCGAACAGGTCGTAGAAGTCGCCGCCCACGTCCGCGCCCTCCTCGGCCGGCTCGTAGACCACCGCCGACTCCAGGCCGGGCATCGAGGAGGTGGTCACCGGCAGGAGGCTGCGCTGCAGGACCCGCGAGGTGGTCTCCTGGCGGGCGTAGAGCATGGCGGTGTGCAGGTTGAGCGCCACCAGCCGGCACAGGTCGGACAGCAGGTCGGCCAGCTCGTGGGAGAGCATCGGCTCGGCCCGGCCGAGCACCAGCGCCCCGAGCGACCTGTCGCCGGTCAGCAACGGGAACGACAACACCGTCGCCGCCCCGGGCGGCCAGTCGGTCTCGCCCAGCTCCGGCTGCGGCCTGTCCGGCAGCACGCGGCGCAGCTCGGCGTTGTGCCGCTCCTCGCAGTGCCAGACATGGGCCAGGCGGGTCGTGCCCGACAGATCGGTCAGATACACCGCCGCCCACTGGGCGAGCTTGGGCACCACGAGCTGGGCCGCGAGCGCCGCGATCAGCTCCTCGTCATGCACACCGGCCAGCAGTTCGCCCGCCTCGGCCAGGAACGACAGCCGGCCCCGGTGCGCGCGGTCGCGTTCGGCCAGCCGTTCCCGCTCCACGTGCAGGGCGACCTGGTCGGCGACGTGCTGGAGCCCGGCGGCCAGCGCGCTGTCGAAGCGGCCCGGCTCGGCCGAGGTCACCACGAGATAGCCGTGGACCTCGCCGGCCGTACGCAGGGGCGCGCACGCCAGCGACCTGGCGTGCAACCGCCGCGCCAGCTCCACGTCCGTGCTCAGCAGATCGTCCACCATGCTCGGGCTCGCGCCCGATCGCGAGAACACCCCCGCGCCCAGCACGCTCACCAGCCCCGTGGTCGCGCCCGCGCCGCCCGCCACGGCGAAGCCGTCGTCGTGCTCGCTCCTGACCAGCACGTACGCGGCGTCCGCCCCGGACGAGGCCTGGATCACCTGGGCCGTGGCCCGCAGGCGCTCCGTCAGCGGACGGGTGCGCCCGAGCACCTCCATGATCTGCTCTCCCGCCTCGCGCCTGAGCGGCGTGGGCGGCGGCGCCAGGACGTAGCGGTGGTCCTCGGCCACCACCATCCACACCACCCGGCGATCACCCGCCCGCCCGCCGGTACGCAGATGGGAGACGTACACGGGAACCAGGCGGCCGTCGCCGTGGCGCATCCACGACGGCCCGCGCCAGCGGCCCAGGCCGAGCGTGTCGTCCAGTGTCAGCGCGTAGCGGCCGTGGCCGCGCCAGGCGACCAGCTCGGCCAGCGTCATCCCGACCGCCTCGCTCGCCGGCCGGCCGAGCAGCGCCTCGGCCTCCGGGTTCCACAGCAGCACCCGGCCGTGGGCGTCGGCCACGATCACCGCCACGTGCAGCGACTCCACGGGCGCCGCGGCGGTCGCGGGGGCGGCGGCCGGTGGCCCGCCCGTCTCCGGCGTAGCGTCGTCCTCCATGAGGTCGAGGCGCACCCACACGCGCTTGGCCGAGCGGGAGTAGGTGACCCCCCACGCGTCGGCCAGCATCCCGGCCAGCGCCAGGCCACGGCCGGAGGTGGCCATGGTCCCGGGGGACAGGACCGTGCGCGAGGGGTGGTGGTCGTCCACCTCGATCTCCAGGCGCGGCGGGGTGGCGGCCTCGTCGAGGCGGCAGGTCAGCTCGATCGCCGTGCCCGCGTGGACGACGGCGTTGGTGACGAGTTCGCTGGTCAGCAGCACCGCGTCCGCTTCGATGTGACTGAGGTGCCATTCGGCGAGAACGTCCCGTACGAAGCGGCGCGCCGCGGCCGGGGCATGGGGCGTCCCGTCGAAGGCCGTGCTCGTAACCCGGGCGGCGTCCACGCGTCTTCCTAGAACATCACTCGATGTGGCAGTTCGGTCACACTCAGAGTGGCAGACTGAGGCCGCTGATACTTCCAGTTGTGAAGAAGGCGGCCATGGTCACATCGCTTGCTCCTGGAGCGCTCCAATCCGCCGATCTGCGCCCGTTACTCGTCGCCCTGCACGGCCTGCGCGACGGCAACTTCCGCAGCAGGCTGCCGGTGCCCGACGATCCGGTCCTGGCGGAGCTCGCGGTCGCCTTCAACCAGGTGGTCGAGCGCAACGAGCACATGTCCAGAGAGCTGAACAGAGTCCGCACCGAGGTCGCCAGGCAGGGCCACCTCGACGAGCGGATCAGCCCCAGTCAGGGGGCCGGATCCTGGGCGGGTAACGTCACCGCGGTCAACTCGCTCATCGACGCCCTGGTGATCCCGGCGGCCAAGGCCACCCGGGTGCTCAACGCCGTCGCGGACGGCGACCTGTCGCAGCGCGTCGACCTGCAGGAGGACAGCCGGCCCTTGCGCGGCGGGCTGCGGCTGATGGGCAAGGCCGTCAACCGCATGGTCGACCAGCTCGCGCTGTTCTCCGGCGAGGTGACGAGGGTGGCCCGCGAGGTCGGCACCGAGGGCCGCCTGGGCGGCCGGGCCAAGGTGCAGGGCATGCAGGGCAGCTGGCGCGACGTGACCGAGGCGGTCAACGCCATGGCCGGACGGCTGACCGCGCAGGTGCGCGACATCGCGGTGGTCACCACCGCCGTGGCCAGGGGCGACCTGACCCGGCAGGTGACGGTCGAGGCCACCGGCGAGCTGCTGGAGCTCAAGCTCACCGTGAACACCATGGTCGATCAGCTGTCCGCCTTCGCCGACGAGGTGACGAGGGTGGCCCGCGAGGTCGGCACCGAGGGCCGCCTGGGCGGTCAGGCGCAGGTGCGCGGGATGAGCGGGGTGTGGAAGGACCTCACGGACAACGTCAACTTCATGGCGTCGAACCTGACGACGCAGGTGCGTTCGATCGCACAGGTGACGACGGCCGTGGCCAACGGCGACCTGTCCAAGAAGATCACCGTCGATGCGCGTGGTGAGATCCTGCAGCTCAAGGACACCATCAACACGATGGTCGATCAGCTCTCGGCGTTCGCCGACGAGGTGACGAGGGTGGCCCGCGAGGTCGGCACGGAGGGCCAGCTCGGCGGCCGGGCCGAGGTGAAGGGCGTCTCGGGCACCTGGAAGGACCTCACCGACAACGTCAACTTCATGGCGTCCAACCTGACGACGCAGGTGCGTTCCATCGCGCAGGTGACGACCGCGGTCGCGCAGGGCGACCTGTCGCGGAAGATCACCGTCGATGCGCGTGGCGAGATCCTGCAGCTCAAGGACACCATCAACACGATGGTCGATCAGCTCTCGGCGTTCGCCAGCGAGGTGACGCGGGTGGCCCGCGAGGTCGGCACCGAGGGTCAGCTCGGCGGCCGGGCCGACGTGCGCGGGGTCTCCGGCACCTGGAAGGACCTCACCGACAACGTCAACTTCATGGCCGACAACCTCACCTCCCAGGTGCGCTCGATCGCCCAGATCACCACGGCGGTGGCCAACGGAGACCTGTCCAAGAAGATCACCGTGGACGCGCGCGGTGAGATCCTGCAGATGAAGGACACCATCAACACGATGGTGGACCAGCTCTCGGCGTTCGCCGACGAGGTGACGCGGGTGGCCCGCGAGGTCGGCACGGAGGGTCAGCTCGGGGGCCGGGCGGTGGTGAAGGGCGTCTCGGGCGTGTGGAAGGACCTCACCGACAACGTCAACTTCATGGCCTCCAACCTGACCACGCAGGTACGCGACATCGCCACCGTGGCCACCGCCGTGGCCCAGGGCGACCTGTCGCGGAAGATCACCGTTGACGTGAAGGGCGAGATCCTCCAGCTCAAGGACACCGTCAACACGATGGTCGACCAGTTGTCCGCGTTCGCCGCGGAGGTCACGCGGGTGGCCCGCGAGGTCGGCACGGAAGGCCGGCTGGGCGGTCAGGCGCAGGTCCGGGGCGTGTCCGGCGTGTGGAAGGACCTCACGGACAACGTCAACTTCATGGCCGACAACCTGACCACCCAGGTGCGCTCCATCGCCCAGGTGGCCACCGCCGTGGCCCAGGGCGACCTGTCCAGGAAGATCACCGTGGAGGTGAAGGGCGAGATCCTGGAGCTGACCAACACCATCAACACCATGGTCGACCAGCTCTCCTCCTTCGCCGACGAGGTGACGAGGGTGGCCCGCGAGGTCGGCACGGAGGGCCAGCTCGGCGGCCGGGCGGTGGTGAAGGGCGTCTCTGGCGTGTGGAAGGACCTCACCGACAACGTCAACTTCATGGCCGACAACCTCACCTCCCAGGTACGCAACATCGCCCAGGTCACCACCGGCATCGCCGAGGGCGACCTGTCCAAGAAGATCACCGTTGATGCCCGGGGCGAGATCCTGCAGCTCAAGGACACCATCAACACGATGGTCGATCAGCTGTCCGCGTTCGCCGACGAGGTGACGAGGGTGGCCCGCGAGGTGGGCACCGAGGGCCGCCTGGGTGGTCAGGCGCAGGTCCGGGGCGTGTCGGGCGTCTGGAAGGACCTCACGGACAACGTCAACTTCATGGCGTCCAACCTCACCTCCCAGGTACGCAGCATCGCCGTCGTCACCACGGCCATCGCCAACGGAGACCTGTCCAAGAAGATCACCGTCGACGCCCGCGGTGAGATCCTCCAGCTCAAGGACACCATCAACACCACCGTCGACCAGCTCTCCGCCTTCGCCGACGAGGTGACCCGCGTGGCCCGCGAGGTCGGCACCGAAGGCAGCCTGGGCGGTCAGGCCCAGGTCCGGGGCGTGTCCGGCGTCTGGAAGGATCTGACCGACAACGTCAACTTCATGGCCTCCAACCTCACCTCCCAGGTACGCAACATCGCCCAGGTGGCCACCGCCGTCGCCAACGGAGACCTGTCCAAGAAGATCGACGTGGACGCCCGGGGCGAGATCCTGGAGCTCAAGACCACGATCAACACCATGGTCGACACGCTCTCGTCCTTCTCCGCCGAGGTCACCCGCGTGGCCCGCGAGGTCGGCTCAGAAGGCCGCCTCGGCGGCCAGGCCGAGGTCGAAGGCGTCTACGGCACCTGGGAACGCCTCACCAAGAACGTCAACGAGCTCGCCGGCAACCTCACCACCCAGGTGCGCGCGATCGCCGAGGTCGCCAGCGCCGTCGCCCAGGGCGACCTCAGCCGCAGCATCAGCCTCGAAGCCAAGGGCGAGGTCGCCGAGCTCAAGAACAACGTCAACCTCATGGTCGCCAACCTGCGCGAGACCACCCGGGCCAAGGACTGGCTGGAGTCCAACCTCGCCCGCATCGCCGGGCTCATGCAGGGCCACCGCGACCTCGTCGAGGTCGCCGACCTCATCCTGCGCGAGCTCACCCCGCTGGTCAGCGCGCAGTTCGGCGCGTTCTACCTCGCCGATCTCGACGCGCGCGACGGCGCGCTCGCCTTCATCGCCGGGTACGGCGCCGCCCACGACCGGGACGTGCTGCCCGACCCCGGCACCGAGGGCCCCGGCCTGATCCGGCAGGCGGCGCTGGAGAAGAAGCGCATCCTGCTCGAAGACGTGCCCGCCGACTACATCAAGGTCCACACCGGGCTCGGCGAGGCCGCGCCCGCCAGCGTGGTCGTGCTGCCGATCCTGTTCGAGGACAAGGTGCTCGGCGTCGTCGAACTGGCCTCCTTCAGCCGCTTCAGCGAGGTCCACCTGGCCTTCTTCGACCAGTTCGTGGTCACGATCGGCGTGGCCATCAACACGATCATCGCCAACGCCAGGACCGAGTCGCTGCTGTCGGAGTCACAGCGGCTGGCCCAGCAGTTGCAGGGCCGTTCCGACGAACTCCAGCGCCAGCAGGCCGAGCTGCGCCGCTCCAACGCCGCGCTGGAGGAGAAGGCGCACCTGCTGGCCACCTCCTCGCGCTACAAGTCGGAGTTCCTGGCCAACATGTCGCACGAGCTGCGTACGCCGCTCAACAGCCTGCTCATCCTGGCCAGGCTGCTGGCCGACAACCCCGAGAACAACCTGTCCGCGCAGGAGGTCGAGTTCGCCTCCACGATCCACAACGCCGGCAGCGACCTGCTCCAGCTCATCAACGACATCCTCGACCTGTCCAAGATCGAGGCCGGCCGGATGGACGTGCGGCCGGAGAACCTGCCGCTCAGCAAGGTCCTCGACTACGTCGACGCCACCTTCCGCCCGCTCACGGTCGACCGGGGTCTCACCTTCGAGATCGAGGTGCACCCCGGCGTACCGCGGGAGATGTTCAACGACGAGCGGCGGCTGCAGCAGATCCTGCGCAACCTGCTGTCGAACGCGGTCAAGTTCACCAGCAGCGGCGAGGTACGCCTGGCCGTCTCCAACGTCGGCGCCTTCGCCTCCGGGGGCGACGACGGCCACACCCGGCCGGGCGACGTGATCGCCTTCGCCGTCTCCGACACCGGCATCGGCATCGCCGCCGACAAGCTGCCCGCCATCTTCGGCGCCTTCCAGCAGGCCGACGGCACCACCAGCCGCAAGTACGGCGGCACCGGCCTCGGACTGTCCATCAGCAGCGAGATCGCCCGGCTGCTCGGCGGCCAGATCCACGCCGTCAGCGAACCCGGGCGCGGCAGCACGTTCACCCTGTTCGTGCCCGCCGTCTGCCCCGCGACCAGCGTCACCGTCGAGTCGGGCGGCGCCGAGCCGGCGGCTCTGGAGCCCGCGTGGCTGCCCACCGAGCCGCTGCGCAAGGCCGTCGACACCCGCGCCGCCCCGCCCCAGGCCGAATGGCCGGTCGTCGACAGCGGCGACGAGCTGTGGCAGTCGGCCGCCCAGCTCAGCGCGCTCGTCGACGGCCCCGTCGGCGCCGCCTTCGCCGGCAAGCGGGTACTCATCGTCGACGACGACATCCGCAACGTCTACGCCCTCACCCACGTCCTCGGCCGTCTCGGCATGGAGGTCATCTACGCCGAGAACGGCCGCGAGGGCATCGAGGCGCTCGAACGCGAGGAGAAGATCGCCCTGGTGCTCATGGACGTGATGATGCCCGAGATGGATGGCTACGAGACGCTCGGCGTCGTACGGCAGATGCCCCGCTTCACCGACCTGCCGATCATCGCGCTGACGGCCAAGGCGATGCCCGGCGACCGGGAGAAGACCATCGCCTGCGGCGCGTCCGACTACGTCCCCAAGCCCGTCGACCTCGATCACCTGCTGGAGGTGATGCGCGGCTGGCTCGACGGCGAGCGCGTCGCCGAAGCGGAGGAGAGTACAGAATGATCCGCCAGGTCAAGATCCTCCTTGTCGACGACAAGGACGAGAGCCTGGTCGCGCTGGAGGCGGTGCTGCGGCCGTTGCAGCAGCAGTTGTTCAAGGCCAGGTCGGGGCAGGAGGCCATGAAGCTCATGCTGCGCCACGACTTCGCCGTGGTGCTGCTGGACGTGCTGATGCCCGGCATGGACGGCTTCGAGACCGCCGCCCACATCAAACGCCTCGACCAGACCCGCGACGTGCCCATCATCTTCCTCACCGGAACCGACACCGGCTCGGGCGCCGCCTTCCGCGGCTACGCCGTCGGGGCCGTGGACTACATCACCAAACCCTTCGACCCGTGGGTGCTCCGAAGCAAGGTGGCGGTGTTCATCGAACTGTCCCGCAAGAGCCACATGCTGCGCGAACAGGCGGCCCTGCTGCGCGACCTGCTCCGCAGCGACCCCGATCTGACCCGCAACGCCCAGGCGCTGACCACGTTCGCCGACCGCCTGAAGTCCGTGGAGGACCAGCTGACCACCTTGACGGCGGCGGTCCCGGACGACGACGGCCTCAGGGACGCCATCAAGGACCTGGCCGACCGGGTCAACGCCATGCAGTCCGCCTTCGACACCCTCCACCCCACCCCCTAACCCAGAAGGCCCGCCAGACCCCTCCGCAACGGCCTGCTCGCCCTCCCGGGCCCGGCCTCCCACCTTGCCCTCGGTGCCGCGTGCGCTCGCGTCGCGCTGCCCGCGCGCCACGCGGGGTCGCCGCACAAGGACCCTCGCAGCAGGGGTCGCCCAGGCCGGCGTGGGGCCGTGAGAGCGGTGAAGGTCGTTGTCCGGAGATGGCTGATCCGGAGGAGGGGCTCCGTGGCCGGGACCGGATGGGAGAGGCGAGAGCCAGCAGCCGGGACTGGGCAGAGCTGGTGGGGTGGGGTTGGGGTGGTGGGGGTGCTGTATCCGGGTGGGGGCGGTGGGGGAAAGGGGATTTTTCGGGCGCAACGGCGAGCCTCTGTGCCGTGGCGGGGGTTGGGGACGTACCTTTGGCATCATGGCCACCCGTACGCCGAAAAGCGCACCGAAGGGGCCGGCGAAGCGGTCGAACTCGTCGCGGGCGACCCCTGCCAAGCGGACGTCCTCGTCGGCGGGACGCCCCAAGGCGAAGGGGACGGGCTCGGCCCGCAAGTCGTCCGTGACCCACCAGGACCCCATCAGCTGGATCTTCACGATGATCGGCAAGCTGATCGTCGGGCTGTGGATGCTGCTGGCCAACGGTATCGGCAGCGCCGCCCGTGCGCTCGGCTCCAGTGCCCGTGAGCTTGACCCCGCCCATCGGCGTGACGGCGTCGGGCTGGCGGTGCTGGCGGGCGCGATCGTGCTGGCCGCCATGACGTGGCGCGACGCCAGGGGCGCGGTCTCCGACGTGGTCAACGTGGTGGTCCAGGGCGTGTTCGGGTCGCTGGCCTGGGCGTTGCCGCTGCTGCTCGGGTTGCTGGCCTGGCGGTTCCTGCGCCACCCCGACCAGAACGCCGACACCGGCCGCATGGTGATCGGCTGGAGCGCGCTGCTCATCGGCGTGCTGGGCGTCATCCACGTCGCGAACGGCGTGCCGTACCCCTCGGGGACCAAGACCGACGGCATGGACAAGGTGTCGGAGGCCGGCGGCATCATCGGGTTCATCGTCTCGGCGCCGCCGCACAGCATCCTGCCGCCGTTCATCACGATCCCGCTGCTGCTGATCCTGTCGGGCTTCGGGGTGCTGGTGATCACGGCCACGCCGGTCCACCGCATTCCGGAACGGCTGGCCGAGCTCAAGCACCTTCTGTTCGAACGGCACGGCCCCGCGCAACCCGGCGACCAGGGCAAGAAGCGGACCAGGGCCAAGAAGCCGGGTGAGCCGGAGGTCGGCGACCTGGTCAAGCCGTATGACACGCCGGTCCTGGCGGAGAAGGACAAGGACAAGCGCGGCGACCATTCACCGGAGATCGTGCCGGGGCTCACGGACGAGGAGGAGTCGCCGGCCGGTCCGGAGGCCCGCAAGCAGGAGCTGCCAGAGCCGAGCCCGGCTCCGCGCAAGGTGGAGCAACTTGTCCTGTCGCCGCAGGCCGGGCCGTACCAGCTGCCGGATCTTCAGAGCCTCAAGCCTGGCTCGGCGCCGAAGCCGCAGACCAAGGCGAACACCGTCGTGGTCAACGCGCTGACCAGCGTGCTGGAGCAGTTCACGATCGACGCGCAGGTGATGGGCTTCACGCGCGGGCCGACGGTGACGCGGTACGAGATCGAGCTCGGGCCCGCCGTGAAGGTGGAAAAAGTCACCGCCCTCACCAAAAACATTGCTTATGCCGTTAAATCGGCGGATGTCAGGATCTTGTCGCCGATCCCCGGTAAGTCGGCGATCGGGGTCGAGATTCCCAACGCGGACAAGGATCTTGTCGCGCTCGGTGACGTCCTGCGGGCACAGGTGGCGCAGGCCGACCACCACCCGATGATCGTGGGCCTGGGCAAGGACGTCGAGGGGCGCACGATCGTCGCCAACCTCGCCAAGATGCCGCACCTGCTGATCGCGGGCGCGACCGGCGCCGGCAAGTCCGTCTGCGTGAACGGGCTGATCACGAGCATCCTTATGCGCGCCACCCCGGACGAGGTCCGCATGGTGCTCGTGGACCCCAAGCGGGTGGAACTCAGCGTCTACGAGGGCATCCCCCACCTGATCACCCCGATCATCACCAACCCGAAGAAGGCCGCCGAGGCCCTCGACTGGGTCGTGGGCGAGATGGACCGCCGCTACGACGACCTGGCGGCCAGCGGCTTCCGGCACGTGGACGAGTTCAACAAGGCCGTGCGGGCGGGCCAGCTCAAGCCACCGCCGGGCAGCGAGCGCGTCTACCAGCCCTACCCGTACCTGCTGGTGATCGTGGACGAGCTGGCCGACCTGATGATGGTCGCCCCGCGCGACGTCGAGGACTCCATCGTCCGCATCACCCAGCTCGCCCGCGCGGCCGGCATCCACCTGGTGATCGCCACCCAGCGGCCCTCCGTGGACGTCGTGACCGGCCTGATCAAGGCCAACGTGCCCTCCAGGCTGGCCTTTGCCGTCTCCAGCCTCACCGACTCGCGGGTCATCCTCGACCAGCCCGGCGCCGACAAGCTCGTCGGCCAGGGCGACGCGTTGTTCCTGCCGATGGGCGCGAGCAAGCCCATCCGCATCCAGAACGCGTTCGTCTCCGAGAAGGAGATCGCGGCGATCGTCGAGCACTGCAAGGGGCAGATGCAGGCGGAGTACCGCGACGACGTGGCCGCGGTGACGGTCAAGAAGGAGATCGACGAGGACATCGGCGACGACCTCGACCTGCTGCTGCAGGCGGCCGAGCTGATCGTCACCACGCAGTTCGGCTCGACCTCGATGCTCCAGCGCAAGCTGCGTGTCGGGTTCGCCAAGGCCGGGCGTCTCATGGACCTGCTCGAAAGCCGGAACGTGGTCGGCCCGAGCGAGGGTTCCAAGGCCCGCGAGGTCATGGTGAAGCCCGACGAACTCGCGGGTTTGCTGGCCGACCTGCGCGGCGAGTGACCCCAATGCTTCCCCGCCCGGCGATTACTGGTTGAATATGGACCACTACGCAACGTCGGGGGCGGGGAGGCGTTTGCCGTGCAGGAGCAGAGCATTGGGTCCACGCTGGCAGCGGCCAGACGGGCATCGGGGCTGACGGTAGGTCAGCTCAGCGCGACCACACGCGTGCGCGAGGCGCTGATCTACGCGATAGAACGCGATGACTTCTCCCTGTGCGGGGGCGACTTCTACGCCAGGGGGCACATCAAGGCGATAGCCAGGGCGGTCGGCCTCGATCCCGAGGCCATGGTCCACCTCTATGACGAGCATCACGGCGGCGTGCCGATGCCGGTGCGGGCGGCCACGATCTTCCAGGCCGATCGCCGGGTGAAGCTGCGCGAGCGGCGCGGGCCCAACTGGACGATGGCGCTGGGGGTGGCGCTGGCGATCGTGGTGGTGTTCGGGGTCGTACGGGTGATGGGCGGATCGGGGGAGACGCGGGTCGCCGACGTCACGCCGGTCTCGGCCGCGCCCAGCGTGCCGCCCAACACGCCGTTCACCGAGCCGCCGCCGGTGCCGAAGAAGCCGGCGCCGGCCGTACCCGCGATGAAGGATCTTGTCGTGGTGAAGGTGGAGGCGAAGCGCTCGTCCTATCTGAACGTGCGGGACGCGAAGGGGCGCAAGCTGTTCGCCGGGACCCTGGCGGCGGGCAAGAGCTCGACGTGGCGGGCCCCGACTCAGATGAAGCTGCTCTTCGGCGATGCCGGAGCGGTCTTGCTGCAGGTCAACGGCAAGGATCTGGGTCAGCCCGGCGGGCGTGGGGAGACGGTGCGGCGCTCGTTCGGGCCATCTGCACCCCGGCCACGGTGAAGGTAGTGGCCAACTCCCGATACCGTAGTGTTCACCATGTCAAAGTCCGTATCGCTGATCACCCTGGGCTGCGCGCGCAACGAGGTCGACTCCGAAGAGCTCGCCGCGCGCATCGAGGCTGCCGGTTGGCAGCTCGGTGACGACGACCCCGATGTCGTCGTCGTCAATACGTGCGGCTTCATCGATTCTGCGAAGAAGGACTCGATCGACACGCTGCTGGCCGCCGCCGACTCCGGCGCGAAGGTGGTCGCGGCCGGATGCATGGCCGAGCGCTACGGCAAGGAGCTGGCCGAGGCTCTGCCCGAGGCGAGCGCGGTCATCTCCTTCGACGACTACGCCGAGATCGGCGAGCGCCTCGACGACGTGCTCGACGGCAGGTCGCTGACGCCGCACACGCCGCGAGACCGCCGTACCCTGCTACCCATCTCGCCGGTGGATCGTGCCAGCGCGCCCAAGTCCGCCATCCCAGGTCACGGCGACCTGCCCGAGGGGCTGGCGCCGGCCAGCGGGCCGAGGGTGCTGCGCAGGCGGCTCGACGAGAGCCCGGTCGCCTCGCTGAAGCTGGCCTCGGGCTGTGACCGCCGCTGTTCTTTCTGCGCGATCCCGGCCTTCCGCGGCGCCTACGTCTCGCGCGACCCGCAGGAGCTGCTGGCCGAGGCCGACTGGCTGGCCCATCGCGGGGTCCGCGAGCTCGTGCTCGTGAGCGAGAACTCCACGTCCTACGGCAAGGACCTCGGCGACCTGCGCGCGCTGGAGAAGCTGCTGCCCAAACTGGCCGCGACCGAGGGCATCGAGCGGGTGCGGGCCAGCTACCTGCAGCCCGCCGAGCTGCGCCCCGGCCTGATCGACGTGCTCTCCGGCACCGAGGGCGTCGCTCCCTATTTCGACCTGTCCTTCCAGCACGCCAGCGGCACGGTGTTGCGCCGGATGCGCCGCTTCGGCGACCCCAAGCGCTTCCTGGAGCTCCTTGACGCCGTCCGCGACAAGGCGCCTGAGGCGGGCGTGCGCTCCAACTTCATCGTGGGCTTCCCGGGCGAGACCGAGGAGGAGTTCGGCGAGCTGGTGAGCTTCCTGGAGTCGGCCAGGCTCGACGTGATCGGCGTCTTCGGCTACTCCGACGAGGATGGCACCGAGGCGGCCTCGCTGCCGGGCAAGCTCGCCCAGGACGTCGTCGACGAGCGGGTGCGGACGCTGACCGAGCTGGCCGAGGAGCTGACCGCGCAGCGCGCGGAGGAGCGCATCGGCACCGAGCTCGACGTGCTCATCGAGGAGGACCTCGGCGACGGCGGCTACGAGGGCCGCGCGGCCCACCAGGGTCCCGAGGTGGATGGTTCCGTGACGGTTCAGGGCATCGGCCTGGTGCCGGGCCAGATCGTGCGCGCGGTCGCGGTCGACGCCGAGGGGGTCGACCTGATCGCGCGTATCAAGGCCAGCCCGTGACCAAGGACGAGCGCCGGGTGGTCAGCCCGTGGAACATCGCCAACGTCCTCACGGTCGTCCGGATGGTGCTCGTCCCTTTCTTCGTTGTCTGCCTGTTCCTGCCCGGCACGGGCTGGCGGCTGGCCGCGCTCGGGGTGTTCGCGGTGGCCTCGATCACCGACCATCTCGACGGAGAGCTGGCCAGACGCTACGGCCTGATCACCGACTTCGGCAAGATCGCCGACCCGATCGCCGACAAGGCGCTGACCGGGGCGGCGCTGGTGAGCCTGTCGGTGCTGGGCGAGCTGGGCTGGTGGGTCACGATCGTGATCCTCGGCCGTGAACTCGGCATCACGCTGCTGCGGCTGGTCCTGCTGCGCCACGCGGTCATCCCGGCCAGTTACGGCGGCAAGGTCAAGACGGTCCTGCAGATAGCCGCGATCGTCCTGTATATCCTGCCCTGGGGCTCCGACCCGGTGCGCTGGGTGGTGATGGGGGCGGCGGTGGTGGTCACCGTTGGCACGGGCATCGACTACGTGTTCCGGGCGATCCGGCTGCGCGGCGTGGCCAGGCGGGTGCGGGGCGAGTGAGCGCCGGCCGCGCCGCCGAGGCCCTCGATCTCCTGGTACGCCAGTCCGCCACCCTGGCCGTGGCCGAGTCGCTGACCGGTGGGCTGCTGGGTTCGGCGTTCACCGGCGTGCCGGGGGCCTCCAGGGCGTTCCGTGGCGGGGTGATCGCCTATGCGACGGATCTGAAGCACGCGCTGCTGGCCGTACCGGAGGATCTGCTGCGGCGGGAGGGTGCCGTGCACCCCGAGGTGGCGGTGGCGATGGCGCGGGGCGCGGCGAAGCTGTGCGGTGCCACCTACGGCCTGGCCGTGACGGGAGTGGCCGGACCCGACCCGCAGGACGGCAAGCCCGTGGGCACCGTGCACATCGCCGTGAGCGGACCTGGTGACCAGGTTTGGCGGCGAAATCTGGGGCGAGGAGGGTCGAGGCAGGAGATCCGGGTAAGGACGGTGGACGAGGCTGTCGATCTCCTCGCAGGTGTGCTGAAGCGGAGCAATGGGGAACATTCCGGGTGATTACCGTGTTACGTCCCCAGCGAACATGCCAAGCACGGTCTGACGCGGTGTCGGTGGATACGGGTACGGTGGAGCTGTGAGTGAGGTCCGTGAGCCATCAGCAAGCATTGAGCGCCCGGCCGGCGGGCCTGACAAGCCACGTGCGACGCAGCGGCGACGCCCGATGATGACGGCGAGGAGTATGTACGAACCCAAGAAGAAGAGTCCGATCGCGCGAGGCGTGGTGCCGACATCCGCGCCGGGGAGGGAGCGACAGATGATTCTGCTGCGTCAGCTGCTCGGTGACGTGTTGCGGCGGCTGCGGGTGCGGCAGGGTCGCACCCTTCGCGAGGTGTCGACGCTTGCGCGTGTCTCGCTCGGATACCTGTCCGAGGTCGAGCGTGGGCAGAAGGAAGCATCGTCGGAGCTGCTCGCCTCGATCTGCGGTGCCTTGGGTGTGCCGTTGTCGCAGGTGCTGCGTGAGGTGTCCGACCAGTTCGCGCTGGCCGAGCTCCAGGCTGCTCCCGTTCTCGCCGACGCGCCCGAGCACGAGCGTCTGCCCCTTTCCGAGTCGGTCCCCGGTTCGATCTCCGATTCGGTCTTCCCCGAGGTGAAGGACATGGTGGCCGCCTAGCGCGGCTGGCAGTTCCCGCACCACAGGATCAGGCGTTCCTGTGGTTGTGCCCCCATCTCCCCGCGGCTGATGCGGGTGCCGCATCGGCGACAGGGTCGCCCGGCCCTGCCGTAGACCCACGTCTGGTTGCCCGGACGGCGGTCGCCTGTGGTCACCGTGCCCGCGTGTATCTTGTTGGCGTTCAGCAAGCGCTGCGCCAGCGAGACCAGGCTGTCCAGATTCTCGATCTCGCCGACCTTCCGCCATGGCCACACGCCGCGCAGGAAGAGTGTCTCGGCCCGGTAGATCGTCCCGATGCCCGCGAGATTGCGCTGATCCAGCAGCGCCTCTCCGATGCTTCTCTCCGGTCGCGCGCGCAGCCGGCTGACCGCCTCCGCCGCGTCCCATCCCTCTCCGAGCAGGTCCGGGCCCAGGTGCCCGATGATCTGGCGCTCGTCCCTGACCAGGTCCACCATGCCGAGTTTGAGGCCAACGGCCTGGTGTTCGGCGGTGGCCAGCACGAGGCGTACCTGGTCGCCGGGCGGCAGGCGGCGTCCCGGCTCCATGATGCGCCAGCTCCCGTCCATGCGCAGGTGCGTGTGCACGGTCAGGCCGCCTTCGACCCTGGTGAGCAGGTGCTTGCCGTACGAGGCCGTGGTGAGGACCGTGCGGCCGGACAGGTCCGCGGTGGCGTGGCGTGGCACGCGGAAGTCCGTACGCGTCAGCACGCGCCCGTCGAGCGCCTCGCGCAGCCGGGCGGCGGTGCGGTAGACGGCGTCACCCTCGGGCATGCTCGGCCACCCACGCGTCCAGCATCGTGGTGAGCTGGTCGAGCGCGCCCTCCACGCGCTCGCGCTCGCCGGTGGTCAGGAAGTCGAGCTGCAGGCCGGTGTAGGCGGAGTTGACCAGCGTGGAGATGCGCCGGGCGTCCTTCTCCGGTACGCCCCGCTCGCGCAACAGCCCCGCCACGAAGGCGGAGCGGTCCGACAGCAGCTCCGGCACGTGTCCGGCCAGGCGCCCGCCCGCGACCAGGCCCTCGATCTCGTGGATGAGGCGGGCGACGGGCAGGTTCTCCTCGTGTAGCTGCCAGTCCCAGGTGCGGCGCACGATCGTGCCGACGCTGTCGCCCCCCTCCCAGCCCGGCAGGGAACGCAGCCAGGCGCGGTGACGCTCGTCGAGGCGGCGCATGGTGGCCGACAGGAGCTCCTCCTTGTCGGCGAAGTGGTGGGTCAGCACCCGCGTGGACTTGCCCAGATGCTCGGCCAGCGGACGCATGGACAGCGTGGACAGGCCGTGGTCGGCGAGGTAGTCGACGATCTGGTCGAGCAGCTCGGACCGGCGCTGCGGGTCGGGCGTCCTGGCCATCCGGATTTCCCTTTGACGCGGGTGGGGTGACACTCGTTACCTTATATGGGTAACGAGTGTTACCTTTATTGAGGGGAGAGTCATGCCCGCGTGGTTGTTCGCGCTGATGTTCACCACGTTCGCCTTCGCCACCGACGATTACGTCATCGCCGGTGTGCTGCCCGCCATCGCCGCCGACCTCGGGGTCAGCGAAGCGGCGGCCGGGCAGCTGGTGACCGTGTTCTCGCTGGCCTTCGCGCTCGGGGCGCCGGTGGCCTCGGTGGTGACCGCGCGCTGGTCGCGCAGAGGGCTGGTCACCTGGGCGCTTCTGGTTTTCGTGGCCGCCAACTGGGCCGCCGCCTTCACCGAGTCGTACGCGCTGCTCATGGGCCTGCGGGTGCTGGCCGCGCTGGCCGCCGCCGCGGTGGTGCCCGCCGCCTACGCCATCGCCACCGCGCTCGCGCCGGAGGGGCGCGGCGGGCGGTACCTGGCCCTGGTGATGGGCGGGCTGACCGGCTCGCTCGCGCTGGGCGTGCCGATCGGGACCTGGGTCGGCGGCGCCTTCGGCTGGCAGGCCACGTTCGGGCTCGGGGGCGCGCTGGGCGTCGTCGCGCTGGTGGCCGTGCGCTGGACGCTGCCCGAACTGCCGCCGGTGCCGGCGATGCCGATCGCCGAGCGGGTGCGCCCGCTGGCCAGGCGGCCCGTGCTGCTCGGGCTTCTCGGCATCGTCGCGATCGTGATGGGCAGCATGATGGTGCTCACCTACCTGGCCCCCTACCTGCGCGACCTCGCCGGGGTCACGGCGGCGGAGCTGGGCTGGATCTTCGTACTGGCCGGGGTGGCCGGGCTCGTCGGCGGGCAGCTCGGCGGGCGGGCCGCGGACGGCTGGGGCGCCGACCGGGCGCTGCTGGTGGGCGTCGGCGGCTTCACCGCCGTGATGGCGGCCTTCACCGCGTGCTGGTTCGTCCGGCCGGTGCCGCTGCTCGCGCTGCTGCCGCTGCTGGCGGTGTGGGCGGGCGTCTCGTGGTGGATCCCGCCGCCCGCCCAGACGCGGCTGCTGGCTCTCGCGGGTACGGCCGGCCCGCAGGCGCTCGCGCTCAACAGCAGCGCGGTCTACGTGGGCGTGTCCGGCGGCGGCGCGCTCGGCGGCCTGCTCCTGGAGGCGTGGGGAAGCGCCGTGCTCCCGGCCGCCGCGGCTCTTGTCGAACTGGCCGCACTGCTGCTGCTCTGGGCCGCCGCCCGCGGGGCCACCCGGAACCACGGCGGTGAGCCGGCCCCGGAGCCGTCCCCAGGCCGCGTCTCAGAGCCGTCCCCAGGTCCCGTCTCAGAGCCGGCCCCAGGTCCCGTCTCAGAGCCGGCCACGGAACCCGTCCCGGGTCGGCCCGAGGGCCCGTCCCGGGGTCGGCTCTAGGGGCGGCCCGTTGCGGGGTCAGGTCTAGGGCGGCCCGTTGCGGGTCAGTCCCAGGCGGCGGGGTCGGCCGCCAGCTGGCGGACCCGCTCGGGCAGGGCGCCGGTGGCCACCTGGTCGAGCGTCACCTCTTCGAGGATGGCGCGTTCGGTGGCCCGCAGCGCGATCCAGACGGCCTGCAGCGATTCGGCGGGCCCCCGGTAGCCGACGTGCTCGGGGCGCTCGCCCCGCACGTTGGCGAGGGGGCCGTCGACGGCCCTGATGACGTCGGCGAGGCTGATCTCGCCGGCCGGACGGGCCAGGACGTAGCCGCCCTCCGGGCCACGCTGGCCGCGCACCAGCCCGGCGCGGCGCATCTGGAGCAGGATGTTCTCCAAGTACTTGGGCGGCATGTCCTGCTCCTTGGCGAGCTCGCCCACGGTGGTGGGGCCGGCACCGGCCGCGGCGAGTTCGGCGGCGGCACGGAGGGCGTAGTCGACACGAGCGGAAAGGCGCATGTTGTCGATTATCCCTGGTGGTCAACACTGGTTATGCGCAGGACCACCAAAACGGGCAGGTGGTCGGAGTGCCGCAGGGGCGGCACCTCCGCTGACGTGACCGTCAGACCCTCGCTGACGAGCACGTGGTCGATGCGTTCCGTGGGCGCGTCGGCCGGTGAGGTGGGCGGGTCGCCGAGCGCGACCAGCGGGTCCGTCAGGCCCGCCGACTCCAGTACGCGCATGCCCGGGTCGCCGCGCCGCAGGTTGAGGTCTCCGGCCAGCACCACGGGCCGCCCGCCCGCGCGCAGCCCGCGGACGATGGCCGCCACCTCGGGCGCCTGGCCTTCGGGGGCCTGCAGGTGGGTGTTGACGACGCCAACCTCCCGGCCGCCCACCTCCACCGTGAACGTCTGGGCCTGGGCGCCGGTGGGGTAGTCGTGCCGGCCCAGCTTGTGCGAGGTCAGCGCTTCGACGGGCAGGTTGGTCAGGAGGGCGTCGCCCCACAGCTCGTCGGCGGCCGGGGCGAAGTGGTACCTCATGCCGAGGCCGCGGGCGATGCGGGCCAGGTCGTCGTGGCCGCCGTTGAGCAGCCAGCCGCGATCCACCTCGCTGAGCAGGACGATGTCGGGCTCCTGCGCGGCGGCCCAGGAGGCGATCCGGTCGAGCGAGAGGCGGCCGTCGAGGCCGAAGCCCATGCGGATGTTGTAGGCGATGAGCTTGAGCGTGTCACCCTGCTTGGCCTGTACGGCCGGCTCCGGCTGGTAGGCCGTCGCGCCCGCCAGCAGCGCCACCACGACCGCGGCGGCGCTCAGCGGCCCTATGCGGCCAAGGGCGTAGGGCGGCGGCCGGTGCCGGAAATACGCGGACAGCGACACGCCGGCGATCAGCAGGCCCGCCACGACGGGCACGACCCGGTTGGGGAAGCCCAGGTTCATGTCGTAGGCGGCGTAGTAGGCGAACAACCCCAGGAAGAACACCAGCCCGCCGCTCAGCACGGCCGCGCCGGGCCGCCTGGCCGGGCCGCCGGGCACCGCCATCAGCACGGCGGCGCCGGTTACGACCGCCCAAGGCTGCAGGAACACCGTGCCCGCCACGCACAACACGCCGAAGGCGATCGCGCCCGAGGACGAGCGCGGCGGCCGGGTGGCCAGGTAAGGGGAGCAGACCAGCGCCAGCACCACGGGCATCACCCACAGCCAGCCGCCGCCCGGTCCCGCGTCGGTGCGTTGCGCGGTGGCCGACATGCCGGCGACCAGCATCACCGGGCCCCCCAGGAACCACACCGACCACGGGGCCGGATCGGCGTCCGACGGGCGGAAGCTCCAGGTCAGGGCGAGGAACGCGGCGCACAGCGTGGCGGTCGCCAGCCAGGCCACCGGGCCGTCACGCCAGACCAGGTCCACGCCGTCCAGCAGGAAGTGGACGGTGAACGACAGGGCCAGGCCGCCCATGATCCCCGGGGCGGCCCAGGATCTGGGCATCGTGCGGGCGCTGCCGTACAGGAAGACGAGACCTGCGCTGACGCCCGCCGAGGCGACGTAGAGCTGCGAGATCTCGGCCTGTAGCAGCAGGCGGGCCAGGACGAGCGCGACCGCGCCACCCGTGAGAGCCCACCTCGGCCTGACCAGAGCGGCGAGGAAGGGCAGAATGAACCATGCGGCGGCGTAGAGTCCCATCAGCTCGGGTGGCGTCTCGCCCGCGCGGCCGAACAGCGTGATCAACGAGGGCAGGAAGACACGCAGCACATCGAAGAGCAAAGTGACGCCCAGCCCGAGCAGGAGCGGGCCGCGGGGGATGGTCATGAGCCATCCTCGTGTTCGCCTGCGATGATTCGCAAGAGCTGGAGCGCTAAACTTCCAACAACCTTGACTGAATGACGGTGGGATACAGCGTGGAGCGACGTCCTGGTGTGCCCAGGTTGCTGAGAGAGATCAACGACCGGGCCGCGCTCGACCTGTTGCTGGCCACCGGCCCCATGACGAGGGGCCAGATCGGCGATCTGACGGGGTTGTCCAAGGTGACGGCCTCGCAGACGCTCTCCAGACTGGAGGAGCGAGGGCTGGTCGAGGTCGTCGGCACGCAGGGCGGCGGGCGCGGGCCCAATGCCGCCCTTTACTCGGTGGTCTCCTCAAGCGCGTTCGTGGCGGGGCTGGAGGTCGGGCCGGAGCTCATCTCCACCGTGATCGCCGACATCCACGGCCGCACGATCGCGGAGGTCAGTGTCAACCCCAACGGTCACGACGACCCCGTGCCCGTCGTGCACGGCGCGATCGTCAAGGCCTGCCGCAGCGCGAAGGTCAGCCTGGCCAAGCTGCGCGGCGTCGTGATCGGCACGCCGGGCGTGGTCGACCCGCGCAGCGGTGACGTGCGCTTCTCCTTCGACCTGCCCGGCTGGCACGAAGGCATCCACGAGGCGCTGGCCGGCGACCTCAAGCGCGAGGTCACGATCGAGAACGACGTCAACCTCGCCGCCATCGCCGAGCGGTCCGACGGCGCCGCGCAGGGCATCGACGACTTCGTGCTGCTGTGGGCCAGCCGCGGCCTGGGCCTCGCGGTCATGCTCGGCGGCAAGCTTCACCGCGGCCGCTCGGGCAGCGCGGGCGAGATCGGCTACCTCGCCGTGCCCGGCGTGCCGCTGCCCCAGGACATCCACGCCGTGCCCGGCCGCCTGCCCACGCTCGCGGGCGGCCTGCAGTCGCTCGTCAGCGCCGAAGTGGTCGCCGAACTCGCCAAGGGGTACGGCTTCGCCGCGGCCTCGGCGGGCGAGGCCGTCCGGGTGGCCGTGGCGGCGGGGGAGCGGGGCGACCCGCTGCTCGACGAACTGGCCCATCGCCTGGCCCTCGGCGTGGCGGCCGTGTGCGTGATCCTCGACCCCGGGCTGGTGGTGCTGGCCGGCGAGGTGGGCCACGCGGGCGGCGCGGCCCTGACCTCGCGGGTGGAGGAGGCGGTGGCGCGTATCTGCCCCGTCCGGCCGCAGGTGGTCACCAGCACGATGGAGCAGAACCCGGTGCTGCGTGGCGCGGTGCTGGCCGCACTCGACCAGGCCAGGGAGGAACTGCTCAGCTCCTGAGCAGGTTCGCCAGAGCCTCGGCGGCGATCTCGCGGCACAGCGTGGTGCCGCCGGACGTCGCCACGTGCACCGCGCCGGGCACCTGCTCACCCGGCACGCCGAGCTCGGCCACGACCGCGCCGGGGACGTGGGCCAGGACGCGGTCGACCGCACCGGTCAGGTGGGCGTGCCGGTAGGCGGTCCTGAGGACGATCACCAAGGGCCGCCCGGCGCCCGCGCGAACCGCCTCGTCCAGCTCGGCTGTGCCCGGAGCGCTCAGCCGTACCACGGTGGTGCCGGGGAGCAGACGGGACAGAGGGACGCCCAGGCCCCAGGGGGTGGCCGGGTCGATGGCGAGGTTGGTGGGGGCGTCCAGCTCGATCACGTGCGGCGGCCCCGATCCGGTGGGCGGACGCCGGACGCTCACGCGCAGCGCGCGCCGCGCGGCGGCCTCCGAGCCGTCGTCGCCGGGCAGGCGGGGGAACGGGTCGCGGTGGCGGGCGGCCCACGCGGAGACGGACCGGACGCGGGCGGCGGCCTCGGCCAGGCGCTCCTCGGGCAGGGTGCCGTCGTTGACGGCGGCCATGATGCTGTTGCGCAGGAGCCCGACCACGCCGGGCGTGGCGTTCTCCCCGCCCACGCAGAGCGCGTCGGCCCCGGCGGCCAGCGCCCGTACGGCGGTGCCCCCGAGCCCGTAGGCCGCCGAGACGGCGGGCATCTCGATCCCGTCGGTGACGATCAGGCCCTCGAAGCCCAGTTCCTCGCGTAGCAGCCGCATCATGATGGGCGCGCTGACCGTGGCGGGGGCGCCGGCGTCGTACGCGGGCACCAGCAGATGGCCCGTCATGATCGCCTTGACGCCCGCGGCGATGACGGCGCGGTAGGGGACCAGGGCGGTGACGGCGAGTTCCTCGGCGGGCAGCTCGACGGTGGGCAGCGCGTCGTGGGAGTCCACGGCGGTGGCGCCGTGGCCGGGGAAGTGCTTGGCGCACCCGGCCACGCCCGCCGCCTGCAGGCCGGTGACCCAGGCCGCGGCGTGCCGGGCGACGAGCTCGGGGTCGGCGCCGAAGGCGCGGGTGCCGACCACGGGGTTGTCCAGGCCCGCGTCGATGTCCACGACGGGCGCGTAGTTGAGGTTCACGCCCGCGCGCGCGAGGTCGCGCCCGATTCCCTGGGCGACTCCCCGGGTCAGCACGAGGTCATCGGCCGCGCCGAGCGCCAGGTTGCCGGGCCGCGAGCTTCCGGTGAAGGCCTCCAGGCGGGTGACGTCGCCGCCCTCCTCGTCGAGCGCGAGGATCACGTCCGGATTCTCCGCCCGGATTGCAGCCGTAAGTGCCTCTATCTGTCCTTTTTCGACCAAATTTCGCGAATAGAGGGCGATGCCGCCTAAGCCGGTCGCAAGGCGTTTGCGGACCCAATCGGGCAGAGTCGTGCCCTTGAATCCGGGTTGCAGCACGGCGTCGGCAAGCCCGGCCAGCGCGGAACTCTCGGCGTTCCGCGAGCTCACCCATGACGTCATGCCAAGTCCTTGTCTGTGGTCATCACCTGTGTATAGCATCAAACTCCACTAATAAATAGGAAAGTTTCCTAAGAGTTTGTGAACCTCCCAAATGGTGCTCAAGGAGACGTGTTCATGCACAGTGCGGTCATGTCGAGGGCGCAGGAGCGCCTGTGGTTCCTCGACCGCCTCTCCAGCGGAGGTTCGTCCTACAACATCGCCGTCGCGGAGCGGCTGACCGGCCCCCTGAACGTCGCCGCCCTGGAGCGTGCCTTCACCGACCTGGCCACCCGCCACGAGGCGCTGCGTACCGTCTTTCCCGAGGCCGACGGCGTCCCCTCCGCCGTGGTACACCCCGCCGGGCCCGTCCCCGTCGAACTCCTCGACGTCACCGAGGCCGATCTGCCCGCCCTGCTGTCCGAACGATCCAACCGCCCCTTCGACCTGGCCACGGGCCCGCTGGCCAGGGTGAGCCTGCTGCGCGTCGGCGAGCGGGAGCACGTGCTGGTGTTCGTCCTGCACCACATCATCGGCGACGCCTGGTCGCTGGAGCGGATCATGTTCCCCGAGTTGTCGGCCCTGTACGCGGCCCACGCCTCGGGCCGGCCGACGCCGGAGCTGCCGGTGGCGCCGCCGTACTCGGAGTATGCCCGGCGCCAGCGCGAGCAGGACCACGGCGCGCACCTCGACTTCTGGACCGCCGACCTGGGCGGCGTGCCCGTGCTGGACCTGCCCGCCGACCACCCGCGCCCGGCCGCGCCCACCGGCGCCGGCGACCTGGTCATCCACCGCATGCCCGTCGAGCTCTGGACGCGGGTGACGGCGCTGGCCAGGGCCGAGCGGTGCACGCCGTTCATGGTGCTGCTCGCGGCCTTCCAGACCCTCCTGGCCCGGTACTCGGGCCAGGAGGACTTCTGCGTCGGCATCCCCGTCGCCGGGCGCGAGGACGTCGACTTCGAGCAGGTCTTCGGCCCGTTCGTGAACACGCTCGCGCTGCGCGCCGACCTGGCCGGGGACCCGACCGTGCGCGACCTGGTCAAGAGGGTGCGCCGCAGGGTGCTGAAGTCGTTCGCGCACCGGGAGGTGCCCTTCGACGAGGTGGTCGCCGCGTTACGCCGCCACGGCGAGGACGGCACTCTCATCCAGGCCATGCTCAACCTCGACAACCCGGACGAAGGACTGACGGACGGCACCGGCAGCCTCACGCTCGCCGGGCTGGAGCGCACCCCGGTCATCTCCGGGCTGGCGCCCGCCAAGTTCGACCTGGCCGTGGACGTGGTCGTCTACGAGAGCCACCTGCAGTTCATGCTCACCTACAGCAGCGAGCTGTTCGAACCCGCCACCGTCGAGCGGATGGCCGCGCACCTGCGGCGGCTGCTGGAGGAGATGGTGGAGCGGCCGGGCGAGCGGCTGAGCGAGCTGCGCATGCTCACCGCCGCCGAACTGGCGCTGGTGCTGCCCGACCGGCTCGACGGGCTCATCGCCCAGCAGGTCGCCCGCACCCCCGACGCGCCGGCCGTGGTGACCGGGGAAGGCCTGCTGTCCTACGCCGAGCTCGACCGGCGGGCCGGCCTGCTGGCGGAGGAGCTCGCCGTCGCGCCGGGCGCGCTCGTCGGGATCAGGATGCGCGCCGGGCCCGAGGCGATCGTGGCGCTGCTGGCCGTGCTCAAGGCGGGCGCGGCGTACGTGCCGGTCGATCCGGCCCAGCCGGAGACCAGGACCCGGCTCATGCTGGACGGCTGCGCCGCGGTGATCTCCGAGGCGGGCGTGGAGCGGCTGCCCGGCCGCGCGAGCGAACCCGGCGCCGCCTACGTGATCTACACCTCCGGCTCGACCGGCACGCCCAAGGGCGTCGTCGTCGAGCACCGCACCGCCGCCCGCCTGGCCATGTCCTTCCGCGACGCGCACGGCTTCGGTCCCGGCCAGCGCGTGCTCATGGTGCCGCCGCTGAGCTTCGACGCCTCGGTCGGCGACATCTTCCCCGCGCTGGTCAGCGGCGCCGCGCTCGTCCTGCACCCCGACCCCGCCTCGCTCGGCGGCCCCGCGCTGCTCGCGCTGTGCGAACGGCTCGGCATCACCATGGTCGACACCGCCAGCGCCCTGTGGCAGCAGTGGGTGGAGGACCTGGCCGGCCACGGCCCCGTGGACACCGGCCCGCTCACCACGATGATGGTCGGCGGCGAGAGCGTCCCGCTGGACCGGCTGCGCGCATGGGCCACGCTCACCGGCGGCCGGGTCGCCTTCTACAACCACTACGGACCCACCGAGGCCACGGTCTGCGCGACCGTCTACCGGACCGTCGACGGGGGCGAGCTCACCGGGCGCACCCATCTGCCGATCGGCACGGCTCTGCCGCACGTGCGCGCGTACGTGCTGGACCGGCACGGCAGCCCCACGCCGGTCGGCGTGCCCGGCGAGCTCCACCTGGGCGGCGAGTGCGTCGCCCGCGGCTACCTCGGACGCCCCGAGCAGACCGCCGCCCGCTTCCAGCCCGACCCGTTCCTGCCCGGCGCCACCATGTACGCCACCGGCGACCTCGTCCGCCGCCACCCCGACGGCACACTCGACTTCCTCGGCCGCACCGACCGCCAGCTCAAGATCAACGGCGTCCGGATCGAACCCGGCGAGGTCGAGAGCGCCTGCCTCGCCCACCCCGGCGTCCGCGAGGCGGTGGTGACCGCCGCGGGCGGCCGGCTGGTCGCCTACCTGACCGGCAACCCGCCGTCCACCGCCGACTTACGCGCCTTCCTCGCCGACCGGCTGCCGCCCGCCATGGTGCCCGCCGCCGCCGTCGCGCTGGACGCCCTGCCGCTCACCGCGCACGGCAAGATCGACTTCCGCGCGCTGCCCCAGCCCGAGATCGCCGCCGTCGCCTACGAGAGACCGCGCACCCCCACCGAGGAGACCGTCGCCGCCGTCTGGGAGGAGGTGCTCGGCGTGCGCGCCGGCCGCCGCGACAACTTCTTCGACCTCGGCGGCCACTCCCTGCTCACCCCGCGAACCGTCACCCGCCTCGCCGACGCCACCGGCGTCCGCGTCGAACTGCCCGTCTTCTTCGCCAGCGCCGACCTGGCCGAGCTCGCCGCCGCCCTCGACGGCCACGCCCCCGCCACCGCCCCGCCCGGCCTGTACGGCGACGCCGTCCTGCCGGCCGACTACACCGTGGTCCCCGCCCGCCCCCGCCGCGAACCCGCCCGGGTCCTGCTCACCGGCGCCACCGGCTTCCTCGGCGCCCACCTCCTCGCCGATCTGCTGACCCGCTCGACGGCGACCGTCCATTGCCTGGTCAGGGGCGCGGCCCCCGCCGACCGCCTGCGCCGCAACCTCGAAGCGCACGGCCTGTGGCAGGAGGAGTTCACCGACCGGATCGTCCCCGAACCAGGTGATCTGGCCACCGGGCCGATCATGCCCGCCCGCGAGATGGACCTGATCCTGCACAACGGCGGCGCCGTCGACTTCACCCGCCCCTACGCCCGGCTCAAGGCCGCCAACGTGGACGGCACCCTGGCGATCCTGCGGCTGGCCGCCCGCTCGGCCACGCCCGTGCACCTGGTCTCCACGCTCGGCGTCTACCTGGCGCCGGGGGAGCGGGTGGTGCGTGAGGGCGACCTGCTGCCCGACCCCGAACACCTGCACCTCGGCTACGACCAGAGCAAGTGGGTGGCCGACCGGCTGGCCGCCGCGGCCAGGGAGGCGGGGCTGCCGGTGGCGATCCACCGGCCGGCCCGGATCTCGGGCGACAGCCGTACCGGGAAGGTGCCCAAGAACGACTTCCTGGCCAGGTTCCTGGCCACGTGCGCGCTGCTCGGCGCGGTTCCCGACGGCGAACAGCTCGACATGGCCCCCGTGGACCATGTCGCCGCGGCCATCGGCCACCTGGCCAGGAATGGCGCCGAAGGCGACTTCCACTACTACAACCCGGGCACGCTCAGCTCGGCCCAGCTCGCGGACGGCATGGTCGCGCACGGCGTCGCCGTGGCCCTGTCACCCGCGTCGGAGTGGCGGGCGGAGGTGCGCGAGCGGCTTGAGAAGGGCGAGGAGCTGCCGGTCGCCGCCTTCCCCGCCTACTTCGCCGAGTACGGCGACGAACACGGCCCGCGCTTCGACTGCTCGGCCACCGAGGCCAGGCTCGCCCAGGCGGGGCTGGTGTGCCCGCCCGCGCCCGCCCTGCTCGACGCCTACCTCGACGACCTGATCGACTCCGGAACCCTCCCGGGAGGATGTCGTGCCTAGGACCTTCGTCATCATCTGGTCCTCCCAGCTGCTGTCGATCATCACCTCCAGCATCACCGGCTTCGTGCTGGGCGTCTGGGTCTTCCAGCAGACCGGCTCCGCCACCCAGTTCGTCACGATCACGCTCTGCGCGATCCTGCCGGAGGTCGTCTTCGCGCCGCTGGTCGGCTCGCTGGCCGACCGCTGGGACCGGCGCAAGCTCATGATGGGCGCCGACCTGGGCGCCGCGCTGACCACCGGCACCCTGGCGGTGCTGCTGGCGACCGGCGGGCTGCAGGTCTGGCACATCTACCTCGTCACCGCCGTCGGCGCCGTCTTCGGCACCGCGCAGATGGCCGCCTACCACTCGATGATGCCCCTGCTGGTGCCGAAGGAGCAGCTCGGCAGGGCCAACGGCATGATGCAGGTGGCCGACGCCGTCCGCATCGCCTCGCCGCTGCTGGCCGGCACGCTGCTGGTCGCCGTCGGACTCACCGGAGTGGTCGTCATCGACCTGGCGGCCTTCCTGATCTCCCGGGTGGTGCTCCACCTGGTGCCCCTGTCGCGGGCCGTGACCCGGCCCGGCGAGGGCAGACCGGCCGAGCCGTGGCTGCGCGACCTGGCCTTCGGCCTGTCCTACCTGCGAACCAGGCGAGGACTGTTCTGGCTGGTCACCCTGCTCGCCGCCTACAACCTGTTCTTCGGCATCGCCGGCGTGCTCGTCCAGCCGCTCATCCTGTCCTTCGGCTCGGCCGCCGTGCTCGGCGTGCTCATGGCCGCGGGCGGCGGGGGGATCTTCGCCGGCGGGCTGGTGATGAGCGCCTGGGGCGGCCCGAAGCAGCGGGTGCGCGGCATTCTCGTCTTCATGGTCGCGGGCGGCGTGCTGCTGGCCGCCCACAGCCTGAGCCCCTCGCCCTGGCTGATCGCCGTGGTCGCCCCGGCGTTCCTGTTCACGCTGCCGTTCGTGCAGGGGACCGGGATCACCGTCATCCAGCTCAAGACCGCGCCGGACGAACTGGGCCGCGTGCTCAGCGCGGTCCGCATGGTCACCCAGGCCGCCACCGTCCTTACCTATCTGGCCGCGGGGCCGCTGGCCGACCGGGTCTTCGAGCCGATGCTCGCGCCCGGCGGGGCGCTGGCCGACAGCGTGGGGGCGCTGATCGGCACCGGTCCCGGCCGCGGGATCGCCTTCATCTTCTTGCTCGCCGGGGCCGGGCTGCTCGTGCTCGCGCCTCTGGCCTACCTCCAGCCGCGCCTGCGCCGGGTGGAGACGGAACTGCCCGACATCGAGGAGCCCTCGGATGCCGCTCTATCTAGATCCTGACGCACTTCATTCCTTTCGTGATCTGAACCAAGGCCCTGGCGCCATACTCGACCTGATCGGCGCCATGGCCTTCCGCACGGCAGGGACCGCCCAGCGGCTCGGCCTCTTCGAGGTTCTGGGCGCCGGCCCGCAGTCCGCCGCGGGCGTGGCGGCGAAGCTCGGCCTGCCCGGCGAACCTCTGACCGTTCTGCTCGACGCGCTCGTGGGCTTCGGCTACCTGCGCAAGTCGGGTGACCTCTACACGGCGGGCCCGCCCGCCAGCCCGTGGCTCGACCGCAACGCCAGCGGCGGATTCGCACCCGCCCTGGCCGTCTGGCACGACCTGCTCGGCGAGTTGTGGCAAGGGCTGGAGGACGCGGTACGCACCGGGCGCCCGCCCGAGCCGTTCTACCCCTGGCTGGAGCGCAGCCCCGACCGGGTGCGCGACTTCCAGACGATGCTGGCGGGGCTGGCCGGGATGCTGGCCCCCGCGGTGGTGGAGGCGGCCCCGGAGATCGGCGGCAGCCTCCTCGACATCGGGGGCGGGCACGCGATCTACAGCATCGCCTTCTGCCGCGCCGTGCCCGAGCTGACCGCGACCGTCATCGACCTGCCCGGCGCGCTGACGCAGGGCCGCGCCAACGTCGAGGAGGCCGGGCTGGCCGAGCGCATCCGGCTCGTCCCCGGCGACCTGGCCGACCCCATCGACGGCGGCCATGACACCGTGCTGCTGTTCAACGTCGTGCACGGCCTCGACCCCGAGGCCGGTGCCGACCTGGTCGCCCGTGCGGCCCGCGCGCTGCGGCCGGGTGGCGTCCTGCTCGTCCTGGAACCCTTCGCCGACCCGCCGGACGGCGTGGGGGCGCACGACACCGCCCTCCTGGGCGGCTTCAGCCTCAACCTCGCCGCCACCCAGGGCGGCCGCCTGTACACCTTCGACGAGATCGCCGGCTGGGTGTCGGCGGCCGGGCTGAGCGGCATCGAGCGCCTGGCGCTGTCGGCGCCGGGCACCGACGAACTGCTCGTGGCGCGGCGGGAGGCGCAGTGAAGATCGCGATAGTGGGGGCGGGGCCCGCGGGCAGCCTGCTCGCCTGCTACCTGGTCAGGCGCGGCCACCAGGTCGAGGTCTACGAGCGGCGGCCGGATCCGCGCCGCTACGACGACGAAGAGGGCCGCTCGATCAACCTCGGCCTGTCGGCCCGCGGCATGCGGGCGCTGACCGACGTCGGGCTCATGGCCGAGATCGAGCCGCTGACCGTGCCCATGCGCGGCCGGGCCGTACACGCGCCCGACGGCAAGGTCGCCTTCCACCCGTATGGCAACCGCCGGACGGAGATCCTGCACTCGATCCGCCGCCGCGACCTGGTCATCAGCCTGGTCAACCAGGCCGACTCGGCCGGCGTGGCCTTCCACTTCGACACCACCCTGGGCGCCCTGCCGGAGGCGGACGCGGTCGTGGGCGCCGACGGCGCGTTCTCCACGGTCAGGACGCTCATGCACCGCGGCGCCCGCGCCGACTTCCGCCAGGAGTACCTGCCCTGGGGCTACAAGGAGCTGACCATCCCCAGGATGCCCAGCCACCACGAGGCGCTGCACGTGTGGCCGGGCGGCGACGACGGGCTCATCGTCACCCACCCGAACCTGGACGGCTCCGCCACCGCCACCCTCTTCCTGCCCTACGACAAGCTCGCCGCCATCACCGACCCGGAGGCGTTCTTCGCCGACCGCTTCCCCGACGCGCTCGCGCTCATCCCCGACCTGGCCAAGGAGTTCGCCGAGCGCCCCGTCGGCCATCTCGTCTCGATCCGCACCGCGCCGTGGCACCACGAGGGCCAGGTCGTGCTGATCGGCGACGCCGCCCACGCCGTCTACCCCTTCTACGGCCAGGGCATGAACTCCGCGCTCGAAGACTGCACCGTGCTCGACGCCTGCCTGGACGAGCATCCCGACGACCTGGCCGCCGCCTTCGCCGAGTTCGAGCGCCGGCGCCGGCCGCACACCGACGTCCTGGACGAGCTGTCCAGGCAGAACTTCGTCGAGCTGCGCGAGCGGGTCCGCTCGCCGCTCCACCACGCGCGCAAGCGCGCCGATCTGACGTTGGCGAGAATCTTCCCCGGCCGCTGGGTTCCCCTCTACACCATGGTCTCCCACACCACCACGCCCTACGCGGACGCGCTCGCCAAGGCCAAGCGGCAGGACGCCGTCCTGCGCTGGGCCGCGGTGGGCGCCGCGGGTCTCGCCGCCGTCGCCATGCTCGCCAGGAAGGTCCGCTAAACCATGCTCACGGATCCCACCGACCCCACTCGCGTGCTCATCGAAGTGGCCGACCTCGACGGGGACTCCGACCTGGTCAAAATGTACGGCAAGCCGCTGCGCGCCATCGTCGACTGGGCGCGCGCGTACCTGACCCGGCCCCATCCGTCCCTCGGCAGGAAAGGCCCCGTCTGCCCCTACGCCCAGACCTCCCTCGACCGGGGCACCTTCTACCTGGCCGTCTGCCCCGGCGAGCCGACCGTGGAGGAGCTGTCGGGCCTGCTGGCCGGATACCGCTCCTGGTTCCAGCGGCTGGTGGCGCCCGCCGGCGTCTCGCCGCAGTTCCGTACGATTCTGGTGCTGGTGCCCGACCTGCCCCACGCCCGCGCGGCCGGCCTGATCGACGCCGCGCAGCTCCAGCTCAAGCAGGAGTACGTGGAGGCCGGGCTGATGATCGGCGAGTTCTACCCTGGGCCGCCGCCCAAGGCGGGACTCTGGAACCCCGACTTCAGGCCGCTCGGCAGCCCGGTGCCGCTGCTGGCGATCCGGCACATGGTCGCCAGCGACTTCCCGTTCCTCAAGGACGATCCCAAGCAGACGGCCGCCTATCTGGAGCGCTTCGGCGACCGCCCGCCGGCGGCGCTGCGCGAGGCGATCGCCGCGATCCGGCCGGGCTGACACCACATCACGGGGGAAACCACCATGCTGCCTGTCTTAGCCGTCCTGCATGCCGAGGACGTCGCCCTGGAGTTCGTCTCCGTCCTGACCCGGCATCCGGACGACGACGTCCACGTGCTGGTCGGGGTGCCCTCCGCGGCGCTCGTCCTGCCCGGCGGACTGCCCTTGCGCGAGCGGCTCGCCCTGCTCGCGCCGTATGTCGAGCCCGGCCGCAACACCGCGGCCCCGCCCACACCCGAGCAGGTCGCCGAGGTCCTGGCCGGCCTGCGCGCCCCGGTGGTGTGGACCCACTCGCCCGCCGACCACCGCATGCGGCGGGCGCGCCACGGATGGACCGTGGCGCGGAGCGCGGGCGCGGCGCTCTGCTCGGCGGGTGACAGCGCGCACCTGCAGGTGCTCGCCGACCAGGCCGCCGCGCTCACCCCTGCCGAGGCGGCAGCGAAGATCGAGTTCGTGGTACGGCACGGTGCCGCGCTGCTGGCAAGCCGGGTGGCCGATCGGCTGGTCACCACCGAGCGGGTGCCCTCGGTGGAGCGGTTCTTCCGGGTGGACGCCGGGCAGGCCGACCGGCTCTACGCGCTCACGGCCAGCCTCGGGGAGGACGCCGCGCTGGCCGACGACCCGTGGGAGTTTCGCGGCTCGCCGTACGAGATGGCCCGTCTGGACGCCACGGCGGCGTGGGTGGCGCGCTGGTGCGTGCCGGAGGACGGGCCGGTGGTCGAGGTCGGCGCCTGCCAGGGGGCGCTGACCGCGCGGCTGCTGGCCAAGGGGTACGCGGTGCACGCGGCCGAGCCCAACCCGCTCTTCCGCGACCGCCTGGAACGCGAGCACGGCGTGGCGGCGCTGCCCGACAGCCTGGAGGACCTGGCCGCGCATCGCCGCTGGCCGGCCAAGGTCTACCTGCTCGGCGAGATGCTGTACTACGGGCAGGACCTCGACGTGCTGCGCGACCTGCCCGCCGAGGTCCTGCTGATCTCCCTGGCCGAGGAGCGCATGGCCGACACGATCTGGCCATGGGTGCGTGAGCAGGACGTCTGGCGGGTCGCCGAACGCCGCGAACTGGCCCCGCCCGCCCTCGAACAGGTCTGCGACGGCCTGGCCTACGTCCGCAAACGCGGCAGCCGGGGATTGGCACTGACGCGAAACGGAGCCAGGTAGTGAGTTTTCGCACGATTGTGCTCTCGCCACACTTCGACGACGCCGCGCTGTCGGTGTCGGGGCTGCTCAACGCGTTGCCCCGCCCGGCGGTGTTCGTGACCGTGTTCGGTGGCGCGCCGCCGACCGGCCGTGCGCCGTCGGCGTGGGAGCGGTTGTGCGGGTTCACGTCGGCCGCGGAGGCCGCCCGCGAGCGACGGGCCGAGGACGCCAGGGCGTGTGACCTGCTCGGCGTCGAGCAGCTCGTCCTGGACAACCCGGACCTGCCTGCCAACGGCGTACGGCTGGCCGGCCTGGCCGAGTTCCTGCGCGCCCACGCCGGGGCGGCCACCCGGATCCTGATCCCGATGGGCATCGGCAACGCCGACCACGCCCAGGTACGCGACCAGGCGCTCGACGCCCTGGCCGGGGCCGGGCTGCCCGCGCCGTGGATCTACGCCGACCTGCCGTACGCCTCGGTCGTGCCCGAGTGGGGCACCGAGGCGGCGGCGGGCGCGCTGGCCGAGCATCCCCGGGCGGGGGCGCCGATCAGGGCGCTGTCCTGCGCCATCGCGCCGTGCCGCGCGCCGTCGCTGAAGGGGGAGGCGTGGGTGGCGAAGCGCAGGGCGGTGCTGGCCTATGCCTCCCAGCTGGCGCCGCTGGCCACCGATTTCGGGGAGGTGCTGGCGATGCCGGGGCCGCTCATGCACGAACTGGTATGGGCGGCTCGCTTCTGACCTCGGTAATGCCAAGGCCACAAGATACTTTCCACCGATCGTTCCCATGCGGATTTGGGCTTGAGGGGCTGCACGCCAAGAACGCGCCAATACTCCCTTTATCTCCTTATATGTGCCTTATGCGGTGTTAGCGTCGATTTGTCGGCATATAGGGGCTCCCGTCAGAGGGAGCTTGTTCATGAGGAGGGGAATCATGGCGAATGTCGGCTTCTCGACAGACTGGGATGGCTGGGGCCATGGCCACCGCCGTCGCCACAGGCGGAGGCGTCACCGTAGATGGCGCCGCTGGGGTGGCGGATGCCGCAGGCGTTGGTGGGGAGGAGGGTGGTGGTGGTAACACACCCCGCCTGACAACCCGGGAGCCGGCGGTTCTTACCGCCGGCTCCCGCCCTATGCCCGGTGGTTCAGATCGCCGGGCCCCGCTATGGCCGGTGGCTCACATCGCCGGGCCCCGCTATGGCCGGTGGTTCAGATCGCCCGGCCCCGCTATGTCCGGCGGTTCATATCGCCGGGCTCCCGCTATGTCCGGCGCTTCGTATCGCCGGGCCCCCGCTGCGTCCCGATGCTTCTGAGCGGGCGCCAGCGCAGCGGCAGGCCGGGGCCGCCCGCGACGAGCAGGCCCGCGTGGGCCGTCAGCACGGTGCCGGGAACCTCCAGGCCGTGCTCCTCCCACACGCCGCCGGGCAGCATGGTCAGCAGCAGGCCGCGCTCGTCCACCGCGAACAGGCGCCCGTTCATCCCGCCGAGGCTGACGGCGCCGCCCGAGGACCCGGCCGGCTCCCATCCGGAGGATCCGAAGGGCTGGCGCCACAGCTCGCCGGTGGCGGTGGCCACGTAGAAGGTGCAGTCGGCTATGGCCAGGCCCACGGGGTGTTCAGGAGCCGGGGCCAGGTCGCGCCAGGCCGTACCGGTGCCGTCGAGCTGGAGGAGGCGGCCCTCGGCGGAGACGCCGTAGAGGGCGACGCCGCGGCCGCCAGCGGCCTCCCTGGGCACCGCCAGGCCGCGGAGGTCGGCGGTGGGGGCGGTGCCGGTCCAGGGCAGGTTCTGGCCGCACAGCTCGCGTCTCATGAGCGTGCCATCGGCTCCTGCCGCGTACAGGGTGCGGCCGAGCACGGCCATCGCCCGCACGTCGGCGCTCGGGCCGATGACCTCCCACCGCTCGGACGCCGCGGCGGAGAAGCGGTCGATGACGTTTCTGGTGATGCGCTCGACGACCGGGTCGTGCAGCGTGTTGCCCCAGTTGACGGTGGCCGCGGTGAAGACCTGGCCGAGGCCGCTGGAGAAGACGCCCATGGTGGCCATGCCGCCCTGGCCGTATGAGGCCCAGTGGCGCAGGTCGGCGGTGGCCAGCACGACGAACGAGGCCGGCGTGCCGTCACGGGAGGTCGCCCGCGGCACCCCTCCCACCTCCTCGAACTCGGCCGCGTCGGTCTCGTAGCCCAGGCAGCCCTGCCCGAACGCGTCGCCGTCGGTCAGCCCGGTCCCCTCGAAGACCCAGTGCGAGGCGAAGCGCGCCGTGTAGGACTCCTCCAGCATGCGCGGCATGTACGGCCCCCACGTCCCCGCCCCGGCGCGGAAGCTGACGCCGGTCAGGGAGTTCTCCGGACGGCCGGCGGCCGACCACTCCACCGTGGCCAGGCTCGGGTCGCCGACCGGATCGGCGATGGCGTCGCGGTGGCAGACCATGGTCCGCCCGCCGTCCTCCAGCCGGATCTGCCACCATGCGGTGTTGCCGGCGAAGAAGGCGACGTTGCCGCCCAGGCGGACGAACTCCTCGACGGCGTCGCGCATGCCCGCGCTCCAGTACTCGTCGTGGCCGTTCACCACGAGCACCCGGTGGCGGGTCAGCAGATCGAGCCCGTCGTGCAGGTCCAGGTTGGAGCAGAACGCCACGTCGTAGCCGGCCGGGCGCAGCCAGCGCAGCATGCCGTGCTCCCAGCGTTCGGGGGAGGGCCCGACACCGGGGCGGTCGAAGGTGACCCTGGCGGCCCGCTGCGGGGACTCGGTCCAGTAGACGCCCTCGCCGGGCACGCCCGCCCTGTTGTACGCCTGCCAGGTGGTGAACGGCAGGCTGACCAGGATCGGGGAGGTCGGCACCGCCTGCCGTACGACGAAGTAGACCTCGTTGTCGGGGCAGGGACGCCCGCCCGGCAGGCTCTGCGGCCAGGGGATCTCGGCGCCGAACCGGGCCCGGTAGAGGGAACTGGGCCAGTCCGCGCCGATCTCCAGCTTCCAGTCGCGCGTGGCCGTACCCGAGAACAGGACGCGCTCGTCGGTGACGTCGGCGACCTCGACGCCGGCGGGCGCGGAGAGTGTGAACCGCAGCGAGGACCCCTGCTCGCAGGAGGTGGCGGCGGCGTAGGCGCTGACGGTCATCGGCGGGCCGTCTCGACGAGCAGGGACTCCAGGTCGAGGAGGTAGCGCTCCATGGCGGGGCGCGGCAGGTAGCGGGTGTCGGCGGTCAGCGAGACGCCCTCGCCGGTCACGTGCACGCAGAACCTGCAGTTGAGCATGTCCTGGCTCATCGGCCACTCCAGCGCGCTGTCCTCCAGCGCCTTGTCGAGTTCGGCGGCCGCGCAGGGCTCGGGGCCCGGGTCGGCCAGGCGCATGTCGTTGAAGCAGCAGTTGGGGTGGACGGGCTCGCCCCTGCGCTCGCTCTCGGCGGCGACCACGCGCGCCCGGTCGGCGGGGTCGTGGTAGGCGGAGCGGTAGGCGCGCATCGCGGCGGGTCCGGCGGCGCGCAGCACGTCGATGAACTCGCCGGTCACGTCCAGCGTGAACAGGCCCTCCTGGGAGAGCGTGCTGACGATGCCGAGGCTGTCGCGGCGGAAACGGTTGGCCACGATGGGCAGCATCGCGCAGGTGTCGTGGCCGGAGTGCCGGCCGGCGAGCAGGGCGGTGGCGGCCAGCAGGACGGTCGAGGTGGAGGTGTGCCGGGCGTAGGCGATCGCGCGGACGGCCAGGCCGAGCGCGGGGGAGCGGAGCGTCGCCCGCCAGATGGGCGGCGTGCTCTTCCGGCCGTCCGGCTCGGCGAACATCGTGGCCGGCGCGCGGTGGTGCTCCTCCGCCCAGTGCGCGGCGGCCGCCTCGGCGACCCGGCGGCCTTCCGCGCCGCCTTGCCAGCGGGCCAGTTCGAGCGGCTGCGGGGCGCGGGGACCGGCCACGTGGCCGCGCAGGATCAGCGCGCGAAGGTCGCGCACGGCGATCTCGGCGCCGAGCCCGTCGGCGGCGAGGTGACAGAAGACCAGCACCACGTGGGTGACGGCGTCGCCGTCGGCCACGAGCGCGACGCGCAGTGGCCACTCGGCGGAGTAGTCGAACCGGGTCGCGGCCAGTTCGTCCATCACCTTGTCGGGGTCGCCCTCGACGATCTCGACGGGCAGGGCGCCTTTGGCGAAGAGCCGTTGCTCGGCCCGGTCGCCGAGGCGGGTGCGCAGGGCGCCGTGCCGTTCCACCAGGGCGCCCAGCGCGCGCGTGACCTCGGCGGCCGGGCGCCGGCCCGGCACCTTGAGCACCCGGCCGAAGTTGAAGTAGTGGTCGTCGGGGGCGGTGCGCCGGATCGCCTCCCAGATCGCACGCTGCCCCCAGGTCAGCGGCGCCGTGCCCGAGTCGCGCGCGGCGAAGTCGGCGCTCATCGCGCGGCCAGCCGCCCGGCCAGCGCGTCGAGGTCGTCGAGCAGCGCGACGCCCTCGTCGGTGAGGTCGATCTCGACGCCGAACTCCGACTCGATCGCGTCGATCAGGCGTAACTGCGCGATGGAGGTGAGTCCAAGCGCGCTGAGCGGTACTCCCGCCGTCAGCGCCTCCCGGGCGCTGATCTCGCCGTCGGATGACTCCGCGACGAGCTCGGCGAGCCTTTCCTTGATCATCACTTGCCCGGCCTCCCGGATGGAGAGAGCACCTTACTGGAAAGATTCTTTACTGTTGAGTGTTCCATGGATCTTCCGAAGACCGCAAGGCCAGCAGTGCAAGGGGTTCGGGGCTTGTCTCCGTCGCGGCAGCGTGCGAGACTGGCGCTCGTTGAAATAAAAGGAAAGTTTCCTAATAGAAAGACGTCCGAGCCTGGGGGCGATCGTGAGCGTGACGCTTCCATCCCTTCTCCGCGCGCGAGCCGCCGCGGACCCCGGTCGCGTGGCGATGACCGTCCACGGCACGGGCTCGCTGACCTTCGGCGAGTGGGAGACCAGGTCGACCGACCTGGCCGCCGCACTGGTCGAACGGGGAGTCCGCGAAGGTGACCGGGTGGGGCTGGTCTATGGCAATGGCGACTGGCTCGACTATGCCGTCGCCTTCTTCGGGGCGGTGAAGGCGGGCGGCGTGGCCGTACCGCTGTCCGACCGGCTCGCGCGGGCCGACATCGACGCGATGCTCGCCCACTGCGGCGCGAGCGCGGTCTTACGCCCGGGTGAGGTCCCGCACGTCCTGGCCGCCGCGGCCGCGCCGTCGCCGCCCGCGCCCGGGTCCCTCGCCCAGATCCTCTACACCTCCGGAACCACGGGCCGCCCCAAGGGCGTCTCCGCCACCCACGCCAACCTCGCCCACGGCTGCGGCGGCCGGCGCCGCCCCTTCGCCCACAGCAAGCACCTGGCGCACGCCTTCCCGATCGGTACCAACGCCGGTCAGTGGATGCTGGTCAACGCGGTGGACGCGCACCCCGAGACGGTGACGCTGCCCCGCTTCACACCCGGCCGCTTCGCCCAGCTCATCCAGCACTACGAGGCCGGCACGGTCTTCCTGGTCCCCGCCATGGCCATCGAGATGCTCGCCGCCCGCGTGCACGAGCGCCACGACCTGTCGAGCGTGCTCCTGCTCGGCTCGGCGGCCGCGCCGCTGCCCGCCAAGATCGCGGTGGGGCTCGGCGACGCCTTCCCCAACGCCACGATCACCAACTACTACACCTCGACCGAGGCCGCGCCCGCCCAGACCGTCATGATCTTCGACCCCGACCGGCCGTCCAGCGTGGGCCGACCGGCCTCGGGCGGCGCCGTGAAGATCGCCACAGCGCAGGGCGAACCCCTGCCGGCCGGTACCACGGGCGAGGTCTGGATGCGCTCGCCCGCCGCGGTCCGCGCCTACTACGGCGACGCCGCGGCCACCGGCGAGGTCTTCCGCGCCGGCTGGGTCCGCATGGGCGACCTCGGCTACCTCGACGACGACGGCTACCTGTACCTGGTCGACCGCGAGAGCGACGTGATCAAGTCCGGCGCCTACAAGGTCTCCACCATCCACGTCGAGGACGCCGTCTACCAGCACCCCGACGTCACCGAGGCCGCCGCCTTCGACGTGGCGCACCCGACGCTCGGCAAGGCCGTCGCGGTCGCCGTCGTCGGCCCGGTGACCCACGAGGAGCTGCGGATCTTCCTCAAGGAGCGCCTGGCTCCCCACGAACTGCCCGTCCGCCTCATCTCCCTCGACGCTCTGCCGCGCAACCACAACGGCAAAGTGGACAAACACGCACTTCGAGAGGTTGTTAGATGACCGAAGCGACCTTCACCCAGCACGGCATGTGGATCATGGAAAACATGGGCGCCGGGTCGGCCTACCACATGCCATTGACCGTCCGCTTCGCCACACCACCCGACCGTGAGCGCCTGGCCGCCGCCGTGACCAGGCTCGTGGAACGGCATCCGCTGCTGGCCTGCGCCGTCGAGGAGCGCTCCGGCGTGCCTCACCTGATCCCGGCGGCCCTGCGGCCCGCGCTCGACGCGCAGCCCGTCGACGGGCCCTTCGACCTGGAGAAGGGGCCGCTGATCCGCTTCACGCTGGCCGGTGACCGCCTCCTGGTCCTCGCCCACCACCTGGTCTTCGACGGCCAGTCCAAGGACGTGCTGGTCGCCGACCTCGCCGCGTTCTACGAAGGCCGCGAGCCCGGCCCCTTGCAGGCGTTCGACGGCGTCGCCGCCCAGCGCGAGCGGGTGGCGGCCCAGCTGGAGGACGCCAAGGCGTTCTGGTCGGCGCGCTGGCGCGAGCCGGGCGAGGTGGCGGTGCCCGGCGGACGATTGCGCTCGCGCCGCGCGGGCGAGGGCGGCGTGCTGGAGTTCACGCTGGAACCGCCCGAGCTGCCCGGCCTGACCAGGTTCGAGGTCGTCCTGGCGGCCCTGCACACGCTGCTGCGCTCCTATGGCAATGAGCACGTCGTGACCGCGGTCGACCTGTCCACCCGCACACCTTCCGAAACCGGACGGATCGGGGCGTTCGTCAACGAGGTGCCGGTCTTCGGCGAGCCGTCTCCTGACATGTCGTTCGGGGACTTCGCCGCCGGGCTCCGTGCCGAGCTGCGTCTCGTGTACGGCTTCCGCGAGGTGCCCGTGGCGCGTGCCGTACCGGGAATCAGGCCACACGCGGCGCTGGCCCCCGTGAGCGTCAGCTACCGCAAGGCCGGACCCGAGATCCCCGGCTGGCAGGTCGAATGGCTGGCCTTCAACCAGGCCGTACGCGGCGCCCTGCAACTCCAGCTCCTCGACGGCCCCGAGGGCCTGACCGCCAGCCTGCGCCACGACCGGCAGGAACTGCCCGACCCCGGCCGCGTCGCCGCCGACCTCCAGGCGCTCCTGGCCCGCATCGAGCCCGGCCGCCCCCTGAAGGACCTGACCCCGTTCCACGACCTGGCCGCCATCGCGCCCGAGGAGTCCAGGCAGGCCGCCGCCGAGGCCGTGCCCGGCGACCCGCTGCTCGCGGAGATCACCGCGATCTGGGAGGAGGTGCTCAAGTTCTCGCCGGTGGAGCCGCACGACGACATCTTCGACCTCGGCGGGCACTCGCTGACCATCACCCAGATCATCGCCCGCGTCCGCAAGCGCCTCGGCGTCGAGATCGAGCTGGACGACTTCTTCGACAACCCGACCATCGCCGGGCTCGTCGAGGTGATGCGCCGATGACCACCACGCTCGACCGGGCGCTGGTGCCGAAGCTCGACGACGCGGACCTGTCCCTCATGCTGGAGATCAGGGCGTTCGAGCTGAAGCTGCTCGACCTGTTCTCCCAGGGCCTGCTCAACGGCACCACGCACACCTGCCTCGGCCAGGAGTACGTGCCCGTGGCCCTGCGCCCGCTGCTCACCCCCGGCGACCACGTCTTCAGCAACCACCGCGGCCACGGCCACTACCTCGCCCGCTTCGGCGACCTCGAAGGGCTGCTGGCCGAGATCATGGGACGCGAGGGCGCGGTCTGCGCGGGCGTCGGCGGCAGCCAGCACATCCGCCGCGACGGCTACCTGTCCACGGGCGTCCAGGGCGAGAGCCTGCCCGTCGCCGCCGGCGTCGCCCTGCACCTCGCGCGGGCGGGCTCCGGCGCGCTCGCGCTCGTCTACATCGGCGACGGCACCTTCGGCGAGGGCGCCGTCTACGAGGCGCTCAACATCATCGCGCTCTGGCGGCTGCCCGTCCTCGTCGTGGTCGAGAACAACGGCATCGCCCAGTCCACCCCGATCGCCACGCACCTGGCCGGCACGATCGCCGGCCGGGCCGCCGCCTTCGGCATCGGCCACCACCTGGTGGAGGGCTTCGACCTGCCGGGCATCCGCACCGCGCTGGAACCGCTGATCGCGCGGGTACGGCAGGGCGAGCCGCTGATCGCCGAGTTCGCCACCCACCGGATCGGCCCGCACAGCAAGGGCGACGACACCCGCCCGCCCGAGGCGCTGAGCGAACTGCGCGACTGGCGCGACCTCTACGCCGCCGCCCACCCCGAGCAGTCAGAACGCCTCGACCAGGCCGCCCGCGCCCGCGTCGAGGCCGTCGCCGCCGACGTCATCGCCCGCCCGCCGTCCCGATGGGCGCGCCCATGAGAGTCGCAGAGAACCTCAACACCGCCCTCCACACCCTCATGGACACCCGCCAGGACCTGTACCTGCTCGGCGAGGACGTCCTCGACCCCTACGGCGGCGCCTTCAAGGTCACCCGCGGCCTGTCCACCCGCCACCCCGGCCGCGTGCTGACCACCCCGATCAGCGAGAGCGCCATCACCGGCGTCGCCGCCGGCCTGGCCCTGTGCGGCGACAGCGCCATCGTGGAGGTCATGTTCGGCGACTTCGCCGCACTCGCCTTCGACCAGCTGCTCAACTTCGCCTCGAAATCCGTCTCCATGTACGGCTCCCGCGTACCCATGCGCATGATCGTGCGCTGCCCCGTCGGCGGCGGCAGAGGCTACGGCCCCACCCACAGCCAGAGCCTCCAGAAGCACTTCGTCGGCATCCCCGGCCTCGCCCTGTACGAGATGTCACACCTGCACGACAACCTCGCCGTCCTCCAGGAGATGCTGGCCCGCGAGGAGCCGTGCGTCCTGTTCGAGGACAAGGTCCTCTACACCCGCCCCATGCACACCGTGCGGCCCCCCTTCACCGTCGAGAACACCGGTGGCGTCGCCCGCGTCTTCCTCGACACCCGGCCCGACTGCGTGATCGTCGCGCCCGGCGGAATGGCCCACCGGGCGCTGGCCGCCATGCACTCGCTGCTGATGGAAGAGGAGATCTCCTGCACCCTGCTGGTCCCCTCGCGCCTCTACCCGTTCGACGTGGACGTGCCCGCCGCGCCGCACGTCTTCGTCGTCGAGGAGAGCACCGCGGGCGGCACCTGGGGGGCCGAGGTCGCCCACGCCGTCCACCGGCGGCACTGGGACCGGCTGGCCGGCCCGGTGACGCTCGTCCACTCCGCGGACTCCGTCATCCCCACCGCCGCCCACCTGGAGCGCGAAGTGGTCGTGGACGAGACCGTGATCCACCGCGTCATCAGAGAGGTCATCCGTGGCTGAGCTGCGCGTGCCCAAGCTGAACAACAACGACACCGAGTACATGATCGTCGAGTGGCTGGTTCCCGACGGGGCCGAGGTACACGAGGACGACGCGGTCGTGCTGGTGGAGACCTCCAAGGCGGCCGAGGAACTCCCCGCCGACACCACCGGCGTCCTGCGCCACGCGATGAAGGCCGGCGCCTGGTGCCACCCCGACGAGGTCATCGCCACCATCGGCCCCGACCCCGCCACGCCCGCCGTCGCGCCCGCCGTTGGGTCCTCCGCGCCCGCTGTTGGGTCCTCCGCGCCCGCTGTTGGGTCCTCCGCGCCGGCTGTTGGGCTCTCCACGCCGGCTGTTGGGTCCTCCGCGCCCGCTGCTGGGCTCTCCGCACCCGCCCCCTCGGCTGCCGGGTCCGCGGAGGCGGGTGGGCCGTTGGTGACCGCGCCCGCCCAGGCCCTCATCGACCAGCACGGCATCACGCCCGAGCAGGTCGCGAGCCTGGGTGTGCATCTGGTACGGCGGGCCGACGTGGAACGCCTGCTGACCCGGGCGGACCGGATCGAACTGCCCCGCGTGCAACGTGCCGTCGCCAGGGCCGTGGAGCTGTCCCACCAGACCATCCCGGCCGCCTACGTCGCGGTGCGCATGAACCTGACGCCCGCGCTCGAGCGAGCCCGCACCCTGACCAAGGAGGTCCGCCGGCCCGTCGGCGTGGCCGAGATCTTCGTCCAGGCGGTCGCGGGGCTGCACGGGGAGTTCCCCCTGTTCTTCGCCAGGCTTGATGGCAGCCATGCGGTTCTGTCCGCCACGCCGGACATCGGGGTGACGGTGGACCTGGGGGAGGGCCTGTACGTGCCGGTGGTGCACGACGCGGCCGGCCGTACACTCAAGGACCTCGCGGGCACGCTCATGAAGCACCGGCTGGCCGCCACGACCGGCGACTTCAAGGAGTCCGACCTCACCGGCGCCAACTTCGTCGTGACCCTGCACACCGAGGGGGAGGTCGAGATGGCGATCCCGTTCGTCTTCCCCGGCACGGCCGGCGCGCTGGCCGTGACCTCACCGGCCGACGGGTCCCCGGCGCTGATCGGGCTGGCCTACGACCACCGGCTGATCAACGGCCGGGACGCCTCGCTGTTCCTCGCCGCGTTGCGGACGGCCGTGACCGGCTGGACGGGCGGGACGCTCGCGTAGCGGGCCAAGGTCCCCGGGCCCAGGGGTTCGGGCCCGGAGGGCAGGCGTTCAGGCGGCGTGCGTGAAGCCGCCGCCTGAACGCCGACCCTCGACACAACCCCACAGGCCGTCAACCTGCGCGCGGCCATACCCCGGACCACCAAACCCCAGGGCCGTCAACCCCAGGGCCGTCAACGCGTCAGGTCGCCGCGCCACGGGGTCACCCCTACGGGGTTTGCCGCCTCTTCGGAGCCCCGCCGACCCCGGGCCGTCGTGTCAGGGACCGCCCACCCCCAGGTCGTCAACTCCTCAGGTCGCCGCGCCACGGGGTCACCCCACGGGTTTGTCGTCCCTTCGGCGCCCCGCCATCCCACGGGCTGTCATCCCACGGGCCGTCATGCCACGGGCCGTCATCCCTCAGGCCGTCATCCCACCTGCGGTCAAACCATGGGGTGGTCGGGCCGTGGGTTGCTGTGCCCACGGTTCGGGTGTCAGGCGGTGAGGAGTTCGACGGCTGCCATCGCGTTGGCCCTGGCCGCGCCGTACGTGGCGATGTAGGCGGCGCTGTCCGGACGCCACACGGGCAGGCCCATCTCGATCACCGTGGTGTCGGGCCGGGCGGTGACGAGCATGGTCACGAGGCGCCGGCTGGCCGTGTGCCGGTGGGCGTCCTTGACGACGACGATGAGCGAGCGGCCCCTGGCGCGTTCCAAGATCCCCAGGGCGTCCGCGTCGTCGGGCTTCAGCCTGACCGTCTCCGCCTCGGGCAGTTCGAGACCCCAGGGCACGTCGCCGACGGCGATCGTGGGCGGCGTGTCGAGTTCGACCACGAGGGGGTTGGTGAGCGGGTTCGTGGCGCCGGTCAGGCGGACCGCGCGGCGCGCGGCGGCCAGGCCGATCACGTTCAGCTCGGTGGTGGGGGCGGTGCCGGAGCCGAACCACTCGCGCAGCGCGGCCACCCGGGCCGCCGCCTCCTCCAGCCGCTCGACCGGCACGGTGGCGGCGATCTCGGCGATGACGCGCTGGACGTCGTCGTAGCCGGGGATGGGGCCCAGGCACAGCATGTCAGCCCCGGCGGCCAGCGAGCGCGCGGCGCCCCCCGCCAGGCCCACGCTCTTGGTGATCGCGTGCATGTCGAGGGCGTCGGAGACGACGACGCCGTCGTACCCGAGCTCCTGACGGAGCAGCACGCTCAGCGCGGCGGCGGACAGGGTCGCGGGGGTGTCGCCCGTGAGGGCGGGGACGGCGACGTGCGCGGTCATGATGGACTTGGCGCCCGCCTGGATGGCCGCCTGGAAGGGCGCGAGCTCGCGTTCGTACAGGACGTCCATGGTGACGTCCACGATGGGGATGGCCAGGTGCGAGTCCATGCGGGTCGCGCCGTGGCCGGGGAAGTGCTTGACGCAGGCGGCCACGTTCACCGACTGCAGGCCGCGTACGGCGGCCACGGTGTGGCGGGACACCAGCGCGGTGTCGCTGCCGAACGAGCGGGTGCCGATGACGGGGTTGTCGTCGGCGGTGTTGACGTCGGCGTCGGGGGCCATGTCCAGGTTGATCCCGCACGCGGCGAGTTCCGAGCCGATCGCCCGGTAGACCCGGTGCGTCAGCTCGACGTCGTCCACCGCGCCCAGAGCGGCGTTGCCCGGGTAAGGGCTGCCGACGTGGTAGGCGAGACGGGTGACGTCGCCGCCCTCCTCGTCCAGCGAGATGACGGGCTCCCCGGCCGCCCTCAGGCTGCCGGTCAGCTCCGCCACCTGGGCGGGGTTGCCGACGTTGAAACCGAAGAGCGTGACGCCGCCGAGGCCTTGCTCCAGTTCCCTCAGCACCCAGTCGGGTGCCGTGGTGCCCTGGAAGGCGACGAGCAGTGTGCCGGCCGCCAGGCGGCGCAGCCCCCGATCACTCTGACTCATATCTCCTCATCACGGAGGTTGGTGAGCTCGCGCCGCGGCCTGTACGGCGGGCGGCGCGAGCCGCTTGCGGGGTGCTAGCCCTTGACGGCCCCGGCCACCAGGCCGGAGACCATACGGCGTTGCACCAGCAGGAAGAAGATCAGGACCGGGATCGTCATCAGTGTCGACGCGGCCATGATGCCGCCCCAGTCCGTCGAGCGCTGCCCGACGAAGAACGACAGCGCCCTGGGCATCGTGAACTTGCTGGAGTCCTCGATGAGCGTGAGCGCGAAGACGAACTCGTTCCAGGCCGTGATGAACGAGAAGATGCTCGTGGCCACCAGGCCCGGCGCGACCAGCGGGAACAGGACCCGCCAGAAGGTGGTGAAACGGCTGGCTCCGTCGATCCAGGACGCCTCTTCCAGCTCCTTCGGGACGGCGGCCACGAAGGTACGCAGCATCCACACGGAGAACGGCAGTGTCAGGCCGACGTTGATGACGATCAGGCCGAGCAGCTCGTTGTAGAGGCCCATCTGGCGCACGTTCAGGAACAGCGGGATGAGCAGCGCCTCGGACGGCACCATCTGCACGATCAGCAGCAGGATGAGGAAGCTCGTCCGGAAGCGGAACCGGAAGCGCGCGACCGCGGTGGCGGCCAGCAGCGCGAACACGGCCCCGATGATGATGGTGCTCAGCGACACGATCGCGCTGTTCATCATGTAGGTCCAGATGGAGTTGCCGTTGATGCCCTTGGTGAAGGCCCGCTCGACGTGTTCGAGAGTGGGCGGCATCGGGAACGGGATGAACTCCGTGGTGTAGATCTGGTCGTTCGGCTTGAAGGCCGCCGAGACCATCCAGTACACGGGGAAGACCGCGAAGAGGAAGACGGCGATGCCGGCCGTGTTGAGGCCGATCTTGCCGAGCCTCTTGCGGGTCACGGGATTCATCGGACGTCCTCCGTCTTCACGATCTGCCGTACGTACACGAACGTGATCAGCAGGAGGATCACGGTCAGCACGACGGCGATGGCCGAGCCCAGGCCCATGTCGGGCGGCGGGTTGAAGGCCTCGATGTAGCTCCACACCGAGAAGTTGAAGGCCTCCCGGGGCATGTTGCTGCCGCCGGCCAGGATGAACAGCTGGGTGAAGACCTTGAAGTCCCAGATGATGGAGAGCACGACCAGCACCGAGAAGACCGGCCGCAGCAGCGGGAAGGTGATCTTCCTGAACGTCTGGAAGGCCGTGGAGCCGTCCACCCGCGCCGCTTCGTACAGCTCACTCGGAATGCTCTTCAGCCCGGCCAGGATCGAGACCCCGATGAAGGGGAACGAGGCCCAGACGACGGTCAGGATGAGCACGAAGTAGATGTCGGACGGGTCGTTGAGCCACGGCACGCCGGCCCAGTCGGCCCGGCCGAAGACCAGTTGCGAGAGCCAGTCGGGCAGCAGGTTGAGCACCCAGTTGACCACGCCGGAGTCGGCGTCGAACAGCCACTTCCACACGACCGCCGCCGAGGTGGGCGGGACCGCCCAGGCGGCCATGGTGCCGACGATGACCGTGGTGGACATCTTCGGGCCGAGCTTGTGCAGCAGCAGCCCGACGAGCGTGCCGATGAGCAGCGTCAGCGCGACCGTGACGACGGCGAAGATCAGCGTGTTGCGTACGGCGACGCCGAACAGGTCGGACTGCAGCGCCGCGGTGTAGTTGTCGGTGCCGACGAACTCCGCTGGCAGCGGGTTCCTCGGCCGGATCTGCCGCAGCCCGACCTTGTGGAAGGACATGTCGACCATCTGGTACAGCGGATAGAGCAACAGCACCGCGATGACCAATAGGCCGGGCAGGAGCAGGGCGTACGGGACAAACCGCGGAGGCAGTCCGCTGGGCCGGCGCGGCGGCTTGGCCCGCCGCGCCGAGGCGGTGGCACGGTGGCCCCCGCCTCGGGCGATGGTAGACGTATCACTCATCGTTTACTGCTGGTTGAGGATGGACTCGAGCTCGGTGTTGGCGGCGGCCAGAGCCTCGTCGACGGTCGCCTCGCCCTTGATCACCTTGCGCGCCGCGTTCTGCAGCACGGCCTTGGTGTCGTTGGCCTCAGCCCAGTTGGGGCTGGCCGGGAAGCCCTTGGCGACCGCGAAGGTGTCGGTGAACGCCTTCTGCATCGGGTCCTCGCCGAGCTTGGCCAGAGCCTCGGGGTAGAGCGGGAGCAGGCCCTCCGAGGTGGCGTAGAGGGTGCCGAACTCCTTGCCGGCCGCGACCTTGATGTACTCGGCCGCGAGCTCGGGGTTCTTGGAGTCCTTCCAGATGGCGATGTCGTTGCCGCCCTGGAAGGCCGGGGCCGGTCCGCTGCCGTCCTTGTTGGGGAGGGAGAAGAAGGCCATCTTCGACTCGTCGATCTTGCCCTTGCTCTGTTCCTTCACCTGGGAGACGTCCCAGCCGCCGGTGACGTACATGGCGACCTTGCCGGCCGCGAAGCGCTGGGAGATCTCGATGGAGTTCAGGTTCAGGCGGGCCTTGCCGGACACGCCGTTCTTGGCGACCAGGTCCGTGTAGTACTGGAAACCTTCCTTGAAGCCGGGCTCGGTGAGCTTGCCCACCCACTTGCCGCCCTCGTTGGCGGCGAAGTCGCCGCCGGCCGACCAGACGAAGGGGGAGAGGGACATGTTGGCGTCGGAGCCGCCGTTGAAGGCGAAGCCGTCGACGTCCTTGCCCTTCTTCTCCTGAACCTTCTTGGCCGCGGCCACCAGGTCTTCCCAGGTCTTCGGAGTCTCGATCTTGAGCTCGTCGAACCAGTCCTTGCGGTAGAGCACGGCACGGGTGCCGCCGCCCCACGGAACGCCGTAGATCTTCCCGTCGATCGTCTCGTAGCTCCACAGGTTCTGCGGGATCGACTGGAAGTCGGGGGTCGACTTGGCGATGTCGGTGATGTCCTGCAGCGCGTCCTGCTTGACCCAGGCGGCGACCTGGTCGTTGCCGAACTCGGTCACGTCCGGGCCCTCGCCGGCGGCCAGGGCGGTGGTCCACTTCTTCTGGGCGTCGGGCCACGGCACGAACTCGACCTTGACGTCAGCGCCGGTGAGCTCCTTGAACTTGGTGTTGATGTCGTTCATGAGCTTGGTCGAGACGTCCTTCGGCGTGCCCAGGCGCCACATCGTGAGCGTCTGCCCCGCGAACTTCTGGCCCGGTGCGGCGCTCGACGCGCCTTCGGACGGTGCCGCGGAGGGCTTCGGCGCCTCGGAGCCTCCACAGGCGGCCACGCCAAGAGCCAGAGCGGCTGTGGTGACCGTAGTGGCTGTGATCTTCGCGATCCTCACAGGGTTCTCCCTTCCATGGTGCTGGCCTACGGTCGGCACCAGGCTGGCTGATCGTCAGTCCGAACGATTGCTGCTAAACTAACAAGAAACTTTATTAAAAGAAACAGACCGTTAGCCGATCGTGACGAGAGGGGGCGCATTCATGAGCCGAAGCCCGGGAACCCCGCGGCTGCTGCGCCGGCTGAACGACAGATCGGCACTCGAACTGCTCCTTTACCAAGGACCGTTGACCCGCGCCGAGCTGGGGGAACAGACGGGGCTTTCCAAGGTAACCGCAGGTCAGCTACTCGCCCGACTGGAAGATCGTGGACTCGTGGAGGTGGTCGGCGAGCGCGCCGGCGGCAGAGGGCCGCACGCCGCCCTGTACGCCGTGGTTCCGTCGAGCGCCTACGTCGCCGGATTGGAAGTCCTGCCCGACAGCCTGACCGTCGGTGTGGCCGACATCACAGGTAAAATCGTGGTCGAGGTGACGGTCAATCCGCGGGGCACCAAGGATCCGGTCAAAGCGGTGCACTCTGCCGTACAACGGGCGTGTGCCTCGGCCAACATCAGCCAGTCGCAACTGCGCTCGTTCGTCATCGGCACCCGCGGCGTCGTCGACCCCCGCTCGGGCGACGTGCGCTTCTCCCACGACCTGCCCGACTGGCACGTGGGCGTGCTGGCCAGCCTGCGTAACACCCTCGGCGCCTCGGTGACGATAGAGAACGACGTCAACCTCGTCGCGCTGGCCGAGCACCGCTACGGCGCCGCCGCCGGTCACGAGGACTTCGCGGTCATCTGGGCCGGTATCGGCCAGGGCCTCGGCGTCATGCTCGGGGGCCGGCTGCACCGCGGCCTCACCGGCGGCGCGGGCGAGATCGGCTGGCTGCCCGTCCCCGGCGAACCGCTGCCCACCGACGTCCGCCACCCGCAGTCCGGCTCGTTCCAGCGGCTCGTCGGCCACGAGGCGCTTGAGGGCCTGGCCAAGCACCACAACGTGAGCGGCCTGTCCGTCGCCGACCAGGTCCGCAACGGCGGCGACCGCTACCTGGACGAGGTGGCCGCCCGGCTGGCCGTCGGCTGCGCCGCCATCGCCGTCGTGCTCGACCCCGGGCTGATCGTGCTCAGCGGCGACATCGGCCGCGCGGGCGGCGCCCGCCTGGCGGCCAAGGTGGAGCAGGCCGTGGCCCGCGTGTGCCCGTCGCCCTCCCGCGTCGTGACCACCGGCGTGGCCGGCAATCCGGTGCTGCGCGGCGCGCTCGTGGCCGCGCTGGAGCAGGCCCGTGAACAGGTCTTCTCCGACACTGTGTGAGAATTTATGCCCATGGCGGCTGACATCGTGCTGATTTCGGACCCTCGGGTGGCGGCGATTCCGGTTCGGGAGAGCGGAGAGCCACTCGCCGACGTACGCGGGCGGCTGCGCGTGGACGACCGGCTGGCCGACGCGATCGGCGCCTACGCGCACCTGCGCTCCGGGCTGCTGGCCCGCCTGGAGAAGGCCGAGAACCTCCTGCCCTCCGGCTACCACCTGCTGATCGTCGAGGGCTATCGCCCGATCCCCACGCAGCGGCACTACTTCGAGGAGTACCGCGACCAGCTCCAGGCCTCCTTCCCGGAGATGACGCCCGCGGAGGCGCACGTCGCGGCCAGCCGCTACGTCTCGCCGGTAGAGGTCGCGCCGCACACCGCCGGCGCCGCCGTGGACCTGACGCTGTGCTCGCCCGAAGGCGTCGAGTACGACATGGGCACCGCCGTCAACGACAACCCCGAGCAGAGCGACGGCGCCTGCTACACCGGCGCCGCCAACATCGGCCCCGAGGCCCGCGAGCACCGCGCCATCCTGGGCAAGGCGCTCGAAGAGGCCGGCCTCGTCAACTACCCGACCGAGTGGTGGCACTGGTCCTACGGCGACCGCTACTGGGCCTTCACCACCGGCGCCTCCTTCGCCCACTACGGGCCTACGCCTTTCTGAGGTTCCCCAGCAGCACGTCGAGCCCGGCGGCGTAGGCGGCCAGCCGCTCCTGTGACATCCCGGCGAACAGCATGGCCGCCGCTGCCGCGCGCCCGTCCTCCATGGCGCGCACCGCCGCCGTGCCCCGCCCGGTCAGCGTGACGAGCGTGGCCCGCCGGTCGTCGGGGTGCGGCTCGCGGGTCACGAATCCGGTGGCCGCCAGGCCGTCCACCAGGCCGGTGATGTTGCGCGCGCTCACCGCCAGCGTGCCGGCCAGTTCCCGCTGCTGCTGCGGTCCGCGCCGGCCGAGTTCGCGCAGCAACTGCGCGCGGGACGGCGTCAGGCCGTCGGCCGCGAGCCTGCGCTCCATCTCCTCGCCGAGCAGTTCGGCCAGCTCAAGCGTCCGCTCGAATATCTCAATGGTCATGTAGTGATGCACCTTCACTATATGCTAGCTTCACGATATGCGGAACCTACCATTTGAGCGCCCTGCCCCGTTCGGCCCGACGCCGGTCCATGACGAGCTGCGCCGTACCGGACCCATCGCCAGAGTCGTGACCGCGGACGGTCAGCCCGCGTGGGTGATCGTCGGGGCGGCGCTGGCCCGACGGGTGCTGTCCGACGCGCGCTTCACGATGGCGCCGCCCGGCACGCCCGAAGGGCCCGCCTCGCTGCTCAGCGACGGCGCGCCGCACGCGCGCCTGCGCCGCCTGCTCTCCCGCGCCTTCACCCCCCGCAATCTGGAACGGCTGCGCCCCGCCATCACCACGCTGGCCGGCGAGCTCGTGGCCGAGCTGCGCGAGCGCGGACCCGGCTCCGACCTGGTCTCCATCGTGGGCCGCCCGCTGCCGCTGGGGGTGACCAGCCACATGCTCGGCATCAACGTCACCGACCGCGAACGCTTCTACGCCTGGGCCGACGCCGCCTCCGGCATCACCGGCGGCGGCGAGGGCTTCGAGCAGGCGTGGGGCGAGCTCACCGCCTACTTCCCGAGCCTGATCGCCGCCAAGCGCGCCGACCCGGGCCCCGACCTGCTGAGCGAGGTCATCGCGGTCCGCGACGCGGAAGACGGCCGCCTGAGCGACGACGAGCTGTTCACGACCGCCATCTCGCTGGTCTTCGGCGGCTACCTCACCGTGGCCAACACGCTGTCGATCGGCGTCGTCCACCTCGGCGAGGCCGGCGGGCTCGCCCGGATCGACGACGTCCCCACCGCCGTCGAGGAGATGCTGCGCTACTCCGCCGGCCTCCACGGCGAGGCCTTCGCGCGCTACGCGCAGACGGACATCGACCTCGACGGGGTACGGCTGGCCGCCGGCGACCAGGTCCTCGTCCGCCTGGAAGCCGCCAACCAGGACCCCGACCTCATCCCCGACCCGGCCCGCTTCGACCCCGCCCGCACGCCGAACCCGCACCTGGCCTTCGGCCACGGACCCCACCACTGCATCGGCGCCGCGCTGGGGCGCATGGAGCTGGTCGCCGTCGTCGGCGCGCTGGCCGAGCAGCTGCCCGGCCTTCGGCTGGCCTGCGCGCCCGAGGACGTCCCGTGGACCGGCAACCCCCTCGACAACGGCCCCGCCAGCCTCCCCGTCACCTGGTCCTGAACGAGGCCGGCAACTTTGAATGACCGTTTGAACGCCGGACGTGCATCGAAGAGGCCCGCCGTGCGCGATCACCGCAGGTGACCGCCCACGGTCCGTCTTCCCACGGTCTGTCCTCCCACGGTCTGTCCTCCCACGGTCTGTCCTCCCACGGTCTGTCCTCCCGCGGTTGGCCGGCCCGCGGTCTGCCGATCTTGGGTGGGCTGTCGGTCCACGGGAGGTTAGACCCGGGTGGGGCGAAGGGGTGGTGGGAGTGAGTCAGGCGACGGTGGCGACTATGAGGTCGTCGACCACGTCCGCGAGGTCGTGGTCGCGCTGGTGGACGCTTCGCTGGCGTACCGCTCCGGAGCCGCGGCGCATCAACCGGTCCAGGCCCTCCTCGATGAACGGGAGGTCGCCGGCATCGCCGACCGCCCGCCGTACGTGATGGAGGAGGCGGTGCGCCATCTCCGGCGCCGGTACCAGCTCGCCCGCCCGCAGATCGAGACAGGCGCCTTCGAGCCCGTCGCGCGCCGCACGCCAGTACGCCGCGCGCATCACCTCCGCGCCGATCGGCAGCCCGCGATCGCCCCGCGCCACATCGCCCAGCGCCGTGACCACCAGCCCCCGGATCAGCCCGATGATCGTGAGGCTGTCGTTGGCGTCGAGTGGCACGTCGGCGACGCGTACCTCGATGGTGGGCAGGGTGGAGGACGGGCGGGCGTCCCAGTAGAGGGTCTTGGCGTCCATGAGCGCGCCCGACTCCGACAGCGCGCCGACCGCCCGCTCATAGTCCGCAAAGCTCGCAAAGTACGGCGGAGCCCCCGAAACCGGCCACCGACTCCAGCTGATCACCCGCCAGGAGGCGTAGCCGGTGTCCCGTCCGACGAAGAACGGGGAGTTGGCCGCGAGCGCGATGAGCGTGGGCAGCCAGGGCCGCAGGTGGTTGCCGACATAAACGGCAAGCTCCTCGTCCGGCACGTCCACATGGACGTGGAGGGCGCAGATGCACAGTTCATCCTGGAGAGCCCGATAGCGCACCTGCCCGTTCTCATACCGCGGATCGTCGGAGAGCGGAAGCGGCCCCGGCTGGCCCAGGACCGGCATCGCGCTGGCGACCAGCGCCAGCCCGCATTCCTGCGCCGCCTTCGCCACCTCCGTGCGGGCGGCGCGCAGTCTCGCCCCCAACTCGGCGAGGTCGCTCGACGGCGCGGTACGGGCTTCGATCTGGAACTGGCTGATCTCCTGGGTGATGTCCTCACCCATCACGTTCGTCGCTGCGGCCAGAACATCCGCCGCCCGGGGTGCCACATGTCGTGTGTGGGGATCGACGATTAGGTACTCCTCCTCGATCCCGATGAGGGGAGTCACGAGTGGTTTATACCCATTTCAACCCTTACGGCAACGTCACCATCGTGAGCCCGTCCCCACCACCCCCTGACCAGCCCCAACACCACACCCGGCCGCCCGCTCAGCCGCCGACCAAGCACCGCAAGCCCCGGACCACAAGCACCCAAGGCCAAGAACCACAACACCCCCACCCTCCCCAGCCGACACCTGCGCTCCGCGCCTGCCGCTGCGCTCTGCGCCGACACCCGCGCCGACGCCTGTGCTCTGCGCCTGTGCTCCGTTTCTTGTTGCGTATCAAGAGTGGGCTGTGCGCGCACGTGGCCAACCGTGTCCGGGTCGCAGCCGCGCACGCGCCTGACCGGCAACGGTGCCTTCCGGTCCCGGCACACGGACGCGGGCGACCGCCGGCGTCGACTGCGGCGAGGCCGCGAACCCGACCTCGAAGACAAGCCTCGACGGCCACCCGCGCGGGCAGAGGCTGGAAACCGTCACCCCGGGTCAGGCGCGCAGGCGCAACCCCCGCGGAGTCGGGTGGAATCCGGCGGACTCCAAGGCGGCCGCCAGCGGCGAGTCGTTGATGTGTCCGCCGTCGGCCCGCTCCACCGTCAGCTTGCCCAGCGCCCCATCCCGCACCGCGAGAGCCAGCGCGTCCACGGCGGGCTGCAGCCGCGTGTCGTCGGCGAAGGAGAGCAGCGTCTTGCCGCCCCGCTCCACGTAGAGCACCAGGTGGCCGTCCACCAGCACCACCAGGGCGCCCGCCTTACGGCCGGGCTTGTGGCTGCCGGGATGCGCGGGCCAGGGGAGGGCGGCGCCGTAGGGGTTGGCGGGGTCGGCGGCGGCCAGAACCACCGCGCGCCGGGCCCGCTCGGCTTCGGAGCCGCGGCGCGAGTCCGGGTGCGAGCCTGGGTGGGGTTCCGGACGTGGCTCGGGTTCCGCGGACATCGCGCGCATGCGGTCGACCGCGCCGGGCAGGGCGAACTGGGCGCCGCCCAGCCCCTCCACGAAGTAGCCGCGACGGCAGCGCCCGCTCTCCTCGTACGCCCGCAGCACCTGGTAAACGGGCGTGAACCCACCGGGCAGGCGCTCCGAGGTGACCGCACCCCTGGTGACGACGCCGTGGCGTTCGAGCATGACCTCGGCCTGCGCCTGCGCGCGCTGGGCCGGCTGGTCGGAAGGGGCGGGCAGCAGCCACCAGCGGCCGGCGACCGTGGGCGGCCCGGTACGGCTGGGCAGTACGGCCCGCCGCCGCCGGTTCGTCGCCGGCCGGTGCGCCGGACGGCCGGTGCCCAGGGCGGCGCGCATCGGCGCCAGCGTGTCGCCGGAGACCCGCCCCGCCCACACCAGGTCCCACAGGGCAGCGGCCAGCGCCCCGTCGTCCAGCGAGCCCATCTGGTCGGACAACCCGCGGAAGAACAACGCGCCGCCCCCGCCGAGCGCGCCGAGGATCTGCTCATGCAGCGGCGTCAGGGTGATCTCGGCGGGTTCCGGCATGAGCAGGGGAGCCGTGTCGGCGAAGTAGAGGGAGATCCAGCCGTCGCCGCCGGGCAGTGAACCCTGGCCTGACCAGATGACCTCCCCGGCCGCCGTCAGTTCGTCGAGCAGCGCGGGCGAGTACCCGGGGACGCGGGCCGGGAGCACGAGCGTCTCCAGGGCCGAGGCCGGGACAGCCGCCCCCTGCAACTGGTCGAGCGCGCCGACCAGGGCGTCCATGGCCCGCGCCGCGCCGCCGCCGCCGTCGCGCGCGGTGCCGGGCCCGGTGCCGGGGGTGGGGCCGGGCGAGGTGATGCCGTGCCAGGCGGGCAGGAACCGGGCCAGCGTCTCCGGGGAGACCGGTTCGACCTCCTTGCGCAGCCGGGCCAGCGACCTGCGGCGCAGCATCCGCAGCACGCCCGAGTCGCACCACTCCTCACCCCGGCCGCCGGGACGGAACTCGCCACTGACCACCCGCCCGGTCGTCGCCAGCCGCCGCAGCGCGTCGGTGACCACGGCGACGCCGAGGCCGAAGCGGGCGGCAGCCGTACCGGAGTGGAAGGGGCCGCGGGTGCGGGCGTGTCTGGCCACGAGGTCGGCCAGGGGGTCGGCGACCGGTTCGAGGAAGACGTGCGGGACGCCGACGGGCAGCGGCGCGCCGAGCGCGTCGCGCACGCGGGCGGCGTCCTCGATCGCGACCCACTGTTCCTCGCCGGCGATCCGCACCGAGAGGGCACGGCGGGCGCCTTCGAGCGCGGTGAGCCAGGCGGGGTCGCCACCGCGCACGCTGACGTCGGCGGCGAGCAGCGGACCGTGGGAACGCAGCAGGTCGGCGAGGTCCTCCTGGTCGCGCAGCGGCCGGTCGAGCCGGGCCAGCTCCCGTTCGGTGTCGGCGATCACGTCGGGATCGAGCAGTTCGCGCAGGTCGGCCTGGCCGAGCAGTTCGGCCAGCAGGGAGGTGTCGAGGGCCAGCGCCTGGGCGCGGCGCTCGGCCAGCGGGGCGTCACCTTCGTACATGAACGCGCCGATGTAGTGGAAGAGCAGCGAGGCCGCGAACGGCGAGGCCTGCGAGGTCTCCACCTCCACCACCCGCACCTTCCTGGCGGCGATGTCGCGCATGAGCGCCACCAGGCCGGGCACGTCGAAGACGTCCTGCAGGCACTCGCGCATGGTCTCCAGCACGATCGGGAACGAGGCGTACTGGCTGGCCACGCCGAGCAGGTGGGCGGCGCGCTGGCGCTGCTGCCACAACGGGCTGCGCCGGCCGGGCACCCGCCTGGGCAGCAGCAGCGCCCGGCCCGCGCACTCGCGGAAACGCGCGGCGAACAGCGCGGAACCGCCCAGCTCCTCGGTGACGAGCTGCTCGATCTCCTCGGCGTCGAAGGCGGCCACGTCGGTGGGCGGTTCCGCCAGCGTGTCGGGGATGCGCAGCACGATGCCATCGTCGGAGTGGACCGCCTGCACGTCGACGCCGTAGCGCTCGCGCAGCCGCCGGTTGATCGCCAGCGCCCATGGAGCGTGCACACGCGCGCCGTAGGGGGAGTGGATCACCACGCGCCAGTCGCCCAGCTCGTCGTGGAAGCGCTCGACCAGCAGCGTGCGGTCGTCGGGGACGTAGCCGGTGGCCTCGCGCTGCTCGGTCAGGTAGGCCAGCAGATTCGCCGAGGCGAACGCGTCGAGCCCGGCCGCGCGCATCCGCTCCTCCTCCGGCTCGCGCAGGAACTCGCCGATCGCCTTGCCCAGCTCGGCGGGACGGCCGGCGGTGTCACCATGCCAGAACGGCAGCTTGCCCGGCTGACCGGGCGCGGGCGAGACCAGCACGCGGTCGGCGGTAATGTCCTCGATCCGCCAGGAGGTCGCGCCCAGCACGAACACGTCGCCGACGCGCGACTCGTAGACCATCTCCTCGTCCAATTCGCCCACCCGCGAGGCCTTCTCGCCGACGAGGAAGACGCCGAACAGGCCGCGGTCGGGGATCGTGCCGCCGTTGGTGACGGCCAGCCGCTGCGCGCCGGGCCGCCCTTGCAGGGTGCCGCTCACGCGGTCCCACACGACGCGCGGGCGCAGCTCGGCGAACTCCTCGCTCGGGTAGCGGCCGGCGAGCATGTCGAGCGTCGCCTCCAGCGCCGTTCGCGGGAGGGTGGAGTACGGCGCGGCCCGCCGTACCAGAGCTTCGAGCTCGTCGACCGTCCACTCGTCGAGCGCGGTCATCGCCACGATCTGCTGGGCCAGCACGTCGAGCGGGTTGCGCGGATAGCGCAGTTCCTCGATCCGGCCCGCCTTCATGCGCTCGGCCACGACGGCGGTCTGCACCAGATCGCCGCGGTACTTCGGGAAGATGACGCCCCTGGAGACCGCGCCCACCTGGTGGCCCGCGCGGCCGATGCGCTGCAGCCCGCTGGCCACGCTCGGCGGCGCCTCCACGCAGGCGACCAGGTCGACGGCGCCCATGTCGATGCCCAGTTCCAGGCTGGAGGTGGCGACCACGGCGGGCAGCCGGCCCGACTTCAGCGCCTCCTCGATCTGGGCACGCTCCTCCTTGGAGACCGAGCCGTGGTGGGCGCGCACGATCTCGGGTATCGCGCCCCTGCTCGCCCCGGCCTGCGCCATCATCTGCGCGGGCATGTCGAAACCGGTCAGGTCAAGCGCCTCGGGGCCCTGCTCGCGCTCGTAGGCCAGCTCGTTGAGGCGCGTGCACAGGCGCTCGGCCAGCCGCCGCGAGTTGGCGAAGACGATCGTGGAGCTGTGGGCCTCGATCAGGTCGAACAGCTTGTCCTCGACATGCGGCCAGATCGAGCGGTTGACCGGCTCGGCGAAGTCGTCCTGCGGCTCGCCGGGGCGCGCCTCCATCTCCGTCATGTCCTCGACGGGGACGACGACCTCGACCTCGATCCGCTTGTCGGACGGCGGCTGGACCACCGCGGCCGGGCGCGCGCCGCCCAGGAACGCGGCCACCTCGCTCACCGGCCGCACGGTCGCCGACAGCCCGACGCGCTGGGCGGGCCGCTCCAGCAGGGCGTCGAGGCGTTCGAGGCTGAGCGCCAGGTGCGCGCCGCGCTTGGTCGCCGCCACCGCGTGCACCTCGTCGACGATCACCGTCTCGACGCCGCGCAGCGCCTCGCGCGCCTGGCTGGTCAGCAGCAGGAACAGCGACTCCGGCGTGGTGATGAGGATGTCGGAGGGCCTGGTGGCGAACCTGCGCCGTTCGTCGGCCGGCGTGTCGCCCGACCTGATCGACACGGAGATCTCCGGCACCGGCAGGCCCAGCCGCCGCGCCGTCTGCTTCATGCCCGCCAGCGGCGCGCGCAGGTTGCGCTCGACGTCGACGGCCAGCGCCTTGAGCGGCGAGACGTAGAGCACCTTGGTGCCCTTGGCCTCCTGCGCGCGCGTGGCCAGGCGGTCGAGCGACCACAGGAAGGCGGCGAGCGTCTTGCCCGACCCGGTGGGCGCCACGACGAGCGTGTTGTCGCCGCGGGCGATGGACGCCCACGCCCCCTCCTGGGCGGCGGTGGGCGCGACGAAGGCGCCGGTGAACCATTGGCTGGTCAGCGGGCTGAAATGGGCAAGCGAGCTCACGTGCACATACTGCCTCGCCGCACCGACAGAAAACGCATTGCCGCCGCTCGGGGTGGTTGAGTGACGTCCGAACGGACATACACCGACTGTGACCACCGACCACGCGGCCATCGACGCGCAACGAGAACGGCTGAGGGAGAAGTACCTCTTACCGCACCGGCCCTCCAGCAGCGCCCGCGGCCTGCACCACTTCGCGCTCGTCTCCTCGGACGTGGAGCGAACGATCCGCTTCTACCAGGAGCTTCTGGAATTCCCGCTCACGGAGATCTTCGAGAACCGCGACTACCGCGGCTCGAACCACTTCTTCTTCGACATCGGCAACGGGAACCTGCTGGCCTTCTTCGACTTCCCCGGCCTCGACCTCGGACCGTACCAGGAAGTGCTCGGCGGTCTGCACCACATCGCGATCTCCGTCGACCCCGCGACGTGGGACCGGCTGCGCGGGAAGCTGGAGATGGCCGGCGTGCCGCACCAGATCGAGAGCGGCGCCTCCATTTACTTCAAAGACCCCGACGGCGCCAGGCTGGAGCTGCTCGCCGACCATCTCGGTGAGATGTACGGCTCGCGGGTGATGTGACGGTCAGCGCCGCGACGCCCGCCGGGTGCGCGGCCGGCCTGTGCGGGGTTCGCGCCGGATTCCGGCGTGCCGCTCGGATCGATCAGCTTTCTCCTGCTGTACGGCGGAGCGAAGTAAGACGAGCAGATGGCGACGCTTAGCGCGAAGAGCCCGCTTCCTGGGGGATGTGGGGGGTCTGGGGGATGAAGACTTGGAGGCCTTTGGCATGCGGGTGTCTTACCCATGCCTCCGCTCGTCGATACTTGGTGCATGCGCCTGACCGAATTCTGGAGAAGGATGCGCGTGCACTTCGGTGACGCGTACGCCGACTCATGGGCCCACGACTACGTGCTGGCCCCGCTCGGCGGCCGCACGGTCGCGCAGGCGCTCGCCGACGGTGAGAGCGTCAAGTCCGTCTGGCGGGCGGTCTGCCAGGTCGAGAGCGTCTCACCCAAGCTCCACTGACAGCGTGTCCCTGAGCGACCTGGCGGTCTGATCCAGATCGTCGGCGCTGCCCTGCCCGCCGGGCGACCACAGGAACATCCAGCCCCGGTGCGCGGGCGTGGCGAAGATGATGGTCTGCTTGCCGCTGCGCGGATGCCAGGCCCACAGGACCGGATCGTCGCCGCCGACCATGCGACCCACCAGCCCGTGCGCGGGCAGCAGCTCGGCCAGAGCCTCCAGATGGGTGCGCCGTTCCCCGGTGTACGTGCTCGCCACGTCGCCGCCCTTCGACCGTTGCCCTCAGGATCTCCCCAGCTCACGGGGCATGGCAACAGGGGTGGCGCAATGCACGGGAATGTCCTGTCGGTTCAGGCACGTGACACCCGCGCGTCGCCGGACGGACACTGGCGGCGAGGAGGGTGCAACCATGACAAGCATCGACAGGCGCCGCTTCTTACGCACCGCGGCGATCGGCGCGGCCGCCGGCGGACCGCTCGCCGCGCTCTCCGCGCGCACGGCCGACGCCACGACGATGGTGAAACACCCGTTCAGCGTCGACTACGGCCCGCTCCGTCCCGTACGCGACCGCACGACCGGTCTCGAACTGCTCAAACTGCCGGAAGGCTTCTCCTACGTCTCCCACGGCTGGACCGGCGACCGCATGACCGACGGCCGCCCCACCCCCGCCCTGCACGACGGAATGGCCGCCTTCCGCCCTCGATGGGGTTTCCGGTACGGCGGGGCGCACGCCACCATCCTGGTCCGCAACCACGAGGTCGGCGACCTGACCGGCGCCTATGTCTCCCCCAGTTACGACCCCCAGGCCGGCGGCGGCACCACCAACCTCGCCTTCGACACCCGCAGGGGTGCCTTCCTGGCGTCGTGGGCCTCGCTGTCGGGAACCGTGCGCAACTGCGCCGGCGGACCCACTCCGTGGGGGACCTGGCTGTCGTGCGAGGAGACCACGCTGGTCAACGGGGAGGTGCGGCACGGGTACATCTTCGAGGTGCCGCATGACGGGGTGTCGGACGCGGTGCCGTACAAGGCGATGGGGCGTTTCTCGCACGAGGCCGTCGCGGTGGACCCCGCGACCGGGTACGTGTACGAGACGGAGGACGCCACTCCCAGCGGGCTCTACCGCTTCCGCCCGCGCGTGCGCGGCAAGCTGGGCAAGGGCGGCAAACTGGAGATGCTGACCATCGGCGACGGCCCCTACACGACCTACGCCGACGGGACCGGGACGGTCTATCCGGAGGTCGGGTGGGTCGGCATCGACGAGCCGGACCCGGGGCCCGATGAGACCTCCGTGGTGGAGCAGGGGATCGCCAAGGGCGGCGCCTCCTTCCGCAGGCTCGAAGGCGCCTGGTACCACCATCGCAAGATCTACATCGTCAGCACCAGCGGCGGGCCCGCGGGCCAGGGGCAGGTGTTCGAGTACGACCTGCGGCGCGACAAGATGCGCGTGCTGTTCGCCTCGCCGGACGCCTCGGTGCTGAACAACCCCGACAACATCTGCGTGAGCCCCCGCGGCGGGATCGTGCTGTGCGAGGACGGGAGCGGCGCGGAGTATCTGCACGGGCTCACCACGGACGGCGAGATCTTCCCGTTCGCGGAGAACGCGGTGGTGATCCCGGAGGGCGGCGTGCCCGGCAAGAGCGTCCCGGCCGGGGACTACCGGGGCTCCGAGTGGTGCGGATCGGTCTTCGACCCCAGCGGGAAGTGGCTTTTCGCCAACATCCAGACGCCGGGGATCACCTTCGCCATCACCGGCCCCTGGCGACGTGGTTCGTTGTAGCGTGTTCCGGAGTTGATCGAACAGCCGTTCGGCTACTATGAAACACGCCGGACCGCGACTTCGTGGCGACGGCGGGAAATTGTCGGTGGCAGCCCGTAGCTTTCACTCGACCGACCGACCACGACCCTTCAGGGGAGTTCCCATGGCTATCAACGACCGCGAGAAGGCCCTTGAGACTGCCCTCGCGCAAATCGAGCGGCAGTTCGGCAAGGGCTCCGTCATGCGCCTCGGTGACGACGCCCGCGCGCCGATCGAGGTGATCCCGACGGGGTCGATCGCGCTCGACGTGGCACTCGGCATCGGCGGGCTCCCCCGGGGCAGGATCGTCGAGGTCTACGGGCCCGAGTCCTCGGGTAAGACGACGGTCGCCCTGCACGCCGTGGCCAACGCCCAGCGCGCGGGCGGCATCGCCGCCTTCATCGACGCCGAGCACGCCCTCGACCCCGAGTACGCCAAGAAGCTCGGTGTCGACACCGACGCCCTCCTGGTCTCCCAGCCCGACACCGGTGAGCAGGCGCTTGAGATCGCCGACATGCTGATCAGGTCGGGCGCCGTCGACATCATCGTCATCGACTCGGTCGCCGCCCTGGTGCCCAAGGCGGAGATCGAGGGCGAGATGGGCGACAGCCACGTTGGCCTGCAGGCCCGCCTGATGTCCCAGGCGCTGCGCAAGGTCGCCGGCGCCCTCAGCAACACCGGCACCACCGCCATCTTCATCAACCAGCTGCGCGAGAAGATCGGCGTCATGTTCGGCTCGCCCGAGACCACGACGGGTGGCAAGGCGCTGAAGTTCTACGCGTCGGTCCGCCTCGACATCCGCCGTATCGAGACCCTGAAGGACGGCACGGAGGCGGTCGGCAACCGTACCCGGGTCAAGGTCGTGAAGAACAAGATGGCCCCGCCGTTCCGCGTGGCCGACTTCGACATCCTGTACGGCGTGGGCGTCTCGCGCGAGGGCGGCCTGATCGACATGGGTGTGGAGAACGGCTTCGTCCGCAAGTCCGGCGCCTGGTACACCTACGAGGGTGAGCAGCTTGGCCAGGGCAAGGAAAACGCGCGCAACTTCCTGAAGAACCACCCCGACATGGCCAACGAGCTCGAGAAGAAGATCAAGGACAAGCTGGGCGTCGGCCCGCGCCTGGACGCCCCGGCCGAGGCCGCCGCTCCGCCGGCCGCCGCCGCGCCGGCCACGGCGCCCGCCGCGCCCACGGGCCGCGCCAAGGCCGCGGCGGCGCCGAAGCCCGGTGACGTCTGATCGGTCGGCACGTGAGCGACGACGACCCGGCACGGGCGCCTCACCCCAACGACTGGGGCGCCTGGCCGGACGGTCCCGCACGGGGCCGCGGCAAGGGCTCCGCCCGTCGCGGCAAGCCCGCGGACGGCTGGCCGGCCTCGCTGGACGAGGTACGCGCCACCCGGCAGCCTCCAACCCCGCCTCCCGGGCCGGAGCCCGGGGCCTTCGACGAACCTCCCGGCGGCCCGGCCCCCTGGACCAGCTGGGGGACTCCTGACGTACCGGCCGAGCCGCCCGAGCCCGAGGCGGGGGGAAGCCGGGGACTCTTCGCCGAGCCCGCGGGAGAGCCTGATCGAGCGGGGAAGCGGGGATCGCGGCGTGGCGGCCGGTCCGGGCGGGGGTCCAAGGGCTCCAGAGGCTCCGGACGTGGCGGCCGGCGACGGTCGCAGGACGGTTCAGGCGGCGGGTGGCTGCCGGACGGGCCGGACGAGGGCAGCGGAGCCGCCGCCGGGCCACCGGCCAACCCCGAGGCGGTGGCGCGGGCCGTCTGCCTGCGGATGCTCACGCTGGCGCCCAAGACCCGGGCACAGCTGGCCGAGGCCTTGCGCAAGCGGGAGATACCCGAGGAGGCGGCCGATGCCGTGCTCGACCGGTTCACCGAGCTCGGGCTGATCAACGACGAGGCGTTCGCGGAGGCTTGGGTCGACTCCCGGCACCATGGTCGCGGCCTGGCCCGGCGTGCTCTGGCCGCCGAGCTTCGCCATCGTGGTGTCGACAACGACACGGTCAAGGACGCGGTCGAACGCCTTGACTCCGACCAGGAGGCGGAGACCGCCCGGCGGCTGGTGGATCGCAAGCTGTCCTCCACCCGGGGGCTTGATCCTCAGGTCCGTACCCGGCGGCTCGCGGGGATGCTCGCGCGCAAGGGGTACTCGGGCGGGCTGGCGTTCCGGGTGATCCGGGAGGCGTTGGAGCAGGAGGGCGTGGAGATAGAGGATGACTTCTCCTAGCGGGCGCCGGTAGCCGAAGACCCGTCTGGGTTGGGACATTGGGGGTCTTTGGGGTGTTGGGCCGGATAACTGTCTGAATTGGTATGTAGTGGTCGGTAAGACACGCTTGATGATGCGTTTGCTTGCTCGTGACTTGTTCGACGCATAACCTCGACGGCAGTGAGGAGTTACTCCGCGCAGCGCGGATTGCCATACCGGTGAACGACGTACGAGCGAGCTCGATTGACCGAGACAGGCGAGGTGTTGGCCGAGTGGGCCGACGCCCGGTCGGTCTTGGCTTGATATCGGTCCATACGCCGATCGGGCTGTCTGTGCCGCGCACGTGACCCCTCCCGTTTTTCAGTCCGCGTTTGGAAAGTCTTGTGACGCGAGGAGGGCGGGGAGCACATGGATCCGCTGGTCGTGGTGTTGCTGGTGGCTGTGCTCCTGTTGGTGTTCGTGACGATGGCGACACTGGTGATAGTGCTGCGGCGTACGTCCGGGCACGTTCCAGGTACGGCGAAGCCGTCCCCCGAGCAGGGGGCGGCCGTCCACGAGGAACTGGAGCAGGCGCGCCTGGAGGCCGGGGAGATCCGCGCGAAGGCGGAGACCGACGCCGAGGACATCCTGCGCAGGTCGGAGCAGGCGGCGGCGAGCGCGACGCAGATGCGGCGCGAGGTCGAGGAGGAGAGCCGGATCCTGAAGACCGAGCTCAAGGAGCTGCGTACCGACCTCGAACGCCGGGAAGGCCGGTTGGCCGAGCGTGAGCAGCGGCTCGACGAGGAGGCACGGCGCCAGAGCGAACGCGACCGCAAGCTGGCCGAGACCGAGACGGAGCTGGCCGGGCGGCGCGAGGAACTGCTGCAGGTCGAGGACGAGCGCCGGGCCATTCTGGAGCGGGTGTCCGGGTTGAGCGCGGATCAGGCCAAGTCCGAGCTGGTCAAGGAGATCGAGAACCAGGCCAAGCGCGAGGCGGCGTTGATCATCCGCGACATCGAGGGCACCGCCCGCAAGGAGGGCGAGAAGCGGGCTACCAAGATCGTTACGCTGGCCGTCCAGCGGGTGGCGGCCGAGCAGACGGCCGAGTCGGTCGTCAGCGTGCTGCACCTGCCGGGTGACGAGATGAAGGGCCGCATCATCGGCCGCGAGGGGCGCAACATCCGCGCGTTCGAATCCACGACCGGCGTGAACCTCATCATCGACGACACCCCGGAAGCGGTGCTGCTGTCGTGTTTTGACCCGGTACGCCGGGAAACGGCGAGGCTCACCCTCGAAAAGCTCGTGCTCGACGGGCGTATCCACCCGCAACGCATCGAAGAGGCGCACGACCGCAGCCGCCAGGAGGTCGCCGACCTGTGCGCGCGGGCCGGTGAGGACGCCCTGGTAGAGCTGGGCATCACGGACATGCACCCCGAGCTCACCCTGCTGCTCGGCCAGCTCCGCTACCGCACCTCGTACGGACAGAACGTCCTGAAGCACCTCATCGAATCCGCGCACATCGCCGGCATCATGGCCGCCGAGCTCAAGATGGACCAGGCGCTCATGAAGCGCTGCGCCCTGCTGCACGACATCGGCAAGGCCCTGACGCACGAGGTGGAAGGCTCCCACGCGCTGATCGGCGCGGAGATCGCCCGGCGCTACGGCGAGGACGAGGACGTGGTCCACGCCATCGAGGCCCACCACAACGAGGTCGAGGTCCGGACCGTCGAGGCCGTACTGACGCAGGCCGCCGACGCCATCTCCGGCAGCCGCCCGGGTGCGCGCCGCGAGTCGCTGGAGGCCTACGTCAAGCGGTTGGAGCGGCTGGAGGAGATCGCCCAGTCGTACGACGGCGTGGACAAGGTGTTCGCGATGCAGGCCGGGCGCGAGATCCGCGTGATGGTGAAGCCGGACGCGATCGACGACATCCAGGCCCAGGTGATCGCCCGAGACGTGGCCAAACAGGTCGAAGAAGAACTCACCTACCCGGGGCAGATCCGCATCACCGTCGTCCGCGAATCCCGCGCCACCGAGTTCGCCCGCTGACCACCCCTTTCCCAGCAAGGACAGCCCTCTCTTTCCGTTACGGCCCTCTTTCGCTACGGCAAGTCCTCTCTTTCCGTTGCGGCCCTCTTTCGTTACGGCAAGTCCTCTCTTTCCGTTACGGCAAGCCGCCGCCACCCCCACCCGCCGACGTGCGCCGGGCAGGTCGGGGGGATCGCTTCTCACGTCGGACGTGGCGCCCGCCGCAACGGCCCTTCGTCAACCTCCCCCACGGCCCCCGACGGCCCGGACACCGCATGCCACACCCCCCAGAGCGTGAGGCGTCCAATGGAAGGGCTGAGAGGGCGGGGATCGCGAGGCGCCGGGCAGGCGGAGTGGCCGTGAGGTGTGCGACCGAGGGGCCGTGAGGTTGTGGGACCGAGGGGTCGTGAGGCGTGCGACCCGAGGGGCCGTGAGGCGGGCAGGCGGAGGGTCGTGAGGTGTGCGACCGGGGGCCCGTGAGGTTGTGGGATCGAGGGGTCGTGAGGTGTGGGATCGAGGGGTCCGTGAGGTGTGCCTCGGGGGTGTCAGGGGGTGTGGAGGGCGGTTAGGAGGTGGTTTGCCTGGGTGGTTATGGGGGGTAGGGCGGCGGCTGGGTCGGGGGAGCGGGCCAGGAGCATGCCGGCTTCGCACAAGGCGCCGAACATCAGCTGTCCTCTGATCGCCAACGCGTCGGCGGGGAGCGTGTCGTCGGTTGCTCGCATGGCGTCCAGCAGGACGCGCAGGGTGTGGGCGTGCTGGATCTGGCGCACCTCTTCCCAGCCCAGCACCGATGGCGCGTCCAGCAGGACGATGCGGCGGAAGCCCGGGTCGAGGCAGCGCTCCAGGAATGCGCTGCAGCCGTGCAGCAGGGCCGTCCACGCGTCGGGGGATGCGGCGCCCACCTCTTCCAGGTGGGTGGCGATCTCCTCCTGTTCGCGGGTGAAGGCGGCGCGGAACAGGCCGAGCTTTCCGGTGAAGTGGTGGTAGGCGGCGCCCTTGGTGACCCCGGCCGTGGCGGCCACGGCGTCGATGGAGGTGGCGGCGTAGCCGTACTCGCCGAACAGCTTTCGCGCCGCGCCGATCAGCTGCGACGTGGTCGTGTCCGAGCGCTCCGCCTGCGTGCGGCGCGTCATCTTCGTGCTCCCCATTGACTTGCATACTCGCGGTACGTAACTTCGAAGGCAAGTTACCTACCGTCAGTATGAAACACGGAGGCGAGTCGTGAACATCGCCGTCTACGGAGCCACCGGCCACACCGGCCGCCTGGCCACCGCCGAATTACGTGCCCGGGGCGCGGAGGTCATCCTGGCCGGGCGCGACGAGGGCAGGCTCAAGGCCATGGCCGGCGAACTCGGTGGGGCCCGGGTCCGCCAGGCCGCACTGGACGACCCGGCGGCCCTGCGGGAGCTGGCCGCCGAGGCTGACGTACTGATCCATTGCGCGGGGCCGTTCACCCACACCGGGCGGCCGGTCGCGCAGGCCGCCGCCGACGGCGGCTGCCACTACGTCGACCACGCGCTTGAGCAGCACCACACGGCCTGGATGTACGCCGAGATGGACACCCGCGCCCAGAGCGCCGGCATCACCATGGTCACCGCGATGAGCTTCTACGGCGGGCTGGGCGACCTGCTCGCGGGCGCCGTGGCGGCCGGGATGGGTGAGGCCGACCGGGTCACCGTCGCCTACGCGGTGAGCGACTGGATGCTGACGACCGGCGCGAAGGGGACGGCCGAGCTGCTGTTCGCCGACACGCGGCGCATCACCTACACCGACGGCGCCTTCCACGTCGGCGACGTCGAACCGCGCAACGCCGTCTACCCCTTCCCGCCGCCGCTGGGGCCGCGCAGCATGATCGCCCCCCTTCCGTCGTCGGACGTCGTCACCATTCCCCGTCACGTGACCGCCCGCCGGGTGGAGGCGCAGCTGACGGCCGACACGTTCAGCGACGAACGCGCGTTCACCAACGAACACGTCGACGCCGCCACCCGCGCCGGATCCCACTTCACCGTCGCCGTTCAGGTGGTGACGGCCGACGGCAACCGGGCCGGTCAGGTAAGCGGGCGTGACCTGTGGAAGGAGAGCGCGGTGGCCTCGGTGGAAGCGGCTCTCCGCCTGGCCGACGGCCGCGGCCCTGACCGTCCGGGCGTCTACGGCCCCGCGCAGGCCTTCGCCGCCACGCCGTTCCTGCGCGACCTGGAACGGCTCGGCCTCTTCACCTTGACCCTGCCCGAACCCCTCACCCCCTCCTGACCACCCCGGGACACGGGCAGGAGGGAGGAGCGCTGAGCGGGAGAAATGCCACCCGGAGCACGCCGCGTGGGGCCGTCAAGCGGAGGCGCCGCGCCGCACGGGCGGCACCCGCGTGGGACACGGTGTCACGCAGGTTGAGGCGGACGGCTGCGTGGGGCCGTCGAGCGGGCGGGCGGAAGCGGTGTTCCGCACAGGGTGGCATCGCGTGGCGGACAAGGCGCGCACGCAGAGGCGGTACGCGGTCAACACGCGGCGGCAGGCCGAAGCGGTGTCGCGGGTGGATGGGCTGGGCTACTGAGAGAAGGGCGTCACGATGATTCTTGTTACCGGAGCCGCAGGTGGCTCCCAGGGTGGTACCGGGCGCCTGGTCGCCGAGCTGCTGCTTGAGCGTGGTCACCGCGTGCGGGCGTTCGTGCGCCAGGACGACCATCGAGCCGAGGAGCTGAGGAAGCGGGGCGCCGAGGTGGTGGTCGGTGATCTGCGGGAGATCTCGCAGGTGGTCAAGGCCTGCGAGGGGGTATCGCGGGTCTACTTCACCTATCCGGTGACCGCGGGCCTCCTCGACGCCACCGCCTCGGTCGCCGCGGCGGCCAGGCGGGCGGGGGTGGAGCGGGTGGTGGAGGTGTCGCAGCTGGACGCCTCACCCGAGGCGTTCACCCCGCGCATGCGCCGCCACTGGCTGTCGGAGCAGGTCTTCGACTGGGCCGGGGTCGGTGCGGTGCACCTGCGGGCCGCGGTGTTCTTCGAGAACCTTCTGGTGGCGGCCGACGAACGTGAGCTGGCCCTTCCGCTGGGCGCGCCGGACACGAAGATCCCCCTCATCGCCGCCGAGGACGTGGCCAGGGTGGCGGCCGGGTTCCTGGAGGAGGCGGGGCCGGTGGACCGGGTCGTACCGCTGACCGGGCAGATGGCGACGGCCGGGGAGGCCGCGGCGGCGCTGGGGCTGGAGTATGTGGACGTCGCGCCGGAGGTCTGGGAGGAGCGGGCGATGGAGCGGTACGGGGACCCGTACACGGTGGATCATCTGACCCATCTGTGGGGGATCTTCCGGTTCATCGGTTCGGGCGACCATCCGCTCTACCGCGTCACCGACGTGATCGAGCGGGTGGGCGGGCGCGCGCCGCTGGTCATCGGCCGGAGCTAGCTGAAGATCTGCTGGTAGAAGGCCAGTTCGGCGGCCAGGGCGGTGGTGCGGGTCTCGGCGCGGCGAAAGCCGTGGGATTCTCCCTCGAACGCCAGGTACGTGCACGCGATCCCCCGCTCCAGCAGCGCGTCGGCGAACGCGCTCGACTGCTCCGGGGGCACGATCGGATCCTCCAGCCCCTGGAGCAGCAACATCGGGCAGGACACCCCGGACACCAGGGCGAGCGGCTCGCGCTCGGCGTAGACGGACTCGTCGGCGCCGACCAGCCACTCCATGTAGCGGGACTCGAAGTCGTGGGTGTGCGCGATGAGCGGGGCCAGCGCGCTGACCCCGTAGTAGGAGACGCCACCGGCGAACACGTCGGAACGGCAGCAGGCGGCCATCACCGTCCAGCCGCCGGCGCTGCCGCCGCGCACCGCGATCTTGGCCGGGTCGGCGAGGCCCTCGGCGGCCAGCCATTCGGCTGCGGCGATCGTGTCCTCGACGTCGACGACGCCCCACTGGCCTTTGAGCCGGTCGCGGTAGGCCCTGCCGTACGCGCTTGAGCCGCCGTAGTTGACGTCGAGTACCCCGATGCCGCGCGAGGTGAAGAACGCCTTCTCCAGGTCGAGCTCCGACTGCGCGTGCCCGGTGGGGCCGCCGTGCACGAACACCACGTACGGCGTCCGGCCCTCCTGCCTGACCTCCGGGTTGGCGGGCGGGTAGAGGAAGCCGTGCACGTGCCGTCCGAACCTGCCCTGGAACTCGACCGCGCGCGCCCTGGGCAGGTAGGCGATGTCGGGCAGTTCGTCGATGCCGCGCCGCAGCGCCTCCACCCGGCCGGTGACCGTGTCGATCCTGACCACGGATCTGGGGACGGCGCCGCCGTACCCGAGCCCGATGACCGACGTGCCGTCGGCGGCGAGCTTGGGCTCCCACCCGTCGTAGGGGACGTCGAGGTCGGTGAGCTCGCCCGAGTCGGGGTCGAGCAGCGCCAGGCGCAGGTCCCCGCGACCGTGCACGACCGCGAGCCGTCCGTCGCCGAGCGGCAGGTACGGCCGGCCGCCCAGCACCCACAGCGGCCACGCGAACTCCTCCTCGGCGGGGAAGAGCGCCTGTGAGGAGGTGCCGTACATGGTGATCTGGTAGAGGTTCCACCAGCCCGACCAGTCGGAGACCAGGTAGAGGGTCTGGTCGTCCTTCCATTGCGGGGACAGGACAGACTCGGACGAGCCGCCCTTGACCGTCCAGGAGGAGCCGTCCTCAAGGCGGATCACGCGCAGTTCGGTGCCGTTCCAGGGCATGCGCGGGTGGTTCCAGCAGATGTAGGCCAGGTGACGGCCGTCGGGAGAGAGGGCGGGGGCGGCGTAGAAGTCGGCGCCGGTCACCCATTCGCGCGGGTCGCCGCCCTCTAAGGGGACCGAGACGATGGCGCGCACGACCTTGCCGTCGCCGGTGTGGCGCTCGCGTACGCACCAGACCTGGTCGTCGCGGACGAGCAGGTCGGCGTAGCGGGCGCCGTCGTCGGGGGTGAGCGGCCGTGGCTCGCCGTCGAGGAGGTAGAGGCGCTGGTCGGGCTGGTGGGTGAAGACGATCCGGTCGTCGGCGGTGACGGCGTAGGGGCGCCCGCCGTACTCGTGGACGCGGGTGCGGGCGTTCCAGGGGGCGGGCAGCAGCTCGCTCCGTGCGCCGTCGGCGGCCCTGTGCATGATCGTCGTGCGGCCGCCCTCGTCGGGGCGGTCCTCTGTCCACCACACCTGGCCGGACTGGGCGCTGGGCCAGCCCAGCCGCAGTGCCGCACGCGCGACGTCGGTGGTGGAGATGGGGGAAGGCCACGGCATAGCCGCATCCTGCCGGAAAACGGCCGCTCGTGAGGGGTGGTCGCGTGGAACCACCCCTCACGAACTCAGGCGATGTTGCCCATGTCGGTGGTCAGGGCCACCGGCTGTGCCGCGGTCTTGCGGCTGCGGCGGCTACGCCGTTCCAGCCAGTTGGCGAACCAGCTGAGCAGCATGTTGAGCCCGATGTAGAAGACGCCGATGAAGATGGCCGCGACCAGCTTCGTGCCGAAGTGCACGGAAGGCAGGATCTTGAAGCCCATGTTCAGCAGGTCGATGTAGGTGATGATGTAGCCGAGCGCGGTGTCCTTGAGCAGGACCACGAGCTGGCTCACCACCGCGGGCATCATCGCGGTGAGCGCCTGCGGGAGCAGGATGAGCCGCATCACGCTGCTCTTGCGCATCCCGATCGCGTAGGCGGCCTCCGACTGGCCCTTCGGCACGGCGAGCACGCCGGCCCGCACCACCTCGGCCAGCACCGATCCGTTGTACAGGGTCAGGCCGATCACCAGCGCCAGCAGGCCGTAGTCGCCGCCGCCCATGAGGTCGGGTGCCAGGAACCAGATGAAGAAGATCAGCAGCAGCAGCGGGATGGCGCGGAAGACCTCCACCACCCAGCCCGCCGGGATCCTGATCCACTTGTGGTCGGAGAGCCTGGCCAGGCCGAAGACGGAGCCGAAGATCAGCGCGAAGATCGAGGCCAGCACCGCCGCCGTCAGCGTGCCCTGCACACCGGGGATCAGGTACTGGTTCCAGGTCTCCCACTCGAAGAAGGGCGCCCAGATGTTGCCGGCGAACTGACCCTTCTCGTTCAGCTTGAACACCACGAACGCGGCGATGCCCAGCAGGACGACCACGGTGATCAGCGTGTAGAGGTTGTTGCGCAGCCGAGCCTTGGGGCCGGGGGCGTCGTAGAGGACGGTCGCCTGCTTGGTCATCGCGCCACCGCCAGTCGCTTGGCCAGCCAGCCGGTGAACCAGCCGATCGGGAGGGTGACCGCCATGAAGGCGATGACGAGCCCGATGAAGATCGGGATGGAGACGCCCGTGGTGTCGAAGGTGTCGTACATCACGAACGCCGCGTCGGCCAGCAGGCCGCCCGCCTGGGCCACCGTGGTGTTCTTGATCAGGGCGATGACGACGCTGCCCAGCGGCGCGATGACCGCGCGGAAGGCCTGCGGGAGGATGATCAGCCGCAACGTCTGCATGAAGGTCAGCCCGACCGCCCGCGCCGCCTCCGCCTGGCCCATGGGCACGGTGTTGATGCCCGAGCGCAGCGCCTCGCAGACGAACGTCGAGGCGTACACGGACATGGCCATCACGACCAGCCAGAACGCGTTGTCGTACGGCTCGTCCGAGAACGTGAGCCCGAGCGTGTCGCTGAGACCCAGTGCGCTGAACGCCAGCAGCAGGGTCAGCGGCGTGTTCCTGACGACGTTGACGACGGTCGTGCCCGCGGCCCGGAGGACCGGGATGGGGGAGACCCGCATCGCCACCAGGATCGTGCCCAGGACCAGCGCGAGGACCGTGCAGATCGCCGACAGTTGAAGGTTGACCAGGAAGCCCTTGAGAAGGTCCGGCCCGTATTCAATGAGTTCGTCCATTGTGCTCCACCGCATATAGCAGCGGCGGCCGGATCACCGGCCGCCGCGACATGGGCGTGTCCTTACGCGCAACCCTCGAAGGGCGGCGCGGCGGTGGGCGCCGTCAGGCCCTTGGCGTCGCCGAACCACGTGGTCCAGATCTTCTGGGCCTCGCCCTTCTGGTACAGCGAGGTGACGGCCTTGTTGACCGCCTCGCAGGTCTTGGTGTCGCCCTTCTTCAGGCCGATGCCGTACTTCTCGTCGGTGAACGGGTCGCCGAGGATCTTGAAGTTGCCGCCGGCCTGCTTGGCGAAGCCCGCCAGGATCAGGTCGTCGGTGGTGACCGCGTCGAGGTTCGAGCCGCTCAGCTTCTGCACGCACTCCGAGTAGTTGCTCGCGCCGACCAGCTTGGCCGGCAGGCCCAGCTTGCCGTCCGGCGGCGGGTCGGTGATGCGCTTGTAGGAGTTGGAGCCCGCGGCCTGGCAGATCCGCTTGTCCTTGAGGTCCATCGCCTTGGCGATGGCCGCGTCGTCCGCGCGGACCATGGTGTCCTGGTGGGCCACGATGTACGGCCCGGCGAAGGAGACCTTGCCCTTGCGCTCCTCGGTGATGGAGTACGTGGCGAAGATGATGTCAACGGTGCCGTTCTGGAGCAGCGCCTCGCGGTTCTTGGACGGCGCCTCCTTCCAGGTGATCTTGACATCCTTGCCGGCGGCCAGTTCCTTGATGACGGCCTTGGCCATGTCGACGTCGTAGCCGACGGGCTCGTTGCCGGTCTTCAGGCCCAGGCTGGGCTGGTCCCACTTCGTGCCCACGATGATCTCGCTGGCACCGGTCACCTTGTCGACCACGGTGGAGTAGCTGCCGCCCCCGCCGCCGCCACAGGCCGCCAGTCCGACCGCGAGTGCGGCCACGGCGCCCGCGGCGCCGATTCGACGCTTGTACATGAGTCTTTACCTCAATCTTCAGTGCGTGAGGATCTTCGACAGGAAGTCCCGCGCCCGGTCGGTCTGGGCGTTGGTGAAGAACTCGTCAGGGGTGTTCTCTTCGACGATCTGCCCGTCGGCCATGAACACGACCCGGTTGGCCGCCCTGCGTGCGAACCCCATCTCGTGCGTGACGACCATCATGGTCATCCCGTCGCGCGCGAGCCCGATCATGACGTCGAGAACCTCCTGGACCATCTCCGGGTCCAGGGCCGAGGTGGGCTCGTCGAAAAGGATCATCTTCGGATCCATCGCGAGCGCTCTGGCAATCGCGACGCGCTGCTGCTGCCCACCCGAGAGCTGTGCGGGGTACTTGTCCGCCTGCGTGGCGATGCCCACCCGCTCCAACAGCTCCATCGCCCGCTTGTCGGCCTGATCCTTCGCCGTGCCGCGCACCTTGGTGGGGCCCAGGGTGACGTTCTCGCGGATCGTCTTGTGGGCGAACAGGTTGAACGACTGGAACACCATCCCGACCTCGGACCGGAGCTTGGCCAGCGCCTTGCCCTCGTCCGGAAGCACCTGCCCGTCAAAGACGATCTTCCCGGCGTCGATGGTCTCAAGCCGGTTGATGGTACGGCAGAGCGTCGACTTCCCTCCGCCCGAAGGGCCGATCACGACCAGGACCTCGCCACGGGAGACGGTCAGGTTGATGTCCCTCAGGACGTGCAGCGCCCCGAAGTGCTTGTTGACGTTCTCCATTTGTACTAGTGGAGACGCGTGCCCGTTCTCCGTCATGGATGCAACCTAAAGGGCGTAAGGACGCTGGTCACTAACCGGGCGGTACCGATCCGATCACATCACGCCACCAAGCTGGAGTTTTAGCCAGTGAGGGGGACGGCGCAAGCCGTACAACGACTACCCTTGAACGTGCGATGACTGTTACCCAGGAGAGCGCCCGCACCTACGAAGTGCGCACATACGGGTGCCAGATGAACGTGCACGACTCCGAGCGGCTGTCGGGCCTGCTGGAGGACGCGGGATACGTGGCCGCGGCCGACGGCCGGGCCGCCGACGTGGTCGTCTTCAACACCTGCGCCGTCAGGGAGAACGCCGACAACCGCCTCTACGGCAACCTCGGCCACCTGCGCCCGGCCAAGGTCAAGAACCCGGACATGCAGATCGCCGTCGGCGGCTGCCTGGCGCAGAAGGACCAGGGCGAGATCGTCCGCAAGGCGCCGTGGGTGGACGTCGTGTTCGGCACCCACAACATCGGATCACTGCCGGTGCTGCTGGAGCGCGCGCGGATCGCCGGAGAGGCGCAGGTCGAGCTCAAGGAGTCGCTGGAGGTCTTCCCGTCGACGCTGCCGACCAAGCGCGAGTCGGCCTACGCGGCGTGGGTGTCGGTCTCGGTCGGCTGCAACAACACCTGCACGTTCTGCATCGTGCCCTCGCTGCGCGGCAAGGAGAAGGACCGCCGCCCCGGCGACGTGCTGGCCGAGGTTCAGGCGCTGGTCGACCAGGGCGTTCTCGAGGTCACCCTGCTGGGCCAGAACGTCAACACCTACGGCGTGGAGTTCGGCGACCGGCTCGCCTTCGGCAAGCTGCTGCGCGCCTGCGGCTCCGTCGAAGGGCTTGAGCGGGTCCGCTTCACCTCGCCGCACCCGGCCGCGTTCACCGACGACGTGATCGCCGCCATGGCCGAGACGCCCAACGTGATGCACCAGCTGCACATGCCGTTGCAGTCGGGTTCCGACCGGGTGCTGAAGGCGATGCGCCGTTCGTACCGGGCCGAGCGCTACCTCGGCATCATCTCCCGGGTCCGCGACGCCATGCCCGACGCCGCGATCTCCACCGACATCATCGTCGGCTTCCCCGGCGAGACGGAAGAGGACTTCCAGGCCACGCTCGACGTGGTGCGCGAGTCGCGCTTCGCCAACGCCTTCACCTTCCAGTACTCCATCCGGCCCGGCACGCCCGCCGCCACCATGCCCGGCCAGCTGCCCAAGGAAGTGGTGCAGGAGCGGTACGAGCGGTTGGTGGCCCTGCAGGAGGAGATCTCCTGGGCGGAGAACAAGAAGCAGGTCGGACGGACGCTTGAGGTGCTGGTCGCGGAGGGCGAGGGCCGCAAGGACGCGGCCACGCTGCGGCTGAGCGGGCGCGCGGGCGACAACCGGCTCGTGCACTTCGCGGTGGGCGACGGCGAGGCGCCGCGTCCCGGGGACATGGTGACGGTCGAGGTCACGTACGCGGCACCGCACCACCTGGTGGCCGACGGCGCCGTGCGGTCGCTCCGCCGGACCCGCGCGGGCGACGCGTGGCAGGCCCGCCAGGGCTCCACGGCGCCCAAGGGCATCTCCCTCGGCATGCCCACCATCGGCCGCCCCGCGCCCCTTCCCCCCACCGCCTCCTGCTCCGCCCACTAGACCCCACTGCCTCCGTTTCCTCGTGCCCGCCCGGGTTGCTGTCCTGTTCTTTCTGTCCGCCCCCGGGGTTGCTGTCCCGTTCTTTGTGTCCGCCCCCTTTCCGTTACGGCAAGCCGCCGCCCCCGCCGCCCGCCGACCCCGGCGGGCGGCCCGGTCCGGTGGGCGGTGCCGGACGTGGTCCCCGCCGTAACAACGCACGCAGACCCCCTGCTCCGGCCCCTGTTACCCGGTGTCTTCGCAGCCAGTACCGGGTCAGCCGGGGTTGCCGAGTAGGCGGTCGCAGTAGTCCCGGCGGAGGTCTTGGAAGGTGGCGCACGGGTTGTGGCCCGGGTTCGGTGCCGGGCCGGGGGCCTGCTGGGCCGGTTGGGCGGGAGCGCCGGTGTCGGTGTCGGCTGGTGCGGGGCTCTGGGATGGTGGGTCGCTGCTGGGCGGGGTGCTGTTCTGGCCAGGTGGGGCCGCTTGGCGGGGGGTGTTCTGGCGGGAGCCGCCCTCAGAGGGAGCGCCGGTTCCCAGGGGTGCGTGGTCGCCCAGGGGAGTGCCGGGCAGGGTCGGGGGGAAGCCGTCCGCCGGCGGTGGGCCCAGGCTTGGGAAGGGTGTGCGCGGTGAAGAGGGCGGCGGGGGCGGCTTGCCGGGGGCGGGGATCAGCTGGATCCAGGCGGCGGGGACGGTGTTTCCCTCGAGGGCCGTGGGCGGTGGGGAAAGCGGTGTTACCCGATAGTGGAGTTCGGGTGATCTTTCGGAAGGCCCGAATGCCAGCAGAATGCCGAACCCGGCCACGGCCAAGACGATCACCACGGCAATGGTGGACGTCAGCCGGCCCTGCCCAGCTGGGCGAATGGCTCCAAAGCGTGACAAGTCGTGATTCCTTATGAATGTTGCTGTGATGGGTGTGCGAGCATTCCACTGCTGCGGCTAGTGTGGTCCATCACCCGCGGAAGCCGGCGAGCTTTCCCGATACGACCGCAGGGAGCTGTCCCCCATGCATCACCCGACCGAGCCGGACAAGCCTGAGATCCTCAACGGACCGGGCGAGGAGCCTCGGCGCGCACGCCGTACCCCCTCCAAGAAGAACAAGACCGTCATCATCGTCGCGTCGGCCCTGGTGGTCGCGCTCGCGGCGGGAGGTGCCGGTTTCTTCCTGGCCAACGGCGACAAGTCCCCGGCCGGAGGCGCTCAGCCTCAGACCGGGCAGCAGACGCGGCAGAAGCCGGATCCGCGACTGGCGGAGGACGAGGACGCCTCGGTGGGCGACGTCACCACCGACGCTCCCAAGGACGGCGACACCGCCGACGAGAACCTTCCCCAGGACGCCGTCACCCAGAACCCCAACCCCCGGAACCCCAACCCGCAGGTCCCGGCCAAGCCGAACACCGCCAACCCCGGAACGCCCAAGCCCGGAACCGGCACGCCCGGCACCGACAAGCCGGGCTCGGCCGGCAACAACACCACGGCCCCGGACAACCCGGCGGACGGCCCCGCCGGCGAACTGACCGGCCAATGCGCCGCGTCCGGCTGCTGACGCACCCCGAACCCCGGACGCGGGACCGTCGTACTTCCAGAGAGCCCGGCCCGACCAGGTCTGCCACGTCCGGCGGAGTGGTCGGGCCGTTCTGGGGGTGAATGGACCTACTGAGGTGGCCCGGCGCGGCCGTAGGTTCCGGGTATGACGAGTCAGAAGGCCGCGGCCCTGCGAGCTCTGCACGTGCCCGGAGATCCCCTGGTCCTGCCGAACGTCTGGGACGCCGTGTCGGCGCGGGCCGTTCAGGAGGCGGGGTTCGCCGTCGTGGCGACGGGGAGCGCGGCGATCGCGCGTGTGCTCGGTTACGACGACGGCGAGGCGACTCCGGTGGCGGAGATGCTGGCCGCGGTGGGGCGGATCGCGCGGGTCGTGGAGGTGCCGGTGACCGCCGACATCGAGCGTGGTTACGGGCTCAAGCCGGCCGAGCTGGTGGAGCGCCTGCTGGCGACGGGCGCCGTCGGCTGCAACCTGGAGGATTCCGACCCTCGCACCGGCCAGATGGCCGACCCGGGGGAGCAGGCGGACTTCCTGGCCGAGGTACGGGCCGCCGCCGGAGGAGAGCTGGTGATCAACGCTCGCGTCGACACCTTCCTGGGCGGCGCCAAGACGCGGGAGGACGCGGCGGACAGGGCCCGCCGGTACCTGGAGGCGGGCGCCGACTGCGTCTACCCGATCCTCGCCCCGGACCCCGCCGGCCTGGTAAAGGCGATCGACGGACCAGTGAACGTGATCTACCACAAGGGCTCACCGGCTCTGGCCGAGCTGGCCGCGATGGGAGTGGCCAGGGTGAGCTTCGGTCACGGGCTGCACGCCGCGGCGCATGCCCACGCCGTCGCCCTGTTCGACCGGGTCCGCGAGGGCCGCAACCCCTATCTGTAGGTCGCCGCCCACGACCCGGTCGAGGGCGTGCGCGGCGGGTGAGGCGGCTTCGCATACCCTGGCGGCGTGCTTGTCGCCGCGGCCGTCTGCCCGCATCCTCCGCTGATCGTGCCCGAGCTCGCCGGTGCCGCCGCCCCCGAGCTCGACGGTCTGCGCGCGGCCTGCGCGCAGGCCGTGGCCGCCCTGCGTGCCGCCGCCCCCGACCTGCTGTTCGTCGTCGGCGGTGACGACACCACACGCGAGTACGGCCCGCGCTCGGCGGGTTCGCTGGCCCCCTGGGGCGTGGACGTCAGGACCGGCGAGGGCGATCCGGTCCTGCCGTTGTCCCTGACGATCGGCCGATGGCTGCTGGGCGGCGACCCGGACGGGTTCCTGGCGGTGGCCGTGGACGCCGGTCCCGCCCAGTGCCTGGAGCTGGGGGAGCGCCTGGCCTCCATGCGGCGGGTCGCGCTGCTGATCATGGCCGACGGCTCGGCCAAGCTGACCGGCAAGTCCCCCGGCTACCTGGACCCCGCGGCGGAGCCGTACCAGAGAAGGCTGGTCAAGGCGCTCGCCGAGGCGGACCTCGCGGCGATCGCGGAGCTTGACCCCGGCGAGGCGGCGGAGCTGTGGGCCGGTGGGCGGGCGCCCCTGCAGGTGCTGGCCGGAGCGGCGGCGGGGGCGGAGTTGCGGCCGGAGCTGGTTCTGGAGTGTGCGCCGTACGGGGTCGGATACGCCGTGGCGGTCTGGAGCTAGAGGCGCTTCGGGACCTGGACGGTCATGAGGTCGCGGGCCACGATCACGTCGCCGTCGAAGACCGCGCGGGCCTCCTCCAGGAAGACCGGCTCGGCGTCGAGGCCGTAGCGCTCGGAGAAGTGGGTCAGGACCAGGCGGCGCGCGCCCGCCTCCTTGGCGACGAGCGCGGCCTCCTGCGCGGTCAGATGGCCGTAGTCCTTGGCCAGGGCGGCTTCCGCCGACAGGAACGTCGACTCGATGACCAGCAGGTCCACGCCGTCGGCCAGGGCGAAGACGTTCTCGCACAGGCGGGTGTCCATGATGAACGCGGCCGACTGGCCGGGGCGCGGTGTGCTGCACGTCTCCAGCGTGACGCCGCGCAGCACGCCCTCCTGCTGCAGAACGCGCACGTCGGGGCCGGTGATGCCGTGCCTTCTGAGGCGGTCGGGGAGCATGCGGCGGCCGTCGGGTTCCTGGAGGCGGTAGCCGTACGACTCGACGGGGTGGGACAGGCGGCGCGCGGTCAGCGGCGGCAGCGTGGCGGTGTCGCCGGAGACGGGGTGTTCGGTGATGGCTTCGGTGTCGGTGAAGACCGCGGCGTGGCGCAGGCGGTTCCAGTACTGCTCGCCGCTGGCCGGGTAGACCGCTTTGACCTCGTGCCGCACGCGGTCGCGTGCGATGCGCTGGACGATGCCGGGCACGCCGAGGCAGTGGTCGCCGTGGAAGTGCGTGACGCAGATCCAGTGCAGCTGGCTGGAGCTGAGCCCGGCGTGCAGGAGCTGGCGCTGGCTGCCCTCGCCGGGATCGAACAGGTAGCCCTGGCCATCCCACCGCAAAACATAGCCATTGTGATTACGGTGGCGGGTAGGGACCGCGCTTGAGGTGCCCAGCACGACCAGTTCACGAGAGGACACGATGCTCACCGTCGCCTACGCTCAGCTGCCGACGCCCGTCGGCGCCTTCCATGTGGCCGTCACCGAGGACGGGCTGGTCGCGACGGGCTGGCGCGCGCTCCAGGTCGGCCTCGACGAGGTTCATGACCCGGATCGTACGGCTTTCGTGCTCGATGAGCTGAAGCTTTATTTCGCCGGTGAGCTCAAGGCGTTCGAGACGCCCATCGACTGGAGTCTCATGGCGGGGTCGCGGCGGGCGGTGCTACGGGCACTGCACGGCGTGCCGTACGGGAAGGTCGTCACCTACGGCGAGCTCGCCCGGCTGAGCGGCACGAGCGTGCCCGCACGCGGGATCGGGTCGATCATGGGCTCGAACCCGATCCCGATCGTGGTGCCCTGCCACCGCGTGCTCGCGGCGGCGGGCCTGGGCGGCTTCAGCGGCGGTATCGGCGTGGAGACCAAACGCTGGCTGCTCACCCACGAGGGCTATCTACAGCCCACACTGCTGGATCTCTAGCCCTCCTTGCCGTCGATCTTGTCGGCGGCGTCCTTGGCCATGTCGGTGCCCCTGGCGATGTGCTCGTCGTACTTGCCGCCGGTGGCATCGCTCGCGGCCGTGGAGGCCTTGTCGATGCCCTGGTTGGCGGCGTCCTCGGCCTTCTCACGCAGGCCGTCCATCATGCCGCCCGCCGAGTCCTGAGTCTGACCGGCGGTGTCTTTGGCCTGTTCGGGGATGTTCTTCAGCTTCTCGTCGTGGCCGCCGAACATCTCCTTGACCTTGTCGAAAATCGACATGTCTTCCCCCGATGTCTCATTGACGGCCCCCCCGAGCCGTCGTCTCCTTCATACCCCTTGTGTTGACACACTTATCGGTGTGCGCAAGCAGCCTGTCATCGCCGTCGTGGGGCCCACCGCGGCCGGAAAGTCCGATCTCGCCGTGGATCTGGCCCTCCGGCTGGGGGGCGAATGCATCAATGCCGACTCCATGCAGCTTTACCGAGGAATGAACATTGGAACGGCGAAACTCTCCCAAACCGAACAAAGGGGTGTTCCTCACCATCTACTGGACATCTGGGATGTGACCGTCACCGCCAGCGTGGCCGAGTACCAGAGGCTGGTCCGGCCGCTTCTCGACAAGCTGGAGGTGCCGATCCTCGTCGGCGGGAGCGGCCTGTACGTGCGCGCCGCCCTCGACGACCTCGACTTCCCCGGAACCGACCCGGCGGTCCGCGCCCGGCTGGAGGCGGAGCTGGCCCAGGTGGGGCCCGCCGTCCTGTACGAGCGGCTGCGGGCGGACGACCCCAAGGCCGCCGAGGCGATCCTGCCCAGTAACGGCCGGCGGATCGTGCGCGCGCTGGAGGTCATCGAGTTCTCCGGGCGCCCCTTCTCGGCGACGATGCCCTCCTACGAGGCGCTGTACCCGAGCGTCCAGATCGGCCTCGACGTGCCGCGCCCCGAACTGGACGCCCGCATCGAGCTGCGGGTCGGGCGGATGTGGGAGGCGGGCCTGGTCGATGAGGTGCGGGTCCTGCTCGACCGGGGCCTGGCGGACGGCCGTACGGCGGGTCGCGCGCTCGGCTACGCCCAGGTCATGAAATATCTGGCGGGAGAGTGGACCGAGGAGGAGGCGTTCGCCGAGACCGTCCGGGCCACCAGGCGCTTCGCCCGCCGCCAGGAGTCGTGGTTCCGCCGCGACCCCCGCGTGGTCTGGCTGCCCTACGACGCGCCCGATCTGCTGGGACTTGCGGTCGATAGGCTTGTGCCATGAAGTTTCTGAAGGGCCACGGTACTGAGAACGACTTCGTCATCATCCCCGACCCGGATGGCGAGATCGACCTGTCGGCCGCGCTCGTGGCCGAGATCTGCGACCGCCGCATCGGCCTCGGCGCCGACGGCGTGCTCCGCGTGGTCCGCAGCAAGTCCAGCCCCGAGGTCTCCGAGCAGGCCGGGCAGACCGAGTGGTTCATGGACTACCGCAACGCCGACGGCAGCATGGCCGAGATGTGCGGCAACGGCGTACGCGTCTTCGCCCGTTACCTCGTCGACGCCGGTCTCGCCGAGCCGGGCGAGTTCGGCATCGCCACCCGCGGCGGCGTCCGCAAGGTCCGTCTCGGGGCCGAGGGGGACGTGACGATAGACATGGGCAGGCCCACGGTGTACGGCGAGAGCGTCACCTCCGTCTCCGGCCAGGAGTACACCGGCCTCCACGTCGACATGGGCAACCCCCACCTGGCCTGCGCCATCGGCGACCCCGTCGTCCAGCTCGACCTGACCCACCAGCCGGCCTTCGACCCCGGTGTCTTCCCCAGCGGCGTCAACATCGAGCTGTTCAACGCCGTGGGCCCGCGCCGCGCGGTCATGCGCGTCTTCGAGCGCGGCTCCGGCGAGACCCGCTCGTGCGGCACCGGGGCGGTGGCCACCGCCGTCGCCGCGGCCCACCTGAGCGGCGAGGTCACCGGCGAGTGGATCGTGGAGGTCGCCGGCGGCCGGCTCACGGTCACCCTCGACGAGAACACCAGCTACCTCAGCGGACCGGCGGTGATCATCGCCTCCGGCGACCTGACCCTTGCAGAATAATGTTCTCCTGAGCGATGCTGGGCGCATGGCTGATCCACAGACCACCGCGATCGAGGTCAAAGCGCCCATCGGCGTCCTGGGCGGCAACTTCATGCTGTCGAGGGAGGCCAAGGCACTCTGCGAGGAGTACGGCCTCGGCCCGCGCGAGCTCTACTTCCGCGGACGCTGCGGCGTGCTCGGCGAGTGCGAGGCCGACGTGGTCACCTCCGTGGCCGTCTTCTTCCCGCCGGAGCACGTCTCGCAGAACTGGGACGGCGGCCGCAAGATGCCCGTCGAGCAGGCGGTCGAGCTCTACACCGGCGCCTGCCACGCGTGGGGGCGCCGCAAGCTCGGCGGCTTCGACGGCTGCGCCAGGATCGCCGAACTGCTCGAACCGGTCGTCGAGAAGGCCTCGCCGGTCGGGGCTCCCCTGTTCGCCGGGTGGCGGGCCGTACCCCTGCCCGATGACGCGCCCGCGCGGGCGACGCAGCTCATGCACGTCGTGCGGGAGCTACGGGGCGGTCTGCATGCGAATGCGGTGATCGCGGAAGGGATGCGTCCGCTGGACGCCGTCCTCGCCGCCGCGCACGAGGGCACCCCGTTCGGACGCGCGACCGGTGAGTCGATCGCGCGGTTCTTCACCTGGCCGGAGCCCTATCCGCAACCCTCCGCCGAGATGATCGAGCGCCGGGTCAAGATCGAGGAGACGACCGATCGGCTCATGGCTCCCGTATTTTCTGTCCTGAACGCGGCTGAATCGGATGAGCTGATAGGGCTTCTCCGTTTGGGGCACGCCCATTGACCTGGCAGACTGACTCCCCATGGACGTGGACATCTGGGCCTGGGTCGGCGACACCCAGCAGCAGCTTTCCGAGGCGGGCAACGTTGGCCTCGCCATGGCGCTGGGAGACCTCCCCGCACAGGCCTACGAGGGCCGCTATCCCCAGCTCGACGTGATGGCCCCGGCCATCGCTCAGCAGGCGGAGGCGCTCGGGCTGCCCTGGCTCGAGTTCTACGCCCGCTATTGGCATCTCGTGGGCCGGGTGGGCGACCGCGCCCAGGGCGCGGTGGCGATCGGCGACGCGGAGGAACTGCTCGCGTTCTCCCAGCGCGAGGAGGTGCGTGACTGCCCTGCGGCCCCGGCCGCCGTCGAGGCGCTCGCCCTCGCCTGGGCCAACGCCGACGGCCCCGGCTACGCCGGGCAGCGCCTGGAGAAGCTGGGCGCGGCCATCGAGGGCCTGCCCGCCGACCAGCCCGCCTACACCGGTCTGGTGACGCAGTACGTGGCGGCCCTGGTCGACGCCGGGCGCGCCGAGGAGGCCGTCACCTACGCCGAGTCCGCCGTCGAGCAGCTGCGCGCCGTCGACAAGCCGGCCAGCTGGGAGCTCGGCGCCGCGAGCGCCGGTGCGCTGCTGGCCGCGGGCCGCGCCGACGCCGCGCTGACCGCGCTGCAGGCCGCCGCCGACTTCCCGGCCGACGACCCGCCCGCCAAGCCCCACCGCGACGGTGTACGCCGCGCGCGCATCCTGGCCGAGCTCGGCCGCACCGCCGAGGCCGTGGACGCGCTGCCCGACCTCGACGTCGTGGGCAACCACCCGCGCGACTTCGTCGAGTGGGCGCAGGTCGTGCTCAAGCTCGCCGGTTCCTCGCAGATCACCAACACCTGGCAGCTCGGCCGCGTCCTGCGCCAGTGGATCGACTACTTCAGCATGATGGGCGGCTACCAGGCCCGCGTCGAGCTGGCCCTGGTCGCCGGCGACCTCGCCATCGCGCGCCAGGGCGTGTGGCAGGCGCGGCTGCTGGCCGGCCTCGCCGAGCAATTCTCCGGCGAGCTGCGCGACGCGGAAAGCGTCACCGGGCGCATCGCCGGCCTGCGCGCCGCCGCCGACGCCACCTCCGAGCCGGACGCTCCCGGCTCCGAGGAGGAGCGGGTCGCCTACTTCGACGCCGCCGACGGCTTCAACGCCGACCCCGAGAAGTGGGTCGGCTGGCTGGCCCCGATCTCCGGCTCCGACCTGGAGGCCACCCGCCGCCACACCACCACGCTCGGCTTCCTCGGCTACCCGGCCACCGGCGCCGACATCTACTGGAAGATGCTCGTCGACTCCGGCGACATCGCCACGGCCGACTCCGACGACGTCGCGTACCTGACCACGCTGCTCATCGAGGCACGCCAGGACGAGCGGCTGGAGCAGATGGCCGCGATGCTGCCGCACGCCGCCCAGCACCTCACCCTCGCCCGCCTGCACAGCGCTCGCGAGCGCTGGGCCGAGACCGCCGCCGAGGGCGAGCACGCCATCGCAGCCGGCGCCGGCACGGAGGCGCGCCGCCTGGTCTCGGGCGCGGCGCAGCAGCTCGACGACAACGCCCGCGGCGCCCAGGTGCTGCTGGAGGTCCTCGACGAGCTCAACGACGAGGACGTCTGGCGCATGGTCGTGATGGCGACCGCCGCCGAGGACTGGGACACCGTCCGCAAGGGCGCGGCCAAGATCGGGATGCCGATCCAGTCCACCGAGGGCCCGATCGAGGAGGAGATGGGCCTGATCCGGGTCATCCTCCCGGCGCCCGACGGCGGTCAGCGGCAGGTGCTGTCCATCCGTACCGGCCCGGCCACGGCGCGCCTCGCGCTGCCGCAGCCGCGTGGCATGGAGTACAACGCCGGCGACCTGGTCGTCTTCGACCCGCAGCTCCTGGAGCCCATCCCCGACGACCCGAAGGAGCAGGAGAACTTCGTGCCGCCGTTCGCGGCCGTGAGCATCCTGCGGCCCGGCGGCTACGTCAGCTACTTCTTCGACGGCGCGGCGCCGTCCGAGAGCGACTGGGCCGAGTTCACCGAGGTCATGGCCGAGCGCGGCTGGCCGATGTGGGTGTACTCGGAGGAAAACTACACCGTCACCCACCCGACCTCCGGCGAGACGCTGCCCGGCGTCTACGGCTGGGTCGCCGTCCCGCCGGACGTCGCGGCCACCGATGTCGACGCCCTGCTCGACGACGCCACCGAACGCTGGTCGCACCCGCTGGCCTGGCTCGATCTGGCCCGCGAGATCGACGTCGAGGTCGAGCGGCACGAGCGCATCGTCAAGGAGTACGGTCTCTGATGATCGACAAGTTCAGGCTCGACGGGAAGGTGGCCATCGTCACCGGGGCCTCGTCGGGCCTGGGCGTGGCCTTCGCCCGCGGGCTGGCGCAGGCGGGGGCCGACATCGTGATCGGCGCCCGGCGGGCCGACCGGCTCGACGGGACCCGGAAGCTGGTCGAGGAAGCCGGGCGGCGTTGCCTGGCCGTCGCGACCGACGTGACCGCGGTCGAGCAGTGCCAGGCGCTGGTCGAGGCCGCTGTGGCGGAGTTCGGGCAGGTCGATGTCCTGATCAACAATGCCGGGGTGGGCACGGCCGTACCGGCGCTGCGGGAGACTCCCGAGGAGTTCCGGCGGGTGATCGACATCAACCTGCACGGGAGCTACTGGATGGCGCAGGCGTGCGCGCGCGTCATGCGGCCCGGGTCGTCGATCGTCAACATCGGCAGCATCCTCGGTGAGACCACGGCGGGACTGCCGCAGGCGGCCTACAGCGCGTCGAAGGCCGGGGTCATCGGGCTCACCCGTGATCTGGCGCAGCAGTGGACGGGGCGGCGCGGGATCCGGGTCAACTGCCTGGAGCCGGGTTTCTTCGCCTCGGAGATGACGGACGAGTACAGCGCCGGATACCTGGAGCGCATGCTGGAGCAGCGCGTGGTGATGGGCCGGGTGGGCGAGGCCGATGAACTCGTGGCGGCGGCGGTGTTTCTGGCGAGCGAAGCCTCGTCGTACATCACGGGCGTGACGCTGCCGGTTGACGGTGGGATTCTGCTGACCTGATAGTTTGCTCGCTGATCTTCACGTTTCGGAGGGATTTATGGGCGACATCGACCGTCTTGCGGCAGTTATTAGGGACGACCGGCCTTGGGGCGGTTTTGAGCGCTTCACCCTGAATGAGATGTCGACCGTGAAGATCATCGATGTGGCGCCCGGTCAGCGGCTCAGCCTTCAGCGGCACAAGTCGCGTGACGAGCTGTGGGTGGCGCTTGACCCGGGTTGCGTGTTCGAGATCGACGGCGAGCGCACGGAGCCCGCGGTCGGCGACCGGGTCCTGATCCGCGCCGGCCAGACCCACCGCCTCAGCAGCTCCGGCCCCGCCACCCGCATCCTCGAGATCGCCTTCGGCCACTTCGACGAGGACGACATCGAGCGCCTCGAGGATGCCTACGGGCGTTCTTGAGCTTCTGTAAGGGCCTCTTTTTCCGTTACGGCAAGCCGGGCTGACGCCACCCGCCGTCGCCGGTTGACGCCGATCGGGGGGATCGCTTCTCACGTCGGACGTGGTCCCCACCGCAACGGCCCTCGTCAACCGGCTCCCGGGCTCTTCGCCCGCCATTCGCGCCTTTCGGGCTTGCCGCCTCTTCCGGGTGAGTGTCCTCCGCCCCGCCCGCTCCCCTTCTTGGGCCCTCCGCCTTGCGTGTCCTGATCGTGCGGGGTTTCCGGCCGTCCACGGGTCTTGGTGGCTTCTGGGTGGGGGAGGTCCCGCATTTTCGGGCCGGCTGGCGTTGGTGGCTGTGGGGCTCTTGTTTGGGGGTCGGGTGGGCTCTATGTTCGTTGCGTAGTCCGGTACGTGTTGCGTATTAGGGAACAACCGGAGGGCGCATGGTGTCCCGGCCGCGGTTAGTGATCATTGGAGCCGGCATTGTGGGCTGTGCCCTGGCCGATGAGCTCACCGGGCGGGGGTGGACCGACGTCACCGTGGTCGAACAGGGGCCCCTGTTCGCCGCGGGCGGGTCGAGTTCTCATGCGCCTGGGCTGGTGTTCCAGACCAATCCGTCCAAGACGATGACGGAGTTCGCCACTTACACGGTCAACAAGTACAGCGGGCTCTCGCTCGACGGGCAGTGGTGCTTCAAGCAGGTCGGCGGGCTGGAAGTGGCCACGACCCCCGAACGGCTCGCGGACCTGCGGCGACGCCAGGGCTGGGCCGAGGCGTGGGGTGTGCACGGTGAGGTGATCAGTCCCGAGCGGTGCCTCGAACTGTGGTCGATGCTCGACCCCGCGCGCGTGCTGGGCGGCTACTTCGTGCCGACGGACGGGCTGGCCAGCGCGCTGCGGTGCGGCGAGGCGCAGGCGCGGCGGGCGATCGAGCGGGGGGCGCGGTTCCTGCCGCACCACACCGTGGTGGGGATCGAACAGCAGGGCGGGCGGGTCACCGGGGTGGCGGTCGAGGTCGGTGCGGAGGGGCTCGAGTACCGGGTCATACCCGCTGACGTCGTGGTCAGCGCGGCGGGATTCTGGGGACCGGGCATCGGGGCGATGGCGGGCGTGAGTGTGCCGTTGCTGCCGCTGGCTCATCAGTACGCGCGGTCGGAGCCGCTGGCCGTACTGGAAGGAAATCCCGAAGCGGTACGTCCCATCCTGCGGCACCAGGACAGAGACCTGTATTTCCGGGAACACGGGGACCAGATCGGCGTCGGGTCCTATGCGCACCGGCCGATGCCGGTCCGGCAGGAGGAGATCGGGCCCAACGGCACCACGATGCCGTCGGTCCAGGCATTCACCGAAGAGGACTTCGAACCCGCCTGGCGGGACGCCGTCGAGCTGCTGCCCGCGCTCAAGGAGTCGGCCTACACCGACGGGATCAACGGGATCTTCTCCTTCACGCCGGACGGGTTTCCGCTGATCGGGGAGGCGCCGCAGCTCGACGGGTTCTGGCTGGCCGAGGCGGTGTGGGTGACGCATTCGGCGGGGGTGGCCAAGGCGCTGGCGGAGGTGCTGGTCGACGGGCGTTCCAGCTTCGACCTGCACGAGTGCGAGCTGAACCGCTTCGAGCCCGTCCACCTCGCGCCCGCCTTCATCGAGGAACGCGGCAAGCAGAACTTCGTCGAGGTCTACGACATCATCCATCCGCTCCAGCCGATGGAATCGCCCCGTCCTATGCGGACCAGCCCGTTCTATCCGCGTCAGCGGGAGCTCGGGGCGTTCTTCCTGGAGGGGGCGGGGTGGGAGCGTCCGCAGTGGTTCACGTCCAACACCCCGCTTCCCGATGATCCGGTACGGCCGGGCGGCATGGAACGGGATGACTGGGCGGCGCGGTACTGGTCACCGATCGCCGCCGCCGAGTCCCACCACACCCGTGAGCGGGTCGCCCTCTACGACATGACGCCGCTCAAGCGGATCGAGGTGGCGGGGGCCGGGGCGGCGGCGTTCTTGCAGCGGATGACGACGAACAACGTCGACAAGCAGCCCGGTTCCGTGACGTACACGCTGCTGCTCGATGCCGGTGGCGGGGTGCGGTCCGATCTCACGGTCGCGCGGCTGACCGAGGAGCGGTTCCAGGTCGGCGCCAACGGCAACCTCGACCTCGACTGGCTGCAGCGGCACGCGCCGGGCGATGTGCGGGTCCGGGACATCACGCCCGGGACATGCTGTGTGGGCGTGTGGGGGCCACGGGCCCGCGAACTCGTGCAGCCGCTCACGGACCTGGACATGTCTCATGAGGGGTTCCGGTATTTCACCTGTAAGCAGGGCTACATCGGGCACGTTCCGGTGACCGCCATGCGCGTGTCGTACGTGGGGGAGCTGGGCTGGGAGCTCTACACCAGTGCCGATCTGGGCCTCAAACTCTGGGACACGCTCTGGGCGACGGGGCTGCCGATCGCGGGCGGGCGGGCGGCGTTCAACAGCCTGCGGCTGGAGAAGGGGTACCGGTTGTGGGGCGTGGACATGACGCCTGAGCACAACCCGTACGAGGCGGGGCTGGCCTTCGCCGTCCGGGAGGACAAGGACTTCCTCGGCCGGGACGCGCTGTCCAAGGAGATCACGCGCAAGCTCGTGCCGCTGCTGACGGCCGAGGTCGTGATGGGCAAGGAGCCGGTACGGCACGGCGGCGCCACGGTCGGCCACACCACCAGCGCCGCCTACGGCCACACCATCGGCCGCCCGATCGCCTACGCCTGGCTGCCGATCGACCTCACCACTCCTGGTACGGAGGTGGAGGTCGCCTACTTCGGCCGCCCCGTCCCGGCCGAGGTCGCCGCCGAGCCCCTGTTCGACGCCAAGATGGAGAAGATCCGACGATGATCCGATCGACGGAACCCCCACCCACTCCACCCCACCCCGACACCCGACCAGAGCCCCCAGACCCTGCCCAGTCAGACCTGCGGTGCTCAGACCCAGGTGGGTCAGACCAGAGTTGGTCGAACCCCGGGCGGTCGGACCTGGGTGGGTCGTGCCACGGGCTGTCGGTCCGGGGTATGTCAGGCCGGGGGTGGTCGGACTCCGGGCGGTTGGGTTCGGGGTGGTCAGACTTGGGTGGGTCGTGCCACGGGCCGTCGGTCCGGGGTATGTCAGGCCGGAGGCGGTCGGACTCCGGGCGGTCGGACCACGGTTGGTCGGACTCCGGTTGGTCGGACCAAGGGGTGATGGGTTGGAGGGTCTCGGGCCGGGGGTTGTCGTGGGCTGGTGTGGGGTTGGGGAAGGGTGGAGGCGGGCGGCGTGAGTCATCCTGAGTTTCTGTGGCGGAATCCTGAGCCGAAGCCCGCCTACGACGTGGTCATCGTCGGTGCCGGTGGGCATGGGCTGGCCACCGCCTACTACCTGGCCAAGAACCATGGGATCACCAACGTGGCCGTCCTGGAGAAGGGCTGGCTGGCCGGTGGCAACATGGCCAGGAACACCACGATCATCCGTTCCAACTACCTGTGGGACGAGAGCGCCGCCATCTACGAGCACTCGCTCAAGCTCTGGGAGGGGCTCAGCGACGACCTCGGCTATGACCTGCAGTTCAGCCAGCGAGGTGTGCTCAATCTCGCCCACAACCTGGCAGACGTCCGCGAGGGCAGGCGCAGGGTCAACGCCAACCGCCTCAACGGCGTCGACGCCGAGTGGCTGGAGGCGGACGAGGTCAGGAAGTTCTGCCCGGTCGTCAACGTCTCGGACTCCGCCCGTTACCCGGTCCTCGGTGCCACGCTCCAGCGGCGGGGCGGGATCGCCAAGCACGATCACGTCGCCTGGGCCCTGGCCCGCAAAGCAGACGCCTACGGCATTGACCTCATCCAGAACATCGAAGTCACAGGCTTCGAAATGGTGAAAAATCGGGTGTCGGCCGTCCAGACGACCAGGGGACGGATCGCCGCCGGGAAGGTCGCGCTCGCGGCCGCCGGGCACACCTCCGTGCTCGCCGCCCGAGCGGGATTCCCGCTGCCGCTGCAGTCCCACCCCCTCCAGGCCCTCGTCTCCGAACTGCTGGAACCGGTCCTCGACTGCGTCGTGATGTCCAACGCCGTCCACGTCTACGTCAGCCAGGCCCACAAGGGCGAACTGGTCATGGGCGCCGGGATCGACTCCTACAACTCCTACGGCCAGCGCGGCGCCTTCCACGTCATCGAAGCCCAGATGGCCGCGGCCCTGGAGCTGTTTCCGATCTTCAGCCGGGTCCGGGTGCTGCGCACCTGGGGCGGCGTCGTGGACGTCTCGCCCGACGCCTCCCCGATCATCGGCAGGACGCCGGTCGACGGCCTGTTCGTCAACGCGGGCTGGGGCACCGGCGGCTTCAAGGCCACCCCCGGCTCCGGCTGGGTCTACGCCCACACGATCGCCCATGACGAGCCGCATCCGCTGGCCGTACCCTTCGCGCTGGAGCGGTTCACCACCGGCGCCCTCATCGACGAGCACGGAGCCGCGGCGGTGGCGCACTGATGATGCTGATCGACTGCCCGCACTGCGGGCCACGCGACGAGAACGAGTTCACCTACGGCGGCCAGGCCGGGATCGCCTACACCCCGGACGTCGACGACGAGGCGTGGGCCGGATACCTGTTCATGCGCGACAACCCCAAGGGCTGGTTCCACGAGCGCTGGTTCCACGCGCACGGCTGCCGGACCTGGTTCTCCGTGCACCGCCACACCGTCACCCACGAGATGAGGCCGCACCCGTGAGGTTCACCTTCGACGAGCGGCCCTACGAGGGGCGGCAGGGCGACACGCTCGCGGCCGCGCTGCTGCGCAACGGCGTGCGCGTGGTCGGGCGCAGCGTCGACCTGGGCCGCCCGCGCGGCGTCTTCTCCGCGGGCCCCGAGGAGCCGAACGCGCTGGTCCGCGTCGGCGCCGACCCCATGCTCGCGGCCACGACGGTCGAGCTGCACGAGGGCCTGGCCGCGTGGAGTCTGCGCGGCAAGGGCCGCGTCGACCTGTCCGAGCCGGACGGGCGCCGCTGCGACAAGGGCTACCTGCACTGCGACGTGCTCGTGGTCGGCGGCGGTCCGGCGGGGCTGGCCGCGGCGCTGGCGGCCGGTGAGTCGGGCGCGCGCGTCATCCTGGTGGACGACCAGCCGGTGCTGGGCGGCGACCTGCTGGCCTGCCGGGCCGGCCTGGACGGCGCGCCCGCCCTCGACTGGGTGGCCGAGGTCGCGCACCAGCTCGCGGTGCTGCCCGAGGTGCGGGTGCTGACCAGGACCACCGCGATCGGCTACTACGACGACAACTATCTGACCGCGGTCGAGAAGCGCGGCTCGGGCGAGCGCCTGTGGCATCTGCGGGCGCGCCGCGTGGTGCTGGCGACGGGCGCGCAGGAGCGCTCCCTGGCCTTCCCTGACAACGACCGTCCCGGCGTGATGCTCGCCTCCGCCGCGCGTACCTATGCCAACAGGTACGGCGTGCGGCCCGGCACCCGGGCGGTGGTCTTCACCTGCGCCGACTCCGGGCACGAGGCCGCCAGCGACCTGGCGGCGGCCGGGGTGGAGGTGCTCGCCGTCCTCGACGCCCGCGACGGCGCGGAGATCACCGGCACCACCGCCGACGCGGAAGGGGTGCTCACCGGCGTCCGTACGCGCGGCGGCGGGCGCTTCGAGGCCGACCTGCTGGCCGTGGCGGGCGGGTGGAACCCGGTGGTGCACCTGTTCAGCCAGTCGCAGGGCAGGCTGCGCTTCGACGAGGAACTGCAGGCGTTCGTGCCGCACCTGTCGGCGCAGGCCGAGCGCTCGGCCGGGGCGTGCAGGGGCCTGTACGGCACGGCCGAGGCGATCGCGGACGGCTTCGCCGCCGGTTCCCAGGCGGCGGGGCTGACCGGGTTCGCCGAGCGGGCGAGCCACCACGTCCCGAGCAGTGAGGAGCCGCCGCCGAAGCCGCCCGCCGCGCTCTGGGTGATGGGCGACGATCCCGCGACGTCCTTCGCCGATCTCCACCGCGACGTCACCGTGGCCGACCTCCAGCGCGCCTCCGGCACCGGCATGCGCTCGGTGGAGCACGTCAAGCGCTACACCACCGCGGGCACCGGCGCCGACCAGGGCAAGACGGCGGGCACGGTGGTCGTGGGCGTCATGTCGGCGCTGCTCGGGACGGCGCCGGGCCAGATGGGGACGACGACGTTCCGCCCGCCGTACACGCCGGTGTCCTTCGCGACGCTGGCGGGGCGCGACCGCGGCGCGCTGTCGGACCCCGTGCGCACCACCGCCATGCACGAGTCGCACCTCGCCAGGGGCGCGGTCTTCGAGGACGTCGGCCAGTGGAAGCGCCCGCGCTATTTCCCCCTCGGCGAGGAGGACATGGACGAGGCGGTGCGGCGCGAGTGCCGGGCGGCGCGTACGGCGGTGGCCGCCATGGACGCCTCCACCCTCGGCAAGATCGACATCAGGGGCGCCGGCGCCGGTGAGTTCCTGGACCGGATCTACACCAACCTGTACTCGACGCTGGCCGTGGGCGCCTGCCGCTACGGGCTGATGTGCAAGGCCGACGGGATGGTCTTCGACGACGGCACCACGGCCAGGCTCGGGCCCGAGCACTTCCTCATGACGACCACGACGGGCAACGCCGCCGCCGTGCTCGACTGGCTGGAGGAGTGGCATCAGACCGAATGGCCCGAGCTGGACGTGCGGTTCACCTCGGTGACCGACCACTGGGCGACCGTGGCGGTGGCGGGGCCGAAGGCGCGCGAGGTCGTGGCGGCGCTCGCGCCCGAGGCGGCGGAGCTGGCGTTCATGCGGTGCTTGGAGACGCCGGTCGCCGGGGTGGACGGGCGGGTGTTCAGGATCAGTTTCTCGGGCGAGCTGGCCTACGAGGTCAACGTGCCGTGGTGGTTCGGCGCCGCGTTGTGGGAGAGCGTGCTGGCCCTGGGGGCGGTGCCGTACGGGACGGAGACCATGCACGTGCTGCGCGCCGAGAAGGGCTTCGCGATCGTCGGGCAGGAGACCGACGGGACCGTCACCCCGCAGGACCTCGGCATGGAGTGGATCGTCTCGCGCCGCAAGCCGGACTACGTCGGCAAGCGCTCGCACGCCCGCCCCGACACCGCACGCGAGGGCCGCAAGCGCCTGGTCGGGCTGCGGCCGGAGGCGTTCGTGGAGGAAGGAGCGCAGCTCGTCGCGCCGGGCGGCCGCGAGATGCTGGGGCACGTGACCTCCAGCTATGCCGGCGCCGTGCTGGCGATGGCGCGCGACGTCGCGCCGGGCGACCGGCTGGAGGCGGTCTCGGGCGGGCGTACGGTGCCGGTCACGGTGGTCGAGCCGGTCTTCTACGACCCGGAAAACGCCCGCCGCGACGGCGATCCGGTCGAGAGCGTCGGCGTCGAGAGAGTCGGCGTCGAGAGCGTCGGCGTCGAGAGCGGCGGCACGGTGGGGGAGTGGCGGCCGGAGAGCCCAGCCGCGCGTTTCGCCCACCGCTTCCTGGCCGCGAGCTCTGAGCGGGTACGGCTGCGCGAGCTGCCGTTCGTGCGCATGTGGGAGGTACGCGGCCGGGACCCGGGTCAGGGACTGCGCCTTGGCCCCGCCTGGTGGCTGGTGACCGGGGAGAGCGGCGGGGAGGGCTGGACGGACGTCTCCGGCCAGCGCACCGTGCTGGAGCTGTCCGGCCCGGACGCCGTCGAGGTGCTGGTCACCGGCTGCCCGATCGACCTGCACCCCGCGGTCTTCCCCGGATACGCGCAGACGCTGCTCGGAAAGGCCGGGGTGATCCTGGAACGGACCGCCCCGGACGTGTTCCGCGTCTATGTGCGCTCGTCGTTCACCGGCTACCTGGCCGAATGGCTGCTGGACGCGCTCAGCCACCCTGGTTCTGAGAGCAGTCCTCCTTCGAGGTGACCGGCGCGTCCGGCGCGGTGTCGGAGACCGAGACCTTGAGCTGCGCGGTCGAGGCCAGCAGGCTGCCGACCGGTGCCCCGGCCGCCTTCTCGTCCACGACCACGCTGCGCTCGCCGAGCAGCGCGTAGCTCTCGCCGTCGATGATCAGCTCGGAGCGCTGGCCGCGCCAGACGCCGCCCACGCCGAGCCCCTTACGGCCCGCCGCGTCCTCGGCGCCCTCGGTGACGGTGATGCCGGGCAGCGTGCCCAGCGCCTTGAACAGCGCGGCCCGCTGCGCCGGCGGCATGTACGCCTCGCGCAGCAGCTCGCTGGCGCCGTCCCAGACCGCGAACTCGGGAGCGATCTGCTTGTCGCCGTCGCTGGGGAAGGTCTTGTACAGCCACGCCTTCATCGCCTCGGCGTCGGTGGGCAACTGCTTGAGCGTCGCGTAGTCCTTGCTCCACGGACCCCTCGCGCCGCAGGACGTCAGCGGCATGACCTCGACGCCCTTCTCCTCATAGGCCCTCTTCGGGATCTCCCAGCCGGGGTAGGCGACCGGGTCGATGGTCTCGATCTGGAGCACGCCGTCTCGCCCCTGGGAGTCCTGCTTCCCGTCGGCCCTGAGCCAGATCTTCCGCTTCGTCCGGTACAGCCACCGCTCCTCCGTGCCCTCGCCGATCGACTGCGAGGTGTACATGGTCTGAGACTCGGTGACCACGTACTGGTCGTCGCGTGGCTCCAGCTCCTCGACAGCGGCCCCCGCCGCACGGTCGAACACCTGCTCCGCCGACATGAGCGCGATCTTCGGCAGCGCGACGGGCGCGCTCTGCCGCGGGCTCACGCGTGGGGTCTCGGCGGGCAGGAACACGGCCGCGCCCACGCCGACCGCGAGCGCGAGCGCTCCGGCCACGGCGAAGGTGTACGGCTTGCGCCACGCGAGGCGCTTCCTGCCCGCCGCGACCAGCTGATCCCTGGCCATGGCCTTGGTGCCGGGATCGTAGGGGGAGACGTCGGGACGTGCCTGGTTGACCAGGTCGAACTCGTTCATCGGGTGCCTTCCAGGGCGCTGCGGATCTTGGCTCGGGTGCGTGACAGGCGCGAGCGCACGGTGCCCACCGGGATGCCCAGCGCCTCCGACGCCTGCTCGTAGGACAGCTCGGCCCAGGTGACGAGGAACAGCAGTTCCCGTTCGGCCGCGCCGAGCTTGGCCAGGGCGGCGGCCAGGCCGGGGCCGAGCCGTTCGGCGTCCATGCGGTCGACGCTGCGCTGCTCGAACGCCTCGCCCTCCGGCTCGGCCGTGCGGGCGAGCGCCCTGAGCTTCCTGGTCTCGGTACGGCGGTGCTTGGAGATGAGGTTGGCGGCGATGCCGTACAGCCAGGGGCGGGCGTCGGGGCGCGTGAGGTCGTAACGCCGGCGCTTGCGGAAGGCGACCAGGAAGGTCTCGGCGGTCACGTCGTCGGCCAGGCTCACCTGGCCGGCGCCCAGCCGCCGGGCGGCGTAGCGGTGGATCTCGTCCGCGTGCAGGTCGAAGATGCGCGCGAAACGATCGGGCTCGGCCAGCGACTCCGCGATGACGGCGGCGTCGGCGTCGGCCGTTGGACGGCCGGACAGCGCGGCGCTCACCACAGCGTGAGTCTTTCCATGGGGGCTTTCCTTCCGTAGGGCGCGTTCGCGCCCTTCACCCCGTTCTCACCCGCACCGGCCGTTCGGTTCCCAAGATCTTTTGAAAGGCTCAATCAGGATATTAAGGAATTTGCCCTGTTTAGACTCTAGGGGGAGTCGCTTGACCATTTCTTGGCATGGAGGTTGCGGTGCGCGTACGTCGTCTCGCGGGCGGGCTGGCCGTCGTCGCGGCACTGGCCGCCGGGTGCGGAGGGTTGCAGGCCGGAGTGGAGCAGGGGACCGACAAGTCCACGACTCCGGTCAAGGCAGGCGACGCACGGAAGAAGCTGGACAAGCTCTCGGTCAAGGGGCGGGCGCCGCGTACCGGCTTCGAGCGCGACAAGTTCGGCCCCGCTTGGGCCGACGTCGACCGCAACGGCTGCGACACGCGCAACGACATCCTCAAGCGCGACATGCGCGAGGAGAAGTTCAAGGCGGGCACCCACGACTGCATCGTGCTCACGGGCGTGCTCGACGACCCCTACAGCGGCAAGACGATCAAGTTCAAGCGCGGCAACGACACCAGCATGGCCGTGCAGATCGACCACGTGATCCCGCTCTCCGACGCCTGGCAGAAGGGCGCCCAGCAGTGGGCGGACGGCAAGCGCAGGGAGTTCGCCAACGACCCGCTCAACCTCATGGCCGTCGACGGGCCGCTCAACAACCAGAAGAGCGACTCCGACGCGGCCACCTGGCTGCCGCCGCGCAAGGGCTATCGGTGCGCCTACATCGCGCGGCAGATCGACGTGAAGGTCAAGTACGCGCTCTGGGTGACGGCCGCGGAGAAAGAGGCCATGGAGCGCGTACTCGACGGGTGCTGAGGGTCAGTCGTCGTCGGCGGCGTCGTCCGCGTCGGCCTTCTCGGTCTGGTTCTTGAGGACCTTGCCGTTGCTCGCGTCAAGCCGCAGCTCGTGCTCGACGTCGCCCTTGACCAGGTCGACGTCCCAGGAGCCGTCCTCGTCGTGGTCGACGCTGCTCACCCACGCGCCGGGGACCTGCTTCTTGGCGATGTCGATGGCCTGCTCGACCGTGACCTTCGGGGCCACGGGGGCGTTGGCCGAGGCGTAGGCGACGCCGCCGCCCGCGAGGAGGACCACGGCGCCGGCGCCGGCGATGACGATCTTCTTGGTGATGTTCATGGGTCAAGCAAAGCGCGATCAACGGTAAAGCCGCGCTGTGGCAACCCTAACGCTGGGTTAAGCCGAGAATCAGCTCGACGGCGGCACTCGACACCGTCATCGCGCCGCCCGACGACTCGGCCGTACGGCGGGCGATGTCCAGGCCCAGCCCGGTGGAGCCGCCCGCGCTGGAGCCGCGTTCCTGCAGCTCGGGCGGGAACCCGGGGCCCTCGTCGGCGACGGTCAGGGCGGCGCCCTTCTCGTGCGGCGCCAGCCGTACGGAGAAGGCGACTCCCTCGGGGGTGTGGGCGAAGACGTTGCCCAGCAGCGCGTCCACGCACGCCGCCAGCTCGGCCGCCCCCACCGCGACCTCAAGCGGCCCGCCGGGCAGCTCGACCGTGAGGGCGCGCTCCTGATCCTCGGCCAGCACCGCCCAGAACCGCACCCGATCGCCCACCACCGCCGTCGCGTCGCACGAGGCGGGCGGCGGCCGGACGCCCGTGCGGCCGCGGGCCTCGGTGATGACGGCGTTCACCGCGCGTTCCAGGGCGTCGGCGCGCTCGCCGATGCGGGCCGCCTCCTCCGGGTCGCGCAGCGACTCGGCGTCCAGGCGCAGACCGGTCAGCGGCGTGCGCAGGCGGTGTGACAGGTCCGCCACCGACTCGCGCTCACTGGCGAGCAGGTCGCCGATCCGGCCGGCCAGGTGGTTGAGCGCCAGGCCCACCGACTCCACCTCGGGCGGCCCGCCCGGCTCCGCCCGCGCCTCCAGGTCGCCTCCTGCCAGCCGGTGGGAGACCCGCGCCAGCTCGTCCACCGGCCGCGTCACCCGCACCGCCAGCCGGTCGGCCAGCACGATCCCCAGCACCACCAGCGCGAGACCGAGCAGCAGCAGCGCCAGCCACGCCTCCCGCACGCCCGCGAACAGCTCCGCGTCGCTCACGAACACCCGGATCACCACCGGGCCCTGCGCGGACCTGACCGAGACCAGGACCTCCCTGCCGCCCGCCGTCTCCGCGGTCACGCTGCGCCCCGCGCGCGCCAGCCGGACCGCGTCCGACTCCCGCGCCCGCGCGCCCACGACCCGCCCGTCCGGCAGGAACACCGACACGGGCGCGGGCACCCGCTCGACCGCCAGCTCCAGGTCCGGCGTGCCCACCGCCACGACCACCGACTCGGCCGCGCTGGTGGCCCGCGCCATGGCGCCGTTCTCGGCCACCGAGCGGATCAGCAGCGCCATCGGCACCAGCAGCGCGATCAGCACCACCGACGTCGTGGCCGCCACCAGCAGCCCCAGCCAGCGCCTCACGCGGGCCCGACCAGCTTGACGCCGACGCCGCGGACGGTGTGGAGGTAGCGGGGTTCGGAGGCGGTCTCGCCGAGCTTTCTGCGCAGCCACGACAGGTGGACGTCGACCGTCTTGTCGGCGCCGCCGTACGGGAGCTGCCAGACCTCCGTGAGCAGCTCGCGCTTGGAGACCACCTCGCCCGCGCGGGCGGCCAGGTAGTGCAGCACGTCGAACTCCCGCGGCGTCAGGTCCAGCGGTGTCCCGTCGAGCGCGGCCACCCGCGAGCGCGGATCGACGCTCAGCCCGCCGACCTTCACCGACGCGTCGGGGCGGTCTTCCCCGGTACGGCGCAGCACCGCCTTGACCCGGGCGTTGAGCTGGGCGGCGCTGAACGGCTTGACCACGTAGTCGTCGGCGCCCGCGTCGAGGACCGGGACCATCTCGGCGTCGCCGTCGCGCGCCGTGGCCACGATCACCGGCACCTGGCTGACCGAGCGCAGCATGCGCAGCAGCTCCAGGCCGTCCAGGTCGGGCAGGCCGAGGTCGAGCACGACCAGGTCGGGGCGGTCCTGCACGGCCAGGCGCAGGCCGTCGAGGGCGGTGGACGAGGAGGAGACGGCGTTACCCAGCTCGCGCAAGCCCCTGGTCAGGGCGGTGCGGATGGTCACGTCGTCCTCGATGAGGAGGATGGAGGCCATATAACTCCACGTTAACCTGGCGTTAGACCTGGTTGGGGGAGTGTGGGGCCGTGAAGAGACTGATGCTGGCATGGGCGGTGACCGCGCTGGCGGCTGCCGGGGTGGCGGTGGCGGTGCTCGGGCTCCTGGGTGGCGTCCTCACCGGCAAGTCCGGAAATGTCATGACGCAGGCGGAAGCCCGTTCCGCGCTCGCCACCCTGCCGTCGGGAACCTCCACCGGAGCCGCCACCCCCGCGCCGACCGGCGGCGGCAAGGTGATCAGGACGGCCGGCGGCACCGTCATCGCCACCTGCTCGGCCGGGCAGGTCAGCCTCCGCAACTGGAGTCCCTCCCAGGGCTACTCCGTGGACGACCCCGAACCCGGCCCCGCCTCCTCCCTGAAGGTCGAGTTCGACCGGGAGGAAGGCGAGGACGTCGAGGTCGTGGTCCGCTGCCAGAACGGCCGGCCGGTCATCTAGCCTTCCGCGCTCATCTAGCCTTCCGCGCTCATCTAGCCTTCACGCTCATCTAGCCTTCCGCGCTCAGCGCCGCCTTGGTCAGCTCCGCCTGGCGGCGGATCTGGCGCATCACGACCGGGTTCAGGTTCTTGGCCTCGAAGGTCGCGATCATGGTGTCCATGACCGCGTGGGCCTGGGCCAGGTCGCCCTGGCGGGCCTCGGCGCGGGCCAGGCGCCGCATGACCATGTTGAGCGTGATGTTGTCGATCGAGGCGTCCCTGACGACCACGCCGAGTTGCTCGATGCTCTCCTTGGTGTCCGGCGGGCGGATGCGCAGGTTCCTGGCCGGGGTCAGGTCCTTGAACTCCCGCCCGGCGTTGAGTCCCTTCACCATCCGGGCGTAGACGGACAGGGGGTGCGAGCCGTACCGGGAGATCACCTCGTCCAGCGCGTCGTTGCCCGAGCGCAGCGCCGGCGAGTCGGAGCCGAGCAGCGAGAACAGCTTGCCCTGCTCCTCTCCCAGCATCAGCTCGGCCACCCGGTGGTCGTCGGCCGAGACCGGGTAGCCGACCCTGACCGCGCAGACGTTGGACACGATCCGCGAGCCGTCGCCCGCGATGTACTGGGCGCGCACCTGGTACTCGCCCGGCTGCTGGAAGTAGTGGCCGTCCCGGCCGTGGCCGATGTAGGCGCTGCGGTAGACGGCCGGGTTGTTCTCGTCGAGGCGGATGTCCGGCGAGGCGTCCACGCAGTGGCGCATCATCGGGCGGTAGACGACCGTGCGGCCGCCCGGCTGCGTGATGCAGACCTGCGTGAACTCCGTGTCCGGGTGCAGGTGGCTGTGCGTGGTCCGCGCCTCGCCCGTGACGCCGAGCTTCAGCTCCACCACGACCGGCTCGCCGAAGCCGAACGACTCCTTGGCCCGCAGCTCCAGCCGCAGCCCCGACTGGTCCATGACGGGATGCTCGAACGGGTCGATCTCGGCGGCGCCGGTGCCGAACGCGTTGGCGCCCATCGCGACGTCGCGGAAGAACCCGTGGCGCAGATGGACCAGCTCCACGTCGGTGAACTGGAACGGGAAGGCCGACCAGTAGCCCTGTTCGCCGCCCGGGCGGTAGTTCTGCACGTAGTTCATCCACGACAGGTCGCCGAAGCCGCCGTTCGGGCCCAGCGGCTGGGGCGGGGTGGCCAGGTTCTTCTGCCAGGAGTGCAGCAGGTTGAAGGCGTGGCCCAGCTCGTGGACGTACGTGCGGAGCTGGGCACGTTGCGCCTGCGGGCTCTGGCCCTGGATGGCGTCGTAGAAGACGGCCGCGCCCTGCCGCTGGAAGCCGTCGTTGTAGTCGAACATGATGCCCCGGTAGCCGCCCACGTGCTTGCTGGCCACCAGCAGCCAGACCCGCCAGGCGGCGGCGTCGCCGTACCGGCTGAACTGGGTTGTCATCGCATGATGCAGCTCGGCGTCGTCCCAGGCCAGGTCGGAGCCCTCGCCGCCGGTGGGCACCACGCCCGGCTCGGTGACGCGGAGCTCGATCCCGGCCTCCGCGTAGGCGGCGGGCACGCTGAGCTCGCGCGCGGGCGAGCCGGTCGGGCCGGGCAGCGAGCCCGTGTTGTACGACACGAACGGCGCCGTCCCCGCCACCGAGTCCTGCTCCAGAAGGACGGTGCGGAAGTACGGCGAGACGTAGGCGAGCTGGAAGTCGTCCCCGCCCACGTGCGCGGACGCGCCCTCGTCGGTGACCGTGATGCTGACGCTCCCCGTGGGCACGCTGTAGGTGAACCTGCCGGAACCCCAGACCCGGGTCTTGCCGCCCTCGGCCTGGGTGTTCGGCTGGTCGACGCGGAAGGAGCCCACGTACGAGGTGGTCGCCCCGGCCACCGAGAACAGGTCGCCGCTGACCCGTCCGGTGGGTCGTGCTCCGTCGACGTCGACCCTCAGCTCCAGCCGCGAGTCGCCGTTCTGGCCCTGATACAGCCCGCTGATCATGGGGGGCTCCCTCCCGATGGGGGTTACACCGGGGACGTTCCCCTCGCTGAGGGAGCCTGTCAACAGGCCGTTTCAGCGAGCTCCGCGGACCTGGAGGGAGCTGAGGAGTTCCTCGGAGGCCTGGGTGATCGACTCCACGGCGCGGTCGAAGGCCTCCGCGTTGTGCGCGGCGGGCGCGCGAAATCCCGAGATCTTGCGCACGAACTGCAGCGCCGCGGCCCGCACGTCCTCCTCGGTCACATCTTCGGTGTACGGCGGGCGCAGCGTCTTGATGCTTCTACACATGCCTCAACGGTAATAGCCGATGCGCTGACTGATCTCGCGGGCACCGGCCACCAGGATCGCGCCGACCTCCGGCAGGCGTTCGGCCGTCAGCCGGTACGACGGTCCCGACGCGCTGACCGCGGCCACCACCGAACCGTCCGAGCCGCGCACCGGCGCCGCCACCGCGTTCAGGCCCAGCTCCAGCTCCTCGACCGTGCCCGCCCAGCCGCGCTCCCTGATCTCCGCCAGGGCGAGGCCCTCGACCGTGACGATGGTGGCGGGCGTGTAGCGCTCCAGCTCGCGGGGGAGCGGCAGCGCGCCGAAGGCCAGCAGGACCTTGCCGCTGGAGGTCGCGTGGGAGGGGGTGCGCTGGCCCACCCAGTTGTGTCCGCTGATGGCCGACGGGCCGCGTACCTGGCTGATGTTGACGGCGTGGCCGTCCTGCGGGACCGCGAGGTTGACCGTCTCGCCGACGTCCTCGGCCAGGCGGCGGCAGACCTCCCGGCTCTCCTTGGACAGGTCGAGCTGCGCGGTGGCCGCCCCGGCAAGCCTGACCACCCCGAACCCGAGCCGGTAGCGCCCGCGATCGCCGCTCTGCTCGACCAGGCCGCCCTGTTCGAGGGCGTTGAGCAGGCGGAAGGCGGTGGACTTGTGCACGTCCAGCTCCACGGCCAGATCCGTCACCCGGGTGGCGCCCTTGCTGGCGAGGATCTCCAGGATCGCGATCGCCCGATCCACCGACTGCACCGAGCTGTTGCTCATGGCGCAACACTACTGGGTTCTGTCGGTGCCGGGTGAGAAGCTCTCGCTCATGGAGTTCTCGGAAGGCACACCCTGCTGGGTGCAACTGCTGACGCCCGACGCCGCCGCGGCCAAGCGCTTCTACGGCGGCCTGTTCGGCTGGACCTTCGACGAGCGCGGTGCGTGGACCATGTGCCTGGACGGCACCCGCCCCGTCGCCCAGATCACGCAGGCCCCGGGCGAGGCGTGGGAGGTCTACCTGACCACCCCTGACGTCGTCGCGGCCGCGGCCAGGGTACCGGCCCTTGGCGGCACCCTCCTGGAAGAACCCTTCGACGTCCCCGGCCACGGCCACTACGCCCGAGCCGCCGACCCGGCCGGGACCCCGTTCGTGCTGTGGCAGCCGAGGGAGTTCACGGGCGGCGGGGTGCACTGGCTCGACCTCAACACCCGCGACGGCGAGCGGATCGACGCCTTCTACGCCGCTGTCCTGTCCTACGACCCGCATCCGGCGACCGGCGACTACACGTTGTGGCACTCCGGCGGCCGGCCGGTGGCGGGCCGCCTGGAGATGAACGACGCCGAGTGGGCCGGCGTCCCCGAGCACTGGATGACGTACTTCGCGGTGGCGGACGTGGACTCCGTGGCCTCCCTGGCCGAAGACCTGGGCGGCACCGTGGGCCACGGCCCCGTGGCCTCTCCACAAGGCCGCCTGGCCATCATCGGCGACCCCACCGGCATCCCCTTCACCGCCATCACCCCCACCTGACCGTCACCCGCTTGACCCGCACCCCTACTTGACCCGCAACCCTGCTTGACCCGCAACCCACCTTGCCGCTCCTGCGGGCCGGGTGTCCGGTTGGCATGCACACGGCGCCCGGCTTCGGTTTGCCCGCAGGGTGCCCGCCTTTGGTTGCCCGTCTCGTTCCCTGCGACCGCCGGCCGCGCCCCGCCCTGCCGCGCCGTCGGTGGTGCGTGTGGCGCCGCCCGGCACATCAGTCGATGGCGGCCCACCCCGCGCCTGTCGGCGGCGCCCGGGGCGTGACCAGGGGGCCGGGTGTGGCGGCACCCGTCAGGTTTGTGGCCCCCCGGGATGCCGGTCGGCCGCCGATTTCGCGAGGGAGGAGGTCAGGGGGTGGGGCTGAGTTCTGAGCCGAAGGCGGTGGCGATCTTGCGCATGCCGGTGGCGAGCTCGTCCCGGTCCAGGGCGTCGATGCGTTCGGCCGGGCCGGATACCGACATGGCCGCCACCACGCGGTTGCCGTCCTGCACCGGTACCGCCAGGCAGTGCACGCCCAGCTCCTCCTCGCCCAGGTCCATCGCGTAGCCGCGGACGCGGACCCGGTCCAGTTCGGCGAGCATCGACTGCGGGTCGGTGATGGTGTTGGCGGTCTTGCGGGGCATGCCGGTGCGCTCGAACAGGCTGAGGGCCTCGTCGGTGGCCCGGTCGGCGAGCAGTACCTTGCCGACGGCCGTGCTGTGCGGCAGCACCCGCCGCCCGACCTCGGCGAACATCCGCAGCCTCCGCGGCGACGGCACCTGCGCCACGTAGACGATGAAGTCGCCCTCCAGGACGGCCAGGTTCGCCGTCTCACCGGACAACTCGACCATCCTCGTCAGGTACGGCTGCGCCCACACCCCGACCATCCGCTCGGCGACGCCGCCCAGCCGTACCAGCCCGCCACCGAGGGCGTAGCGCCGGTCGGACTCCTGCCGCACGTAGCCGCGTGACAACAGGGTCTGCAACAGGCGGTGGATCGTCCCGTACGGCAGGCCCGTCCTGGCCGCGATCTCCGACAGACCGGCTTCGCCGCCATGCTCGGCCAGCGCCTCCAGCACGTCGAGCGCCCGATCGACCGACTGCACGCTCACCCGCTCACCCCCGCTCGCTCCCCACCCGGCTCCCTGGGCAACTTACTCCCGTTCCACCCGCCTTCGAACCACCCCGACCCCCGGCTGACCTCCCCCGGTCTGACGGCCCCGGGGTTGACGGCCTCGGGTCTGACGACCCCGGGGTTGACGGCCTCGGGTCTGACGGCCCCGGGGTTGACGGCCTCGGGTCTGACGGCCCCGGGGTTGACGGCCTCGGGTCTGACGGCCCCGGGGTTGACGGCCTCGGGTCTGACGACCCCGGGGTTGACGGCCTCGGGTCTGACGACCCCGGGGTTGACCGCCTCGGGTCTGACCGCCTCGGGTCTGACCGCCTCAGGGTTGATGGGCCCCGCGCTGAGATGGTCGTGGGCGACGGTCGGTGGGCCGAGACGGTCTGGGGAGGGCACGAGCGCGGCGAGGCGGGCGCTGCGGGCGGGGCGGGCGCGTCCGTGGTGAGGGGAGGCGGGGCGGTGGGTGGTGGGTGGTTGGGCATGGCGGGCCTCACAGGGAGACACCGCGTAGGGACGCGTCGAGGACCTCGGCCGTGTGGGCGACGCGGATCGAGCCGCCCGCCTGCGCCATCGCCGACGCGATCTGCATCGTGCACCCCGGATTGGCCGACACCAGCAGCTCGGCCCCGGTCGACGCCACCGATTTGGCCTTGCGGTCGCCCAGGTCGCGGGCGGCCTCGGGCTGGAAGATGTTGTACGTGCCCGCCGAGCCACAGCAGATCGCCGCGTCCGGCACCTCGCGCACCGACAGGCCCGGGATGGCCGACAGGAGCGCGCGCGGCTCGGCCCGGATGCCCTGGGCGTGGGCGAGGTGGCAGGCGTCGTGGTAGGCGATGGTCAGGGGGAGTGGGTGGCGGGTGGCGACGGGGCCCAGTTCGGCGAGCCATTCGGCCAGGTCGACGGTCCTGATGGCGCGGGCCCTGGCCGCCCAGTCCGGCCGGTCGGCGAGCAGCTCGCCGTACTCCTTCATGGAGGATCCGCAGCCGGCGGCGTTGACGACGACGGTGGTGACGCCGGCGCGTTCGAAGGTGCGGATGGTGCGTCTGGCGAAACGGCGGGCCTGGTCTTCGCGGCCGGAGTGCACGCTGAGGGCCCCGCAGCAGCCCTGGCCGGGCGGGATCACGACCTCGCAGCCCTCCAGCGCGAGCACGCGCGCGGTCGCCGCGTTCACCTGGGGGAAGAACTCGCCCTGTACGCACCCGGTGAGCATGCCGACGACCGCCCGGCGCGGCCCGCGGGCGCGGACGCGACGCGGCAGGCGCTGCCGGCGCGTGACCCGGGGCGCGAGGGCGGCCATGGCGCCGAGGCTCGGGTGCACACGCTCCAGGAAGGGCGCCATCCGCTCAGCCAGCCCGATACCCGGACGCAACAGCCGCAGCCGCCGCGGATAGGGGAACAGGCCGAACACGATCCCCCGCACCGCCCGCTCGCGCGGGTCGCGCACGTACACGCGTTCGACCTCGGCGCGCGTCTGCTCGATCAGCCGGTCGTACTTCACCCCGGACGGGCACGCGGTCACGCACGCCATGCATCCGAGGCACGCGTCGAAATGCCCGGCCATCTCGGGGGTGACCGGTGTGCCGTCGGTGTGCTGCTTCATGAGGTGGATCCGCCCGCGCGGAGAGTCCATCTCCTCGCCCCACAACACGTAGGTCGGGCAGGTCGGCAGGCAGAACCCGCAGTGCACGCAGTCCTTGATCAGCTTCGGGTCCATGCTAGATCCCTCCCACGAACCGGCCGGGGGACATCCTGCGCCCGGGATCGAACCGCTCCTTCACCCGCCGCATCAGCGGCAGCGCGGACACCTCACCCCACCGGTCCATCCGGTACGGCGAAGCCAGCACGCCGACCCGCGCCCCCGCCTCCCGCAGCCCGGCGACCACGGGCCCGAACCCGGCCCCGTCCCCCCAGAGGAAGAACCGGCCGGAGACGGGAGACCCGCGCAGCGCCAGCCCCGTTCCCGCCACAACGGCCAGGACGCCGCCGACCCGGTCGGGCAGGCAACGCACCTCGGCCAGCGACTCACCCTCGCCGGCCTCACCCCACCAGCCGGGCATCGAGGTGGTGTCCTCATCCAGAAGCGTCCGTGCGCGCCGGGCGGCGGCGGCGCCTTCGACGAGGGCGGCCAGCGTGACCGGGCCGGTAGGGTCCGGCCAGTCGAGTTCGACCGCGGCGGGCTCGGCCTGCGCGGCCGCCAGCCGTACCGCGGCCGCCTGGACCTGCGACGGAGCCAAGCGCGCGTGGACCCACGCGCGCTCGGCGGGCAGCGGATGCAGGCGGAAGGTGGCCTCGGCGATCACGCCGAGTGTCCCGAACGAGCCGGTGAAGAGCTTGCCGAGGTCGTAGCCGGCGACGTTCTTGACGACCTTGCCGCCGGACCTGGCGATCGTGCCGTCGGCCAGGACGACGGTGATGCCGATGAGGAGGTCGCGCGGCGTGCCGTACCGGAAGGAGCGGGGGCCGGCGGTCCCGGCGGCGAGCAGTCCGCCGACGGTGGCCTCGTCGCGGAAGGGGCCGTCGTAGACGAGCTCCTGGCCCTGCGTCGCGAGCCGGTCGGCGAGCGCCTCCAGCGTCACCCCGGCCTGCGCGCGGACGACGAGGTCGCCGGCGGCGTGCTCGATGATCTGGTTCATGCAACAGGTGTCGATCAGCACGTCGCAGCGCTCGGGCGGCGCGCCCCAGTCGAGCTTGGTGCCGCCGCCGACGGGCACGGCGGCGAGGTCGGCCTCGGCGCAGGCGCGCAGGAGCGCGGAGATCTCCTCCACGGATTCCGGCAGCGCGACGAAGGCGGGCGTCACGTCGCCCACGGCGTCGAGCGGACCGGCCTCGCGCACGGTGACACCGCTCTTCGCGAGTGCCTCTTCCACCATCAGAACTGCTCCGCCTTCCCCGACTCGACCAGGGGATGCACGCCCTTCCGCACGCCTGGCACCTCGCCGCAGAGCCGCGGCGTGGGAAAGACCTTGCCGGGGTTCGACAGGTTCCCCGGGTCGAAGGCGCAGCGGACGAGTTGCATGGTGTCGAGATCGTCGTCGGAGAACATCCTCGGCATATATCGGGACTTGTCCACCCCGACCCCGTGCTCACCCGTGATCGATCCGCCGTTCTCGATGCACAGATCGAGGATCTTGCCCGACACCGTCTCGGCGCGCTCGCCCGCCCCCGGCTCCGCGTCGTCGAACAGCACCAGCGGATGCAGGTTCCCGTCCCCGGCGTGGAAGACGTTCGCCACCTTGATCCCGTATTCGGCGGAAAGCCGGTCGATGCTCGCCAGCACCGCGGGCAGGCTCGTACGCGGCACCACGCCGTCCTGCACGATGTAGGCCGGGCTGATCCGCCCCACCGCCGCGAACGCCGACTTGCGCCCCCTCCAGATCGCCGCCCGCTCGGCCGGATCGGCCGCCACCCGCAGTTCGAACGCCTGCGCGCAGATCTCCGTGAGCTGCGCGAACTGCCGCTCGACCGCCTCGGCGGGACCGTCCAGCTCCACGATCAGCACCGCGCCCGCCCCCTCGGGGTAGGCGCAGGCCACCGCCGCCTCGGCCGCCTCGATCGACAGCGCGTCCATCATCTCGATGGCCGCCGGAACGATCCCCGCCCCGATGATCGCCGACACGGCCTGGCCGCCCTGCTCGATGCTCGCGAAGGCGGCCAGCACCGTCGTCACCGCCTCAGGGGTACGGCTGAGCCGCACCGTGACCTTGGTGGCGATGCCCAGCGTGCCCTCCGAGCCCACGAACGCCCCGAGCAGGTCGTAACCCGGATCCATCCGGTCAAGGGTGACGATGTCTCCGTCGGGGGTGACGATCTCGCAGGCCTCGACGTGGTTCACGGTGAAGCCGTACTTCAGGCAGTGGGCGCCGCCCGAGTTCTCGGCCACGTTGCCGCCGATGGAGCAGATCTGCTGGCTGGAGGGGTCGGGGGCGTAGTAGTAGCCCTGCCCGCGCACCGCCTCGGTGATCGCCAGGTTGGTGACGCCCGGCTCGACGACGACGCGCCGGTTGGGCAGGTCGATCTCCAGGACGCGCCGCATCTTCGAGGTGACGATGAGCACGCCGTCGGTTCTGGGCAGCGCGCCGCCGGACAGGCCCGTGCCCGATCCCCGGGCGACGAACGGCACGCCGTACCTGTTGCAGAGTTTGACGATCGCGGCGATCTGCGTGGCGGACTCGGCGAGCACCACGACGCCGGGGGTGGCCCGGTGGTAGGTCAGGCCGTCGCACTCGTAGGTGCGCAGGCGTACCGGGTCGGTGATGACCTCGCCCTCACCCGAGGCCACCCCGTGCAGTGCCGTGATGAACTCCGCCAAAGGGGTCATGGCATGCGAGCATAAGCCGGAAGTGTGAGGAACTCCGCGAAATCATCGTCGAGCGCGACCTCCTTGAAGAGCGCCTCGGCCTGGGCGTAGCGCTCGGCGTCGTAGCCGGGCTCCTTCGCGATCTTGGCGAGTTCGTCGGCGATGATCCGCTCGACCAGCTCCTTCGTGACCGTCTCGCCGGTGTCGGCCAGCGCGATGCCGTTGTGGATCCACTGCCAGATCTGCGAACGGGAGATCTCGGCCGTGGCGGCGTCCTCCATGAGGTTGTGGATCGCGACCGCGCCGAGCCCGCCCATCCAGGCGGCCAGGTAGCGCAGGGCGACGTCCACGTTGTTGCGCAGACCGGTCTCGGTGATGCTGCCGGGCGTGGCCGAGACGCTGAGCAGGTCCTCGGCGCTGACCCGCACGTCCTCGCGGGTGCGGTCGAGCTGGTTGGGACGCTCGCCGAGCACGCCGTCGAAGACCTCGCGGCAGATCGGCACCAGGTCGGGGTGGGCCACCCACGAGCCGTCGAAGCCGTCGCCGGACTCGCGGGTCTTGTCCGCGCGCACCTTCTCCAGCGCGACCGCGTTGACCTCGGGGTCGCGGCGGCTCGGGATGAACGCGGCCATGCCGCCGATCGCGTGCGCGCCGCGCTTGTGGCAGGTGCGCACCAGCAGTTCGGTGTACGCGCGCATGAACGGCGCGGTCATCGTCACCGCGTTGCGCTCGGGCAGCAGGAATTCGCGGCCACGCGTGCGGAACTTCTTGATCACGCTGAAGAGGTAGTCCCAGCGGCCCGCGTTGAGACCGGCCGAGTGCTCGCGCAGCTCGTACAGGATCTCCTCCATCTCGAACGCGGCCGGGTACGTCTCGATCAGGACGGTTGCCCGGATCGTGCCCTGGGGGATGCCGAGCGCGTCCTGGGCGTGGACGAAGACGTTGTTCCACAGCCGCGCCTCAAGGTGGGACTCCATCTTCGGCAGGTAGAAGTACGGGCCCTTGCCCTTGTCGAGCTGGCGCCGCGCGCAGTGGAAGAAGTAGAGGCCGAAGTCGAAGAGGGAGGCGGCGACCTCCTGTCCGTCGACCAGGGCGTGCTTCTCGTTGAGGTGCCAGCCGCGCGGGCGGACCACGATCGTGGCCAGCTCGTCGTCGGGCTTGAGCGAGTAGCTCTTGCCGCCGGTCTCGAAGTCGATGGCGCGGTCGAGGGCGTTGCGCAGGTTGAGCTGGCCGGCGACGCAGTTGTCCCACAGCGGCGCGTTGGCGTCCTCGAAGTCGGCCAGCCAGACCTTGGCGCCGGAGTTGAGCGCGTTGATGGTCATCTTCTGGTCGACCGGGCCGGTGATCTCGACGCGGCGGTCCTCAAGGCCGGGGGCGGGCGCGGAGACCTGCCACTCGCCCTCCCTGACCGCCTTCGTCTCGGGCAGGAAGTCAAGCGTGCCGCCGGCCGACAGCTCTGCCTGCCGCGTCTGCCTGGCCTCCAGGAGTTCCAGGCGGCGGGCGTCGAAACGCCGATGGAGCGCCGCCACGAAGTCGAGCGCCTCCGGGGTAAGAACCTCGTCGAATCGGTCGAGCATCGGGCCGGTGATCTCCATGGGCCGAAACCCCTTTCCATGCCGTGGAAAATATGTTCTGGATTATGGAAGTGAAGCTACTTCATGAGGGGTCGAGGGTCAAAGACGGGGGTCGGCTAGGGGGCATCCCGGATGCGGGTCCGGGCCCGGGCCGGGAAGATTTGAGATATGAAAACCATCGTGTTCGCGGGGGCTCTGCTGGCCTCCACGGCCGTCCTCACCGGCTGCGGGCTGGCGAGCATTGGGGGCCCCACCGAGGAGAGCGTCGTCAACTACGACGTCAACGACAAGGTCGCGCTCCTGGATGTCAACTCGGGATCCGGCGACATCGTCATCACCGAGAGTGATCGGTCGGGCATCCGCGTCACGGAAACCCTCCAGTGGCGCAACAACAAGCCACAGGCCGAGCACAAGGTCGAGGGCGACACGCTGCGCGTCACGTACGACTGCAAGGGCGGCTTCGGCTCCTGCAGCGTCAGCTACAAGATCGAAGTGCCCAAGGGCCTGAAGGTCAAGGCCGACGCCGGCTCCGGCACCATCACGCTGCGCAACCTCACCGGAGAGCTCGAAGCCTCCGCCGGCTCCGGCGACATCGAGGCCTCCTCCCTCGGCGGCAAGAAGGTCCTCGCCGACGCGGGTTCCGGCAGCATCGACCTCAAGTACGCCAGCGCGCCGGCCGACGTCAGCCTCGAAGCCGGATCCGGCGACGTCACGCTCACCCTGCCCGGCGGCTCCTACAACGTCAGCACCAACGCCAGCTCCGGAAACTCCAAGGTCGAGGTCACCAACGACCCGAACGCCGCCAACCGCGTGACCATCGAGGCCGGATCGGGGAACATCAACGTCGTACCCGGATAACCAGGTGATGGCGGTGTGGATGTCGTGCCACCATCTGGGGAAGACACCACGGTGTCCGGACGTTCCCTAACAGAGATGACACGAATGCAGAAATACACCACGCTCGACCAGATCGAGACCGGCGAGATGGACCTCGAAGAGCGCCACGCGCTCCGCCGCGTAGCGGGCCTTTCCACCGAACTCCAGGACGTCACCGAGGTCGAATACCGCCAGCTCCGTCTCGAGCGGGTGGTCCTCGTGGGCGTCTGGACCTCCGGTTCGTCGAGCGATGCCGAAAACTCCCTGCTGGAGCTCAAGCTTCTGGCCGAAACCGCGGGATCCGAGGTGCTCGAGGGCCTCATCCAGCGGCGGCAGAAGCCTGACCCGGCAACCTACATCGGCTCCGGCAAGGCGCTGGAGCTGCGCGACATCGTCGACGCCTCCGGCGCGGACACGGTGATCTGCGACGGCGAGCTGACCCCGGCCCAGCTGCGCGAGCTCGAAGAGGTCGTCAAGGTGAAGGTCGTCGACCGGACGATGCTGATCCTGGACATCTTCGCCCAGCACGCGCAGAGCCGGGAGGGCAAGGCCCAGGTCGAGCTCGCCCAGTTGCAGTACCTCATGCCGCGCCTGCGTGGCTGGGGTGGCAACCTGTCCCGTCAGGTCGGCGGCCGTTCCTCCAACGGCGTCGGCGTCGGCGGTCGCGGACCCGGTGAGACGAAGATCGAGCTCGACCGCCGGCGCATCCGCGAGCGGATGTCGAAGCTGCGCAAGCAGATCTCCGGCATGTCCACCTCGCGCGAGGTCATGCGCCACCAGCGCCAGCGCCGCGAGGTGCCGGCCGTGGCCATCGCCGGCTACACCAACGCGGGCAAGTCCTCGCTGCTCAACCGCATCACCGGTGCGGGCGTGCTGGTCGAGGACGCGCTGTTCGCCACCCTGGACCCGACCGTGCGCAGGTCGCGCACGCCGGACGGGCGGCTGTTCACGATCGCCGACACCGTCGGGTTCGTGCGCCACCTGCCGCACCAGCTGGTGGAGGCGTTCCGGTCCACGCTGGAGGAGGTCGCCGACGCGGACCTGATCCTCCATGTCGTGGACGGCTCGCACCCCGACCCCGAAGGGCAGATCGCGGCGGTTCGCGAGGTCTTCTCCACCATCGAGGGCGCGCTCGACGTGGCCGAGGTCGTGGTGATCAACAAGGCCGACGCCGCCGACCAGGAAGTGATCGACCGCATCACGCGGCGCGAGCGCAACAGCATCGTCGTCTCCGCGCGGACCGGCGCGGGCCTGCCCGAGCTCATGGAGCTCATCGAACGGCAGCTGCCCCGCCTGGACCACGAGGTGCGCCTGCTGGTCCCCTACGACAGGGGTGACCTGGTCTCGCGGGCCCACGAGGAGGGCGAGGTCGTCTCCGTCGAGCACGTCGAGGACGGCACGATCCTGCACGCGTGGGTGCTGTCGAGCCTGTTCCACGAGCTGGAGAAGGTCGCCAAGCCGGTCGAACGGGTCTGATCTCCATTTTCATCTGTACGGCTATCGCTATCTCGATTGGGTGAATGCCCAGCGTATGGCGGTAGCCGTACATCTTAAATCCTGACAAATGCGACAGTGGCCTTGATGTGCCTGGGATTGCTACCATTGGCCAAGCCTCAGGACAGCAAAGGGCACGGGTTGCGGATGATGGCTGCTGCGGGACGAGACGCATGCAGGGGGCGCTGTGACGATTGTGATTTCTTCCGAATAACCCTGTACAGTCGGCCGACCTGTGAAATAACGTAACTGAACTGAAATCGCCGGATCATGCGTCCGGCGATACGGTCACCGCACATCATTGGCGGATGAGAGCAGGAGACCCCATGTCGTCCGGACCCGGACTGGACTCAGTGGGCGCGGCGGGAGCCGTGCGCTCTGTTTCGCGTCCGTGCGTGGCGGTGATGCGGTGACCGTTCGCCTGCTGACCAACATCGGCCGCCTCTGGACCGGCAACGAGGTCCTGAGCAACGCGGCCATCCTCGTGCACAACGACCGCATCGCCTGGGTCGGCCGCGCGCCGGACCTGCCGCAGAGCGTGCCCGGCGTCGTCGACGACATCGTCGACGTCGACCACGTGGAGAACCTCGGCGGCGCCCTCGTCACTCCCGGCCTCATCGACGCGCACACCCACCCCGTCTACGCCGGCAACCGCTACGCCGAACTGGCCATCCGCACCGGCGGCTCCACCTCCTCGGCGATCACCGCCGCGGGCGGCGGCGTGGGCTCCACCGTCACCGTGACCCGCGGCACCGACCCGTGGACCCTCTGCAACGGCGTGCGCGAGCGTCTTCGCTCCTGGCTGCTCAGCGGCACGACCACCGTCGAGGCCAAGACCGGCTACCACCTCACGCGCGACGGCGAACTCGCCGACGTGCGGCTCCTGCGCGAGCTGGAGAAGGAGCCGATGATGCCGCGGGTGCACGTCACCTTCCTCGCGGCCCACGTCGTTCCGCCCGAGTACTTCGGCCGCCAGCGCGAATACGTCGAGGCCGTGGGCGCCTGGTGTGCCGACGCGGCCGCCGCCGGAGCCGACAGTGTCGACGTCTACTGCGACGAAGGCCACTTCACCACCGAGGAATCCCGCTGGGTCCTCGCCTCCGGCCGCAACGTCGGCCTGCTGCCGCGCATCCACGCCGGCCTGTTCAGCCGCCGCGGCGCCGTCCAGTTGGCCGCCGAACTCGGCTGCGCCTCCGCCGACGGACTCCACCACACCTCCGACGAGGACCTCGCCATCCTCTCCCGGTACGGCGTGCCCGCCGTCGTCTGCCCGGCCACCGCGCTCCAGCGTGGCAACCTTCCGCCGGTGCGCAAGATGATCAAGCACGGCGTGATCGTCGCCCTCGGCAGCGACCACAACCCCGGCTACTGCGGCATCACCTCGATGTCCCAGGTCATCGCGATGGCCGTCGCCGCCTTCGGCATGAGCGTCAACGACGCCCTGCGCGCCGCGACGCTCGGTGGCGCCACCGTCCTGGGCGCGCCCGACCGCGGTGTGCTCGCTCCCGGCCGCCTGGCCGACATCGTCCAGTGGGACGCCGACCACGAGGGCGCCTTCGCCTGGTCCTTCGGACTCAAGCCGCGCCGCGTCTGGCGGGGTGGCACCCCCGTTCAGTAGCTAATCTCGGGGTATGCCGCCTTCGGTCGCCGTTGTCACGGACTCCACCGCCTACCTGCCCGCCGTCGAAGGCGTTACGATCGTCCCCCTTTCGGTGCTCGTGGGTGGAACAGCCCACGACGAACCCGGCTTCACCGGCGACCTCGCCACGGTCACGACCTCGCAGCCGTCCCCTTCACGGTTCGCCGCCTGCTACCGCACGCTCGCGGCGGCCGGCCATACCGCGATCGTCTCCATCCACCTGTCCGCCGAACTGTCCGGAACCGTCGGCGCCGCCGAACTGGCCGCCTCGTCCGCCGGGTTACCGGTCGAGGTCGTGGACAGCCGGTCACTCGCCATGGGCCTCGGATACCCGGTCCTGGCCGCCGCCCGCGCCGCCGCCCAGGGCGCCCCGCTCGCCACGGTGGCCGAAGCCGCCCGCACCAGCGCCGCCGCCACCCGCACGTTCTTCTACGTCGACACCCTCGACCAACTCCACCGCAGCGGCCGGGTCAGCGCCGCCGCCACCCTGTTCGGCTCGGCCCTCATGATCAAACCCCTGCTCCACATCAAGGACGGCACCATCCAGCCCCTGGAAAAGGTCCGCACGGCTACCCGGGCGGTGGCCCGCATGGAAGATCTGGCCGTGGAGGCCGCCTCCTCGTCACCGGTGGACCTGGCAGTCCAGCACCTGTCCGCCCCCGACCGAGCCCACGCCCTGGCCGACCGCCTCCGCAAACGCCTGCCGGGACTGCGCGAACTCACCTTGGTGGAGGTAGGCGCCGTCGTGGGTGCCCACGTAGGCCCCGGCATGCTCGGCATCACCCTGACCCCCGCCTAACTTCCAGACCCCAGGCCCCGACGACCCGTCCGCCGACCTGTCCGCCGTCCCGGCGCCTTCGCCTGCGCCCGGTCTGCCGTCCCGCTGCCTTGGCCAGTAACCCGGCTGTTCCGCGCCTCGCCCGACGGCTCGTCTGCGCGGTGCCCTTGGGGGACGCGCGTCTACCCGTCAGCGGCGATCCGGCCTGCGCTTGGTTCTCTGCCGTCCCGCTGCCTTGCCTGCGATGGTCTGTCGTCTCGCCGCCCTGGCCTGCAACCTCGTCTGTCGTCCCGCTGGCCGTGCCTACAACCCCGGTCTGTCGTCCAAGTGCTTTGGCCAGTTACTCGTCTGTCCCCGCGTCCTTGACCAGTGGCTCGTCTGCCCAGGTGCCCTTGTGGGGTCCTTGGGCGTCTGAACCCTGCACGACCGGCGGTTTCCGGGGGTGTCAGCGCCCCGTGCGGTTGGCCACGATGGTCTGGACGGCGCGTTCGAGCGCGTAGCCCGGGTCGGCGCCGCCGCCCTTGACCTGCTCGTCGGCCACCGCAACCGCCTGGAGCGCCCGTGACAACCCCTCCGGCCCCCAGCCGTTGAGCTGGCGGCGTACCCGATCGACCTTCCACGGCGGCATCCCCAGGTGGCCGGCCAGCTGACCGCCGCGAAGGTTGCGGGGCGCCCCGCCCACCTTGGCCAGCGACCGCAGGCCGCCCGCCATCGCGCTGACCAGCAGCACCGGCGCCACGCCCGTGCCCAGAGCCCAGCGCAACTGCTCCAGCGCGTCCCCCAGCCGCCCCTCCACGGCCGAGTCCGCCACGTTGAACCCGGTGACCTCAGCCCGCCCCTTGTGATAGCGCGCGACCGCCGCCAGGGTGATGGTCTTCTCCTGCGTGTCGAACGCCAGCTGACTACACGCGGCAGCCAGTTCACGAAGATCGTTGCCCACGGCCTCAAGGAGTGCCTGCGCCGCGTCACCGGCGATGGCGCGCTTCGCCCGTTTCACCTCGGTCTTGATGAAGTCGAGCCGTTCGGCGGGCTTGGTGAGCTTGCTGACGGTGACAACGTTCACCCGAGCCTTCTTCAGCCCGTCGACCAGTGCCTTCCCCTTGACCCCGCCCGGATGCATCAGCACCAGCACCGTGTCATCGGAAGGCCGCCCCGCATAGGCCAGAACCTCGGCGATCACATCCTTGCCCAGATCCTGCGCCGACCGGATCACCACCACCGACCGGTCCCCGAACAAGGACGGTGAGGCCAGCTGCGTCAGCTCTCCCTGCGCCACCTTGGACCCGACCAGATCGTGCACCTCCGCCCCGGCATCGGCAGCACGCGCGATGGCGACAACCTCGCCAACGGCCCGCTCAGCCAGCAGCTCCTCGTCGCCTACGACCAGGGTTACGAGTGGTGGATCGGTTGCGGCCATGTCGAGCAGCATGCCACGTCCCAACGACAACCCGTAACTCAATCCACCACCCACCAGATCGACGCGCCACCCCACCCCCACCCACAGCCAAGCCCGAGGACACCGCGCACGGCACCCGAACCGCCTGGGGCCGCGAGCGATGTCCCGGCCGAGCCGAGTGATGTCCCACCGCGCGACGTGGGGTTTCGGCCCGCACGCGGTACGCGGTTCCGAGCCGTGAAGGCCCACGCGGCCACATGCGCGCACGGGCGTGGTTGCGGATCAAGGGAGCAGAGGCGGCCACATGCGCGCACGGCGTGGTTGCGGATCAAGGGAGAGCATGGGTGGCCACATGCGACGCACGGGCTCGGTTGCGGATCAAAAGGGAGTATGGGTTGCCACATGCGCGTACGAACGTGGTTGCAGATCAGGGAAGAGCATGGGTGGTCATGGGGCACGGGCGGGGGGTATGCGGGCTGGACGGAGTGGGGGACGGGCGGTGGGGTTAGTTGCGGGAGGTGATGGCGAGAGTGGCGTTGTGGTCGGTTATGGCTAGGTCGCCGGACTGGTCGGTTCGGTAGACGCGGGTGCCGGAGCGGTGGAGGAGGGCCAGTGTCGCCGGTGCGGGGTGGCCGTAGGTGTTGTCGGAGCCGACGCTGATCAGGGCTGCTCGGGCGCCGACCGCGGAGATGAAGGCGGGGTCCTGGCGGGCGGAGCCGTGGTGGGGGACCTTCAGGATGTCGGCGGCGGGGGAGGCGGTTCGCAGGAGGTCGGCCTGGGCTTCGGTTTCTATGTCGCCGCTCAGGAGGATGGAGCCCGCGTGCCAGCGGACGCGGAGTACGACGCTGGTGTTGTTGATCTCGCTGCCTTGGGTTCCGATGTGTGCGGTTGAGGGTGTCGCGGGCGGGGCCAGGACGGTGAGTTCGGAGGGGCCGAAGGTCCATTGGGTGCCGGGCGTGGCTGTCCATTGGGGGATGTGGTGGGTTGCGAAGGTTCGGGTGATGGGGGCGGGGGTGGCGGAGTGGTTGGTCAGTAGGGCGGCGCCTATGCGGCGGTTCTTCAGGACTCCGGTCAGGCCGCCGGTGTGGTCGGCATGCGGGTGAGTCAGGATGATCAGCGGGATCTCGCGGATGCCCAGGTCGCGTAGGCAGCGGTCCATGGGGGTTGGGTCGGGGCCGGTGTCCACGACCACTGCTCTGCCTGGGCCTGCGGCGATGGCCATGCCGTCGCCCTGACCCACGTCGCACATCACCATGAGCCATCGGCGCGGGGGCCACGGGGACAGGGCGGGTGGGAGGACTATGGCGGCGACCAGGATGCCCGCCAGCACGGCCAGGGTGACGGCTCGGCATCGCGGGTGACGGAGCAGGGGTACGGCGACCGCCACTGCCATAGCCAGGAGTGCCAGGCCGAGCAGGCCGCCTGGCCAGGGGATGGTGGCGAACGGCAGGCCCGCCGCCCACTGTGCGACGGTGATGATCCAGCCCACGGCGTATCCGGCCGGGATCAGCAGGATCTGTGCCGCCTCGACGCTGATCGGGGCCACGACGGATGCGGCGAAACCCAGGAGCGTCGCCGGGGCCACTGCGGGGCCGGCCAGGAGATTGGCGATCACCGCGACCGGGGTGACCTGGCCGGACATCAGGACCAGCACGGGTGTCACGGCGAACTGCGCGGCGGCCGGTACCGCGATCGCCTCCGCCAGCCACCTGGGCATTGCCCGCCGCGGCCTGAGGAGGCTTGTTGCCGCCTGGGCCACGGAAGATCTTGGTCGTGGGTGGTGTCGCTCGTGTGTGCTGCGGGTCTGGGGGGCCTCCGTGGTGAGGGCGAGGGACGCGGCTGGACGTGCGGTGAGGGGTCGTGAGGTGCCGATCGGCTCTGTGGCGGTGGGCTCTGTGATGGTGGGGTGCGCGGCAACGGGCGCCGTGGTGTTGGGACGTGGGGTCGTGGGCTCTGTGATGGTGAGGTGCGCGGCAACGGGCGCCGTGGTGTTGGGACGTGGGGTGGTGAGCTCTGTGATGGTGGGGTGCGCGGCGACGGGTCCTGTGGTGGTCGGGTGCGCGCGTGCTTGGTGCGTGGAGTTGTCTGCTTGTGAGTGGCCTTTGCCGCCGGGGCCTGTGGGTGTGCTTCCTCGGGTGGCGTGTTGGGGGAGGGCAGACGAGGGTCGCACTGGGGCGACGGTAGGAGAGCGGCGGACCGGGCTTGGGGTGGGGGTAGGGGACGGATGGGCCGGGGCGGGGGTTGGTGGGGTTGGTGGGTGATGGGGTGGGGGCTGGGTTAGGTGGTCGCGCCATTTGGGGGCCAGGAGGAGGATGCCGGCGGTGGCGGTTACGGAGAGGGCGAAGCCGTAGGAGCGGGCCAGGTCTGGGGAGAAGAGGATCAGGAAGAGGACGGAGATCGACAGGGCGGCCATGCCGTGGCGGGGGCGGCCCGTGGCCAGGGCCAGTGCGGCTGCCAGGCCCATTGCCAGGGCGCGGAGGACGCTGGGGGAGGGTCGGGCCACTACTGCGAAGGCGACCATGGCGGTTGCGGCCAGGATCGCTCTCACGGGTAGGGGGAGGCCTGTCAGGCGGGACAGGGCCAGGGCCGCGCCGGCGATGATGGCGAGGTTGGCGCCGGATACGGCGGTCAGGTGGGTGAGGCCCGCTTCTTTGAAGTCGGCGGTTACCTGGGGGTCCATGCGGGAGGTGTCGCCCACTACCAGGGCGGGGAGCAGGCCGCGTTGGTCTTCGGGGAAGGGGTCGGCGGCTGCTCTCAGGCCGGAGCGCAGGGCTCCGGCTGCGGTTTGGATTGTTGAGGGGGTGCCCAGTTGCCGAGGAACCCCTTGTACCAGCAGGAGGGCGGCTGTTAGGTCGGCCGGGTCGGCGGGGGCGAGTTTGGCGGTGATCCTCAGGCGTTGGCTGGGGAGGAGGGTTCGCCAGTGTGGGCCGGTGGCGAAGAGGGTTACCGGGGTGCTCAGGGTTAGGTGGGTTGTGGGGGTTTGGAGAAGTTCTAGGCGGGCTTCTGCCACGACGCTTTCGCCGGGGAAGCGGGGGTTCTTTCGGGTTCGGGGGTCGTTGGTGAGGACTACCTCGGCTGTTGCGGTTATGCCTTTTCTGGCTAGGTCTGGGATGGGGCCGGTGGATACCGCGTGGGTGTGGAAGGCCACGGTGGCGGCTGACGCCGCGGTGCAGGCGGCTACGGCCACTGCGGTTCCTCGCCAGGGGGGTGTGGCGTAGAGCGTGGCGGTGGCCAGCGCGGCTGCTGCCGCGCAAATGAAGCCGACCTCTGCCGGAGCGCCCAGGAGGATCAGGGCGGTGGCCCAGGTGGCCAGGGCGGGGAAGACGGTCGGGCTATACGCGGACTCGGTCTCTGAGCTCTTCATACTTGCGCGGGCCTATGCCTGTCACCTCCTTGAGCTGGTCGATGCTGGTGAAGCCGCCGTGTGTGTCGCGGAACTCGGCTATGCGGGAGGCCAGGACCTCGCCTACGCCCGGTAACTGCTCCAGTTGGATGGGGGTGGCGGTGTTGAGGTCGACGATCGACGCCGTGGGGTCAGAGGCCAGAGCCGCTGCTGCCTCGGGGGTGCCTACGGCTATCTGTTCGCCGTCTATCAGGCGGCGGGCCAGGTTCAGGGGGCTTGGGTCGGTGCCTCTTCGCAGGCCCCCGGCGGCGGTCAGGGCGTCGGTGACGCGGGAGCCGGTGGGGAGGCGGTAGACGCCTGGGGTCCGTACTTTGCCGGTGACGTGGATGGTCACCGAGGCGGTCGGGCGTGGGGTGGTCGCTGCCGGAGGTGGTGGGAGCGGGGCGGGGGCGGGGGCCGAGCGCCAGAAGGTGAACGCGGCTACCGCTGCTGCCAGGACACCTATGGCTATGAGGACGCGTACGCCTGTGCGGGTGGGGGCTTGGGCGGCTACTGCTGCGCGGAATGCCTGGAAGGTGGGTGGAAGGTTGGGGGTGCGCTCGCCTGTCCCGGGATGGGTGATCGATCGCAGCCTCGCCTCGGCGATGGCTTGCTCGCTGGTGGGATCGGGGGAGCGCACGGCAGTGACGGTACGGCGGGGCGGGGTGAGGGGGATGGGGCGAACGGGGTTCTGGGGATAAGGCGGGGCTGTGGACAACGCGGCCCATGGGGCTGGTGGGGGTAGGCGCGGGCCGGGTGGTGAAGGGCCGGTGTGGCCAGGCGCGCGGGTGAGCGTGGGCCGCGTGGGTGAAGGGCGGGTGGGGGTGAACGCGGATGGGGGTGGAGGCAGGTGCGGGCTGGGCGTGGAGGGCGGGCGGAGGTGAAGGCGGGCGGAGGTGAAGGCGGGTGGGGGTGAAGGCGGGTGGGGGTGAAGGCGGGTGGGGGTGAACGCGGGTGGGCGTGAAGGGCGGGTGGGGTGGGGGTTAGCGGGGGGATTCGACGGTGTGGAGGAGCTGTTTCAGCAGGGCGTCCAGCGTCACCCGATCCTCAAGCGGAAGCGCCGAGATCATCCCCGACTCCACCTCCGCCCGAATCTCCATCGCCTCGGTCCACAACTCGCGCCCCCGCTCGGTCAGCTCGACATCCACCCGCCGCCGGTCACCAGTGCTCCGCACCCTCCGGATAAGCCCCGACCGTTCGAGCGTGTCGAGCCGGCCCGTCATCCCCGCCGGTGAAAGCAGCAGCTCCGCCGCCAGCACAGAAGGCGTGGCGCTCCCCGAATGCGCCGCCAGCCGGTGCAGCGTCTCGAACTCGAAGTCCTGCATGCCCACCTCGGCCAGCGCCGCCGCCTTCGTCTGGTGGAGGTGTTTGACCAGCATCTGCATCCGGGTCACCACTCCCTCGACGAGCTCGTCGTAGGGAGCCTTGCCGCGCCAGCGGGCCAGGTGACGGTCGACGGAGTCTTCCACGATCGGATCATACGCCACTAAGTATTTTGTTGACGAAACATTCGTCAGCGAAATACCATCCGAATCCATGACGAACCGCCTGCTGGCCGGGCGCGCGCTGTCCGCCCTCGCCACCGCTTTGATCCCCACCACCCTCACCCTCGCCGTCCTGCGCACCACCGGCTCCGGCGCCGACCTCGGGCTGGTGCTGGCCGCCGAACTCGTCCCGCTGCTGCTGTTCCTGCCGATCGGCGGGGTGCTCGCCGACCGCATGAGGCCGGAGCGGGTGGCGCTGGCCGCGGATCTGGCCCGGTGTCTCACGCAGGTCGGCATCGGTGCCGAGTTGCTGCTCGGCGTGAACCGGATCCTCGATCTGGCCATACTCTCGGCCGCGGCGGGGGTGGCGATCGCGTTCGGGATGCCGGCCGTACCCCGGCTGGTGGCCGCGGTCGTGCCCGAGCGGGACCGGCTGCGGGTCAACGCGCGCATAGGAGTGGCGACGAGCCTGTCGGCGGTGGCGGCGCCCGCGCTCGCGGGCGGGGTGGTGCTCGTGGCGGGCCCCGGCTGGGCGGCGCTGCTGACCGGGCTGCTGTTCGCGTGCTCGGCCCTCACCCTCGGCTCAGTCCGTACGGCGAGCCCGCCCCACCCCGCCCATCGCCGCACCTTCGGCGCCGACCTGCGCGAGGGCTGGCAGGAGGTCAGGCGGCGCCCCTGGTTCCTGACCAGCGTGCTCGGCCACGGCGTCTGGCACTTCGCCGCGGGACTGTTCCTGACCCTGGGCCCGCTGGCCGTCACGGGCCTGGCCGGTGAGGCCGGATGGGTGCTGATCGTGCAGTGCGGCACCGTCGGCCTGGTCGCCGGCGTGTTCGCCGCCCCCAGGCTGCCCATCCGCCGCCCGCTGGTGGTGGTCCAGGTGAGCGCGGCCCTGTACGTGCTGCCGATGGCCGCGCTGGCGTTCGCCGCCCCGGTCTGGGTGCTGGCGGGGGCCTATCTGGTGGCGATGTTCGGGCTGGGCCTGCTGAGCCCGCTGTGGGAGACGGTGGTGGCCGGGGAGATCCCGCAGGCGGCGCTGGGGCGGGTGCGGTCGTTCGACCAGCTGATCTCGTTCGCGTCGCGGCCGTTCGGGCTGGCCGTGGCGGTGCCGCTGGCGGGATTGACCGGCGGCACGGGGCTGCTGCTGGTGGCGGGGGTGCTGGTGATGGCGGCCAACCTCGCCGCTCTGGTCAGGACTCCTGCAGCAGCGCCGCTTCCCGAACCACACCGTCGCTGATCTCCAGCACCCGGTCGGCCAGCGTGATCAGGCTCGGGTCGTGGGTGGCGACCAGCGCCGTCACGCCCTCGCTGCGTACCAGCGCCCGGATGAGCTGCATGATCTGGCGGCCGGTCTGGGAGTCGAGCTGGCCGGTCGGCTCGTCGGCGATGAGCAGCCTCGGCCGGTTGGCCAGCGAGCGCGCGATCGCGACGCGCTGGCGCTGGCCGCCGGACAGTTCGTAGGGTCGCTGGTTGACGTGTTGTTCGAGGCCGACGAGGGCCAGCAGCATGCGTACCCGCTTCTCGCGCTCGTCCACGGGCGTGCGCGCCAGGCGCATGGGCACGCCGACGTTCTCGGCGGCCGACAGCACCGGGATGAGGCCGAAGGACTGGAAGACGAAGCCGACGGTGTCGCGCCGCAGCGCCAGCAGGGCGTCCTCGCTCATCGCGGTGACCTCCTCGCCCGCCACGACGACCCGGCCGGCGTCGGGACGGTCCAGGCCGCCGATCTGGTTCAGGAGCGTGGTCTTGCCGGAGCCCGACCGGCCGCGGATGGCGATCAGCTCGCCCGGGAAGGCCTGGAAGGACACCTCGCGCAGCGCCACGACCTCCTTGGGGCCCGTCCGGTAGACCTTGCGCAGCCCGTCGACGACGACCAGGGGCTCACTCACCGTTGTTCTCCTCTCGCGCGGGCCATACGCCGATGTGGTCGGACTCGAGTTCGAGCCGTACGCGCCGCTCCAGCTCCAGGGCGTTCATGAAGTCGCGGGGCAACTGGAGGCGGCCGACACGGTCGAGGACGGCGTACTCCTCGGCGACGATCTGACCCTCGGCGCCCTCGCGGCGCAGCGTCTCGCTGGAGGTGCGGCCGTCGCGGATGCCGATCGTGCGGTCCACCTGCTCGGAGACGAGCGGGTCGTGGGTGACGATGACGACGGTGACGCCGAGCTCGCGGTTGGCCTTGCGCAGCGCGTGGAAGACCTCCTCGGAGGTGTCGCTGTCGAGCTCGCCGGTGGGCTCGTCGGCGAGGATGAGCTGCGGGGAGTTGGCCAGCGCCACGGCGATGGCGACGCGCTGCTGCTCGCCGCCGGACATCTCGGACGGCCGGCGGTCGGCGCAGTAGTCGACCCCGAGCAGCGTCAGCAGCTCGGCGGACCGGCCCTTGCGCGCCTTTCCGGCCAGCTTCATGGGCAGCTCGACGTTCTCCCGGGCGGTCAGGTACGGCAGCAGGTTGCGCGCCGTCTGCTGCCAGATGAAGCCGACGACCTCGCGCCGGTAGCGCAGCCGGTCCTTGGCGGCCATGGACAGCAGGTCGGTGCCGGCCACCTTGGCCAGGCCCGCCGTGGGGACGTCGAGGCCGGACAGGACGTTCAGCAGAGTCGACTTGCCGGAGCCGGAGGCGCCGACGATGGCGACCAGTTCGCCCTTCTGCACGAGCAGGTCCAGGCCCTGCAGGGCGACGACCTCCACACCCTCGGTCTTGTAGATGCGGACGAGGTTGTCACAGACGATGTGCGCGTCACCGCCGAAGGCGGCCTTCTCCTGGCTCGCCTGTGCTTCCAGCTCGGACAGGGTCGGGTTCACGTTCACTCACCCACTCGGAGTATGGAGCCGAGGCTGCGGCGACGGCTGATGGCGGTGTGCGCGTAGGCGCCCAGTACGGCGACGCCGGTCAGCCCGGCGGCCAGGAGCGTGGGGGTCAGCAGGTCGAGGTCGTAGCTCTGGACGTCGAGGTCGCCGGTGTAGGCCGACAGATCGACGCCGGGGCCGAGCGCGGCGGGCAGGACGAGGCCGAGCGCGAGCCCGGCCAGCGAGGTCAGCACGATCATCGGGGAGATCTCCAGGACGGTCAGCCCCTGTGCCTGGCGTGCCGACAACCCCAGCGTACGCAGGAACGACAGGGCCGCGGCCCGCTCCGCCGCGCTGATCAGGAGGGTCACCACGACCGCGACCAGCGCGTACGCCGCGAGCGCCACGGTCACGATCCGCAAGATGGCCAGAACGGTGCCGGTCAGCGCGTCACCGGTGATGGCCGCGCGGGCCTCGGCGGCGCCGGCCACGGTGATCAGCTTGGCGCTGTCGCCGCCCTTGATCGCGGCCGAGACCGCCTTGACGGCCTCCGCCCGCACCTGGGCCGGGTCGGCGCTGCCGCTGATGAGCAGGGTGTTGACGTTGACGCGGGTGCCGGCCCGCCGGTTGGCGTCCAGCGGCACGACGAGGAAGCGGCCCTGGCTGAAGAACCCGGGCACTTTCTCGATGACGCCGGCCTCGCGGACCTTCATCCGGTTCTGCCAGCCGATGTCGATGGTGCCGCGGCCCTTCATGGCGGGCGAGACGAGCGCGGGGATGCCGTCTCCGCCGGGCTGGGCGGGCAGGGTGATCGGAGTGCCGGCGATGAGTTCGCTCCACGCGGCCAGGTCGACGGCGAGGATGTCGGCCCGTTCGGCGGTGAACCCGATCTGTACCTTCCCCAGTTGCGCGGGGACGACCTGGCCGACGCCGGGTGTCCTGCCGATCTGGGCGATGGCCTCGTCGGTGAAGATGCCGGAGTACTCGACGCGGATCGGGGCGCCGGCCTTCTGCCACACGGCGACCTCCTGGGTGCGGACGATGCCGCTGGAGATCAGCGAGGCGAACACCGACACGGCCAGCGCGGGCAGCAGGATCAGGACCGGCAGCACGCTGAAGGAGCGGGCGCGGGCCGCCCTGGTCAGGCCGAGGAAAGGTACGGCGGGCCGGGCCCGTGCCGCCAGCCGTACGATGAGGCGCAGGGGATAGGGGTAGCAGCGCAGGGTGATCAGCGCGGCGGCCAGCGTCAGCGCGATCGGGACGAACAGCAGGAACGGGTCCTGTCCCTGCGTGGCCACGTCGGTGGTGAGCCCGCGGGTGCGGATCAGGTACGCGCCGACCAGGGCGAGCCCGATGACCAGGACTTCCAGTGTGATCCGCTTGGCCGACGGCTTGGCGGTGGCCACGTCGCCGCGCCGCTCGTTCAGCGGCGCGCGGTGCTCCAGGGCGGCTCGGGCACAGGCGTAGCCGATGCCGGTGAGCAGCAGCAGCGCGGGGCCGACGTGTACGAGCGCGACGGCGGGTCCCGGTACGAGGTAGGCCAGGCCGTACCCGGCGAGGACGGCCGGCAGCAGGGCGGCGGCGGTGAGCCCGCCCGCGGTCGCGATGATCTGGCGCAGCGCGCCGCCGCGCGCCCGCATCAGGCCGAGCGCCTGGTCGATGCGGTCGAGCACGAGCTGAACGCCGAGCACGATGACGCCGAGCGCGACCATGAGCAGGCCGCCCAGCGCCAGGTACATGATCGTCTGGGCGGTGGCCAGCTTGGTGAGGAAGGCGGCGATGAGGTTGGCGAGCTGGGTGTCGAGGCGGTGGGCGAAGTCGCCCTTGGCGTTGAGCGCGAGCGCCTTGTCGTACTCCCTGATGGCGGCCTGCACCGCGACGGGGTCGAGCCTGCCGAGGGCGGCGGTGTCGACGGACAGGACCCAGCGGTAGTCGAGCTGGCGGGTCTCGCCGCTCAGCACGGTCAGCGCCGCGGCGGGGATGAGCGCGGTGATGGACTTCTCGAGGTCCAGTTTGCCCGGCGGCTGCACCTCGTTGACGTTGAGCGCGTCGCCGTTGTGACTCCACCAGCGGTCGCCCGGGTTGACCGCCGTGAAGATGCCGACGACCTTGATCGCGGCGTAGTCGCTCTCGCCGATGATCTGCCGGGCGCCGATCGTGAGCCCCATCTTCTTGGCCGCGTCGGCGACGACGCCGACCTCGAACAGGGGAATGTCGGTGTTCTTGAAGCGCATGGTCGAGGGCTTGCCGGGCGCCCGTCCCTCGGTCCACCGCACGTGCCGGTCGGCGTCGGACAGCCAGGCCAGGTTGATGTAGCTCATGCCGCCGCTGTTGTGCACCGGGGTGCGCGAGGTCTTGGCGCTCATGTGCGAGGTGCCCGCCCCGGGAGGGCGCACGACCGTCCGCAGCCCGGCCGGGACCAGTTTGCGCAGCTCCACGTCCCAGCGCTCGAACTGCTCGACGGAGTCGATGTCCTGCCGGATCCCGTGGGAGGTGGCGAGCGCGGTCAGGTCGGCCTGCTGCGCGGGGGCGGCGTCGAGATCCTGCGCCATCGCCTGGTTGAAGGCCCCCTGCATCATCCGCGGCATGCCCGCGATGAGCAGGCAGGCGCTCAGGGTGAGGACGGCGAGCATGGCGAGGGCGCCGGGATGCACCCGAGCCAGCCGCAGGGTCTTCATTGGTCCTCCCCGATGCGCAGCACTTGACCGAGACCCTGCCGCCGCATGCTGCGGGCCAGCCCGGCGACGATGGCGAACAACACCACGGCCACCACCACGAGCATGGCCGCCGTGGCCGGCCACGGGATGTCGAGCCGCACGTCCGGCGTGACCGCCGCGGCCTGGCCGGTGAGCACGATGTGCGGGACGACCAGGTATCCGACGGCGACCGCCAGCCCGGTCCCGGCCGCCAGCGACAGCCCGATGACGAACGTCTGCTCGATGGCCAGCAGCCCGAACACCTGACGGAAGCTCACGCCGAGCGCGCGCAGGATGGTGAACTCCGACATCCGCTCACGCGCCGCCACCGCCGCGTTGACCAGGAAGCCGAGCGCCGCGAAGACCAGCGCCGCCAGGAATCCGAGGATCAGCGCCCCCTGCAGGCCGCTGCCCAGCGGGTCGTTACGCAGCTCCGTCGCCAGGCGCCGCTGGTCGAGCGCGGTGACGTTCCAGACGGGGTTGGTCCTGATCTTCTCGTACGCGGCGGTGGACGAGCCGCCGGTGTTCAGCCACCATTCGGTCGCCGGCAGCGGGAGCTCGCCCGCGCTGAGCGTGCGGTCCTGCAAGGTCTTCAGATCCACGAGTACGGCCGGCTGCTCCGGCGTGGTCGTGGGCATGCGCTCCACGACGCCGGTCAGCTTGACCTCGATGACCTGCCGCTCGAAGGTGATCGGCGCGACCTGGCCCACGGTCAGCTTGAGCGCGGCGGCCAGGTCCGCGGTGAGCACGACGGGCAGCGGCGCGTTGACCGTGGCGCCGGCCGCGCGCGGAGGCAGCAGCATCTTGTCCGCGTCCACGCCCGGCGGCGCCGGCATCACGACCGCGCCCTCGCGGCCGGACTCGATGGTGAACAGCCCTTCCCGGCTGGCCGGGTCCGCGCCCGCCCAGCGCAGGCCGCCGGGCACGCTCACCTCCTGGCCGTCGGCGCGCAGCGCGAGCACGCGGGCCTCGCGGTCGGTCTCGCTGACCCCGGAGATGAAGCCCTCGACGGCCAGCGGGTAGCTGACCTTCCCGCCGCGCCCGGTCAGGGCGGTGAGGTCGAGGGTGGCCTGCCGTACGGTCTTGGCGACCGCCTCGACCGGCAGCGCGTGGCGTACGCCGAGCGCGTCGGAGAGCACGACCTGCAGGGGGACGGCTCCGAAGGGCGCCTGGACGTCCACGGTGAGCGTGCGCGGGGTGCCGGGCAGCGTCACCGGCGCGGTCTTGGGCCGGCCGGCGGTCAGCCCGGCGCCGAGCTCGGCGACCGTCTGGGCGGACAGGTCGGAGCGCAGCTGGAAGACCTGGCCGAGCTTGGCGGCGTCGATGGCGATCAGGCTGACGAAGGCGTTGTCGACGTCGGCGCGTCCCCGGTAGGCGGGGGCGGCGGCCCGTACGCCGGGCAGCGTGCTGAAGGCGGTGCCCCTGCCGAGGGTGCCGAGTTCGCCGCCGTCCGGTGGCCCGGTCAGCCGCAGGTCCGCGCCGGCCTGGTGGCGGGCCTGGTCGCTCTGCGAGGCGCGCCAGGTGGAGGCGGTGGCCATCGAGACGATGCCGATGGCGATCGCCATGGTCAGCAGCAGCGCCGGTCCCGAGTAGCGCAGCGGCCGCCTGGCCACCTGCCAGGCGCCCAGCGCGGGCGCGAGACTGGCGCGCTTGGTGGTGAACCGTTCGGCGATCTTGGAGATGCGGGGGACCAGGCGCAGGCCGAGCATGCCGCCGGTGAGCAGCGCCAGCGCGGGGCCGGAGATGATCAGCGGGTCGATGCCCAGCTCGCCGGTGGTGGTCGAGGTCACCGGCGCGCCGTAGTGCTGCAGCTGCCAGATCGCCAGCCCGGCCACGACCAGCAGCGCCAGGTCCGCGCCCGCGCGCTCGATCAGGCCGCGCGCGCCGCTTCGGCCGCGTGCCGACTGTTCCTCCACATAGGTACGGCGGGCGCCGGCGAGGGCGGGCAGCGCCAGGAGCACCGCCGACACGAGCGCCACCGAGGTGGAGACCAGGAACGTGCCGAGGTCGGCGACGGGGGCCAGCCGTACACCCGAGGCCTGGATCCACGGCAGCGTGTTGACCGCGGCCAGCAGCGGCGGGCCGAGGAACGGCGCGATGACCGCGCACGGAACGGCCACCAGCAGCGCCTCGCCGCCGGCCAGGGAGGCCAGGCGCCAGGTCCCGGCGCCGCGCGAGCGCAGGAGCGCGACCTCCATGCGCCGGTGGTCGGCCAGCAGGCGGGCGGTGAGCATGAGCGCGTACGCGGCCAGGAGCAGCAGTTGCAGCACCGGGATGAGCATGGTCGAGCGCGAGACCAGGGCGGCGGTGTCGAGCTGGGTGAGCACGCCGTTGAGCCGGCTGATGGCGGTGCATTCGGAGCAGCCGTTCGAGCGGAGCCGCTCGCGCAGGCCGCTGACGCCGTCGGCCAGCGGGCGCAGTTGCTCGGGGGAGACCTGCCGCAGGTCGGGCAGCGCGGTCCAGGTGGTGCTGACGGTGGTGGCGAAGTGGGTGAGGAAGGTGTCGCGGCCGACCATGAGCGGGCCGTAGGTGGTGTAGGAGCCGGTCTCGACGCCGCGGCTGAGCAGGGGTTCGCCGCTCCAGCGGTCGCCGAAGGGGTCGTCGAGCTGGAAGACGCCGACGATCTTCACCTGGCGGGTCTTCTTGTCCACGCGGCCCTGGGTGGTGATGACTTGGCCGACCTTGAACGAGGTGGCCGAGGCGGCGGGCAGCGAGACGACGGCCTCCAGCGGCTGCGCGCCGTCGCGCGGCCAGGCGCCGGAGACGAGCTTGGCGTGCCGGTCGAGGCCGTCGTAGCTGCCGAACCTGAGCAGTTCCGGGCGTTCCTTGCGCTCCTGGCCTGGCATGGCGAAGGAGTCGGAGTGGAAGCTGGCGCCGATCGCCGTCGGCACCCCGGTGAAGAGCTTGCCCACCTGCTCGCGGATGACCTGGTCCAGCTTCGGGAAGGTCTCGCCCTTGACCGGCACGGTCACCGTGACGGCGGTGCTGCCGAAGGAGGCCGTCTCCATGGTGCGCCGGACGCCGACGTCGGCGATGGACGAGGCGTACATGGTCAGCGCCACGAGCGTGGTGGTGGCCAGCAGGATGGAGCCGAGGGCGGCGAGGAGAAGGAGCGGCTCACTGAACGCCCGCTTGACGATCAACGGCCCCCGCATATGACCCCCTTCACCCGTTTAGTGAACTTTTGAGGATCGGCGGAGTCGAGAGCAAGGTGATCTTCACAAGGGATGCGCACCCGATACGCTGCGGCGATGCGCATGTGATATCGAAACTGTGACACAAATCGCACAGGACCTGGACGCTGTTACTCATTCACGCGAAGTATCGCGCCCACGGCAGCTCGGCGGCCCAGCCAGATGTGGACGTAAACCCCCAAAATCGACACCAGGGCCAGCGTCGCCGCCAGCAGCAGCGGCCACCACGCCTCGGTCCCCGCCACCGCGGCCCCGCCCGCGTACGCCGACAGGTCGATCGCCGGACCCAGCGCGGGCTCCAGCCCGAGACCCAGCCCCAGACCGGCCAGCGCCGTCAGCAGGATCATCGGCGTGACCTCCAGGACCGTCAGCCGCCGCGCCTGGCCCGCCGACAGCCCGAGCGTACGCAGGAACGACAGCGCCCGCGCCCGCTCCCGCGCGCCCACCACCAGCGCCAGCACCACCGCCGCCAGCGCGTAGCCGCCCAGCGCCAGCGTCACCACGCGGAAGACCACCTGGACCGTCGCCGTCAGCGGCTCGTCCTCGATCGCCCGCAGGGCGTCGCCGAACGTGCGCACCCGCACGCCCGCGCCGGCCGCTTGCGCCAGGTCCGCCGCCGCCACGCCGTCGCCCTCGACGAACAACGTGGTGATCTCCACCTCGCGGCCCATCCGCGCCCGCACGTCCAGCGGCGTCACCACGAACTCCCGCAGGCCGCCCAGCCCGGGGAAGGCGGTCACCGAGCCCTGGGGCCGCAGCTTCACCTGCTGGTTCCACGTCATCGTGAGCTCGGCGCCCACCTGGTCGGGCGGCACCAGGGCGGGGATCCCCGGACCGTCGCGCAGCGGGCCCGGCGGCCTGAGCGGCGTGCCCGCCACGATCGCGCGGTAGGCCTCCAGGTCGATGGCCACCAGCGTGGGATGGCGCTCGGCGATCCGCACGGTCGCGATCTGCGCCGGCACCACCCGCCGCACCCCCGGGACCCGGCGCACCCGCTCGACCGCCTCCGGTGAGAACGCGCCGGAGGCCTGCAGGCGGGCGTGGGCGCCGACCTCGTTCCACGCCACGTGCTCCTGGGCGGACGAGATGCCCGAGGCGACCACCGCGGAGAAGACCGACACGGCCAGCGCGGGCAGCAGCACCAGCACCGGCAGCACCGAGAACGAGCGGGCCCTGGCCGCCAGCGTCAGGCCCAGGAACGGCACCGCCCGGCGACGGCGTGCGGCCAGCCGTACCAGGAGGCGGAGGGGGAAGGGATAGCAGCGCACGGTGATCACCGCGACCGCCACCGTCAGCCCGAACGGCACCAGCACCAGGAACGGGTCCCCGACCGCCAGCCCGCGCAGGCGCAGCAGGAACGCGCCGCCGAGCGCCAGCGCCACCACCGCGGCCTCCACGGTGATCCGCGCCGGTGACAGCCGGGCCGCCACGACGTCGGCGCGGCGCTCGTGCAGGGGCGCGCGGTGCCGGACCGCGAGCAGCGCCGCCGCACCCGCCACCACGGCGGCGGCGATCAGCGCGGGACCGGCGTGCACGACCGGCGTGAGCGGGCCGGGCACGGCGTAGGACAGCCCGTATCCGGCCAGCGCGGCGGGCAGCGCGCCCAGCGCCACCAGGCCCGTCCCCGCGCCCGCGACCTGCCGCAGCGACCCGCCGCGCGCCCGCGCGAGCGCCAGCGCCCGGTCCGTCCGCTCCACCATCAGCTGTACGGCCAGCAGCACCACGCACAGCGAGACCGCCAGCAGCCCGCCCAGCACCACGGTCATCACGGTCTGCGCGGTGGCCAGCTCGCCCAGGAACCTGCCGAGCAGTTCCGGCAGCCGGGTGATGAGGACGAAGCGGTTCCACGGGTCGGCGGCCTCGACGCCGGCCAGCCGCTCGTACTCGGCGATCGCCGCGGGCAGCGCGGGCGCCTCCCGCGCGGTGGCCTTGGCGGTGTCGACAGGGATCACCCAGGCGTAGTGGATCTGCCGCTCCCCGCCGCCGAGCACCGGCAGGCTCTCCGGTGAGATGAGCGCGTTGACGTGCAGTTCGTAGATGTCGCTGCCGGGGATCGGCACGCGGTTGACCGCGCGCACGGCCCGGTTGTGGTCCCAGAAGCGGTCGCCGGGGTCCACGACGTCGAACAGGCCGGTGACGGTCGCGTCGATGACGCCGACGGTGCCGAGCCGCAGCCGGGTGCCGACCCGGATGTTCATCGCCTCGGCGGCCGACCTGACGATCGCGAGCTCGAAACGCCTGCCGTCCGACGCGCCGGGAGGCCGTCCGGCCACGTAGCGGATGCGCTGCTCGACCCCGGAGACCCAGGTCGGGTCCACGAACAGCGGGCCGTCCGCCGCCGGCCCCTTCATCACGGGCAGGTTGAACGTGGAGGCCCGCTGATGGCCGGGGCCCACCAACCGGCGCAGGACCGGCGGCAGGATCTCGCGCAGCCGCGCGTCGCGGCGCGCGAAGTCCGCGGCGGTGCGGTGCTCGGGCGGATCGTCCTGGGTGGAGTACTCGACCGTCAGGTCGGTCCAGTCGGCGGACGCGGAGCCCACCGAGTGCGCGAACGCCCGGTCGTAGGCCGCCTCCATCGTCTTCGGCAGCGCCGCCACCAGCAGCGCCGCCGCGGCCACCAGGGCGGCGAGCACGGCCAGCGCCCCGGCGTGCGTCCTGGCCAGGCGCAGCGGGTTCACAGGTCCTCCCTGACCAGCGGCGCCCGGCGGCGCAGGCTCCCCGCCAGCCCCGCGACCACGCCGAACAACACCACGCAGACCGCCGCCGCCATCGCCAGCGTGGCCGCCCATGGGAAGACCGGCGTCACGGCGGGCACCACGGCCGCCGCCTGCCCGGTCAGCACGATGTGCGGCACCACCAGGTACCCCACCACGACCGCCAGCCCGATCCCCGCCCCCATCGCCAGCCCGATCACGAACGCCTGCTCCACCGCCAGCAACCAGAACATCTGCCGCCCGCTCATCCCCAGCGCCCGCAGGATCGCCAGCTCACCGGCCCGCTCGCGCGCCGCCACGGCCGCGCTCACCAGGAACCCGAGCACCGCGAACGCCAGCGCCGCCGCGAACCCGAGCGTCAGCGCCCCCTCCAGCCCCGCCGCCAGCGGGTCGTCACGCAGCTTCGCCGCCTGCGACGGCAGATCCACCACGCTCGCGCCCCACGCGGGCGTGCGACGCAACCGCTCCACCGCGGGCGCGGTGTCGCCGCCGCGCGCCGCGGCCCACCACTCGGTGACGGGCTTCGGCGGCAGCGCCCACGCCTGGTCACGGGCCTGCGCCGTGGGCAGGTCCAGGAGTACGGCGGGCCGCCCGGCGGCCGTCGAAGGCAGCGCGTCCACGATGCCCGCCACGCGCACCGCGGTGTTGCGGCCCTCGATCGCCACCGCGGTGACCTGGCCCACGCGCGCCTTCATGATGGCGGCCAGGTCCCGCGACACGACGACGGGCAGCGGGTGGCGCCGATCGCTCGGCGAGGCCGTCAGGTCGCCGGGACCGAGGGTCACGACCAGGGGCTGGGGGTCGGTGGGGGCGTCGGCGGGTGGGGGCGCGGGCACCTCCACGGTGAAGCCGCCGGGGACCGTGACGAGCTTCTCGTCGCGCAGGCGGCCGGGGCGCTGGATGGCGTGGACCCACTCGGCGCCGGTCGGGACGTTCAGGCCGGTGACGGTGATCCTGGTGGCGCCCGCGCGGGCCGGGACCGGCAGCTCGAAGGTGAGTCCGCGCAGAGAGAGCGTGCCCGCCGTGCCCGTGCGGCCGTAGAGCGGGCGTGGGTCGATCTCCAGCGTGCGCGTGCCCGGCTCCAGCGGTCCGAGTACGAGCTCTCGCCAGACGCCGAGCCCGTCCACGACGCTGACCCTGACCTGCACCGGCTCCTCCGCTTCCAGCCGGACGCCGAGCCGGAGCAGGTCGCCCGTCAACGGGATCACCGGGAGGTCGGGACGTCCGGCGAGCAGCCGTTTCGCCATGTCCGGCACCCGGTCGGCGGACAGGTCGGCGCGCAGGCGCAGGATGTCACCGATCGTGGCCGCGTCCACACCGAGCATCGTGACGTCCGCGCCGCCGACGTCGGCGCTGCCCCGGTAGACCGGGCTGATCGCGCTCACGCCCGGCAGCGCGGCGAACGCGCCGCCGCGGCCGAGGACGCCGAGCTCGCGGTTCTCGGGCGGGTCGGAGATACGCAGGTCCGCACCGGTCTGGTGGGTGGCCTGGTCGTCCTGGGAGGCCCGCCAGGTGGCCGCGGTGGCCAGCGACAGGCCGCCGATCGCCACGGCCATGGTCAGCAGCAGGGCCGGGCCCGCGTACCGCAGTGGCCGCCTGCTCACCTGCATCGCCCCCAGCGCGGGGGCCAGACCCGTCCGCCGGGTGGCGAGCCGTTCGGCGACCCCGGAAACCAGCGGCACCAGCCGCAGGCTCACCAGCCCTCCGGTCAGCAACGCCAGCGCCGGACCGGAGACGATCAGCGGATCGACCCCCAGCCCGCCCGCCGCGGTGGCCGTCACCGGCGCCCCGTAGTGCCGGAGCTGCCAGATCGCCAGCGCCGCCACCGCCACCAGCACCAGGTCGGCCCCGGCCCGCTGCACCAGCCCTCCGCGGGCGCGGCCGGTCTGCGTCTCGACATAGGTACGGCGGGCCCCGGCCAGGGCGGGCAGCGCCAGCAGTACCGCACAGGCGCCCGCGACGAGCGCCGCCACCGCGAAAGCCCCCTGCCCGGCCCGAACCCCCGACGCCCCCGCGCCCGCCGCTTCGAGCAGCATGGGTGCGAGGAACGGCGCCGCCACCGCGCACGGGACCGCCACCAGTGACGCCTCCGCGCCCGTGAGCACCGCCAGCCGCACGCCGCCCGCACCCCGGGCCCGCAGCAGCGCCGCCTCCATGCGCCGGTGATCGGCCAGCAGGCGAGCGGTCAGCATCAGCGCGTAGCCCGCCAGCAGGACGAGCTGGAGCACCGGGATGAGCATGGTCGACCGCGCCACCAGCGCGGCGGTGTCGAGCTGGGCGATGACGTCGGGCAGGCGGGAGGTGGCGCCGCAGTTGACGCAGCCCGCACGAGCCAGGCGTTCCTTCGTCCCGGCGACGTCGGCCGCCAGCGCGGCGAGCCGGTCGGGCCGGAGCCCCCGCAGGTCCGGCACCGCCAGCCAGGTGACGGTGACGTGGTCGGCGAACCGCTCCAGGAACGTCTCGCGTGCCACCACCAGCGGGCCGTACGTGGTGTAGTTGCCCACCTCGGCCCCGCGCACCAGCAGCGGCTCGGCGAACCACCGCTCCCCGAACGGGTCGTCGAGCTGGAAGATCCCGGAGACGCGGACGGTGGCCGGCGCCTTGTCCACCCGTCCCCGGGTGGTGAACGTCCGGCCGGGAGCCAGCCCGAGCGCGGTCGCGACCGGCTGCGAGACCGCCGCCTCCACCAGGGTCGCCTGCCGCGGCCAGGACCCCGCGACCAGCTTGGCGTGTCTGCCCAGATCCTCGTACAGGCCGAAGGTGAACAGCTCCGGCGTCCTGCGGCCGAGCTGGCCCGGCGCCACGTACGTGGCCGACCTGGCCGTGGCCGTGACCGCCGTGGGCAGGCCCTGGTAGGCCCGCTTGACCTGGTCACGCACCATGGTGTCGATCTGGCGGAAGTTCTCTTTCGTCACCGGGGCGGACAGGACCGCCGCCTTGTCCGGAATCGCGGCGGTGGCCATGGTACGGCGCACGCCCGCCTCGGTGATCGTGGAGGCGTACATCGTCAGGGCCACCAGCGTGGTGGTGGCCAGGAGGATGGAGAAGAAGGCGGCCAGCAGGAGCAGGGGCTCGCTCGACGCCCGCCTGATGACAAACAGCCCCCGCATGGGTCCACCATCAGGGGCGCGATGTGGGCGGGCAATGGCGGCGGGCTCAATGGTGATCCACCCGAGATTCCCATGTGATGCGGAAATCGTGACATTCATCGGGCCCAGGTGTTGGATGCCCGAATGATCAACGAGCCTTTGGAGCGTCTGCGCGCCGCCGCCCGGCGTACCCGCGAGCTGGCCCTGAACCGGGCGGGCACCGGGCTGGGCCATCAGGACGCCGACGACGACGTCGGCACGATCGGCACGGACGGCGCCCTCGGCTTCGACCCGTTCCCGCTGCTCGAAGCCCTTCACCACCACGGCGTCCGGGCCGTGGTGATCGGGCAGGTCGCCGGCATCATGCACGGATCCACCGAGCTGACCGGCGACCTGGACCTGCTCTGGGACGGCCTACCGGCGCACGCCCCGGCCTTGGCGGCCGCCTTCACCGCCGTCCACGCCCGGCTGGTGGACGAGGCGGGCGACGCCGTACCCCTTCGCCCGGAGTCCTTTCTCCGTCCCAAGGTCGAGTTCACCTCGCCCGGGGCCGGCGGCGACTGCTGCACCCCGGCGCTGCCCTGGGGCGGCCTTCACGTGGGGGAGTTCCTCGGCCGCGCGATCACCGCCGCCGGCCCGGGGGGACTGGAGGTTCACTACGCCTGCCGAGAGGACCTGATCCGGATGCGCCGCGCCATCGGCCGCCCCAAGGACCTCCGCCGGGCGGCGGAACTGGAATCGGCCGGTCCGGGTCAGAGCGCGATGGAGAAGCGCCGGCAGACGTGAACCCGGGCGAACTCGCGACGCAGCCGCTCCTCCTCGGCGAGGCCGGCGTGGAGGAACACCGACACCGGGTACAGGCCCGGCCGAGCGCCGGTGAGCGCGCGTTCCGGCTCGCCGGCCGTCGCGTAGACGTGCAGGTACCGGTCGCTCTCGCGGAAGCCCATCGCCCGGTACCAGCGCAGGGCATCCGGGTCGTCCCGCGTCCAGGCGTCGAGCGTGGTCACCGCGGACAGGGCACGGACGCGCGTCATGGCCTGTTCGAGCAGCGCGCGGCCGATACCCACGTGCTGATGGTCAGGGTGGACCGCGACGGTCTCGATGGTCGCCAGCTCACCTCGTACGGCGACGTCCATCAGGCCGAGGACGGTGTCGTGCCGGTCGGCCACGACCAGCTCGAAGCCGGGAGCCGTGATCGCGGGCTTCGCCGGGGCGACGTCGTCGAAGTAGGCGGTGCCCAGAAAGGCCAGGACCCGGCAACGGAGCCAGGAGGGTTCGTCGGCGCGGGCAATACGTGCGGATACGACCCTAAGATCACGACCGTGATTGTGCGGGGCTCCCTCGGGAGAGAACAACCGGTTTTTGGACTACTCTGAAACGAGCGTACGAGGGCGCTGCCAGTCCGCGGGCAGGGATTTTCCCACCTCAACGCACTCGACAAGGTCAACCTCTTCCGGCCGGGCCAGCGGACCTCGGCGACGATGGAGGTTGCGATGTCCGATCGTCATTTCGAGCTGCCGGCTCATCCGAACGTTGAGTACTACCGCAAGCAGGCCAAACACCTGCGTCACGCGTACGCGGCGGGCGATGCCGCGGCCGGGGCCCGGGCCGCCGACGTGCTGGGCGGCCGAGCCGGTCAACGATTCCTGCTCAGCGATGCCCAGTACGTGCTCGCTCAGGAACACGGGTTCCGGACCTGGGCCGAGTTCCGCGCCCACCTCGAAAGCCGCGGCACCACACGGGATCGGCCGGTCTCCCGCCTCATGGGGGTCAGTCCGGGGATCTACGCCTCGATGGCCGGCACCCTCCTCGCCGAGCTGCGCCGCGGCGATCCCGGCGCGCTGCGGCGGCTGCGGGCCCACGTGCCACGGCACGCCACCGCGGCCTCCGCGGCGACCGCCGCGCTCCGCGACGCGCGGCTGATCATCGCGCGCGAGCTCGGCCTCCCGACCTGGCAGGAGCTCGTGTCGTTCACCGAGAAGTCCCGCCGCGATCTCGGCGAACGCCGCACCCGACGGCTGCGGCTGCGCCGCGAGGCCGAAGCCCTGCTGGCCGGCGACACCGACCGGCTGGACAACCTGCCCCCCGAGCACGCCGACACCCTGCTGCACATGCTCGCCCGCTCCGAGATGATCCCCGGTGTCCGGCTCGGCCGGGAACTCGGTGTGCCCCGCGCCGCGGTCGCCGTCCTGCTCCGCAGGGCCACCGACCTGAACCGCCCGCTCACCTGGGCCGCCCGCTTCAACCGGGCCGGCTACGTGCGCCTGCTGCTCGACGCCGGCGCCGACCCCGGCACCCGGGCCTTGGGCGTCACCCCGCTGGAGAACGCCGTCTATCACGGCAACACGGAGGTCGTCGACCTGCTCGCCGTACACGCGATCGTGCCGCGGGCGCTCTGGACGTACGCCGCGTGCGGCCGGCTGGACCTGGTGCGGGCCTGCTTCGACGCGGACGGCACGCTCCGGCCGGACGCGGCGCCGGCGCGTCCCGACCTCGCCGACACCGGCGCCGGCTTCCCCTCCCGGCTGCCGCCGGCCGACGATCCGGAGGAGATCGTGGGAGAGGCGTTCGTTCATGCCTGCCAGCACGGCCGGATCGAGGTCGTGCGCTGGTTCCTGGACCGCGGCGTCCATCCGGACGTGGCGCCCTACCTCGGACGCACCGGCCTGCACTGGGCCATCCCGGGCGGCCGCCTGCCCGTGATCCGCCTGCTCCTGGAACGCGGCGCGGACCCGTCCATCCGCGACGACCTCCTCCAGATCGACGCCGACGGCTGGCTACGCATAACCTTCGCCGCCCGCCCGCACGATCCGGTGACCCGGCGGCTCCACGACCTGATCGGGTCCGGCTTCCACTGAGGGGTGTCCCCGCCGGGGAGACCACCGCACCCGTCCCCCGCGGGCCAGTGGGGGGCGGCTGCGGCCCGCAGAGAGATGGGAGCTGCGGCCGGGTAGGTTCACGGAAGTGGCCTTGGGCACGAGCCGCTCCTATTTCTTCTTCGTAGGCGCGCATTTGAACGTGGGAGTGCACTGGGGGTCGGGTGGCTTGCTGGGATTGCAACTGCCTTTCGGATTGCAGTTGTCCGGCTTCTGCATGCCGGGAGCGCAGCCCGGGTTGCAGTTCGGTTCGCACGGCCACGTTCCGGTGGCGGTGACCGCGGGCAGGATCTGCTCGCGTGAGAGCTGGTACGCGGCTCCTACCAGGGACGTTAGACCGGTCTCGCGGACGTTGCCAGCGGAAAGCCAGCGTGACGGTCGCGGCGGCGGGTGTTCGAGAGTGCAAGGAAGAGACGGGCCTCGACATCGAGATCGTCGGTCTCGTCGGCGTGTTCTCGACGCCGGACCATGTGATCGTCTACATGAAGGGCAGCGAGGTCGACGAGGTGCGTCAGCCGATCAATGTGTGTCTGTGGGCCCATGTCGTTGGAGGGGAGATCCGGCCGGAGCCGGCGGAGGCGCAGGAGGTGCGGTGGGTGGCGGCGGAGAAGCTCGCCGGGTACGGCATCCATCCCGCTATCCGCTTGCGGATCGACTGCGGGCTTGCCGGCGGATCTCCGCACATCGGCTGAACCGGCTGTCGATCATCTCTCGCGGCGCACAGGGCGCTTGGCTCGGGTGAGGACCTGGCTTTGACGGCTCCAGGAAGTGTGCCTCGCCGACGGCGAGTTTCGGGATCTGCCGCCCTGACCGCAGATCCAGCTATCGCCGCCCTGCCGGACCGATACCCTGGCCTACTGCCTTCCGGTAGGCGAAGCGGGGTGGGATCCAACTGGCTGACCACTTGGTCGGGCAAGGGGTGGGACTCAGGAAGTCAGCCCGAGCGGCCGAGGCCGAGCAGGGGTCGAGCCCGTGGCTCGACTGGAAGAGCGCCTGGAATCCCGGACGCGCGAAGCGCGCCCCTGTGAAAGACGATGCCTTTCAGGTACGCGGAAACGCCGCACCCCTACCCGGGGGCACGGCGTCCAGGAAAGCGTCAGGCTACTTGGCGGACAGCGCGGCGGCCTGCTTGGCGATCGCCGACTTGCGGTTCGCGGCCTGGTTCTTGTGGATGACGCCCTTGCTCACTGCCTTGTCGAGCTGGCGGGAAGCCACACGCTGAGCTGCCGCGGCCTCCTCGACGTTGCCCTGCTCGGCGGCCTCGCGGAACCTGCGAACCGCGGTCTTCAGGGACGACTTGACGGCCTTGTTGCGCAGACGAGCCTTCTCGTTCTGCTTGTTGCGCTTGATCTGGGACTTGATGTTCGCCACGAAGAAGCCTCGGTGAGAATCTGGTGATGGATGGGGCGCGCGGGCTCGAGAGAGGGCGCGCCACACGCAGTTGAACAGGCTACCAATAACTCAGGTCGCCGCTCAAATCAACGACTCCGAGCGTAGCCACTCCGTGGTGTACTCGCGCCAGTCCTCCTCCGTCGCCGCGAAGTCTACATACATGGCCAGCCCGTATCGATCGCGCGGTCCCCGGTCGGTGATGGCCAGGCGGGCGGCCAGTGCCGCGTCGGCCACGCTCTCGGCGGAGTCGCCCCAGGGTATGCCGTGGTCGTGGTAGGCGGGCGCGCCGAGCAGCACGGTCTTGGTGTCGGGCACGAGGTCGAGTGCGAGCTTGGCCTGCCGTACGGCATGCCCGCCGTACAGGGAGGTGAGGGGCATGCCCGAGTCGTAGGCCATGACGGCCACCTGGTCGACCCGCCGGGTCACCTCGCCGAAGTAACCCTGGGACCAATACTTGTCATGGTCCAGGAAGACCCTGGTCACCGGCCGCATGAGGGGGTAGGGCTCGATCTGCGGCGTGGACGTCGAAAGAAGTTCGGTCAGCGGCCGGGTCCGGTCGAGCAGGTCGAGGAAGTCGCCGTCGTCGGAGCTGATCGGCTCGAAGTTGTAGTGAATGCCGTCGTAGCCGAGGGCGATGATGGCGGTGACGCTGGTGAGGATGTTCTGCCTGGTGGCGGGGGAGCGGAGGTCGAGGAAGCCGTCCACCTTCTGACCGAGCCAGGCCGAGACCCTGACGCCGGGCAGATGTTCGTGCGCCCAGGCCACGAAGCTCCTGGCGGTGGAGATGGCGCTCATGTCGAGGGTTCCGTCGCGCTTGAAGGGGCCGCTGTGGACGTACAGGTCCTTGATGCCGGTACTGCGCAGCCGTACCGCCAGATTCTTGACGTCCTGCTCCGTGCGGCGGCCGTCCACCCACATGTGGCCCATCCACAGAGCGTCGTTACCGGTGCTCTTGGCCCAGTCCGCGGGCTCGCCGGTAAACTGGACCCGGAACGCTGCGGCGACCACGCCGACCAGCACGACCACGATGGCCAAGGCAAGCGCGAGCACGCGCAGGCCGCGGCGGATGACGGTTCGGGCAATCACCCGGGCATGTCACCATGAAAGACGCTTGACCTCAACCCTGTCGAAACGGACTTCGGTGCGCAATCAGCCTGGCCAGACCGACCCCGCGTTGATCCGCAACTTCTGCATCATCGCGCATATCGACCACGGCAAGTCCACGCTTGCCGATCGCATGCTGCAGATCACCGGTGTGGTCGACGACCGTTCGATGCGTGCTCAGTACCTCGACAGGATGGACATCGAGCGCGAGCGCGGCATCACGATCAAGTCCCAGGCGGTGCGGCTGCCGTGGGACGGGCACGTGCTCAACATGATCGACACGCCCGGCCACGTCGACTTCACCTATGAGGTGTCCCGGTCGCTGCAGGCGTGTGAGGGCGCGATCCTGCTGGTCGACGCCGCCCAGGGCATCGAGGCGCAGACGCTCGCGAACCTCTACCTCGCGATGAACAACGACCTGGACATCATCCCGGTCCTCAACAAGATCGACCTTCCGGCCGCCCAGCCGGAGAAGTTCGCCGAGGAGATCGCGGGCCTGATCGGCTGCGACCCGTCGGACGTGCTGCGGGTCTCCGGCAAGACCGGCGAGGGCGTGCGCGAGCTGCTCGACCACGTCGTGGCGACGGTCCCGCCGCCCGTGGGCGCCGCCGACGCGCCCGCCCGCGCGCTGATCTTCGACTCGGTGTACGACACCTACCGGGGCGTCGTCACCTACGTACGCGTCTTCGACGGCCACCTCGGCAAGCGCGAGCGCATCACCATGATGTCCACGCAGGCCACCCACGAGACGCTGGAGATCGGTGTCATCTCCCCCGAGCCGAAGGTGGCCGACAAGGGCCTCGGCGTCGGCGAGGTCGGCTACCTGATCACCGGCGTGAAGGACGTGCGCCAGTCACGGGTCGGCGACACCGTCACCTCGGCCGTGCACGGCGCGAAGGAGATGCTGGCCGGCTACGACCACCCGCGGCCCATGGTGTTCTCCGGGCTTTACCCGATCGACGGCGACGAGTACCCGGAACTGCGCGAGGCGCTCGACAAGCTGCAGCTCAACGACGCCTCCCTGATCTACGAGCCGGAGACGTCGGCCGCGCTGGGCTTCGGCTTCCGCGTCGGCTTCCTCGGCCTGCTCCACATGGAGATCATCCGCGAGCGGCTGGAGCGCGAGTTCGGCCTGTCGCTGATCTCCACGGCGCCCAACGTGGTCTACCGGGTCGAGATGGAGGACGGCAAGGAGCTGACCGTCACCAACCCGTCGGAGTTCCCGACCGGCGGCAAGATCGACAAGGTCTTCGAGCCGGTGACGAAGTCGACGATCCTAGCCCCGGCCGAGTTCATCGGCGCGATCATGGAGATCTGCCAGGGCCGGCGCGGCAACCTGCTGGGCATGGACTACCTGTCGGAGGACCGCGTCGAGATCCGCTACACGCTGCCGCTTGGCGAGATCATCTTCGACTTCTTCGACCAGCTGAAGTCCCGCACCCGCGGCTACGCCTCGCTCGACTACGAGCCTGCGGGCGAGCAGGAGGCGGAGCTGGTCAAGGTCGACATCCTGCTGCAGGGTGAGCCGGTCGACGCCTTCAGCGCGATCGTGCACAAGGACAAGGCCTACGCCTACGGCGTCGACATGGCCAAGAAGCTGCGCGAGCTCATCCCGAGGCAGCAGTTCGAGGTGCCGATCCAGGCGGCCATCGGCGCCCGGGTGATCGCCCGCGAGAACATCCGCGCGATCCGCAAGGACGTCCTCGCCAAGTGCTACGGCGGTGACATCAGCCGCAAGCGCAAGCTGCTGGAGAAGCAGAAGGAAGGCAAGAAGCGGATGAAGATGGTCGGCCGGGTCGAGGTGCCGCAGGAGGCCTTCGTGGCCGCCCTGTCGACCGACTCCGGCGCCGCGGACAAGCCCAAGAAATAGCGGACACGACCGGCGCTCAGAGCCCGAGCAATGCGGGCTCTGACGCCAGCGCCCGCCAGTGCGCGGCCGGGTCCGGCACGAGGCGGCGCTCCCGCAGGTCGAGGAGCCCGCCGACGCTGGTCAGCTCGGCCGCCAGTCCGCCGTCCCTGTGCCGGTACTCCTGCACGACCCTGAACGTCTTGCCCGCGCCCCACTCGAACCCGCAGCTCACCTCGACCTCGTCACCGCCGCGTAGTTCACGGTGGTATCGGATGGTGTTCTCGAGCGTGATCGGCCCCACGCCCGACGCGAGCAGGTCCTCGACGGTGATCCCGGCCGCGCGCAGGCACTCCCATCGCGCGTGGTCGCCGTACTGGTGGTAGACGGCGCCGTTCACGTGGCCCTGCGTGTCGAGTTCATATCCGCGTACGGCGATGCGTACCGCGAAGCTCATGGCCGTTCCTCCAGCCAGTCGTGTGATCGCCCGGTGAGGTAGCGCAGGCCGTCCTCGCCGATCGCGATCCAGTCGCCGCGGGCCCAGCCGCCGGTGGTCTGCGGGGCGAAGCCGTGCTTCCTGAACAGCGCCGACGCCTCCTGCTTCGTCAGCCCCCTGCGCCCCCACTCGGCGATGACGCGCGCGGTGCGCTCCGGCTCGTCGGGCTCCTCGGGGCCGCCCAGGGCGGTGGCGAGTTCCTCGAACCCTTTGGCGATCTGCCGGAGCGCGGCCTGCGCCCGTGGGACGTCCATACCCGCAATCGTACTGCGATCGCTATCGATTGCCTAGCGATGCTGGCGGCTCACATAGCCCGCGAGCACCGCCGCGCCCACGACGGCCTGTACGGCGAGCAGCACGCCGGAGAACCCCGTCACCAGGGCGATCGCCATCGGAAAGCAGCCGATGACCGCCAGATCGACCCCGGTCAGCCCCCAGAACAGCGGCCCGGTCGGAATCGCGCCCGCCCCCGTGTCGAGGATCGGCATCGCATGGTTCACCGGAGCCCGCCTGGCCATCCGCAACGCCGCGGCGGCCAGCGCGGGCGCCGCCAGCGGCGCGAACCACGGCAGCGCCCCCGCCGATCCGGGCAACAGCGCCAGCGCCGCCCCCATCCACGCGGCCGCCAGCACCGCGGGAAGCACCGCCCGCGCCGCCAGCAGCCCACGCCCCGGCAGCGCCAGCAGGCGGGCCAGCGCCGGGTTGTCGGCGTCCCAGCGCGCCCCCGACACCGCGGAGGCCGCCGCGGCCAGCCCGCCGCCCAGTACGAGCACCGCCACCAGCGCGACCGCGTCGCTTCCCGCCGCCCGGGCCATCAGCGCGGGCACCGCCGTCGAGCCCGCCAGTACGGCCAGCCGCGCCGGCCGCCGCGCCAGCCGCAGCACCTCCTGCCACGCGGGCGCGAACACCGCGGGCAGGCCGGGCCACGGCCTGCTGCGCAGGCGGGCGCCACGCCAGTGGTTGTCCTCGGCGAGCCAGCTCAGCAGGCTCGGATCCAGGCTCACGGTGGCGTTGGCCAGATGGCCGGCCCTGGCCGACGACGACAGCAGGCGGTGGGCGGGGATACGGCCGAGGGCCGACCGGGCCCGCCGTACCAGGAAGGCGGAGACAAGGGCGGGAACGGCCGACCAGGCGGGCGCGGCCGCCGGCACGTGGTGGCCCGCCACCAGCATCAGGACGACCGCGGTCAGTACCAGCGCGGCGATCACCGCCCGCAGCGCGAGGTCCCACGGGTCGGACGTCTGGGCCAGCACGGCCATCGCCATCCCGCCCGCGCTCACCGAGACGACCGCCACGAGCGCGCCGGCCAGCCGCCAGACGAGGAGGTCGGGCGCGCCGGTCGCCGCCAGGGCCGCCAGCCCGAGACCGGCGCCGACCACGAGGCTGACCAGCAGCAGCGTCCGCGCGGAACGTCCCAGCACGCCGCGCCGGTCCAGCGGGGACAGCAGCAGCCAGGCCGCGTCCGCCGCCGAAACCACGACGGGACCGATCGTGCGCGCCGCCCACAGGAAGCCCGCGAGCACGAGCGTCACCAGCGCCAGCCCGGCGCCCACCTGCTCCGGCGGCGGGGGCGCGGCCATCGACTCGAACGCGGCCGAGACGGGCTGGGCCAGCATCGCGCAGCCCATCGCCAGCCCGAACAGCGCCGCGTACCGGTCGCTCAGGCTCCGCCGCCGCCCGGACCTGGTCCGGACGAGCGCCCTGATCTCACGGATCGCGGTCATCGTCCGCCCACCCGGGCCGCGAGGGACACGTGGCGGGCGCGGGCGGCGAGGGCGGGGTCGTGGGTGGCCATGATGACGGTGCCGCCGCCGGCCGTGTACTCCAGCAGCAGGGTGCCCAGGCGCTCGCGGAAGGCGGTGTCCAGGCCGCGTTCCGGCTCGTCGAGCAGCAGGAGGCGGCTGGGCCGTACCAGGGCCGCGGCCAGGGCGAGACGCTGGCGCTGGCCCGTGGAGAGGTTGAGCGGGACGGCGTCCGCGCGCGGACCGAGGTCGAACAGCTCCAGCGCCCGCTCCACGCTCATGCGCGGCCCATCGTGTACGGCCAGCACCAGCTCAAGGTGCTCCCGGGCGGTAAGACCCGGATACCAGGCCGGTTCGTCCCCCGTCACCGCCACCCGCCGCCAGAACGCCGCCACGTCGGCCGGAGGCGCACCGAAGACCGTGACCTTCCCGCTCGTCGGCGGCTGGAGACCGGCCAGGCAGCGCAGCAGTGTGGACTTGCCCGACCCGTTCTCGCCCACGACCGCGACCAGCTCACCTGGTCGTACGACCAGGTCGTGGCCGGTGAGGACGGGGTTGCCGCCGAGTTCGACGGTCAGGCGGACAGTGGTCACGAGGGGATCGCACACCGTTCGACCCTACCCGGCGCGGCATTTTTGTCGGTGCCGCACTCTAGCCTTTCGAATCTCGAACATGAGTGCGATAGGAGGAGTGTCGTGATCGCTGCTGAGCGGTATGAGAGGGCGGCCCTGCTGGGTGTCGCGATCGCGGAGGAGACGCGGCGGCTGCTCCGCCTGCATCTGCGCCCGGCCGAGGTGGCCGCCGACGGCACGGTGGGGGTTGAGGTGCCCTATCCGGACGCGGCGGTGGTCCGGGCGGTGCTCGACGTGGCCGCGGAGTGCTTCGGCGAGGAGGGTGACGATGAGGAGGCGCGGGAGGCGGCGCTGTCGACGTTGTTACAGCTGGCCGACCTGAGGCTGAGCCGGTGACCGCGTGTGCCCCCGCCTCGCGGGGTCGGTTACCGTCGGAGCCATGCGGCTGATCTCAGTGAACGTGGGGCGGGCGGTCGACGCCGAGTGGGCGGGCAAGCTGGGGCGCACCGCCATCGACAAGAAGGCGGTCACACGCCGGGTCGGCGTTCGGCAGAACGGGCTGGAGGGCGACGAGCGGGCCGACCAGCCCAACCACGGCGCGCCCACGCACGCCGTCTACTCCTATGCCCGCGAAGACTATGACTGGTGGGAGGGGGAGCTGGGGCGGGAGCTGCGCGACGGCCAGTTCGGCGAGAACCTCACCACGTCCGGGGTCGACGTGTCGGGGGCGGTGCTGGGCGAGCGCTGGCGGGTCGGCACGGCGTTGCTGGAGGTGAGCGGGCCGCGCATTCCGTGCGTGGTGTTCCGCAACTGGATGGACGAGCCGGGCTGGCTCAAGCGCTTCACCGACGCCGGCCGGGTGGGCGCGTACCTGAGCGTGGTGGAGACGGGCGAGCTGGGCGTGGGCGACCCGGTCGAGATCGTGGCCCGCCCGGAGGGGAGCGTCACGATCGCCGAGTCCGTGCTGGCCTACCACGGCGACAAGGACGTCCTGACCCGCATCCTGGCCTTCCCCGGCCACGGCTCCTACTGGGACCGGCGCGCGGAACGCCTCCTGCGCTGACGGGCCGGCCAACCTGCGGGGGGCGGCGCACGGGCAGCCCCCCGCTGGTGCGGCCCGTGCGCCGTCCGACTTCTAGCGCAGAACCCTGTACAGGGCGGAGGTGAGCGAGGCCTTGGCGTCGTCACCGTCGATGGACCACATCATGTAGCCGCCCAGGCCCTTGTGCCGGATGTAGGCGGCCTTCTGCAGCATCACGATCGGGTCGTCGTAGGTCCAGAACTCGTTGCCGTCGTACAGCCACACGGCGCCGGTCCTGACGTCGCGGTAGCGCTTGCCGGGCTTGGCGAGGATGTCCTTGTAGTCCTCGGAGCCCGCCTCCCACTTACCGGGGGCGGCGCCGGTGGCGGGCTGGTAGACGCCGTCCTTGGCCGGGCCCGCGGGCACGCCGGTCCAGCCCTTGCCATAGGCGGGCACGCCGGCGACGAGCTTGCGGATCGGTGCGCCGCGCTCCAGGTAGTAGTTGACCGTCTGGTCGAGGCTTTCGCGGATCTCGTTGGGGTCGCGGCGGTCGTTGAAGAGGTTGGAGTGGTGGCCGGTGATCTTGTCCCACGGGCCGTGCAGGTCATAGCCCTGGATGGTGGCGTAGTCCAGGTTGCGGAAGACCTTGCGCACTTCGAGGCCGGCGTCGATGACGCGGGTGGCGGCGGGCAGGAAGGCCGTGATCAGGGCGGACCGCTTGTAAGCGTTCATCTGCGACCTGAGCTCGGCGACGAAGGCGGTGAAGTTCTGCTTGTCCTCGGGACGCACGACGTTGCCGGGGGCACCGGGGTAGCCGGGCCACTCCCAGTCGAGGTCGATGCCGTCGAAGACGCCGGCGCCCGTGCCGTCGGCCAGGCCGGGCAGGTTGCCGCGCAGCCACAGGTCGATGCAGGACTTGGCGAGCTTGCTGCGCGATTCGGCGGTGAGGACGGCGTCGGAGAAGTACTTGGAGCCGGTCCAGCCGCCCAGTGAGATCAGGACCTTGAGCTTGGGGTACTTGGCCTTGAGCTTCTTGAGCTGGTTGAGGTTGCCGTTGAGTGCCTGGCCGGGCGCGTCGGCCACGCCGTCCACGCTCTGCTCGGCGGGCACGGGACGCTGCCAGTCGGCCCAGGCGTCGGCGGAGTAGCACTCGGCCTGCTGGTTCACGAACCCGAAGGCGTAGTTGATGTGGGTGAGCTTGCGGGCGGCCCCGCTGGTCTCCATGTCCTTGACGTGGTAGTTGCGGCCATAGACGCCCCACTGGACGAAGTAGGCGACTCTCTTGTAGTCGGAACCGTGGGCCTCTGCCGGGGCCGACACCACCGTCATACCGAGTAAGAGGGTGAGAGCGAGCAGGACTTTCTTCACGCGGCGTCTCCTGAATTGATAGGAAACTTTCCTTTAAGATGACCTGACAGTAGGACGGTGTGATCGGGCAGTCAATGGCAGAAGGCAGACTGGAGGGGTGCCATCCACCCTGCCCGACGGCGATCCCGCGCCCCCGTCCGGAGAGCTGCCCGAGAGCGCCCTGCGCGGCCTCGGTGAGCGCCCGTTCGGTTTCTACGTGCACGTCCCGTTCTGCGTCACGCGCTGCGGCTACTGCGACTTCAACACCTACACCGCCGCCGAGCTGGGCCCCGGCGCTTCGCACCGGGACTACGCCGACACCGCCATCGACGAGGTACGGCTCGCGCGCCGCGTGCTCGGCACGGCCGACCTGCCCGTCGAGACGGTGTTCTTCGGCGGTGGCACGCCCACCCTGCTGCCCGCCGGCGACCTGGCCCGCATCCTGGCGGCAATCGACGAGGAGTTCGGCCTGCGCCCCGGCGCGGAGGTCACGACCGAGGCCAACCCCGAGTCCGTCGACCCCGGCTATCTGGCCGAGCTGCGCGCGGGCGGCTTCAACCGGATCAGCTTCGGCATGCAGTCGGCCAAGGAGCACGTGCTGAAGGTGCTCGACCGGCACCATACGCCGGGGCGGGCGGCGCAAGCCGTACGTGAGGCCCGGCAGGCCGGGTTCGCGCACGTCAACCTCGACCTCATCTACAGCACTCCGGGAGAGAGCGACGACGACTGGCGGGCGTCGCTGGAGGCGGCGATCGCCGCCGGGCCCGACCACGTCTCCGCGTACTCGCTCATCGTCGAGGAGGGCACGCGGCTGGCGGCCCGCATCAGGCGCGGCGAGCTGCCGATGCCCGACGACGACGTGGCCGCCGACCGCTACCTGATCGCCGACGAGCTGCTGGCGAAGGCCGGGTACTCCTGGTACGAGGTTTCCAACTGGGCCGGCTCCGAGGCCGGCCGGTGCCGGCACAACCTGCTCTACTGGACCGGCGGCGACTGGTGGGCCGTCGGGCCGGGGGCGCACAGCCACGTGGGCGGCACCCGCTGGTGGAACGTCAAGCACCCGGCCGCCTACGCGCAGCGGCTCGCCCAGGGCCTCTCCCCGGCACACGCCAGGGAGGTGCTGGAGGACGCCGACCGCGAGGTGGAGCGGCTGATGCTGGAGCTGCGGCTGATCACCGGCTACCCGCTGGGCGACGTGGCGCCCGGCGCGAGGCTCGCCGTGGCCAGGGCCGTGGGGGACGGGCTGCTGGAGCAGGAGGCGTTCAAGGCGGGCCGCATGGTGCTGACCCTGCGCGGCCGCCTGCTCGCCGACGCCCTGATCCGCGACCTCACGCTCTGACCGTCGTCCTGACCTTCGTCACAGGAGGGCGGCGACCAGGTCGGCGATCGGGCCCAGCGCGGCGGCGAGGGCCGTGACGGGCGCCAGGCGGGTGCCGAGCCGGTCGAGGGCGGCCGCGACCCGGGCCGGGTCGCGCTCCCCGGGTTCGGCCTCGGCCTCGGCCAGCACCTCCTCCAGGTCACGGCGGGCCTGCCGGGCCTGTGGCAGCTCGGCCGCGTGCGTCTCCACGAGGGCCAGGAGCGCCTCCACCTGGCTCCGCAGCCGCCCCAGCTCGTCCCGAGGGACCGGGCGCGCCTGGCCGGGCTGGAAGACCGAGCCCTGCCCGCCGATGTTGCTCGCGGTGAACGTGCCGCCGCTGACGACGGTCCCGTAGTTGGGCGCCGGCGGTTCGGGCGTGCTCACGCGGCCCCCTTGCCCGCCGGCGCGGCGAACTGCGCGCCCTGGCCGCCGACGTTGGTCCCGTTGAACGTGCCGCCGTTGACCACCGTGCCGTTGTTGATGACGGCGGCGATCTGCTGCCGGTACGCGGCGGTGTCCACGCCGCGCTGCTCCAGGAAGTCCAGCACCGCGTTGTTCAGCCGCTCCTCCACGAGCTTGGCGTACTTGAACGCGTCCAGCCCTTCGAGGAAGGTGTTGATGTGCGGCTCGGCACCCGCCTCGCGCAGGCTGATCCTGGCTCCGTAGTCGTAGACCACAAACTTGTCCGGGTCCTCGGGCAGCCGCATCGCCATGAAGATCCGCCGCAGCAGCCGGGCGGGCGCGCCGACGACGTCGCGGGCCAGCGCGAGCGGGGCGCGGCTGAGCGCCGCCAGCACGAGCGCCGCGCCGGCCTCCCTGGGCAGCTCGTCCACCGCCCGATAGGCGCCGCGCACGGGCGGCAGCGCCGTCACGATGAACTCGGTGTAGAGCATCCGGCCCTCGACGGCCAGGTGGATGAAGATCGACACGGTGGTGTCGCGGTCCTCGGCGGGCAGCACCTCCTCGCCCTCGACGTCGGTGACGGCCTCGCCGCTGGTGCCGACCACGATCCACCGGTAGTGGCGGGCGCCCGACTGCGGGTTGCGGATCACCGCCTGGAGCTCCCGGTCGCTGAGCTGGTAGCGGGGCCGGGTGCCGTGCAGCAGCGGGTGCTCGCCGTGGAGCTGGTTGAGGCGGCCCTGCGCGATCACGTGGTCGAGGATGTCCAGGTGGACGGGCATGGCGGGTTCGGCGGCCGTGCGCATCTGGCCGAGCCGCTCGCCGACGAACTCGTGCAGGTCCACCGCGTCCACCATGGCCGGCGCCCGGCCCGCGTCGCCGGTGCGCCGGTCGAGCTCGGCCGCGATCGTCCAGGCCCGCACGAGCTCGCCCGCGCCGACGAACGGGTTCTCGCCGGAGTAGAGCGTCAGGTTGCCGTGCTGCGCGAGCTTGACCTCCGTCATCCGAGGCCCCGCCTCCGCTCCGGTACGGCCCGCGCCCGGCCGCAGCCGCTCCGACAGGATCCGGTAGACGCGTACCCGGTAGGCCAGCACGGTGGCGATGGCGGCCACGAGCATCAGGGGAGCCATCCAGCCGGAGCCGTCGTCCTCCTCGATCCCCGAGCCGCTCGCGCCGAAGTACTTGGTCAGCAGCAGCGCGGGCACGACCACCAGGGCGAAGAAGCCGATGACCAGACCGGCCACGAGGGCGGGGCTCAGCCGCCTGCGCTGCCCCAGGCTGCCGAAGCCGCCCGAGGCGAAGGCCGCCAGCACGCCCAGGACCATGAGCCACGGCGTCGTGGCCTCGAAGTTGAACAGCAGCGCGAGCAGCAGCATCACCGTGACCGCGGCCTCCCTGACGGTCAGCAGCGACCGCGAGTAGAGGCAGTGCCGCAGCACGGGGCCCAGGTCGAACCCGCCGACCGAGGGCGCCACCGCGTGGTGGCGGCGCTCGATCAGCGCGTACAGCGCCCGGTCGCGGAAGCCGGGATCCAGGTAGGCGGCGGCCGCAAGGTATCTGGTGGTGTTGCGCAGGCGCTCGTGCACCATGACCTCCCCGTGAGTGACCCGTCCATCGTCACCCGGGGAGCTGGGATCATTCCGGAGAGTGATCGAACCGTGATTCTCCGTATTACTTGATCATGCGGATGCTGATCGGGTAGCGGTAGTTCTCGCCCTTGTTGGTGGCGATGGCCGCCTGGATGTGGAAGATCAGCGAGACGATCCAGACCACCGGCAGCAGCAGGAAGCCGATGATGACGATCGTCAGGATGAAGGAGACCACGTAGCCGATGAACATCGTGATCTGGAAGTTCAGCGCCTCGGCCGCCTGGTCACGGACGTAGGGGGACTCGTCCTTCTTCATCAGGTAGATGATGAGCGGGCCGATCCAGGAGACCAGCAGGCCCAGCAGGTGGGACAACATCGCCATCGTGGTGTCGTCGGTGCCGGGGCGCGGGCCGTACATGCCGGGGGTGTGGGGCTGGGGGGCCACCGCGTAGCCGTAGCCGGGCGGGGGCTGCTGGGGGTGGCCGTAGCCCTGGGGGCCCGATGGCTGCTGCCCGTAGGGGTAGGTGGCGGAGGGCGGCTGCTGGCTGTACCCGCCTGACGGCTGCTGGCCGTAGCCACCCGAGGGAGGTGGGACGTATCCGCCCGACGGCTGCTGGCCGTACCCGCTCGGAGGTTGCTGGCCGTATCCGCTCGGGGGCTGCTGGCCGTACTCGCTTGAGGGCTGTTGACCGTATCCGCCCGGAGGTTGCTGGCCGTACCCGCTTGAGGGTTGTTGACCGTAGCCTCCCGAGGGCGGCTGGTTGTAGTCGGGAATGTCGGAGCGCTCCACCCGGCGGGTGGAGTCGTCGTCAGGCTGGGGGTGGTCCTGGCTCATGATGCCTCCGTGACGAAGTCGATCAGCTCCTCGACCCGGCCGAGAAGCTCGGGCTCGAGGTCGGAAAAGGTCGAGACGGCGCCCAGGATGCGCCGCCACGCCGCGGCGGGCTCCATGCCCCAGCCCAGGGCGGCGATCACGCCCTCCTTCCACGGCACCCCGCGCGGCACGTCCGGCCAGCCCGGGATCCGCAGGACGGACGGCTTCACCGCCTGCCAGATGTCGATGTACGGGTGCCCGACGATCAGCACGTCGGGCGAGCTGACCTGGGCGGCGATCCGGCTCTCCTTGGAACCGGGCACCAGGTGGTCCACCAGGACCCCGAGCCGCCTGCCGGTGGACGGGCCGAACTCCGCGACGATGGCGGGCAGGTCGTCCACGCCCTCCAGGTACTCCACGACCACGCCCTCGACCCGCAGGTCATGGCCCCAGATCTTCTCCACGAGGGCGGCGTCGTGCACGCCCTCGACGTAGATGCGGCTCTCGCGGGCCACGCGGGCACGCAGGCCCTCGACGGCGATCGAGCCCGACGCGCTGCGCCTCGTCCCGCCCGCCGCCGGGGCGACCGGCCGCACCAGCGTCACCGGCCGGCCCTCCAGCAGGAACGCCGCGGGCGCGAGCGGGAACAGGCGGCGCTTGCCGAAGCGGTCCTCCAGCGTGACGGCCTCCTTGTCGCAGGCCACCACGGCGCCGCAGAAGCCGCTGCCGGCGTCCTCCACGACCAGGTCGAGATCCGCCGGGACCTGAGGGATCTTGCCCTTGCCCGGACGCCGCCAGTTCCCCGCGAGCACATCACCGTCGTACACACGGGGACCGTAGCAAATCACCCGCCCATCGCGAGGCGCTTGCGGTGGCCGCTGCGGCGCACCAGCACGATGACCGTCCACACCACCGCGATGAGCACGCCGACCGCGGGCAGGATGAACAGCGCGGCCACGCCGCCCATGATGCCGCCGGCCGCAGAGGCCAGGTCCTTGCCGACGCCGAAGCGGGTCTGCGCGTCGGGTTCGATCGTGCAGCTGATCTGGTAGTCACCGGCGGCCGGGGCGTTGACCAGCGCGATCAGCTCCCAGCTCGTGCCGTTGAGCTCGACGGTCTGGTTCACGGGAGTGGTGACGAGCTTGGCGTTGCCGTTGATCTGGCACTCCCAGCTGACCTGGGTGCCGCGCGACAGGTAGAGCGCGGGCCGGTCGGCCGGGTCGATGGTGACCGTGGCGGGCTGGCCGGGCTGGAACGTCTTGCTCGGGGCGGCGCCGCTCACGCCGCTCGTCACGCCGCCCGCGAACAGCGCGATGCCGGCGATCACGAACACCACGGCCACGCCCCAGGCCGCGGCGATCTGCCACAGCGGCGGGCGCAGCCGCTTGCCGTCCACCTGCGGGGGGAACTGGGGGGCGCCGTACGGGGGCTGGCCGAACTGCTGCTGGCCGTACTGGGGCTGCTGGCCGAAGGAGGGCTGGCCATACGGGGGTTGCTGGCCGTACTGGGGGCCCGACGGCGGCTGGCCGTACTGGGGGCCTGACGGCGGCTGGCCGTACGGCGGATCTGAGGGCGGCTGGCCGTACTGCGGGCCTGAGGGCGGCTGGCCCTGCTGGGGGCCCGACGGCTGCTGGCCGTACGGCGGGCCGCCCGGAGGCCCGTACTGGGGACCGCTCTGCGGCGGGGGGCCGTACGGGGGCCCGCCCTGCGGCGGAGGCTCGTACGGAGGCTGCTGAGGAGGCTGCCATCCTCCACCCTGCCGGAAATCATCACTCATACCCGCAAGTGTGGCCGTACCGGCTTGCCGTCCGCTAGCACGTGGGTTATCGCACCTTGTGGGTGAGAGCCGTACACTTGGCACTCGGGAACACCGAGTGCCAGACCTGGTGTTTCCCAAGGGAAGAGGTAGGAGGTGCACACGTGCTCGACGACAGGAAGCTCGCGGTCCTCCGTGCGATTGTCGAGGACTACGTGTCCACCAACGAACCGGTGGGCTCCAAGGCGCTGGCCGAGCGTCACAACCTCAAGGTCTCCCCGGCCACGGTGCGCAACGACATGGCCGCGCTGGAGGAGGAGGGGTACATCACCCAGCCGCACACCAGCGCGGGCCGGGTGCCGACGGACAAGGGCTACCGGCTCTTCGTCGACCGGCTCTCGCAGATCAAGCCGCTGTCCACGGCCGAGCGCAGGGCCATCGAGACGTTCCTGGCCGGCGCGGTCGACCTCGACGACGTGGTGACCCGCACGGTGCGGCTGCTCGCGCAGCTGACCAGGCAGGTCGCGGTGGTGCAGTATCCGACGCTGACGCGCTCCAGCGTGCGTCACGTCGAGCTCGTGCCGCTGAGCGAGCGGCGGATCATGCTCGTGCTGATCACCAACACGGGCCGGGTCGAGCAGCGCGTCGTCGAGCTGCCCGAGGTCATCGAGGATCCCCGGATCGCGCACCTGCGCGCCGTGCTCAACGCCTGTCTCGACGGGTGCGGGCTGGCCGAGGTGCCCGACCTGGTGGCCGATCTGCCGGAACGGCTTCCGGTGGAGGACCGGCCGGTCGTCGCGACGATTCTGTCGGTCCTGCTGGAGACGCTCGTCGAACGGCACGACGAGAAGATCGTTTTCGCCGGCGCGGCCAACCTGGCCGGCGCCGACTTCACCATCGGCCTGCGCGACGTCCTCGAAGCGCTGGAAGAGCAGGTCGTGCTCATGCGCCTGCTCGGCGAGACGACAACGGACACCCCGACCGCGCTCACCGTGCGCATCGGAGCGGAAAACCCCTATCTCCACGGTACGTCCATCGTCGCCACCGGATACGGTTCTGGCGACAACCAACTGGCCCGGCTGGGCGTCCTCGGCCCCACGAGGATGGACTACCCGGTGACCATGGGCGCCGTGCGCGCAGTGGCACGCTACGTCAGCCAGATCCTGGCTGCTTCTTAAGAGGTCGATAAGTGGCAAACAGCGACTACTACAGCACCCTCGGGGTGCGCCGTGACGCCAGTCAGGACGAGGTCAAGAAGGCCTATCGCCGGCTGGCCCGTGAGCTGCACCCTGACGTGAACCCCGATCCCGCGACGCAGGAGCGTTTCAAGGAGATCACGCAGGCGTACGAGGTGCTGTCGGACCCGCAGAAGCGCCAGATGTACGACCTGGGCGCCGACCCCTTCGCCACCGCCGGCGCGGGCGCCGGAGCGGCCGGTTTCGGTGCGGGCTTCCCCTTCAGCGACATCATGGACGCCTTCTTCGGTTCGGCGGGCGGCGGGCGCGGCCCCCGCTCGCGGGCCAGGAGGGGGCGCAACGCCACCATCCGCGTCGAGCTGGACCTGCGCGAGACGGCGTTCGGCACCACGCGCGAACTGGTCGTCGACACGGCCGTGGTCTGCGAGGTCTGCCAGGGCGCCGGCGCGGCGCCGGGCACCCACCCCGACACGTGTGACATGTGCGGCGGCCGGGGCGAGGTCTCCCAGGTCACCCGGTCCTTCCTGGGCCAGGTCATGACCTCGCGGCCGTGCCCCCAGTGCCAGGGCTTCGGCTCCATCATCCGCAACCCGTGCCAGGAGTGCGCGGGCGACGGCCGGGTGCGCACCCGCCGTACGATCAAGGTCCGCATCCCCGCGGGCGTCGAGGACGGCACCCACATCCAGCTGGCCGGTGAGGGCGAGGTCGGCCCCGGCGGCGGCCCGCCCGGAGACCTCTTCCTGGAGATCGTCGAGCGGCCGCACGAGATCTTCGAGCGGCGCGGTGACGACCTCCACTGCACCGTCCAGATCCCGATGACCGCCGCCGCCCTCGGCACCGTGCTGACGGTGGAGACGCTCGACGGCGCGGAGGAGGTCGACGTCCGGCCCGGCACGCAGTCCGGCCAGGTGATCTCCATGTACGGTCGCGGCGTGCAGCGCCTCAACGACTCCGGCCGCGGCGACCTGCTCATCCACGTCAACGTGGAGACGCCGGGCCGCCTCGACCCGGCCCAGGAGGAGCTGCTGCGCGAGCTGTCGAAGCTGCGTGGGGAGGAGCGCCCGCCCGGCAAGTTCGCGCCGGGTCAGCAGGGCTTCTTCTCCCGCCTGCGAGACGCCTTCAACGGCCGCTGACCTCCTTGTACGGCGAGCGGAGGCGGCCATGAGCGTTCCGGTGTTCCTGGCCGGGCGCGAGACGTTCGGCGGCGACGAGACGGTGCTCGACGGCCCGGAGGGCCGCCACGCGGCGGCCGTCAGGCGGCTGCGGGCAGGTGAGCGGGTCGACCTCACCGACGGCGACGGAGCGGTGGCCGAGTGCGTCGTGCGCGAGGCGCTCAAGGACCGGCTGCTGCTCGACGTGCTCAAGCGTTACGAGGTCCCGGCCCCGGCGCCGCGCGTGGTCGTGGTCCAGGGGCTGCCCAAGGGCGACAGGGGCGAGCTGGCCGTCGAGATGATGACCGAGGCCGGTGTCGACCGCATCGTGCCCTGGGCGGCCGCGCGCAGCATCACCCAGTGGAAGGGCGACAAGGTCGCCAAGGCGCTCGGAAAGTGGCGCGCCACCGCGCGGGAGGCGGGCAAGCAGGCACGGCGCTTCCACGGGGCCGAGGTGGCCGATCTGGCCTCCACCGCTCAGGTGGAGGCGTTGCTCGGGCGGGCGGCGCTGGCGCTCGTCCTGCATGAGGAGGCGGCGGAGCCGCTGTCGCGGGTGAGCCTGCCCGCCGGCGGGGAGATCGTGCTCGTGGTCGGGCCCGAGGGCGGGATCTCGGAAGGCGAGCTGGCCGGGTTTGTGACGGCGGGAGCCGTACCGGCGCTGATGGGGTCTACGGTGCTGCGGACCTCGACCGCGGGAGTGGCCGCGGCGGCGGTGCTGATGTCGCGCACCGGGCGCTGGTGAGACCTCAGTTCACCTGGTTGGAGGTCAGCGGCGTCGTCAGGTCGGTGGGTGGCGCGGGCGCCTGGTCGTCCGGCGGGCACTCCTCCGGCGGGCAGCTGCCGGACGGGATGGGCGTGTCGGTGGGGCCGGAGGGCGTGGGACTGGCGGACGCCGTGGGGCAGTCCTCGCGCGGGGCGGCCTCCTCTTCCGGAGTGGACGGGCACGGCGTCGGCGTCGGGGTGACGCTGCCGCTGGGGGACGGCTTCGCCGTCGACTTGGCCGACTCGGTGGCCTGACCGGGCGACGTCGGCGTGGGCGTCGGGTCGGCCGGCAGGATCGCCGGCTCTGACCTGCTCGGGCTGGGCTTGTCCTGCGGGCGGTTGGTGGAGGAGTTGTCCGGCGGGACCGTCGAGTCCTCCACCGGCTGGATCTGAGTGGGGGTGATGACCCGTTCCCTGAGTGAAGGAACCACCATGACGACGGTGCCCGCGACCAGTACGGCACTGACCGTGGCGGCGCCGATGCGCCACCACAACACGCTGCGCACGCCCCGCCGCTCGATGCGGCCGCGGATGATCTCCAGACCTTCCGGAGACGGCACGACCGCGTCCGCCTCCGCGCGGAGCACGCGGCGCAGAATGTCGCCGTACTCGTCGGGCGGCTGGGTCATGACATCTTCTCCAGGACGGATCGCAAGGCGGCCATGCCACGGGCGGTGTGGCTCTTGACCGCGCCCTTGCTGATGCCCATGGCATGGGCGATCTCAGCCTCGGACAGATCTCCGTAGTAACGAAGGACAAGGGCCTCTCTCTGCCGGGTCGGCAGCGCGCGTAATGCCTCGATGACAGCGGAGCGCTCCAGCTCGCCGATGGCGCCGTTCTCGGCGCTCGGGGCGTCTGGCAGGCCCTTGGGTGCGTACTTCTCCACGACGGCTCGGTGACGCAGAACGGAACGGGACCGGTTGACGACAGACTGCCGCAGGTAGGCGAGTGCCTTGTCGGGGTCACGCAGTCTGCGCCAGGCGCCATGGATGGCGACGAACGCGTCCTGCACGACTTCCTCCGCGGTTGCTATGTCGCGCACGAGCAACACGGCGAGACGAACCAATGACCGGAAGTGCGCACTGTACAGCGCGGTAACGGCCACGTCGGCGTCCCATCCGACCGGCACCGCCCCCAGCGACCTGTCGGCCAGAAGGGTTTCGGTGGTCACATCAATGGGACGCTCGGCCTTCCCTGCGGGTTTACGCTCTTCCGGTTCTTGAGGTTTTCCCGGTTCCTTGGGGTGCATTACCCAGTCGTGTCCTCGCCAGGTGGCCTCGCCCGAGCCTGAATCGTCTTTTGTGCTGAAGTGTCGCACACACACCCTAACCGCGCGGATCTTCCGGCGCACGGTACGCAGGATTACCGATTGGCAACGGGTCGCCTCGATAGGCTACTCCCGTGACCGACTGCCTCTTCTGCAAGATCGTGGCCAAGGAGATCCCGGCCGACGTCGTCCACGAGAGTGACCGTACCCTCGCCTTCCGTGACATCAACCCGCAGGCGCCCACGCACGTGCTCGTGATCCCCAAGGAGCACCACTCCGACGCCGCGGCGCTGGCCGTGGCCGACGACGGGCTGGCCGACGACGTGCTGAAGGCCGCCCACGCGGTGGCCGTACAGGAAGGGGTGGCCGAAACCGGGTACCGCGTGGTGTTCAATACCGGGGCCGGCGCGGGGCAGACCGTCTTCCACGTGCACGCGCATGTTCTCGGGGGGCGCAACCTGACCTGGCCTCCCGGCTGATATTGACGCGAGCGCGCGGGCCACTCCCGGCTACCATGGGGCCAGAGAAGTACACCCGAATTAAGACCGGGAGGCATCAGGCCCGAGGGCCTGACCCATGTCCGAACTACACGAATCCCGACGCACGGCACCTCCCTCGCGCACTCAGGCCAAGGTGCTGATCCCGGACGAATACCCGATGGTCAGCCTCCTGGGCTCCCGTGACGAGCTGCTGCGCGTCATCGAGGGCGCCTTCCGGGCCGACATCCACGTCCGGGGCAACGAGATCACCATCACCGGTACCCCCGACGAGAGCGGCGCCGTCGTGCGCCTGTTCGAGGAGCTGGTCGAGGTGCTGCGCAACGGCGGCGAGCTCTCGCCCGACGCCGTCGAGCGGAGCATCGCGATGATGAAGATGACCTCCGAGCGGCCCGCAGAGGTGCTGTCGCTCGACATCCTGTCCTCCAGGGGGCGGACCATCCGCCCCAAGACGGCCAACCAGAAGCGCTACGTCGACGCCATCGACAAGCACACGGTCGTGTTCGGCATCGGCCCCGCCGGCACGGGCAAGACCTACCTGGCGATGGCCAAGGCGGTCCGCGCGCTTCAGGAGAAGAAGGTCAACCGGATCATCCTCACCCGGCCGGCGGTCGAGGCGGGGGAGCGGCTGGGCTTCCTGCCCGGCACGCTCTACGAGAAGATCGACCCCTATCTCCGGCCGCTCTACGACGCGCTGCACGACATGCTCGACCCCGAGACGATCCCCAAGCTCATGGCCGCGGGCACGATCGAGGTCGCGCCGCTGGCGTACATGCGCGGCCGTACACTCAACGACGCCTTCATCATCCTCGACGAGGCGCAGAACACCTCGCCCGAGCAGATGAAGATGTTCCTCACCCGGCTGGGCTTCGGCTCCAAGATCGTGGTGACGGGCGACGTCACGCAGGTCGACCTCCCCTCCGGCACCGAGAGCGGCCTGCGCGTCGTGCAGGGCATCCTCTCGGACATCCGCGACATCCACTTCGCGACGCTGACCAGCGTCGACGTGGTGCGCCACCGGCTCGTCAGCGACATCGTCGACGCCTACGGCCGCTACGACGTGCTGAAGCAGCAGGAGCTGAAGTCCGTCAAGCAGCAGCAGCGGGGGCCCAGGCGATGAGAGAGCTACCGGATCTCGCGCTCGCGCGCCCGGCGAAGGAGGGCGCGTGAGCATCGAGATCAACAACGAGTCGGGGGACGGGGTCGACGAGGAGACGCTCGTCGCCCTCGCCACCCACGTGCTCGGCGAGATGGGCATCCACCCGCTCGCCGAGCTGTCCCTCCTCATCGTGGACGAGAACACCATGGCCGACCTCCACGAGAAGTGGATGGGCGAGCCGGGTCCCACCGACGTGCTCGCCTTCCCGATGGACGAACTGCGTCCCGGCGGCGGTGCCCGCGGCGACTCCGAGGGCCCGGCGGAGCCCGGCCTGCTCGGCGACGTCGTGCTGTGCCCGCCCGTCGCGGCCAGGCAGGCCGCCGAGGCCGGCCACAGCGCCGCCGACGAGCTGGAGCTGCTGTGCACCCACGGCATCCTCCACCTGCTCGGCTACGATCACGCCGAGCCTGAGGAGCACAAGGAGATGTTCGGGCTGCAGGCCCAGCTTCTCGCGTCGTGGAAAGAGGTGCGCTCCCCGCGGTGAACGCCTGGTTGCCTCTGGCCATCCTCCTCGTGGTGATCGCCGGCCTGATCGCCAGTGCGGAGACGGCGCTGACCCGCATCTCCCGGGTGCGGGCAGAGGAGTTCGTGCGCGAGGGCAGGAGAGGGTCCAAGCGCCTGCAGGACATCGTCACCGACCCGTCCGGCTCGCTCAACCTGCTGCTCCTGCTCAGGCTGAGCTGCGAGCTGGTCGCCACGGTGATCGTGACGTTGCTGTTCATCGACGTTCAGGGCGATCAGGGCTGGGCTTACGTGAGCGCCGCCGCCGTCATGATCGTGGTCAGCTACGTGATCGTCGGAGTCTCTCCCCGTACGCTGGGCCGTCAGCACGCGGAGCCGATCGCGCTGGCCGGAGCCCCCGTCGTCTACGGCCTCACCAAGATCTTCGGTCCGCTGCCCAAGCTGCTCATCCTGCTCGGCAACGCGCTCACGCCCGGCAAGGGCTTCCGCGAGGGCCCGTTCACCTCCGAGGCGGAGTTGCGCGACCTGGTCGACCTGGCCGAGGAGCGGCGGGTCATCGAGCCGGACGAGCGGGAGATGATCCACTCGGTCTTCGAGCTGGGTGACACGCTGGTGCGCGAGGTCATGGTGCCGCGTACCGACATGGTGTTCATCGAACGCGGCAAGACGCTCGACCGGGCGCTCTCGCTCCACCTGCGCAGCGGGTTCTCGCGCATCCCGGTCGTGGGGGAGAACGAGGACGACGTGATCGGCATCGCGTACCTCAAGGACATCACCCGGCGCGTGCACGAGAGCGGCGAGGGCACGGAGAAGGTCGAGTCCATCATGCGGCCGGCCACGTACGTGCCGGAGAGCAAGCCGATCGACCAGTTGCTGCGCGAGATGCAGGCGCGCCAGATCCACCTGGCCATCGTCATCGACGAGTACGGCGGGACCGCCGGGCTGGTCACCATCGAGGACGTCCTGGAGGAGATCGTCGGCGAGATCACCGACGAGTACGACCAGGAGGCGCCCCGGGTCGAGGCCATGTCCGACGGCGCGATGCGGGTGACGGCGCGGATGCCGGTGGACGAGCTGGGCGAGCTGTTCGACACCGAGATCGAGGTCGACGACGTCGAGACGGTGGGCGGACTGCTGGCGCACGCGCTGGGGCGGGTTCCCATCGCGGGGTCGCAGGCGCGGGTGGCGGGGCTGGAGCTGACCGCCGAGAGCCTGGCCGGGCGCCGCAACCGCATCAGCACGGTGGTGGTACGCCGCGCCCGCCCCGAATCCGACGAACCCATTCCCGCCTCCGCCGAACAGGACTGACCTCACCTCCTCGTGCACGGGCGCCGGGCCCGCCTGTGGGCGCCCTCCACCCGATGGGTTGCGCCCTCCTGGTCGATGCCACCAGGAGGGGTTGCCAGGGCGGTAGGTGGTCCGCCTCGGCAGCGCTCGTGGGCCTCGGAGCCGCCTGCCCGTCGGGGTTGAGGCCTGCCGGGCGTGCGGGCCGCCTGGGGTCGCGGCTCCGGGGTGTTGCCCCTTCGGCATCGCCCCGCACGGGGGCCGCCGCCTCGGCGATGCAAGCCGGGTGGGGGCCCGGTGCGCGTCGGGTGGGGTTTTCGCAGGTGAGGGGCCACGGGAAGTCGTACAAAGTCGTATTAAGTGTTCTACAAGCGAAATGCAAGCGAGGTGCCGCAATCTATTCACAGACGCCCAGTGCGGTGGGTGTCGCAGAGGGGTGATCCGGACGCCGGGTGGGGTTCGCGGCGCGAGGTAGCCCCTGGGGGGACGGCAACGTCTCGGTCAGCTAGCCGATCGCGACGTTGCTCGGCGTAAAGGGTGTTCTCGTCCGATAAACCGGGCGAGAGCACCCTTAAGCGTTTCCATAGGCATCTGACCGGTTGTTGGCTTCTCCGGTGGATTGCCGCATTCGTGTTCCGGGGAGATCGCACTCCGGGGGGAACATGGAACGCGGAGTGTGGATCATCGCCGGCGCCCTGCTCATGGCGGGGCTGACCGCGTGCGGGGGCGGCACCGTCGACGCGCAGTTCGACATGCGGGCGCAGGAGCGGCTCAAGGAGATCCTGAACAAGGATCCCAAGCTGCCCGACGGATTCTCGCCACGGCCGCAGGAGGCGTGGAAGGTTCCGTTCGCCGCCCGTGACCGGAACTGCCGTGCCGTACTCGACCCTGTGGCGGGGAAGGCGCCGCGGCGGGCGCTCACCGCGCAGGCGGCGGCCAGCTATCCCGGCAACGCGCTGGGGGAGACGGCCGGGGTGGCGCTGGCGCGGTACGCGGGGGCGGAGGCCGAGTGGCACATCGACGACCTCGGCAAGGCGCTGCGGGAGTGCCATGCGGTGAACGCCGGTGCCGGGACCGACCTGCGGCTGCGTACGCTGCCGGTCGGCGGCATGGGCGACGAGGCGGTGGCGGCGGAGCTGGCGGGGCGGCTCAACGGATATCCGTACGCGCTGAACGTGTTGCTCGTACGCGAAGGGGACACGCTGGTGTCACTGGTGCACACCGGGCTCAAGCGGGTCGATCCAAAACGCACGCAACAACTGGCGCAGTCGGTGCTCGGGATGGCCAGGGCCTAACCTAGTCTTCCGTGACTCTCGATCCCGAAGACAGCAAGATCATCACGCTGGCGCGGTCGGCCAGGGCGCGCAACGGCTCGCGTGAAGGCGCCGCCGTACGCGACGAGACCGGACGCACCTACTCGGCCACCAACGTCGCGCTCGACGCGCTCACGCTCTCCGCCGTGCAGGTCGCGGCGGCCATGGCGATCTCCAGCGGCGCGCGGAGCCTGGAGGCCGCCGCGCTGGTCACCGAGGGCGAGGGCCCGAGCGAGGCGGACGCCGCGGTGGTCGGCGAGCTGGGCGGCAAGCTGCTCGTGGCCGGTCCCGACGGCCGGCTGAGGGGCTGAGGGGCTGACATGGCGATGTCGCCGTTCCTGGCCGAGCTCAGGGCCGCGGTGGGCGGGCGGTTGCTGGTGCTGCCCTCGGTGACGGCCTGCGTGTTCGACGCGGAGGGGCGGCTGCTGCTCGCGCGCCACGGCGACGTCGGGAAGTGGGCGACGCCCGGCGGCGGCATCGACCCCGACGAGCAGCCGCAGGACGCCGTCGTGCGCGAGCTGCGCGAGGAGCTGTCCGTGGAGGCTTCGGTACGCGGCCTGATCGGCGTGTACGGCGGGCCGGACTTCCGCACCCACTACCCCAACGGCCACGAGGTCGCCTACGTCATCGCCGCCTACGTCTGCGTGCTCACCGGAGCCGCCACACCCACCCCCGACGGGGAGGAGATCAACGACTTCACCTGGGCCCTTCCCGGAGATCTCGCCGCGCTCGACATGACCGCGTGGTCGCCGCACGTGCTGCCCGACGCGTATGCCTGGTGGCGGCAGCACGGTGGCTGATGGGCCACAATCGACTATGTGACTTCGCCAGACAACCATCGCGCCGGTTTCGCCTGCTTCGTGGGGAGGCCGAACGTCGGCAAGTCCACGCTGATGAACGCCCTGGTCGGTACCAAGGTGGCCATCACCTCGTCCAAGCCGCAGACCACCCGGCGCGTCATCCGGGGCATCGTCCACCGGCCCGACGCCCAGTTGATCATCGTCGACACTCCGGGCCTGCACCGCCCGCGCACCCTGCTCGGCGAGCGCCTCGACAGCCTGGTGCTGTCCACGCTCACCGAGGTGGACGTCATCGGCTTCTGCGTGCCCGCCGGTGACGCGATCGGCAAGGGCGACCGCTTCATCGCCGAGAAGCTCGCCGCGGTGAAGAAGACGCCCGTCGTGGCCGTGGTCACCAAGTGCGACCTGGCCTCCAAGGAACAGATCGCCGAGCAGTTGCTGGCCGTCTCTGAGCTGGGGGAGTTCGCCGACATCGTCCCGGTCTCCGCGACCTCCGGCGACAACCTCGGCACGCTGGCCGACGTGCTCGTCCGGCACATGCCCGAGTCGCCGCCCCTGTACGAGGACGGCCGCCTCACCGACGAGCCCGAGCAGGTCCTGGTCGGCGAGCTGATCAGGGAGGCGGCGCTGGAAGGGGTACGCGACGAGCTGCCCCACTCGATCGCCGTCGTGGTCGACGAGATGCTGCCCCGCGAGGGCCGCGACGACCTGCTCGACATCTACGCGCACCTGTTCGTCGAGCGTCCCTCGCAGAAGGCCATCATCATCGGCCACAAGGGGGAACGGCTGCGCGACGTGGGCACCAGGGCCCGCAAGCAGATCGAGGCGCTGCTCGGCACCCGCGTCTACCTCGACCTGCGCATCAGCGTCGCCAAGGACTGGCAGCGCGACCCGAAGCAGTTGCGCAGGCTGGGCTTCTTCGACTGAGCCCCCGGCGGGGTTGTGGTGCGGGACGCCGGGCGGGCTTATGGTGATCGGGTGGGCGACTACCTATCGCCGCGGGTGTCGGGCAGGCCCGGACGCAAGGCACGCAGGGGATACGCGCTCGCCGTCGTCGCGGCAGGGGCGTTGCTGGTGGTCTGCGCGATCCTGCCCTGGGCTGGGCTCTCGGCGCGCAGCGACCTGATCGGCGCGGGCGTCGTCAGGACCGTGCGCGGCATCGACGACGGATTCGGCGTCTACACCCTGATCGCCGGGCTGGTCGCGGGCGGGTTCGGGGTGGCCGGGCTGATGACGGGACGCCGGCCGTGGGCCGGGCTGGCGGCGATTCCCGGCGCGGTGGCGGCGGCCGTTCTCGTGTTGTTCGTGGCCGACCCGCAGGGCGCGGGAGACCGGATCTCGGTTGACCTGGGCGGATTCCTGGCGATCGAGCCGGTGTTGCAGTACGGGTGGTTCGCCGCCCTGGGCAGCGCGCTGGCCGTCGTGGTCTTCGCCGTCCTCTCCCTGCTCCCACGTCGCGGCTGAGTGGGGGTGGGACGGCGGGCATCCCCGCCGTCCCCCATCGGTCAGGTGAGCGTGAACGTGGTCAGGACGGCGGCGTGGTCGGAGGTCCACTCATTGCCGCCGTGGCCGGGGTGGGGGGCCGGGGTCCCGGCGACGACCGCGTCGGAGGACTCGACGCTCAGCCCGCCGGCGTAGTGGACGAAGTCGATGCGGTCCTGCGGCTCGGGGTCGCCGACGCGATGGTCGTAGCCGTACCCGCCGGTGAAGGTCTTGTAGACGGGCGACCAGGTGTTGCCGGGCGCGGTGACCGGGTTGGGGCGGGCGACGCGGTAGGAGTCCTTGAGGCCCGCCTGCTCGGGGACCTTCGAGGTCGGCCACGGGATGCCGGAGCGCCCGCAGTGGGACGGCGCCGCCGCGGCGGTGTAGTCGAGGTGCGAGGGGGCGTTGAAGTCGCCGGTCAGGAGCACGGGGTGGGTCGCGGCGGCCTGCAGGTGGCCGCCCATGGCCTGGATGATCGCCTGGATCTGGCCGGTGCGGCCGGAGTTCGCCTCGCGGGTGAGCAACTGCTGGGTGGTGCGGTTGGAGAAGCAGGCGTCGTAGGGGCCGTAGGGGGTGTAGCCGAGGTGGGCGTTCCACAGGACCAGCTCGCGGCCGGTGCGCTCGTCGAGGCGGACGCGCGCGTAGACGCCGGCCAGCCCGGACTGCGACGGCAGCGGGCCGCGCGCGGTGATCGGATAGCGGCTGATGATGCCCAGGTCGGCGCCGGCCTGGTAGTGGTCCCAGCCGAGCGCCTGGGCGAGCTCCTGCGCCGAGGTCGAGGACGTCTCCTGCAGGCCGACCACGTCCACGTCGCGGTCCAGCAGGAAGCGCAGCTGCTTCTCCCGGCCGCCGGAGACCTGGCTGCCGCCGTGCCACAGGTTCCAGCTCAGCGCCTTCAGCCGGGGCACCAGCGTCTCGCTCGCCCCGCGTACCCGGATCGAGATCGATGCCGTGCTCGTCTGACCCGCCGCGTTGCGCGCCTCGACGGTGAGCGCCGAGGTTCCGGCCGCGGCAGGGGTGCCGCTGACGCGGCCGTCGGCGGCGACGGCGATCCACGCGGTGCCCGCCTTCTTGGTGAAGGTCAGTCCGGTCGTGTCGCCTTTCACCAGCCCTGTGACGCTCGCACCGTACGGCGTGCCGGCCCGCCCGTTGCGCAGCGTGAAGGGCGAGGTGACGAAGTGCAGGGTGGCGGAGCTGACGAGCTTGAGCCGGGCGGGCTGGGCCAGCCAGGCGTAGCCGTCCTGGGCGAGGAAGTAGACGACATAGTCGCCGGGCTCCAGCCCCTGTGTGGGCAGGGTGGCGGTGCCGTTGGCGCCGGGGGTGTAGACCCACGTGAGCGACGGGCCCACGAACTGCTCGGCGACGGGGCCGTTGCCGGGTTCGGTGTAGAGGCCGACCCAGTTCTTGGCGTGCGGGCGGGGCGTGGAGTAGGAGAGCCTGATCGGGTCGCCGGCCCGCACGGCGCTCGATTCGAGGGCGAGCGTGCCGTCGGGGGCGGCGGCGCGGGCGGGAACGGTCACGGTGATCAGGGCGAGGAGGGCGGCGGCTAACAGGGGGAGTAGACGCATCGGGGCTCCTAGTGGCTGGCTGTCCGAAGAGAGCATCCACTGGCAAAGTAAAGCTCAGATGTACGCAGTCTGACTAGTATCTACCCTGGTCAAGGGTGGACAAGTGGCGCAGCTGTCTAGACAAGCTCCTTGAGGATGTTGCGGGCCTGGGCGGTCAGCTCGGCCGCGCGGCCGGTGGCGCCCTCGGCCGTGTTGACCTCGGCCAGGGCCGTCAGCGCCGCGGCGTCGAGCAGGCGGTCGCCGAGCCGCAGGGCGATGCTCCTGGCCTGTTCGGCGGCCTCGCGGGCGGCCGGGACGTCGTGTTGCGCGAGCCGTACCGAGGACAGGGCGAGCAGGGCGTCGGTGCGGCGGTGGCGGTCGCCGAGGTCGGCGAGGTGTTCGGCGGCGGCGTTCAGGTGCGCGGCGGCCTCCTCCGGGCGGCCCGCGCGGCGCAGCACCTCGCCGAGGACGAGCAGGGTGTCGGCGCGCTCGCGCTCGCCCGCGGCCGCCTCCAGGCAGGTGGTCAGCAGGCGTTCGGCGTCCTGCGGGCGGCCCAGCTCCAGGTGGGCGCGGCCCAGGCGGCGGCGGGTGTGGTGGGCGTCGCGCACGGAGCCCGCGCGGTGGAACAGGCCCAGGGCCAGGCGGAGGCGTTCGTGCGCCTCCTGCCAGCGGTGTTCGGCGAGGAGCAGGTCGCCCTCGTCGCGCAGGATCAGGGCCTCGGCCCGGGGTTCGCCGGTCGCCTGGGCCGCGGGCAGGGCATGGGCCAGGACGGTACGCCAGTCGTCGAGGTGGCGGTGGCGCTCCAGGAACGGCGTCAGCAGGTGCGCGAGCTGCCAGCAGTCGGCGTCGAGCCCGGCCCGCCACAGGTCGCCGGTCAGGGCGACGAGGAAGCCGCGCTCGGCGGCCAGCCATTGTACCGACTCCTTGATCTCGCGGGTGGCGAAGGCGGCCGCGGGATCGCCGGAGACCAGGGGGAAACGGGAGACCCGCACCCTGGCCAGGACCAGTGTGACCAGCGCGGACAGCCCCGGCGGGTCCGGCTGCTCGCGGGCGAACAACCGGACCAGCTCGTGCATGCGGTAGCGGACCTGCCCGGCCACGTCCACCGTGTGCGCCTCCAGCAGGCCCGCCTCGACCAGCGCCTCGGCCTGGCCGCCGAAGACCTCGCTCACCCAGTCGCCCACGTCGGGCGCCGACAGCGCGCCGAGCCCGCGCAGCGTGCGCCCGGCCGCCTCCGGCAGGCCGTCGTAGCCGATGGCGAACGCGCTGCGGACGGTCTGGTCGCCCGCGTGCAGGCCGTCGAGCCGGCGGTGCTCGTTCTCCAGCAGGCCGACGAGGTAGTCGGCGGTCCAGGCGGGCCGGGCGGCCAGCCGTGAGCCGGCCACGCGCAGCGCGATCGGCAGGCCGCCGCAGAAACGGGCCAGCCGGACCAGCGCCTCGCCGGGTTCGCGGCCCGAGCTTCTGCTCAGCAGTTCCAGCGACTCCTCCGGGCCCAGCACGCCGACCGGCAGCCGCCTGGCGCCGGGCAGACCGGCCAGCGCCGACCGGCTGGTGATGATCGTGGGGGAGGAGGTCAGCAGCGGGCGTACCTGCTCCTCGTCGGCGGCGTTGTCGAGCAGGACCAGCAGGCGGCGGCCGGCCGCGTAGGCGCGCAGCAGCCGCTCGCGGCCTTCCGGCGAGTCGGGGACGGCCTGGGCGGGGCAGCCGAGCCAGCGCAGGAAGTCTTCGAGCACCGCGGCGGGGTCGCCGTTCTCGCGCAGGTCGGCGTAGAGGATGCCGTCGGGGAAGCTCGCGCGCTGCTGCCATGCCGCGTGTACGGCCAGCGCCGACTTGCCCGTCCCCGCCTGGCCATGGACGACCACCTGGTCCCCGACCACCTCTTCCAGCAGCTCGCCCCGGCCGGTGAAGTCGGCCACGTCGCGCGGCAGCAGGACCGGCGGCCCGGCGGAGACGTGCAGGGAGACGTCGTCGTGGAGCATGCGGTGGTAGAGCAGTTGCAGATCGGGGTCGGGCTCGATGGCGTGGCCGCCGTCGAGCTCCTCGCGCAGCGCGGCGTAGGCGGCCAGGGCGTCCACGCGCCGCCCGCTGCGGTAGAGGGCCAGCATGTACTGCCCGCGAAATCGCTGCCAGAGCGGGTGCCTGGCGACCAGGCCGCGCAGTTCGGCGAGGACGTCCCGGTGCCGGCCGGCGTCGAGGGCCCGCTGGTTCCTGCGCTCGATGGCCAGCAGGCGCAGCTCCTCCAGTTCCTCGCGCAGCCGGCCGGTCTCCAGCCAGCGCGAGCCGTCGGGGTCGACGTCCTCCAGTGCCGGGCCGCGCCACAGTGTCAGCGCCTCGTCGTAGCCGCCCTGCTCGACCAGGCTCCTGAACCGGTTGACGTCGAGCTGCTCCTCCTCCACGGCGAGCGTGTAGGTGCCGGAGACCGTGGTGATCACGTCCTTGCCGAGGAGCTGGCGCAGGTGGCCGATGTAGCCGCGGACCAGCGAGTCGGAGCGGTCGCCGCCCTCGCGTGGCCATAACAGGTCGCGCAGCCGTCCTACGCTCAGCGGGCGGCGGGCGTTCAGCACGAACATGGTCAGCAGGTCGCGGTGCTTGGGCGCGGTGGGGGTGCGGTCCTCCCCGCCGTGGCGCACCTCTAGCGGCCCCATGATCCGAAATTCCACGCTATTTCCCGCAATCCAGGCGTCTGTGATCTTTTATGGGCACAGAATTTCATATCTGATGGCGGCGCTTACTCCTTCTGACCCACCCCGTCTCGGCGGCTACTGGCTGGCGGGCCGGCTCGGCGCGGGCGGGCAGGGGGTGGTCTACGACGCGTACGGGCCCGACGGGGAGCGGGTCGCCATCAAGGTACCGCGAGCCGACTCGCCCGAGTCCCGGCGGCGGCTGGGCAAGGAGGCGGACGCGGCGCGGCGGGTGGCGGCCTTCTGCACCGCCCGGGTGGTCGAGGTGGATCTCGGCGTGCCGTACATCGTCAGCGAGTTCGTACCGGGGCGGACCCTGCGGGAGGTGGTCGCGGAGGCCGGGCCGTACGAGGGGGAGGGGCTGCACCGGCTGGCCGTCGGCGTGGCGACCGCGCTGGCCGCCATCCACCGGGCCGGCGTCGTGCACCGCGACCTCAAGCCGGACAACATCATCCTGGGGCCGGACGGGCCGAGGGTGATCGACTTCGGGGTGGCGCGGGAGGACGGTCCCACCACGACGGGGCCGGTGATGGGGACGCCGGCCTACATGGCGCCCGAGCTGTTCACCGGGCGCGGGGCCGGCGCGGCGGCCGACCTGTGGTCGTGGGGGCTGGTCGTGCTGTTCGCGGCGCGCGGGGTGGACGCGGTCGAGACGGGCGATCCGGTCGCGATGGTGTCGGAGGTGCTCGGGTTCCAGGCCGACGTGGAGGGGCTGCCGGAGCCGCTCGGGCCGCTGGTGGCCGCGGCGCTGGCTCAGGAACCGGGGCTGCGGCCGCGGGCGCGGGCCGTACTGCTGGCACTGCTGGGGTTGCCGGACGGGGGTGACGCGGACGGGGGTGACGCGGACTGGGGTGACGCGGACGCGCCGCTCGCCCGTGGTGGCGCGCTCGCCGCCACGCTCGGCGGGCCCGCCGCCGAGCCCGGCCTCGGCGCGGTCGCCGAGGAGCTGTACGGCGAGCTGTCGGAACGCGAACGGGCCGCCGCGCCCGAGGTGTTCCTGCGCATGGCCGACGGCGAGAGCGTCAGGGAGGTCACCCGCGCCGAACTGCCCGAAGAGGAGGCGGTCGACGGACTGCTGGCGCTGTTCACCGCGTCGGGATTGGTGTCCGCGCCCGGCGCGGGCACGTACGCGCTGGCCAGGCCCGGCCTGGTGCAGGCCTGGCCCAGACTGCGGGAATGGGTGGCCGACAACCGCGACGGCCTGCCCGTGCAGCGCCGGCTGGCCGAGGCGGCGCGCTTCTGGGACGCACACGGCAGGAAGCCCGCCGATCTCCTGCACGGCTCCCACCTGGACCGCACCCTGCGCTGGGCGGCGGCCGAGCGCAGGGACCTCACGCTGGTGCGGCTGGAACGCGAGTTCCTGGACGCCGCCACCGCCCGCTCCCGCCGCCAGGTACGGCTGCGCGCGATGCTGGCCGGCGCGATGGCCGTGCTCCTCGTCCTGGCCCTCGGCGGACTGGCCCTGGCCGAGTACCGCAGGACGGAGGTCACGGCCCAGCGCGACGCCGCCACCGCCCGCGCGCTGGCCCTGCGCGCCGCCGGGCTGCGGGTGAACGACCCGAAGCTGGCCATGCTGCTGAGCGTGGCGGCGTACCGGCTGGATCCCGGCATTCCGGAGACCAGAGCCGCGCTGATCGACTCGCGCTCGCAGCGGTTCACCGACACCTTCACCGACCCTGACGCCGCCTCCGACGTGGTGTACGCGACGAGCCGGGACGGGCGCCTGCTCGTCGCCGTGCAGAACGGGCAGGCGCGGTTGTGGGACGTGCGGGCGCACCGTCAGCTCAGGCAGTTCACGGGCGTCGGGGCAGCGGGGAAGGCCGCGGTCACGGCCGACGGGAAGATCCTGGCGCTCCAGGACGATCGTGCGGTGCGGCTGTGGGACCTCGCGTCCGGCCGGCCGATCGGCGGCGCGTTCGCGACGGGCCTGGACGTCACCGATCCCGGTGAGCTGGCCTTCGAGGCCGGCGGGCGGCTGCTGGCCGTCCCCGACGCCGAGGGCGGGCGGCGGTGGTGGACGGTCAAGGACAGGAAGGCGCTGCGGGCGGACCTGTCCGCCGTCGACGGCCGGGGCGCCCGCGGGGTGGTGACACCGCGGGGAGGCCGGGTCGAGGTCTGGGACCTGCGCGCGAACCGGCGGATCGACCTGCCCGGACTGCCTCGGGTCCGCGACGTCGAGACCGTCGAGATCAGCGGGGACGGCCGCTCACTGGCGTACACGCAGGAGTTGTCGGGGGACACCGAACGCCGGCTTGAGATGCGCGACATCGCGTCGGGTGCCGAACGCCGCAGCGTGATCCCCGGCGAGGCCGCCCGCACGCTCGCCTTCGGTTTCGGCGACGAGCTGATCGCCCACTGGGACCTTCTGGGCGACATGGCGGTGCAGCGGCGCTCTGACGGCCAGCAGATCCTCCGGATGGAGATGTCGGCGGACCTGGATTCCGTCCGCCTCGATCCGGGCGACCGGGCCATCCGCCTGGTGATGAACGGCGGCGTGATCCATACGGTCAGCCTGGCCGTCCTGCTCGACAAGCCCGTCGTGCGCGGAGACTCGCTGGGCACCGGCGAGTTCGCGCCGGGCGGCCGCCTGCTCGCCACCTTCGCGCGAGGCGAGGTGCGGCTGTGGGACGTGGCACGCGGACGCCCGGTGGGCGTCCCCATCGCCTGGGGCGACCCGGCGCTGCAGGGCGAGCTGGCCTTCGACCCCGCGGGCCGCCGCCTGGCCGTGGGCACGGACGCCGGCGTGATGCTGATCGACACGGGCACCGGGACGAAGCTCACCTCCTTCCGGCCCGCGAACCCCAAGGCGAGCTCGGTCTACGGCCTGGGGTTCAGCCCCGACGGCCGGACCCTCGCCGTCGCCACCGGCGGGGTGGACGGGGCGCTGCCCCTTGAACTGCGCGACCTCCGGAGCGGCTCGTCGCTCGCCACGGACGTCGCGAGCGAGGGCGTCACCGCCTGGCGTCCCGACGGGCGCGTCCTGATGACCGCCACCGCGCTGATCGACCCGCTCAAGGGAGCGCGGCTGGCCCGTCCCCGGATGCTGGGCACGTCGCTGCAGGTCTACGCCTTCAGCCCCGACGGACGGTACCTGGCCGTCTGGATGTCGGGCCGCCTCGTGCTCTGGGACGCCCGGCTGACGGCCAGGATCGACGACCTGCCCGTGCCGGCGGGGTTCGAGGCCACGCGGCTGACCTGGTCGCGGGACGGCACGATGCTCGCCGCCTACGGCTTCGGCGACCAGATCAGGCTGTGGGACATCCGGACGCGGCAGGCACTCGGGACCGTGTTCGACGGGATGACGGAGTACGGGTTCATGGAGGGGGCGGCGATCGCCTTCGGCGAGGACGGCACGACGCTCCTCAGCGCGACGCCCGAGGGCGTGCTGCGCACCCACCCGCTCGATCCCGTACGCCTCGCGCGGGCCGCCTGCCAGGCCGCGGGACGACCGCTCACCAGCCAGGAATGGAGCCACTACCTACCGGAGGCGGAGCCGTTCCGCGTGTGCGCCGATGCCGGTTAGGGCGTCCCGCGCACGCGTGACGATCTTCTCCAGGTGGTCGCTGTGGGCGCCGCGCCAGTACACCTGACCGCACTCGCGGCACCTGCCGTACGCGTCGTAGCTGCGCCGGGTGCCATCGCGCAGGGTGTTCGCCACCTCGCTCTTCGGCACCTCGGCCAGGACGCCGTTGCAGGCGGTGCACCGGGTCCAGGGGCGCAGCGGCGGGGCGAAGCGGTCCAGGAGGTCGCCGAGCTGGAGGTCGGCCTTGGCGCCCCGCACGTACGCGCCCAGCCACAGCGCCCGGCGGCGCAGCAGGCCGCGGTCCTGGGTGAGGAGCACCCGGCGCTCGGCGTTGGCCTGGACCACCAGCGCCGGGTCGTCCATGTCGTTGTGGTACGCGGTGTCGATGCCGAGCAGCCGCAGCCGCCTGGCCAGCGTGCCCAGGTGGACGTCCAGGAGGAAGCGCGGCTCCGCCGACAACGGCTGGGGCCTGGGGACCGGAGCCACGTCCACGACGTCGCCGCCGCGCGGCTGGTAGGCGGGGCCCACGCCGGTGCCGGCCACCGTCATCGGGCCCACTTCGGTCAGCGGGATGCCCAGGGACTCCACCACGTGGCCGAGCGTGGACGTGCGGTCCGCCTGCGCCCGCTGCCACTCCTGGCGGCGGCTCGCGGGTAGGAAGAGCCGCAGCTCGGGGGCGATGCGCAGGCGTATGTCCGTCTCGTCCACACGGTCAGGATGCCACGCGGGCCGTCGGGGGATCACCCCCATTTCGGCGGTGCGGATACCTTGGTGGGGTGAGTCTGCCGCGCCGTTCCCTCCTCGCCCTCGCCGGGCTGGCGGTGGCGGGGTGCGCGGCGGGGGAGTGGGAGGGCGGGCGGATCCGGCTGGCCACGGGGTCGGCGGGCGGGCCGTACGAGCAATTGGGGGATCGGTTCGCGGCGGAGCTGCGGCGGGTCGGCTTCGAGGTCGGCGTGCTCAGGACGGCCGCCAGCGTCGAGAACCTGGAGATGCTCAGCGACGGCCGGGCCGACGCCGCGTTCGCGCTGGCCGACAGCGCCGACCACGCGGTGCGCGTGCGGCGGCAGCCGGTGGCCGCGCTGGCCCGCATGTACATGAACTACGTGCACCTGGTCGTGCGCGCGGGCTCGGCGGTCATGGCGCCGCGGGACCTGGCCGGGCGGTCGGTCTCACTCGGCGCCGAGGGGTCGGGCACCGCCGTCACCGCGGAGCGGGTGCTGCGGGCGGCGGGGCTGACCGGCACCCGTCCGCTCAAGCTCGGGCTGGACACGTCGATCAAGGCGCTGCGCGACGGGAGGGTCGACGCCTTCTTCTGGTCGGGCGGCGTGCCCACGCCCGCGCTGGCCGTACTCGACGACGTGCGGCTGCTCGCGCTGGACACGCTGGTGCCCATCCTGCGCCGCGCGCACGGCCCCCTGTACGAGCACGCCGCGTTCCCGGCCGGCGTGTACGGCGCCGCCGAGCCGGTGGCCACCGTGGGGACGCCCAGCTACCTGGTCTGCCGCCGCGACCTGGACGTGGAGCTGGCCAGGGAGCTGACCGCGACCCTGTTCGCCAGCCGCGACCGCCTCCAGGCCCCCGACGCCCCGGGCGGCCGCCTCGACCGCCGCTACGCCATCGGCACCGGCGCCGTGCCCCTCCACCCCGGCGCCGCCCGCTACTACCGCTCGGTGTACGGCTAGCGGAAGATCCGCCCGAGCTGGTGGTCGATCAGGGCAACGGCCTCCTCGGGCGTGTGCTGGCCGAGCAGCACACCGGCCTGGAGCCCCTCGGCCCCGGCCAGCAGGAACGCGGCCTCCGCCGGGATGTCCACCTCGGGCCCCACCTGCCCCTGCTCGCGCCCCTGGCCGAGCATGTCGGCAAGCAGCCGCTGCAGGCCCGGCGGCGTCTCGCGGACCGTCGCGGCCAGGGCCGGGTCGGCGAGCATGTGCACGAAGTACGCGACGAACACCAGGTGCCGCTCCCGGCGTTCGGCATCCAGCGGCAGCAACTCCATCAGCACCCCGCGCACGATCGTGCGCGGGTCGGGCTTCTCGCTGATCCGCTCCAGCCGCCGCCGCGCGCTCTCGCCGGAGACCGTGTTGAGGATCTCCAGCGCGCCGAGCAGGAGCTGGTCGCGGGTGCCGAAGTAGTACTGCAGAAGCCGGGCCGACACCCCGGCCTCGGCGGCGACCTGCCGCAGGGTGACGTGCTCCAGCCCGCCCTTGACGGCCAGCCGCCACACGGCCTCGGCGATCTGGCGGCGGCGCTGGTCGTGGTCGGCGTGGCGGGGCATGCGTCCGTCCTTGGTAGGGCGAGCTTCGACTTTGGTTTGTGGTGCGATCGTACCAAAACGGATTATGGTGCGATCGAACCACAAAATTTCGGAGGTTTCGCAGTGAAGTACACGGCAGTACAGGTGATCGGGGTCCTCCTGCTGGTCGTGGGCGCGCAGGGAGCCATCAGGCTGCTGGCCGACCACGCCGACGGCGGGTTCCTGCAGTGGCTGCCCGGCGGGTTCGCGGCGTGGATGGCCTGCTACGCGATCGCGGTCGCCGTCGGCGGGCTCTCGGCGGCGTGGGCGGCGCGGAAGGGGAAGGGCAAGTGAGAAGGATCCTGTCCGTCCTGGTGGTGGCCGCGGCGCTGACGGGGTGCGGCGCGGCCGTACCCGTTGCCGCGGTGAAGGGGACGGTCGTGCGGACGGCCCAGGGCGAGGTGCGCGGGGCCGAGGACGGCGGCGTGCGCAGGTTTCACGACCTGCCCTACGCCGCCCCGCCCGTCGGCGAACGGCGCTGGCGGGCACCCCAGCCGGCGCCCGCGTGGAAGGGCGTGCGCGACGCGACCAGGCCGGGCCCGGCCTGCATGCAACTGGAGGCGCCCGACATGCCCAAGGGCACGCCGACCAGCGAGGACTGCCTGACCGTCGAGGTGACCACCCCCGCGGGGCCGGGCACGAACCGGCCGGTCATGGTGTGGGTGCCCGGCGGCGGCTTCCTCAGCGGCGCGGGCTCCATCTACGACCCCGCGCGCCTGGTCAGGACCGGCGACATCGTGGTCGTCACGGTCAACTACCGGCTGGGCGTCTTCGGCTTCTTCGCCCACCCCGAGCTCGGCCGCGAGACCAACTTCGGCCTGCAGGACCAGGTGGCCGCGCTTAAGTGGGTGAAGGCCAACATCTCCCGCTTCGGCGGCGATCCGGGCAGGGTGACGCTCGCCGGAGCCTCGGCCGGGGCGATGAGCGTCTGCACGCTCATGACCTCGCCGCCCGCCGAGGGCCTGTTCGGACAGGCCGTCGTCGAGAGCGGGTCATGCCTGATGAGCCATCCGGCCGGCGCGCTCGGCCCCGGCCTGGGCCAGACGTCGTCCTGGCACCCGCTCGGCACCGTCCAGCGGAACGGGCGCGCGCTGGCCGAGCGGATGTCCTGCGCGGACGTGGCCTGCCTGCGCGGCAAGAAGGCCGCCGAACTGCTGCCGCACACGGGCGGCTTCCCGCTCCTGTCGTACGGCACGCCGTCCGTCCCGCGCGAGCCCGCCAAGGTGTTCGCCGCGGGGAAGGAGGCGGACGTCCCGCTCCTCCTGGGCAACACGCGCGACGAGCACGCCGAGTTCACGCTCTGGGCCTACCCGGACGGCATCGGCGAGCGCGACTACCCGGCCATGCTGAAGAAGGCCTTCGGCGCGGACGCCGCCCGCGTCGCACGGCGCTACCCCCGGCGCGACCATCCCTCGGCCGCCGCGGCGGTGAGCAGGGTGTTCAGCGACCGCGACTGGATCTGCCCCACCTGGAAGTCAGGGCGCCTGCACGCACGCAAGGCCCCCACGTACGCCTACCTGTTCACCGACCCCACCGCGCCCGCGGTCGCCGGGCCGCTGCCGCCGCATATGGGTGAGGTCACCGCGCACGGGGCCGAGACGTTCGCCCTGTTCGACTTCGTGGACGCGCCGGGCAAGAACGCCGGGCAGCGGGCGCTGGCCGAGCGGGTGGTGGGCTACTGGACGCGGTTCGTACGCACCGGGGACCCGAACGGGGGCGGCAGCCCGCGCTGGCCGCGTCTCGACGGGACGGACCGGGCGCTGGAGCTGACGCAGGAGACGGCGCGGCCGTACGACATGAAGGGCGGGCATCACTGCGGGCTCTGGTTCTGATGGCCCGGGCCCGGGCGCACCTCGACGACCAGGCCGTGCGGGTGGGCGGGCAGCAGGCTGAGCGTGGCCCCGCACGCTCTGGCCAGTTCGGCGGCGATGGCCAGGCCCAGGCCGCTGCCCGGCACGTTGGCGTGGGAGCCGGAGCGCCAGAACCGGCCCTGCGCCTCGGCCCGCTCGTCCTCGCCGAGCCCGGGGCCGTCGTCGGCGACCCGGAGCACGCCGTCGTCGAGGGTCACCGCGACCTTGCCGCCGGAGGGGACGAACTTCTGGGCGTTGTCCAGCGCGATGTCGGCGACGCGGGCCACCGGCTCGGGAACCTCCGCCTCCGCCGGGATCGCGACCTCCAAGGTCAGGCCGCGCGCGGTGTAGACCTCGCGCCAGCCCGCCAGGCGCGGCGCGAGGGCGGTCCGCGCGGTGGCCGCGACCGCGCCCGCCTCGACCTTGGCCAGCGCCAGCAGGTCCTCGACCAGCAGCGCCAGGCGGTCGAGCTCGGCCAGCGTCTCCTCGTACTCGGCCGAGCCCTCCTCGCGCAGATGCGGCTCCAGGTTCTCCAGCCGCAGCGACAACACGGTCAGCGGCGTACGCAGCTCGTGCGAGGCGTCGGCCACGAACGCCCGCTGGCGCTCCAGCGCGCCGGAGACGGCGTCGGCCATCGCGTTGAAGCGCTCCTCCAGGCGGCGCAGCTCCGACGGGCCGTTGCCCGGGTGGGCGCGGGCGTCGAGCTGGCCCTCGGCGATCGCCCGCGTGGTGCGGTCGAGCTCGGTGACCGGGCGCAGGATCCAGCGGGCCAGGCGGCGCGCCGCCAGCACCGAGTAGGCCAACGCGATCAGGGCGCCGGCGGCCAGAGCGCCCCAGACGAACATGACGTCCGTGCGGGCATTGTCGGTGCGGACTTGCAGGAGCACCACGCCGGACAACTGGGCGTCACGGCCCGCCGGCTCGGCCAGCAGCACCGTGCGCGGGCCGAGCGGGCCGATGGCCGGAAGTTCCTCGGTGGTGCGGCCGGACAGGGCCAGCCTGGTCGCCGCGCCGGTGTCGGCGGTCATCCGCCCGGACTCGGCCAGCACCTTCCTGTCGCGGCCGAGGACACGGACGGCCGCGCCGTACAGCTCGCTGTAGCGCTCGATCTCCGCGCTCAGCGCGGAGTGGTCGGCGTCGCGCGCCGACTGGTCGGCCAGCTCGGCGAAGCGGGTGGCGTCCGCGCGGCGGTCGAGCAGCAGCCGGTTGGTGCGGTGCGAGGCGTAGAAGAGCCCCAGCGGTACGGCCAGCGCCGCGATGAGAAAGACGATCAGCGTGGTGAAGGTCACCACCAGCCGGGAGTTCACGCCGTCGAACCCAGGCGGTAGCCGGTGCCGCGCAGGGTCTCGACCAGGCCGGGCCGGCCCGTCTTGGCGCGCAGGCCCGCCACGTGCACGTCGAGCGAGCGGGAGGCCGACAGCAGCGGGTCGCCCCAGACCTCGTCGAGGATCTCCTCGCGGCTGCGCACCACGCCGGGACTGCGCGCCAGCAGCGCCAGCACGTCGAACTCGCGCCGCGTCAGCGTGATCTGCGCACCCGCCACGTGCACCTGCCGGGCGTCCAGGTCGATCCGCACGTCCCCGACGGTCACGACCTCGTCGCGCACCGGCAGCGGGCGGGTGCCGCGGCGCAGCACGGCCTCCATGCGCGCCATCAGCTCCGCGGTGCGGAACGGCTTGACGAGGTAGTCGTCGGCGCCGGAACGCAGCCCGCGCAGCACCTCGCGCTCCTCGACCCGCGCCGTCACCACGATCAGCGGTACGGCGGAGCTGCGGCGCAACCGGCGCAGCACGTCGAGCCCGTCCATGTCGGGCAGCGTGAGGTCCAGCAGGACGAAGCCGACGCCCCCCGCCAGGCGGAGGGCGTCCACGGCCAGCGCGGCACGGACGACCTCGTGCCCGTGCCGCGACAGTGCCGTGGTCAGTGCCGCCGCGAGCCGGTCGTCATCCTCGACCAGGAGAACTCGCATGCCGACCAGGTTAGACGCGCTCGGGAACCGCCTCGGCCACGCCGCGCTCGCGGCGCGTCAGCGCGGCGTCGCGGGTCTCGCGCATGCTGAAGTACACGACGAGGGAGACGGCGGCGCACCCGGCCACGTACCAGTAGAAGCCGGGCTCCATGCCCGCGCCCTTGAACCACAGCGCCACGTACTGGGCGGTGCCGCCGAACAGGGCGTTGGCGATCGCGTACGGCAGCGCCACCCCGAGCGCCCGGATGTTGGTCGGGAACAGCTCGGCCTTCACCACCGCGTTGATCGAGGTGTAGCCGGTGATGATGAGCAGGCCGACGAGGGAGAGCAGCAGCGCGCTCCAGAAGCCGCCGACCGACGACAGCGCGTACATGAGCGGCACGGTGCCGAGTGTCGAGCCGATGCCGAAGGTGATCAGCAGCGGCCGCCGTCCGATCCGGTCCGACAGCGCGCCGGCCGCCGGCTGGACGCACATGAAGATGAACAGGGCGCAGAAGCTCACGGTCGAGGCGGTCGCCTTCGACAGCCCGGCGGTGTTGGACAGGTACGTGGTCAGGTACGTCGTGTAGGTGTAGTACGCGACCGTGCCGCCCATGGTCAGGGCGATGACCAGCAGAAACTCCTTCTTGTGCGCGAAGAGCGCCTTGAGCGTGCCGCGGTCCTTGGCGCCGTGCGCGCCGGCGGACTCCTCGCCGTAGGCCTCCGTCTCCATCAGGCTGCGCCGCAGGTAGAACACGACCGCGGCGGCCAGGGCGCCGATGATGAACGGGATGCGCCAGCCCCAGGACTTCAGGGCCTCCTCGGTCATGGAGTTCTGCAGGATGATCTGCAGGCCGAGGCCGACGAGCTGGCCGGCGGTCATCGAGACGTACTGGAAGCTGGAGGCGAAGCCGCGCCGGCCGGGCGGGGTGGCCTCGGTCAGGAAGGTGGCGCTTGCCGCGTACTCGCCGCCGACCGAGATGCCCTGAAGCAGCCGGGCCACGAGCAGGACCACCGCGGCGGCGCCGCCGATCGTGTCGTACGTGGGCGCGACCGCGATCAGCAGGGCGCTGGCCGACATCAGCGTGACCGTCATGGTCATGGCGGCCTTGCGGCCCTTGCGGTCGGCGTAGCGGCCGAGCAGCCAGCCGCCGATCGGGCGCATGAAGAAGCCGACGGCGAAGATGCCGAAGGTGTTCAGCAACTGGGCGGTGGAATCTCCCTTGGGGAAGAAGGACGCCGCGAAGTAGGTGGCGAAGCTCGCGTAGACGAACCAGTCATACCACTCGACGAGGTTGCCGACGGAACCGCCGATGACGTTCTTCCACGGCATGCGTGCCTTGCTCAACGGGATACCTCCAGGGGGGCGTCTGTGCTGGCCAGAGCCTCTCCGCCGAAGGTTCGCCGGGCAAGGGGAGCGGGCGCATATCTAACCTGCGCTTAACATCGGCGAAACGTCAGACGTCCGATTGCCACGTGTTCCACTCGTCGAGCAGTTCGAAGCCCATCGCCTCGTTGATCGCCAGCATGTGCCGGTTGGAAGTGGCGTTCCAGGTGACGACCTGCTCCACCTGCGGCTCGCTCTCGTGCAGCCACAGCAGGTTGGAGACCTTCAGCAGCAGCCCGAGCCTGCGGCCGCGATGGGCGGCGAGCACGGTGGTGTCGGCCTGGCGGGCCCAGCCGTCGGAGCGGTCGGCCTCGATGTAGAGGCGCGTGTAGCCCGCGGGGGCGCCGTCGGAGGTACGGCGGGCGATCATGGCGTAGGAGTCGCCGCCGCTGGGCACGATCGACGCCTCGAACTCGCGCATCCGGTCGGTGTCGAAGCGCATCTCCTCGATGTCCGCACCGCGCGGCGCGTCGTTCATGCCACCGATGACCTGCGCGAGATCGGCCAGCAGCTCCTCGGGCGCGGGGCCGGTGAAGCGCTCCAGGTGGTAGCCCTCGGCCTGCGGCAGCATCGCCCTGATCGCCGGCCAGTCGGCCTTGCGCAGGTCCAGCGTACGGCGGGCCTCGGGCAGCACGACCTGGCCGCCCATCGCGGCGACGAACGCCGCCCCGCTGCCCGTCTTCTCGGTCTCGCCGACCAGCAGCCTTCTGCCCTCGGCCCTGACCCGTTCCTTCGTGTGCTCGTACAGTGCCCTGCCGATGCCCCGCCGCCGGTGGCCGGGTACGACGAACGCCTCGAACACCACGGCGAGATGCGTGTTGTCGAGCAGCGGGTATTGCAGGCCGAGGCCGCCGACGATCTGGCCGTCCTCGACCGCGGCCCACGCCTCGACCCGGGAGCCGGAGTCGCCCTGGCGCATCAGCCACTCGTAGTGGCGCTGCGACATGACCGGGCCCGGCCGGTGGCCGGTGGCCGCGCGGTAGGCGGCGTACACCTCGTCCAGGGGGCCGCCGAGATCTACTTGCTGGATCGTCATGCCGTCAGGCAAGCGCACGCGCGCCTCTTCCCGCCACCGGTTTTACTGCTGGTAGCTCTCGACCTCGCTGACCGGGCGGGCGGCCGCCTCGTCGGGGTTCTCCCCGGCGCCCCGGCGAGCCCGGCGCTGCCGCAGCAGGTCCCAGCACTGGTCGAGCGCGACCTCCAGCTCCTTGACCCGCGCGTTCTCCTCCTCCGAGGTCACGTCGCCCGTGGACAGGCGCTCGCGCAGCTCGTGCTCCTCCGCGACGAGGGCGCTGATCCTGGTGAGAATCTCGTTATCCTGCATGATCCTGACTCTAACCGGCGCGTGATAGAACACGCCCTATGCGGGGTATCGCGGTGGTAAGGGAACCTGGTCCGCGCCTGGCCGAGGGCATCGTCACCCATCTCGAACGGCGGGCGGTCGACTACGAGCTCGCCCTGGAGCAGCACGCGGCCTACGTCGGCGCGCTGGGGGAGGCGGGCTGGAGCCCGGTCCACGTGCCACGGGCCGACGACCTGCCGGACGCGGTGTTCGTGGAGGACACCGTGGTGGTGTGCGGGCGGCTGGCCGTACTCACGCGTCCCGGGGCGCCGGAACGGCGGCCCGAGGTGGCGGCGGTGGCGCAGGCCGTGCGGGGCCAGGGGTTGCGCGCCGTGGCCATCGAGGCGCCAGGCACGCTCGACGGCGGCGACGTCCTGCGGGCCGGTACGACCGTGTACGCCGGCCGATCGGCCCGCACCAACGACGAGGGCATCGCCCAGCTCGCCGGGCACCTGCCCGACCGGCGGGTGGTCCCGGTGGAGCTGCGCGGGGTGCTGCATCTGAAGTCGGCCGTGACCGCCCTGCCGGACGGCACGCTGATCGGTGACCCTTCGCTGGTGGATCTGCCGGGCCTGCTGGAGCCCCCGGAGGAGGCGGGCTCGCACGTGGTCGTGCTGGACGAGGAGACCGTGCTGATGGCGGCCTCCGCCCCGGAAACGGCCCGCATGCTGCGAAAGAGGGGGCTCAACGTCGTGAGCGTGGACATTTCGGAATTTGAGAAGCTGGAGGGCTGTGTGACCTGTCTTTCGGTTCTCATCAGGTGAGATCGGGGAGGGCGCATGGCGAGACGTCTGCTAACGTGAAACGCATGCTGCGCGGGCTGCTTCTTAGCTGCCGCGGCGAGGGCCTCTGAAGCAGGCCGGCTCCCTCGTCGCGGAGCGAGCCATGCGCGTCGGCCGTTCGGACCGACTTTGAGGACACCTCAGATGACCGCTCAGCAGCCCACCTCCATGCCCGTCCAGCGTTACCAGGCGTTCGAGCCCGTCCGGCTCGCCGACCGCACCTGGCCCGGCAAGGTGATCACCAAGGCGCCCCGATGGTGCGCGGTAGACCTGCGTGACGGCAACCAGGCGCTGATCGACCCGATGGACTCCCACCGCAAGCTCCAGATGTTCGACCTGCTGGTCAAGATGGGCTACAAGGAGATCGAGGTCGGCTTCCCCGCCGCCAGCCAGACCGACTTCGACTTCGTCCGCCAGATCATCGACGAGGGGCGCGTCCCCGACGACGTGGTGATCCAGGTGCTGACCCAGGCCAGGCCCGAGCTGATCGAGCGCACCTTCGAGTCCATCCAGGGCGCCAGGCAGGCCATCGTCCACCTGTACAACTCCACGTCCACGCTCCAGCGCCGCGTCGTGTTCGGCCAGGACCGCGAGGGCATCACCGCCATCGCCGTCGAGGGCGCCAAGCTCGTACGCAAGCTCGCCGAGGCGAGCGACGTCGACGTCTTCTACCAGTACTCGCCCGAGTCGTTCACCGGGACCGAGCTGGACTACGCCGTCGAGGTGTGCGACGCGGTCACCGAGGTGTGGCAGCCCACCCCCGACCGCAAGGTCATCATCAACCTGCCCGCCACCGTCGAGATGGCCACGCCCAACGTCTACGCCGACCAGATCGAGTGGATGCACCGCAACCTGAGCAGGCGTGACTCGATCGTCCTGTCGCTGCACCCCCACAACGACCGCGGCACCGCCGTCGCCGCCGCCGAGCTGGGCTACATGGCCGGCGCCGACCGCATCGAGGGCTGCCTGTTCGGCAACGGCGAGCGCACCGGCAACGTCTGCCTGGTGACCCTGGGCATGAACCTGTTCTCGCAGGGTGTCGACCCCGAGATCGACTTCAGTGACATCGACGAGATCCGCCGCGTCACCGAGTACTGCAACCAGCTGCCCGTGCACCCGCGCCACCCGTGGGGCGGCGAGCTGGTCTACACCGCCTTCTCCGGCTCCCACCAGGACGCCATCAAGAAGGGCTTCGAGCATCTGGCCGCCGACGCCGCCGCCGCGGGCGTGCCGGTCGACTCCTTCACGTGGGCGGTGCCGTACCTGCCGATCGACCCCAAGGACATCGGGCGCAGCTACGAGGCGGTCATCCGCGTCAACAGCCAGTCCGGCAAGGGCGGCGTCGCCTTCATCATGAAGGCCGACCACCAGCTCGACCTGCCGCGCCGCCTGCAGATCGAGTTCTCCAAGGTCGTGCAGGCCCGCACCGACGCGCAGGGCGGCGAGGTGACGCCGGTCGAGATGTTCGAGATCTTCCAGGACGAGTACCTGCCCACGCCCGGCAACCGCTGGGGCCGTCTCAGCCTCATGGCCCACCGCCACGAGTCGACCGTGGACGACCAGGACCGCATCGGCGCCGACATCCGCCTCGACGGGGAGATCCGCGAGATCGAGGGCAACGGCAACGGCCCCATCTCGGCCTTCATCGACGCGATCGCCGGAATCGGCATCCAGGTACGCGTGCTCGACTACGTGGAGCACGCGATGAGCGCGGGCACCGACGCCAAGGCCGCCTCCTACCTGGAGTGCGAGGTGGACGGCCGGATCCTGTGGGGCGTGGGCATCGACGCCAACACCACGACCGCCTCGCTCAAGGCGATCATCTCCGCGGTCAACCGCGCCTCCCGCTAGGACGCGCGCGGAGGCCCGTCCCTCCGCGCGGTCCCCTCTCCCAGCGCTCCGCCGGCCCGGCGGAGCGCTCTTTTCATTCACCGGGAATTCATCTACTCTCCTTAGAGAACGATACGTTCTCTAAGGAGGTGCGGCGTGCGGCTCACGCTGACCGGGCTCATGCTGGCGATGCTGCTGGGCGCGCTCGACCAGACGATCATGGCGCCCGCCCTGCCCGCCGTGGCCGCGAGCCTCGGCGGACTGGACCAGATGCCGGCCGTCGTCACCGCCTACCTGGTCGCGGCCACGGTCGTGATGCCCGTGTACGGCAAGCTGGGCGACCGCTACGGCCGCAAACCCCTCATGCAGGCGGCCATCGTGATCTTCGTGACCGGTGCCGTCCTGTGCGCGGTCGCCGGGTCCATGCCCCAGTTCGTGGCCTTCCGCGCGCTCCAGGGCATCGGTGGCGGCGGGCTCATGATCGGCGCTCAGGCCATCATCGGCGAGATCGTCAGCCCCCGCGAACGCGGCCGCTACCTCGGCCTCATCGGCGCCGCCTACATCGTGGCCGCCGTCGGCGGCCCGCTGGTCGGCGGGTTGTTCATCGACACCGTGGGCTGGCGGTGGATCTTCGCGATCTACCCGCCGCTCGGGCTGCTCGCGCTGGTGGTGCTCAGCCGTACGCTCCACCTGCCCAGGCCGGGCACGCGGACCCCGCTGGACGTGGCGGGCGCGCTCACGCTGGCCGTGGCGGTGGTCGGGATGGTGCTGCTCGGGCAGACGGGGGAGCCGGTCTACCTCGCGCTCGCCGCCGCCGGCGCCGGCGCGTGGTCGCTCACGGCGCGGCGGGCGGCCGATCCCATCCTGCCTCTGCGGCTCTTTCGCGACCGGGGCTTCGCCGTGCCGGTGGCGATCAGCTTCCTGATCGGGTTCGCGCTGTTCGGCACGATCACCTACATGCCCGCCTACCTGCAGATCGCGCTCGGCTCCACCGCCACCCAGGCCGGGCTGCTGGTCACCGCGCTCATGGGCGGCGTGCTGGCCACCACGATCGTCTCCGGCCGCCTGATCACCCGGACCGGGCGCTACAAGCCGTACCCCGTGGTGGGCGCGCTCGTGGCCGCGCTCGGCCTCGGGCTGCTGGCCGTGGCCGAGGGCGCCGCCGCGATCGCCGCGGTGATGCTGCTGACCGGGCTCGGCGTCGGGCTCGTCATGCAGGTCATGGTGCTGGTCGCGCAGAACACCGTCGCCCACGCCGACCTCGGGACGGCCACCTCGGCGGTGACGTTCCTGCGGCAGATCGGGGCCTCGGCCGGGGTGGCGGTGGTCGGGGCCCTGATCACGCTGCGGCTGGCCGGAGCCGGGTTCGCCGAGGCCGTGCCGCCGGTCTTCGCCATGATGGCGCCGCTGCTCGGGGTGGCGTTCCTGCTGACGCTCGCGTTGCCCGTACGCCCGCTGCGTACCCGGGCCCATGTGGAGGAGAACGTATGAAAAGCGTCGCACCCCTGCGCGACTTTGGCCGCGCCGACCTCGATCAGGCCGGCGGCAAGGGCGCCAACCTGGGGGAACTGGTCCGGCTCGGGCTGCCGGTCCCGGACGGGTTCGTCGTCACGACCGCCGCGGGCGCCGAGATGTCCGGCGGCCTGCGGCAGGAGATCGCCGCCGCCTACGCCGCGCTCGGCGGCGGGCCGGTGGCCGTGCGCTCCAGCGCCACCGCCGAGGACCTGCCCGGCGCCGCGTTCGCCGGCCAGCAGGACACCTTCCTCAACGTCATCGGCGAGGACCCGCTCCTGGACGCGGTCCGCCGATGCTGGGCCTCGCTGTTCACCGAGCGCGCCGTCGCCTACCGCGCCAGGCTCGGCATCCCCGACGCCGACGTGCGCATCGCGGTCGTCGTGCAGAGCATGGTGGAGGCGGAGTCGGCGGGCGTCATGTTCACCGCCGACCCCGTCACCGGTGAGCGCTCCACGCTGGTCGTGGACGCCAGCAGCGGCCTCGGCGAGGCCGTCGTCTCCGGCCGTGTCACCCCCGACCACTACGTGCTCGACCGCGCGGGCCGCCTCACCGCCTTCCGCGCGGGCCGCCGCGAGGTGGTCATCAGAGGTACGGCCGGCGGCGGCACCACCGAGACCCGCGAAGAAGGCGGGGCCGGACGCCTGCCGGAGACGGCCCTGCGCGAACTGGCCGAGCTCGGCGTCCGGGTGGCCGGCCACTTCGGCCGCCCCATGGACCTCGAATGGGCCTACGCGGAAGGCCGTGTCAGCCTGCTGCAGGCCCGCCCGATGACCGCGCTCCCGCCGCCTCCGCTGGGCCGCGGGCTCAACCCCGTCGAGCGCCGCATCGCCGGGATCCTGCTGGAGTACCTGCCGGTGCGCCCCTACCCGATCGACATGACGACCTGGCTCCCGCACGGACCCGCCGGGCTGATGGCCCGGGTGGCCGCCGACTTCGGCATCCGGGGCGTGTTCGACGGCTTCCTGCGCGAGGAGGACGGCGTCGTCTACCGGATGGTCCCTCCCAAGCCCCGGCCCACCGCCCGCCTGCTGGGGCTGCCGTTGCGCGTACTGCGCAAGGCCCGCCGGTACGACCCGGCCACCTGGACGCGCGACCCGCGCTTCCTCGCCTTTCTGGAGCGTGAGCGGGAGCTGGCGGCGATCGACCTGGCGGCGCTGCCGTGGCGGGAGCTGCGGGCCATGCCCCGGCGGGCGCTCGACCTGGTGGAGCCGGTGGCGGACCTGCGCATCGACTACCTGCCGGGTACCGGGCTGGCGCTGGCCCGCCTGCTGGTGACGTTGAAGACGTACCGGCTGGGCAAGCACTTCGGGACGGTGATCACGGGTGGCGGCAGCCGGACGGAGGACGCCAACCGGGGGCTGGAGGAGTTGGCCGCCCATCTCCACGACTCCGACTTCGACCAGAGATTTCAGGCGTTCTTGGCCGAGTACGGGCACCGGGAGACCGCCAGCCCCATCCTCGTCACCCCACCGAGCTGGAGCGACGCCCCCGGCACCGTGCTCGACATGGTCAAGCTGCTCGCGAGCGGCCCCGCCGCGCGAGAGCACGGACCCGATCCGCTGGAGCGGCTGCTGAGCCATCCCCGGCTGCGCTCGCCGCGGCGCAGGCGGCGGGTCGAGCGGCTGGTCAGGGCGGCGCGGGCCGGGCTCGCCTTCCGTGAGGACAGCCACTTCTCCTTCACGATGCCCCAGCCCATCCTGCGCCGGTCGCTGGTGGAGATGGGCAGGCGGCTCGGGCTGCCCGACCCGGAGGACGTCTTCCACCTGCGGCTGGAGGAGCTGGAAGGCGTCGAGGATCCGGCGGCCGGGCCGTACCGGGAGAGGCTGCGCGCCACGATCCTCGCCAGGGCGGCCAAGCGGGAGGAACTGCGGGGCGTGCGGCTCATCGACCCCCGCGCGGTCTTCCCCGCGCCCGAGGCCGGTGACGCGCTGGTCGCCGGCACCCCGGCCAGCGGCGGCACGGTGACGGGGCCGGTCAGGGTGATCCGCGAGCCCGCCGAGTTCGGCCGGCTGGCCGCGGGGGACGTGCTGGTCTGCCCGTACACGAACCCGTCGTGGACGCCGTTGTTCCAGCGGGCCGCCGCGGTCGTCGTGGACACCGGCGGCACCGGCTCGCACGCGGCGATCGTGGCCAGGGAGTATGGCATCCCGGCGGTCATGGGCACCGGCGAGGGCACCTCGGCGCTGACCGACGGGCTCATGGTCGTCGTGGACGGAGACACCGGCACGGTCGGCAAGGCTCCATAGGATGCATCCATGGTCACCGACCACCGCAAACAGCCCCGCCGCCGGGGCGAGGCGCTGCACGCCGCCATCTTCCAGGCCACGCTCGACGAACTCGCCGAGGTCGGCTACGCCAAGCTGACCATGGAACGGGTCGCCGAGCGGGCCAGGACCGGCAAGGCCTCGCTGTATCGCCGCTGGCCGACCCGGCTGGAGCTGGTGATGGCGGCGGTCTACTCCGTCCTGCCCGACCCCTCCGACGTGGCCGACACCGGCAGCCTGCGCGGCGACCTGCTGGCCGTACTCCGCCACACCGCGGCCGCGCTGGACGGAGCCCCCGGTGAGGCCATGCGCGGGCTGCTGAGCGAGGCGCTCGGCGACCGCGGCCGGGGCGCCGCGCTGCGCGAGAACTCCCAGGGCGCGGGGCGCAGGATGATGCACGAGGTGGTCCGCCGCGCGGTCGAGCGCGGCGAGGTCGAGGCCGGCGCGGTCACCTCCCGCCGGCTGGACGTGGGTCAGGCGATGATCAGGCAGTACTTCCTGTTCAACGGGCCGCCGATCCCTGACGCGCTCATCGTCGAGGTGGTCGACGAGATCATCGTGCCGCTTCTGGGATGCCCAGCCCCATGAGGGCGGCGTTGTTGAGCATGGCGTGCTCGAAGGCGGTCCTGCGGTTGTCCAGCGTGTTGTTGAACTGGCCGAACAGCTCGAAGCTGACCCATCCGAACAGGCCGGTCCAGGCGTTGATCGCGCGGAAGATGACCAGGTCGGAGACTCCCGGCATGACGGCGCGGACGAGCGCCGCGTCCTCTGCCAGCGAGGGCGGGGGAGCGGGCGCGATGCCGGGGGGATCGAGGACGCCCGCCTCATGGGCCTCCGACAGGATGCGGCCGAAGACGACCGTGTCGCGGACCGCCGCCTCCACGGTGTCCATCGGCGCCTGGTAGCCGGGTACGGGCGAGCCGTACAGCAGGGCGTACTCGTGGGGGTTGGCCAGCGCCCAGTCGCGTACGGCGTGGCAGACCGCCAGCCAGCGGCCCAGGTGGTCGCTCCGGTCGGTGGCGGCGTCGGCCTGCTCCACGCACTCCCCGATCGCGTTGTAGCCGTCGATGATCAGGGTGGTCAGCAGGTCGTCCCGGCTGGGGAAGTAGCGGTAGATGGCCGAGGAGACCATGCCCATCTCGCGGGCCACGGCGCGCAACGACAGCCCGCCCGCCCCCTCCGTGGCGAGCTGGCGCCGGGCGATGTCGGCGATCTCCTTGGTGAGCTCGGCTCTGACACGTTCTCTCGCGGTCCTGCTAGCGGTCATACCCAGCACGTTACCAGAGCGGTGAGAATAAACGAGAGCACTGCTCTTGACGACAGGCGCTCTTTTGGGAGAGCATTGCTCTCGTAAGCGAACGGCAGTCACGAGGTTGGGGTTCCAGAGATGATGAAGAACGCGAATATGCTGCTGATGTTCCTCCTGGAACTCGGCGTCATCGCCGCCGTCGGATACTGGGGTTTCACCGTAAGCTCGAACTGGATCATCAACACGCTCGCCGGGCTCGGCGCGCCGGCCCTCTTCATCGCAGCCTGGGCGCTGTTCGGCGCCGGTGGCGGGGTCAACGCCACCTTCCCGGCCACCGGGATCTGGCGGGGCGTCCTGGAGATCCTCTGGTTCGGCGGCGGGGCCGCCGCACTCTACGCCGCGGGCGCCGCCACTCCGGCCGCCGTCTTCGCGATCCTCTTCGCCGTCAACGCGACACTCCGCCTCATCTGGAAGCAGGCCTGATCATGGGTAAGCACGTCATCGTCGGTTCCGGCCAGGTCGGGACCCACCTCGCCGTCAAGCTCCGCGACCTTGGCCAGGACGTCACGGTCGTCACCCGCTCGGGCAGCGGCCCGGAGGGCGTCACCAAGGTGGCCGCGGACGTGGCCGACGCCGCCCGGCTGACGAAGGCCGCCAAGGGCGCCGACGCCCTCTACAACTGCGTCAACCCGAAGTACCACCGCTGGCTCACCGACTGGCCGCCGATGTCCGCGGCGTTCCTGGCCGCCGCCGAGTCCACCGGCGCCGTGCTGGCCATCCTGGGCAACCTCTACCCCTACGGCCCCGTCGACGGCCCCATGACCGAGGACCTCCCGCTGGCCTCGCGCAGCCCCAAGGCCATGGTCAGGGCGAAGATGTGGCAGGACGCGCTGGCCCTGCACGAGGCCGGCCGCATCCGGGTGACCGAGGTGCGCGGCTCCGACTTCTTCGGCCCCGGCGCCACCGACCAGTCGTACCTGGGCTCGCGCTTCATCGACCCGCTCAAGGCGGGCAAGACCATCCAGCTCGTCTGGCCGGCCGACGTGCCGCACAGCTGGACCTACCTGCCCGACGTCGCCGACGCGCTCATCACCGCCGCCAACGACGAGCGGGCCTGGGGCAGGGCCTGGCACGTGCCCACGAACGAGCCGATGACCTTCCGGCAGATCGGCGCGGGCATGGCCGCCGTCCTCGGCCGCCCCGCGCCCAAGATGAGCGTGCTGCCGTGGCCGGTCCTTCGGGTCGCCGGGCTGTTCAACCCGTTGATCGGCGAGTTCCGCCACATCCGCTACCAGTTCGTCGCGCCCTTCGTGCTCGACTCCAGCGCCTTCCAGCGCACCTTCGACGTCGCGCCCACGCCGGTCGACGAGGCGCTGAAGGCTAGCCTGGCCGGATGAAGATTGCCATGATCGGCCTGGGCGACATCGCGGAGAAGGCCTATCTCCCCGTGCTGGCCGCCCAGCCCGGCCTCGACCTCCACCTGTGCACCCGCAACGCCGGAACGCTCGACCGCCTGGGCGCGGCGCACCGGATCGCCAAACGTTTCACCACGGTCGAGCAGGTGGTCGAAGCGGGGATCGACGCGGCGTTCGTCCACGCCGCCACCGCCGCCCACCCCAAGATCGTGGACACCCTCCTGCGCGCGGGCGTCCACGTCTACGTGGACAAGCCGATCGCCGACAACCTCGCCGACTGCGAGCGGCTGGTGAGCCTGGCGCGCGCGGCCGGACGCTCGCTGATGGTCGGATTCAACCGCCGGTACGCCCCCGGCTACACCGGCCTGGCCGAGCTGCCCAGGCACCTGGTGATCATGGAGAAGAACCGCGAGAACCACCCCGACGCGCCCCGCCCGGTCATGTTCGACGACTTCATCCACGTCGTGGACACCCTGCGCTTCCTGGTCCCCGGCGAGGTGAGCGGCACCCGCATCCGCACCCGGGTCCGCGACGGCCAGGTCGAGCACGTGATGCTGGAGCTGTCCGGCGACGGCTTCACCGCCATCGGCGTCATGAACCGGCTCAGCGGCGCCTCGGAGGAGAGCTGCGAGGTCATGGGCGACGGCGTCAAGCGCCGCGTGGTCAACCTCGGCGACGTCGTCGACTACACCGGGTCCGGCGAGGTCCTGCGCCGCCGTCCCGACTGGGTGCCGGTCTCACGGCAGCGCGGCGTCGAGCAGATCACGCTGGACTTCCTCGCCGCCGTGCGCGAAGGCCGCGTCCTGGACGCCGGTGACGCGCTGATCAGCCACGCGATCTGCGAGGAGATCGTCAGCCACGCCGCATGACGCGGTCGGCCCTGCTCAGCATGCGGGCGAAGGGCCGCGAGTCCAGCGGTGCCAGCACCGTGAACCCGGCCGGGTCCGACAGCGGGCTGGAGGAGGACACCACGCCCGCCACGGCCCCGCCGTACAGGGCCGGGCCGCCGCTCCCGCCGCCGGACGCGTGACAGTTGTGCGTGACGAGCACTCCCCGGTACGGAGCCGCCTGCCCCAGGCAGTGGTAGAGCCGCGTGCCCGGATAGCGCCGCCCGGCCGGATATCCGAGCAGGTCCAGGGCCCGGCGCCGCGACAGCGTGCCGCGCTCCACGGGCCGCAGCCCGCGCCCGGCCACCGATTCCAGGGTCGAGCGCCCCTTCCCGGCGACGCCGACCAGCGCGAGGTCGTAGGGCAGCCGGGCGGGGGAGTCCGGCCGGTCGCGCCACCCCGAGGGCACCCAGGTGCGCACGGCGGGCCAGACACCCATGGGCGCCCGCCCTCCGTCGTAACCGGGCATGAACACCAATCCGCGCAGCCGCCTGCCCCGGTGGTAGAGGCAGTGCGCCGCGGTCAGGACCAGGCTCCTGCTCCGCGACCTCAAGACGGCGCCGCCGCACATCACGGCCGTCCCGGCCACCGGGTCGTGGCCGATCAGCACACCGGTGTCGGGCCGGGCGCGGCCGGCAGGGGCGTACCCCAGCCGGTCGCCGCCGGGCGTGAGCACGTGGGAGGCGGGGACGGCGTCGAGGGGTGGCTCGGCCGTCGGGTTGAGCAGGGTCATGGACAGCAGCAGCCGGAGCACGCCTCCACTGTAGATCGAAGGTGATCATTACCCTGACCTGCGACACTCGCCTTTCAGCGCGAAGAAAGATACTCCGCGCCGAGAGCGCGCAGCCGGGCGTGGGCGGAGCCGTAGGCGGCCGGATCCTTCAGGTGGGCCTTGGCGACCTTGGCGACCATCGTGTAGTTCGTGTCGCACACGTTGCCGACCGGCGCCTGTCCCGCCTGGCTGATGAGCTGGTAGGCGTCGAGCGTCTCCAGCCCGGTCAGCTCGGCCGACCAGGTGACCAGGTCGTGCTGGCTGACGCGGTAGGCGTCCTCCAGGGGGCGCGCCGAGCCCGTGGACATCAGGTGCAGGTCGTCCTCCATGCGCGGCCACGGTGTGCCCACGCCCTTGATCAGGTCCACCGCGACGACGGTGTTCATCGCGGCCTCCAGCGCGGTGCCGCACACCTCGCCGTGTCCCTGGCGGCCGTGCCCGTCGCCGATGGCGAACAGCCCGCCCTCGACGTTGACGCCCAGGTAGACGGTGACGCCGGCGCGCAGCTCCGGGGTGTCCATGTTGCCGCCGTGGGCGTCGGGCGTGATCGTCATCTTGACCTCACCGGCCGCCGGGGCGACGCCGACGGTGCCGTGCATGGGGTCCAGGGGCAGCTCGACCGTGAAGTCGCTCTTCCTGGCCCGGTAGACGGCCACGCCGCGTTCCAGGTCCAGGTCGTAGCGCCAGACCCGCTCCTCCAGCGCCGGGTGCAGCATCGCGGTGGTGTGGGTGGCCGTCAGCGCCCCGAAGTGCGGGAACGTCGTGGACATCGCCCAGTCGCGGGCCGGGGTGATCGAGACGAAGTGCAGCGCGATCGTGTCGCCGGGCTCGGCGCCCGTCACGTGGAAGGGGCCGGTCACCGGGTTGAGATAGGGGAACTCGCACACCTGTGACGGCAGGTCGTCCACGGTCCGCACCCGGCCGCCGAAGCAGTCCTCGGTGTAGAGCTCCAGGATCGTGCCGGGCCGTACCTCGCCGACCGGGGCGCGACCGCCGAAGGTGTAGCTCAGCTCATCCGGCTCGGGGCGGTAGGGGTGGATGTTCACACGACCTCTTTCGGCAGGCGCGGGCGGCGGCCCACGACGTAGGTGACGGCCAGGACCACCAGGCCCAGCCCGAGCCAGGCGAACCCCAGCCGCTGCGCGGCCACGTTCGCGTTGACCACGACGAAGACCAGGATCGCGAATCCCAGCAACGGGACCAGGAGGTGGGCGATCAGGTTGGAACTGCGCTGCCGTAGCAGGTAGTGGACCACGACGGCGACGTGCAGCAGCAGGAAGGCGGTCATCGCGCCGAAGTTGACCAGCGAGCTCATCAGCGGGATGCCGTCCTCGCGGGTGCTCATGTAGACGCCCAGCGCCAGCGAGAGCGCGGCGACCGCGAGCGTGGCGTTGACCGGGACCTTGTGGCGGGGGTGCACGCGCGACAGGAACGCGGGCAGCTGCCGGTCGCGGGCCATCGCGAACAGCAGCCGGGACGTGGCCGCCTGGGCGACGAGCGAGTTGGCGAAGCCCCAGGCGATCGCGGTGGCGACGGCGGTGAGCGTGGCCAGCCAGGGGCCGCCGGCGAAGGCCGCGGTGTCGTAGAAGGCGCTGCCGGCCGCGTCGCCCTTCTCCAGCAGTGTGGCCCGGTTGGGCGTGAGCAGGGCCGCCACCCAGGTCTGGGCCACGAACAGCACGGCCGCCAGCGCGAGCGCGGCCACCATGGAACGGCCCAGCCGCCTGCCGTCCTCGCGGCTCTCCTCGGCCAGCGTCGAGATGCCGTCGAAGCCGAGGAAGGACAGCACCGCCACCGACGCGGCCCCGAACACCAGCGGCAGGGTGAACGTCGAGGAGTCGAAGAGCGGGGTCAGCGCGCCCGTCTGCGCCTTGCCCTGGGCCAGCGCGACCACGCCGACCACGAGGAAGATCGCGAGCACGATCAGCTCGGCGACCAGCATGATCCGGGTGATGCGCACGGTCATCTGGATGCCCAGGTAGTTGACCACGGTGTTGAGCGCCACGAAGACCACCACCCATCCCCATACCGGGACGACGGGCACGAAGGAGTTCATGGCCACACCGGCGACCAGGTACAGCAGGCCGGGCACGAGCAGGTAGTCGAGCAGGATCGCCCATCCGGCGATGAACCCCACGGGGGCGGCGATGCCGCGGCCGGCGTAGGTGTAGACCGATCCGGCCATCGGGAAGGCCCGCGCCATCTGGGCGTACGACAGCGCCGTGAACGCCATCGCGACCATGCCGACGACATAGGCCAGGGCGACCATGCCGCCGGAGGCGGAGAAGACGCTGCCGAAGATGCCGAACGGCGCGATCGGCACCATGAAGATGAGCCCGTAGATCATCAGATCCGCGAAGCCCAGGGATCGCTGGAGCTCTTGGCGGTAGCCGAACTGCTCCACGGTGGTGGGGGGTGTGGGCATGTTGCCGGGTCCTCTCATGGAGCCCCTGTAGGGGCTTGATGATCGCGAGTATCTACCGGCTGCGCGCCCACGCGAAAGGGGCAATTCTGGACTTATGGGGCTTGTGGGCCGACGCGCCACGGCGTCCGGCCGCCTGGCATCAGGGCCGGGCCGGGCATAGCGTGGCCGGTATGGCAGTCGACTTGAACCACACGATTGTGCAGAGCCGGAACAAGCGTGCCTCCGCCGAGTTCCTGGGCAGGATCCTCGGCCTCCCGGTGGGCAAGGACTGGGGGCCGTTCACGCCGCTGGAGACCTCCAACGGCGTCACGCTCGACTACATGGAAGCCACGTCGATCCAGCCGAACCACTACTGCTTCATCGTCAGTGAGCCGGAGTTCGACGAGATCTTCGCGCGCATCGAGGAGGCGGGCGTGGAGTTCTGGGCCGACCCGGGCCACCACACCCCCGGCGAGATCAACCACCTGTACGGCGGGCGCGGCGTCTACTTCGACGACCCCGACGGCCACAACATGGAGGTCATCACCGCGCCCTACGCCTGATCCCTACAGCCAGTAGTTGTCATGGCGCAGGTAGAACGCGGCACGCTCCTCGTCGGTCATGTCCCCCGACTCCACCAGGCCCTCGAAGTACCCCTCGCGGGGCGCGCCCGGGGAGAAGTGCAGGAGCATCTCGGCGGGTTCGCCGGACTCGTTCCTGAAGCCGTGGATGCCCCCGGCCGGGACGTGGACCCAGTCGCCCGGCTCGGTCTCCAGCCACTGGTCGCCGTTGAAGATGCGGATCGTGCCGCGCAGCACGTAGAACGACTCCGTGATCGTCTTGTGGAAGTGGGGGCCCGGCCCGCTGGGCGTCGGTCCCATGACCCAGCGGTACAGGCCGAACAGGCCGCCGGTCGAGGCGCCGGTGGCGATGTAGTGGACCTCGTTCCCGTTGGGGTAGACGAGTTCGGGCGCGTGGCCCGCCGGCCGGTGCAGGGCGCTCTTCTCGCCCTGGTCACCGTGGTAGATCGGATCCGGGTAGGTCATGGTCAGAGCGTACGGGCTAGCTCTTCTTCTTGGCCGACTCGCCCCACATGAACAGACCGGCCCCCACCAGCGCGATGCCCAGGTAGCCCCAGTTCGGGACCTCGGCGACGCGGTGCAGCAGTCCCCACTTGGAGTCGAAGAACGTGAGGCCGACGAAGCCGGCCACCCCTTGGATGAGGAGGATGACCCCCACGATTGCTCTCATGGGGCCCAGACTCGCAGCCGCCCCGGGACCGGAACATCGGTCCCAGGGCGGTCGCGCCACCTACTTAAGTCGTGCTCACGGGTAGAGGCCGCGCATCTGGTGCGCCTCCGCCACCCGGCCCACGCCGATGACGTGGGCGGCCTGGCGCAGCGTCAGGCTCTTCTCCGCGGCCAGCGACTTCACCTCGCCGTACGCGCTCTGCATCAGGTCGCGCAGCTTCATCTCAACCTCGGCGGCGCTCCAGGAGAAGGCCTGCATGTTCTGCACCCACTCCAGGTACGACACGATCACACCGCCCGCGTTGGCCAGGATGTCCGGCACGACGGTGGTGCCGGAGGCGGCGAGGATCTCGTCGGCCTCCGGGGTGGTCGGGCCGTTGGCCCCCTCGACGATGAGGCGGGCACGGACCCTGGGAGCGTTCTCCTCGGTGATCACGCCTTCCAGCGCCGCCGGGATCAGCAGGTCCACGTCCAGCTCGAACAGGTCGGCGTGGCTCATGGCATCGGCGTGGCGGTAGCCGTACACGCTGCCGGTCTCGGCGCTGTGGGCGCACAGGTCGGCGATGTCCAGGCCGGACGGCGAGTAGATCGCGCCGCGCACGTCGGAGACCGCCACGACCTTGCAGCCCACGTCGGCGAGGTACTGCGCGGCCAGCGCGCCCACCTTGCCGAAGCCCTGCACGGCCACGCTCACACCCTCGGGCGAGCGGCCGAGCGCGGCAAGGGCCGCGATCTGCACGCCGCGCGAGGTCGCCCCGGCACGGCCCAGGGAACCGCCGAGCGTCATCGGCTTGCCGGTGACGACGCCGGGCACCGAGTATCCGGCGTTGACGCTGTAGGTGTCCATGATCCACGCCATGGTCTGCTCGTCGGTGCCGACGTCGGGGGCGGGGATGTCCTTCTCCGGGCCGATGAGCGGCAAAATCTCGTTGACGTAGCGGCGGGTGAGCCGCTCCAGTTCGCGGGTGGTCAGCGCGGCCGGGTCGACGGAGACGCCGCCCTTGGCGCCGCCGTACGGGATGCCGACCAGCGCGCACTTCCACGTCATCCACATCGCCAGCGCCGTGACCTCGTGGATGTCGGTGCTGGGATGAAAGCGGATGCCGCCCTTGGCGGGGCCGCGCGATACGTTGTGCTGGACACGGAAGCCCTGGACCACGTCCATGCGGCCGTCCTCGCGGCGGACCGGCACGGAGACGGTCAGCGAACGGCGTGGCGTGGCCAGCATCGTGCGCAGCCCGTCGTCGAGACCGAGGTGCCCGGCCGCGTGGCCGAGCTGGTGGAGAGCGGAGTCGAGAGCCTGTTGTCCAGGGGTGATCAGGGCCGGCGTCTTTGACGGCACCATGATGCTCATGGAAGAAAATCCTCCTGTTATGTACGCCCAAATCAGTGGATTAAGCGCCGTTGCTCGATCCATTTGGACGTTCTTGTCGTGATCAGCCTATATCGAGTGGTTTCGAATTGTGTAGGGATTCTGTCCAGATTCGTAGCCGATCCCTTGTGGACAAATCCAAGCGTGTGATCGTCGCTCAGGGAACGTGCCACACTGGCAGGCTGGGTAGAAGCTCTTCGCCGAACTGTCACATGAGGGGGTGGGATGCCCGGGTTGGTGATCGGTCCCATGCTGCGCTACGTCGATGAGACCAGCGCGTCCATATGGGTGGAAACCGACGAGCCTTGCCAGGTCACGGTCTCGACACGCGACGGGGAGCACTCCTCGCCGACGTTCACCGTGCACGGCCACCACTACGCCATCGTCGATCTCACCGAGCTGACACGGGACGTGCCGGACTACCGGGTCGAGCTGGACGGCACCTCCGTCTGGCCGCTGGAGGGCCGCGCGCCCAGCCGGATCCGGTTGATTCCGCCCGAGGGGCCGCGCCGGCTGACGTTCGGCTCCTGCCGTACCAGCGTTCCCCATGACGCGGCGCACGTGCGCACGCACGGCCCCGACGTGCTGCGCGCCTACGGCGACCACCTCGAGACCGCCGACGACCCCGACTGGCCCGACCTGCTGCTGCTTCTGGGCGACCAGGTCTACGCCGATAACCCCTCGCCCGAGATGCTCGACTACATCCGCGCCCGGCGAACCACCGAGCCGCAGGACGAGATCGCCGACTTCGAGGAGTACGCCGAGCTCTACCGGCTGGCCTGGACCGAACCGGAGCTCCGCTGGCTCCTGTCCACGGTGCCGACCGCCATGATCTTCGACGACCACGACGTGCGCGACGACTGGAACACCTCCCAGACCTGGCGCGAGACCATGGCCGAAGTGCCCTGGTGGAAGCACCGGGTGATCTCCGGGCTCGGCGCGTACTGGGTCTACCAGCACCTGGGCAACCTTTCTCCGGCGGAGCGGGCATCCGATCCGCTGCTGCAGGACCTCCTGAAGGGCGCGGGCTCCGAACGCCTGGACGCCTTCGCCGAGCAGGCCGACGCCGAGCCGAGCAGCAACCGGTGGAGCTACGCCCGCGACCTCGGCCACACCCGGCTGCTCATCGTCGACACCCGCTGCGCCCGCCAGCTCACGCCCGGCGACCGGCGCATGCTCGACGACGTCGAGTGGGCCTGGCTGGAGGAGCAGGTCGCGCTCCCGGCCGAGCGGCTGATCATCGGGTCGTCGATCCCGTTCATGCTGCCCGAGGGCGTGCACTCCGTACAGAACTGGAACGAGGCGCTGTGCGACGGCAAGTGGGGCAAGGTGGTCGCGCGGCTCTCGGAGGTGTTCCGGCAGGCGTTCGACCTGGAGCATTGGGCGGCGTTCCGGCGTTCGTTCGACGCGCTGGCCAAGCTCCTGCTGAAGACCGGCGTGCCGGTGATGATCCTGTCCGGTGACGTCCACTACTCCTACGTCGCCAAGTCCCGCAACATCACCCAGCTGGTCTGCTCGCCCATCCGCAACCCGCTGAGCAGGCTGCTGCGGCTGGCCAACGTGTTCACGCAGTTCGGCATCGCCACGTTGATCGGGGGGACGCTGGCCAAGCTCGCCCGCATCCCGCGCCCGCCGATCCGGTGGCGGGTGACACACGGTCCGTGGTTCCAGAACGCGCTGGCCGTACTGACCTTTCCGAACTCGGTCACCTGGTACGAGGCAACGGACAACACGGTCAAACCCATCGACACTGTACATCTAACATGAAAACCATTACCGTTCAGGGCTTGTGACTCTGGACGCCTACACCCGCACCGCACCCTTCTACGACCTGTGGCACGAGGACGGCCACGTCCCCGAGATCAGGAAGCTCCTGCCGCCCCTCCTCGACGGCGTCACCGGCGGCGTCCTGGAGATCGGCGCCGGAACCGGCCTCATCACCCAGGTCATCGGCGACACCGTGCCCGGCGAGATCTTCGCGGTCGAGCCGTCGCTCGGCATGCGCGCCATCCTGCTCTCCCGCCTGTCCGACCGGCCCTCCCTGCGTGCGCGGGTCACCGTCCTGCCCTGCGGAGCGCTCGACGCCGACCTCGACGAGCCCGTCGAGGCCGCCGTAATGATCTCCGTCCTGTACGGCTTCGCGCCCACGGAGCGCCCGAAGCTGTGGGAGACGCTGGCCAGGCAGCTCCGCTCCGGAGGTCGCCTGATCTTCAACTGGCGGCAGCGGCCCGTGGGTGTGCCCGGTCCGCCGGAGGTCATGGGGTCGTACCGGGTGGGGCGGCACACCTACGAGATCATCGGGCAGGTCGTGTCGGCCACGCCCGAGATGGCCACCTCGCGCTTCTCCTACCGGGTGCTGCAGCGGGGGGTCGTCATCAGCGAGGACGTCGTGGAGAGCGACGGCTACCGGCCCTCCCTGGAGGAACTGACCGCCGAGCTCACGGCGGCCGGCTTCACCCGCGGCACCGCCCCCGACGGCCTCCTCACCTGGCACCACTCCTAACCCTCCCCGGGCTCCCCAAGTCCGGGGAGCCCGGATCCCGGGGTGCCCGTGTCCCCGCGACGCCCGCACCCCCGCATCGCGGATCCCCGTTTCCCCAGGCTTCCCGCCCTCAGCGGCTTCCGCGCTCGCGCTCGCTCGGCACCCCGGGGCTCGGGCTCCCGAGGCTCTCCAGGCTCGCCCTGCCTGGCTCCCCGGTTCCCTGGTCCCTCGGCTTCCCGGCTGTCCGCGCTTTGACGGCCCGCCTTCGGGTTGCCGTGCCGGGGGGTGCCCACCGGCCGGGGTTGCCTGTGTCCCCGTAGGGCGTTCGGGGCAGTTTCTGGTGTTTCCGTCCGGTCCCCACGAGGGTGGGGGAAGAAAGGTGGAACCGGGGCTCCGGGTGCGGTCAACAACAGGGTGACCGCACACGAGAGGACCGGAACGTGGTGGGTGTTCAAGAACGGCTGGACGACGCGGCGCTGATCGGGCGTTCACTGGGTGACCCCGAGAGCTTCGCCGCGCTGTTCGACCGGCACGCCGAGGAGATCCACCGCTACGCCGCCCGCAGACTGGGCGCCGAGCTCGCCGAGGACGTGACCGGCGAGGTGTTCCTCGTCGCCTTCCGTGCCCGCGCCCGTTACGACCTGGCCCGCCCCGACGCCAGACCCTGGCTGTACGGCATCGCCACCAACGTCGTGGCCCAGCACCGCAGGGCGGAACGCCGCCGCAACCAGGCGATGGCCAAGGTGAGTGCCGACCGCCCGGACGGCTTCGACGAGCGCAGCGCCGACCGGGTCAGCGCCGAACTGCTCCAGCCCAGGCTGGCGAGGGCGCTCACCAAGCTGACCGCGGCGGAACGCGACCTGCTGCTCCTGGTCGCCTGGGCCGACCTCACCTACGAGGACGCGGCCCTGGCACTGGGTGTCCCGGTCGGCACCGTGCGCTCGCGGCTGCATCGGCTGCGGGTGAAGGTGCGCAGGGCTCTCGGCGGTGCCGATCCGTTCGCTGCCGAGGAGGCCCACCGTGGATGACGAGATCAGGATCTTCGCAGAAGGGCGGCCGGCGGCTCCGCCGTACCCGGAAGAGGCTCGGTCGCGGGCGCGGGAGGAGCTGGTACGTGCGGCGCGCGGGGGGCGGGGCGGGTTCAGGCTCCCGCGGCTGGGCTGGCAGTCGGTGGCGGCGTTCGGGGTGACCGTGCTGCTGGTCGGGGGAGTGGCGGGGGCGCTCGCCCGCGGGGAGCCGGGAATGGTGGCCTCGCCGGGCGGGCTCGACGCTCGGCCAGGCCAGTACATCGTGGTCGAGACGCAGGGGACCGAGGAAGGCGTGGTCCAGGCCTGGTTCGGCGCGGAGGGACGCGTGATGAAGCAGGTCAAACGGCAGGTGTGGCTGACGGCGTCGGGGACCGAGGCGGTGTACGTCCGCACCGAGAGGCTGCCGTCCCCGTCATCGCCTGGGCAGGCGACGCCCCCGCCCGAGCAGCCGCGCACCACGTGGCTGCGGCTGGCCGAGTGCCCCGAGTGGCTGCCCATCGTGGCCCCCGACCCGGCGGCGGTGCGGGCGCAGCTCGCCAAGCCGGACGGCGCCTCGAACGGGGACCCGGCCGCCGCCGCCTTCGACCGGGCGCGGGTGATGATCGTCGAGCGGTACCTGACCAAGGAGCAACTGGACACGCTGATCGCGGAGCTCAAGGCGATCCCCGGCGTGCGCGTGGCCGACGGCGTCGCGGACGGGGCCGGCCGCACGGGGATCGGGATCGGGCTCGTGTACGGCGGGGCCCTGCGGCAGCTCATCTTCGACCCCGTGACCAGCCAGTACATGGGCCTGCGCAACACGGTCGTGGACGCGAAGGAGGCGCGGGCGCCCGAGGGCAGCGTGGTCGGGCTGACGGCTCAGCTCGGGATGCGGGTGGTCGACTCGTTGCCCGAGGTGGACGGCCGGGTGATCACCCCGTGCCCGGAGAACAAGGCCACGGGCATGCCCACTCCGCCGCCGCCGGGTGAGGCCACCCCCGCGAACTCGGCGAACCCCACGCTCCCGCCCGAGAACGAGGTGCGCACTCCCACGCCCGCCGCACCGGACCTTGAGGCGAGCCGGGAGCCGACGCCGATCCCGCCGGGAAGCTGATCGCCGCCGCTTTCAGGCGATCCGCGCCCGGACGCGCAGAAGGCGGCTCACCCGGAGGATCACTCCTGGCGAGCCGCCTCCCGAAACCGGGGCGCCTCTGGTGAGGGGCGACCCACAGGGCCGTCCGGGCAGGTCCGACCTCCCCGGCCGCCCTCGGCGAGCGCACCCCCTCTGGTGAGCGCCGCCTGGAGGCAGGGCCGATCTCCCGGAGAGACGTGGTCGTCCGGGAGGCCCGTATCGGGGGTTACTGGAAGGAGGCGATGGCGTCGGCGAGCTGGTCGACGGCCCAGAGGAGGTCCTCCTCGGAGATGACGATCGGCGGAGCCAGGCGGATCGTCGACCCGTGCGTGTCCTTGGCCAGGACGCCGCGGGCCATCAGGGCCTTGGAGACCTCGCGGCCCGTGGCCAGCGACGGGTCGATGTCCACGCCTGCCCACAACCCGCGTCCGCGTACCGTGACGACGCCCTTGCCGATCAGTTCGTTCAGGCGGGCGTGGAGGACCTCGCCGAGCTGGGTGGCCCTGGCCTGGTACTCGCCGGTGTTGAGGATCTCGATGACGGCGTTGCCGACGGCGCAGGCCAGCGGGTTGCCGCCGAACGTGGAGCCGTGCTGGCCCGGCTTGATGACGCCGAGCACGTCCTCGTCGGCCGCGATGGCGCTGACCGGGACGACGCCGCCGCCGAGGGCCTTGCCCATGATGTAGATGTCGGGCACGACGCCTTCGTGGTCGCAGGCGAACGTCTTGCCGGTACGGCCGAGGCCGGACTGGATCTCGTCGGCGATCATGAGAACGTTGTTCTCGGTGCAGATCTCGCGCAGCTGGGTGAGGTAGCCGTCCGGCGGCACCAGGACTCCGGCCTCGCCCTGGATGGGCTCGACGAGCACCGCGACGGTGTTGGCGTCGATGGCCTCGCGGACGGCCTCGGCGGAGCCGTACTTCACGATCTTGAAGCCGGGGGTGTACGGGCCGAAGTTCTCGCGGGCGTCGGGGTCGGTGGAGAAGCTGATGATCGTGGTGGTACGCCCGTGGAAGTTGTCCTCCATCACGATGATGTTGGCCTGCTCCGGTGCGACGCCCTTGACCTCGTAGCCCCACTTGCGGGAGACCTTGATCGCGGTCTCGACCGCCTCGGCGCCGGTGTTCATCGGCAGGATCATGTCCTTGCCGGTCAGGTCGCCCAGGCCGGTGCAGAACGCGGCGAACTGGTCGTGGTAGAAGGCGCGGCTGGTGAGCGTGAGGTTCTGCAGCTGGGCCTGGGCCGCCTCGATGATCTTCGGGTTGCCGTGGCCGAAGTTCAGGCTGGAGTAGCCGGCCAGGAAGTCCAGGTAGCGCTTGCCCTCGACGTCGGTCACCCAGGCGCCGTGCGCCTCGTGGATCACGATGGGAAGCGGGTGGTAGTTGTGCGCGCTGCGCCGCTCGCTGATCTCAATCAGCTCTTGTGTGGTGCTGGTCATTATCTCCCCCTATTACATGTTATGTCCGGGATTTTCTGTTATGCCCGGATTTCGAGCGTGCAGCACTTCGGCCCGCCACCGGCCTTACGCAGCTCGGCCAGCTCGACGGGGATCACTTCGTAACCGCGCCGCTTGAGCTCCAGCTGGAGCTCGCCCGCCTCGGAGTTGATGACGATGTGCTCGCCGTCGCTGACCGCGTTGAGGCCGAGAACCTCGGCATCGGCCGCCGTGGCCAGGACCGCTTCGGGAAACAGCCGCTTCAGCACCTCCTGGCTGCCCTCGGAGAAGGCGCCGGGGTAGTAGGCGACATTGCGTCCGTCGAGTGAGAATAGCGCCGTGTCGAGGTGGTAGAAACGCGGGTCGACCAGCGACAACGAGATCACCGGGCGGCCGAGGAACTCCTGGGCCTCCTGATGCGCCCGTACGTCGGTGCGAAAGCCCGTGCCCGCGAGGACGAACTCGTCGAGCGTCAGGAAATCACCCTCGCCCTCGTTCACGTGCTCGGGGTTCTTCACCTGGTAGCCGCGCTCCTCGAACCAGCGCAGGTAGGCCGGGCCCTCGGGGCCGCGCTGGGGGAAGGCGAACCGCGCGCCGTACACGCGGCCGCCGACCACCGTGGCGCCGTTGGCGGCGAACACCATGTCCGGCAGGCCCTCGACCGGGTCGATCAGGCTGACCTGGTGGCCGAGGCTCTCATAGGCGGCCTTCAACCCTTCCCATTGCCGCACGGCGACTTCGCGATCGGCGCCCGCCTCGGGGTCCATCCAGGGGTTGATCGCGTACTCCACCGTGAAGTGCTCGGGGCGGCACATCAGGAAGTGCTTGGGCATGCGGGTCTCCGTCATCTTCGTCGGGGGATCCCCTCCGGGCCACCAGGGGTATCTCGGGGGACGGAGACAGCCTAAGAATGCATGATTATGCAGGCCAAGCAGCTGATATTGCGCGTTGGCGCGGGTCTGTTGCGAGTCTTACCCGGTGATGGGCGATCCGTTGCGTGCGGTCGGTACGGCGGTGTCCACCAGCCTCGACAGCACGATCGAACTCTTCGTCCGCACCACGAACGGCATGGCCGCGATGCGCTCGATAACCCGCTCCACATGGCCCACGTCGGTCGCACGGATATGCAGAAGGGCGTCGGCCTCGCCGGTGATCGTCGCCGCCGCCACCACCTCGGGAAACCGCGCCACCGCCAGCGCGATGTCGGAGGGTTTCGTCTTGCCCTGGCAGAAGAGCTCCACGTACGCCTCGGTCGTCCACCCCAGGGCCTGCGGGGCCACCACGGCGCTGAAACCCGTGATCGTCCCCGCCTCACGCAACCGATCCACGCGCCGCTTCACCGCCGACGCCGACAGACCCACTTGCTGGCCTATTTCCGCGTATGTCGCCCGAGCGTCCTCCATGAGCGCCCCGATGATGTCGCGGTCCAGCCGATCCAGTTCCACGCGACCTGTATACAGCCTCGCCACCCGCCCGGACCCGCCCGCACCCCCGCGTCGCGGGAACGCTCATCAGGGTTGAGACCGCGGCCACGATCCCCGGCGTGTCACGGCTTTCAGGGTAGAAGCCGCTTTCGGGATGGGTTGGGCGATTAGTGTGGAGATTCCAGGGGCACTCGGGAGACGCGGATGGCGTTCTTGGCGCGGCTGTTCAAGCGGAGCACGGGGCTGGACCAGGAGCGGGAGGACGCTCACCAGCAGGGTGTACGCGACGCCCGTCAGCACGCGCTGCACGAGTTCGTCGACCCCGACTGCCGGCCCGCCTACCTGGGCGAGATACGGGCCATGGCACGCGAGCGGATCGCCCGGCTGGACCGCGAACTGGCCGAGGTACGGACCGCCCTGTTACGGGAGGCGGGCGAGGCGCGGCAGGCCGTACTGCGGATGACCGTGGACTTCGCCCGGCCCGCCCCGCCCAACGGGACGCACGCCGCCAACGGCCGGGGGGACGACGAGTTCATCTCCATCGCCGAGGCCAGGCGGCGGCGGGAGGAACGGCGGCGGGCGGCCGAGGCCAGGGACTCCGCCGAGCGCGTGTTCGGGGCACGGGCCCAGGTGGAACGCCTGGCGCGCGAGTGGGACGGCGCGGTGCTGCGGCGCAACCACGACGTGGAGCAGGTGCACGCGTGGGCCCAGCGGATGATCGCGGCCTACCGGAGCGGCGTGATGCGGGCGCATCCGCGGCGCGAGGAGATCCCGCCGCTGTGGAAGGGCGAGGTGATCGCCATGGACACCGCCGCCCCGCCCGCCGGGAGCGAGGAGATGGGCGGGCTGCTGGAGGAGGTGGAGCGGCGGGTCGAGCTCTGGCAGGCCGAGGTGAACGGGCGGCGCGAGCTGACCACCGCCCAGACCCCAGAACTCAGCGCGCCGGACGAAGAGGCTTCACCCGACGAGAAGGGGGACGCGTGAGGCGGCTGGCGGGGGTCATGGTCGTCGTGCTGGTCGGCGCGGGTGTGAGCGGATGCGCGGCGGACACGCGCGCCCTGTGCGGGACGGTCGTGGACTCCACCTCGTACGCCGAGCCGGCCACGTCCAGGAGCGATGTGTCGGCCAAGCTGCCGGAGTTCACCGGCGGCTGCGACTGGATGGGTTTCGCCGCCGTGACCGGCGCCTCGGAGAGCAGCACGTGCCGCGAGACCCCCGTCAAGATCGCCGCGTCGCCGCAGGAGAACCCGAACGACAACCCGGTGGTCGACGAGCGCATCAGGAAGCACCGCCTGGGCCAGATCCTGCCGAAGGCGCTCAAACTGTTCGACTGCCCGGAGGAGGGCAAGGGCTCGGACGTGATCGGCGCGCTGCGCTACCTGGTCAAGCAGATGAACGCCCAGCGCCGGCCGGACAGCGCGCACCGGATCGCCGTCTTCAGCGACCTGATCAACAACCGCGGCGACCTCGACGTCAACAAGCTCGACCTGACCGACGCCGGCAGGAAACGCAAGATCGAGGAGCTGCGCCAAGCCCGCCTGCTGCCGGACCTGACCGGGTACGAGGTGGTGGTGCACGGCTTCCTGCGCGCCAAGACCTCGAACCCGGACCGCTTCCCGCTGCTGGAGACCTTCTGGCGGGAGGCGTTCGAGGCCTCCGGCGCCGTCTCCTCCGACCTGCTCTAGTCGTTCTGGTCCAGGACGTCCGCGCGCAACTGGGGGAAGACCTTGGAGACCTTGCCGAGCAGGTACTCGCCGTAGGTCCCGGTGAAGGCACGCAGATCCTGCCCGTCCCACCGGGCCCGCCCGCCCTCGGTGTACGGCAGCGGCGGCACCTCGCTGTCCCACCCGGGATCGAAGAAGAAGGGGAAGCTGAGCCGCTCGTTCCCGCTCAGGTTGCGCACCCGGTGCGGCGTCGAGCGGTACAGGCCGCCGGTGAGCTTGTCGAGCATGTCCCCGATGTTGCACACGAACGTGCCCGGGACCGGCGGCGCGGAGATCCAGCCGCCCGGCGTGTGGACCTGGAGCCCGCCGTTGGCGTCCTGGAGCAGCAGCGTGAGCAGCCCGTAGTCGGTGTGCTCGCCGACGCCCCATCCGTCCGCGTCCGGCTTCGACGGCGGATAGTGGAAGATCCGGAACAGGACGGTCGGATCGGCGGTGTACCCGGCGCTGAAGTAGTCGCCGGGCAGGCCCAGGCTGAGCGCGATGCCGCGCATGACGGCCTGGCCGAGCCCGGTCATCGCCTCGATGTAGGCGAGCACCGCCGCACGCAGGTCCGGGACCTGGGCGGGGAACAGGTTCGGCCCGTGCAGGGGCGTGCCGCCGGGCGGCCGCTCGGCGCCGAAGTAGATGCCCTCCTTGAGGTCGGGGCGGCCCGAGGTGAGCTCGCCGCCGACCGGGAAGAAGCCGCGCCAGGCCCGCCCGCCGCGTTCCATGGAGATCTCGTTCTTGACCTCGGCCGGCAGCTCGAAGAACGCGCGCGCCGCCGCGTCCAGCCGCTCGATCAGCGCGGGCGGCACGCCGTGCCCCGTGACGTAGAAGAAGCCGCTGGTACGGCAGGCCGCCCCGATCTGGCCGGGAACGCGGCCGGCCGTACCGGAGAGGAGGGGCTCGATATCGATAACCGGCAATTCGCTCACGCCAGCCATTCTCCGTGAATTTCGGCGATTAGCATCGAAGCAGAAGCTGGAGGGGCGATGCGTTTACGCAAACGGCACAAGGACCTTCCCGACGAGCCCGCGCAGGTCGCACGGATCACTCCCGCGATCGCCTATGACGGGGACCTGTACCACCTGCCCGACTGGCGGCACCGCCGCGCCGAGGAACGCGAGCTGGGCCGCGGCCACGCCGCCGAAGGGCAGATCGACACGCTCACGCTGGAGACCGGCAGCGTCCCGCGCTTCCACGAACTGGAGGACGAACGGCTGGCCGAGCTGGCCCGCGTCGAGGAGTGCGCCGAGCGCGAGACGCAGCAGGCCAGGGCCGAGTTCGAGGCGCAGAAGATCAGGCTGGCCGAGTCGCAGCGCACCTTCTCCGACCTGCGCAAGGCACTCGACGAATCCCAGCGCCACGTCGCCGAGCTGGAGCAGCCCAGCAGGCGCCCCGGCGACGGGCGGCCCAGCTCGATCGCGGTGTCCGGCAACCGCTGGCCGGCGATCCGGCGCTGGCTGCCCGGCGCGCTCCTGCTGCTGCTCCTGCTGATCGTCGAGGTGCCCATCCTCTACCAGGTCATCCTGAACTGGGGTGACAGCGTCGCCATGACCGCCCTGCTCGCCACCGGCGCCGCCTTGATCATGCTGGTCGCGCCGCACATGTACGGCAGGGCGTTCCGCGCCTGGCAGGAGAACGGCAGCCCGGCCCGCGGCCGCTGGCTGCTGGCCGCCGTGGCGCTGGTGTGGCTCGGCCTGATCGTCGCCGTGGCCGTCCTGCGCCGCGACGCCCTGGTCAAGCCGCTGGTCGTGGACGGCCAGGAGATCGGCCCCACCTCCCAGGGCGTCGGCGAACTGCCCACGATGGTGCTGCTGCTCGCGCTGCTGATCGCCACCGCGCTCATCGCCGCCGACCTCGGCCGCCGCATGCACAACCCGAACGACCGGCGGCTGCGCGAACTGCGCGCCAAGCGCGACCACGACGCCGCGGCCTGCGCGCGGGCCCAGGCCGCCTACCAGCACGACGCCGGGTACGCGGAGAGCATCGGCCAGCACCTCCAGGGCGCCGACCGGCGGCGGGCCGGACGCGTCCGCCAGCTCGACAACGGCTTCCACAGCCTGGCCACGGCCTACCTGGGCGGCGTGGTGGAGGGGCTGAAGGACCCGGAGGCGGCCAGCTGGGCCGAGCGCATCATCGCCCGCCGCTGACCGTGCTCCCCCTGACCTCCAGGTGGACGGGCAGGACGCTCGGCGCGACGGGCTGCCCGTCCAGCGCGGACAGCAGCGACCTGGCGAGGGCCAGCGCCAGCTCGGTCACCGGGACGGCGACCGTCGTGAGCGCGGGCATTGTGTGCCGCCCGGCCTCACCGTCCCCGAACCCGGCCACCGCGAGGTCCTCGGGAACCCGCAGGCCCGCCTCCCGCGCCGCCCCGAGCACCTCCAGCGCCAAAGCGTCGGTCACGGCGAAGACCGCGTCGGGGCGCACCGTGCCGGGGCGCACCGCGCCGGATCGCGCTGTGTCGGATCGCGCCATGTCGGGGCGCGCCATGTCGGGGCGCGGCGCTTCGGGGCGTCCGGTGAGCAGCCGTCCGGCGTCGTCGGAGATCTCGGCCCGCGGGAACACCTCCAGGAAGCCGCGCACCCGCTCCCCGGCCGCCGCGCCCGGACCGGTCAGCACGGCGGGGCGGACGCGGCCGAGCTCGCGCAGATGGCGGGCCACCGCCGCGCCGCCGCCCGCGTCGTCGGCGGCCACGACGGGGCCGCCGAGCAGCACCAGCGGTACCTCCGTCCCGGCCAGCCGCTCCGCCAGCGGGTCCTGACGGTCGGGCGGCAGCAGGATCACGCCGTCCACGTGCCGTCCCTCCGCCTGCGCCAGGACACGGCGGTGGCTCTGCTCGGAGTCGGCCAGCATGAGCCGCACCTGGCGGCCGCTCGCCTCCAGGACGCTGGTCACGTACTGGACGACCGCGGAGACCAGGGCGGCGTTGTCGTGGCGCGGCCCGGACAGCACCAGCGCCACCGTGCCGGTGCGCCGCGTGACCAGGCTGCGGGCCGCCTGGTTCGGCACGTAGCCGAGCTCCTCGACCGCCGCCCGGACCCTGGCCCTGACCTCCGGCCGGACGGACGCCTCGCCGTTCACCACGCGCGAGACCGTCGCCCTGGAGACCCCGGCGCGCGCCGCCACGGTCTCCAGCGTCGGCCGGGGCGCGGCGGGCAGGCCGTTGCGGGCGATCACGTCCCGGAACCAGCGCGCGCTGTCCCTCTCGGCGCGCCGCTGGGTGGCGAAGTCGACGTGGACCAGGCCGAACTTGCGCCGGTAGCCGTCGGCCCACTCGAAGTTGTCCAGCAGCGTCCAGGCGAGGAAGCCGCGCAGCCGTACCCCGTCGGAGATCGCGGCGTGGGCGGCGCGCACGTGCGCCTCGATGAACGCGACCCGCTCGGCGTCGCGCTCGCCGTCGCCGAAGTCCGCGCCGTTCTCGGTGACCATGAGGTCGAGCCCGGGATGGTCGGCGGCGAGCCTGCGCAGCAGGACGGTCAGCCCGCTCGGCACGATCGGCCAGCCCATCGCCGTGGCCGGGCCGGGCGTGGCGGCGAACAGCACGCCCTCGCTGCCGGGGAAGGCGGGCTCGCCCGGCTGGCTGGGCTGCGCCTGGACGACGTGCGGCGCGTAGTAGTTGACGCCGAGCACGTCGATCGGCCGCGCGACGAGATCGAGGTCGCCGTCGCGCACGTGATCGAGCCCGGCATGCCGTTCCACCACCTCCAGCAGCTCCGGCGGGTAGGAGCCGCGCAGCATCGGGTCCAGGAACTGGCGGTTGAGCAGCGCGTCGATCCTGGACACCGCCTCGGCGTCCTCGGGCGTCAGCTCCTGGTCCTGGTCGCCGAGCTGGCCCGGCGTGAGCACGGGCGACAGGTTGAGCGCCACGCCGATCCGCCGCGCGCCCGCCTCCCGCAGCGCCCCCGCGCCCAGCCCGTGGGCCAGCAGCATGTGGTGCGCGCTCCTGAACGCCTCGGCCGCCGAGCGCCGCCCCGGCGCGTGTGTGCCGGCCGCGTAGCCGAGGAAGGACGCCACCCACGGCTCGTTGATCGTGAACCAGGTGTCGATCCGGTCACCCAGCCTCTCGTGTACGGCCGCCGCGTAGCCGGCGAACCGCTCGGCGGTGTCGCGATTCGGCCAGCCGCCCCGGTCCTCCAGCGCCTGGGGCAGGTCCCAGTGGTAGAGGGTGGCGTACGGGGCGATTCCCTGGCCGAGCAGCTCGTCGGTCAGCCGTTCGTAGAAGTCGAGCCCGGCGGCGTTGACCTTTCCCGCCCCGTCCGGCAGCACCCTGGACCAGCTCACCGAGAACCGGTAGGCCCGCACCCCGAGCCCCTTCATCAGCCCGACGTCCTCGGAGTGGCGGTGGTAGTGGTCGCACGCCTCGTCGCCGGTGCTCCCGTCGGCGATCCGGCCGGGAGCGTGGGAGAAGGTGTCCCAGATCGACGGCCCCCTGCCGTCCTCGGCCGCCGCGCCCTCGATCTGATAGGCCGACGAGGAGACGCCCCACACGAAGCCATCGGGAAATCGCATGCCCTCATTGTGCCGAGACTGTCGGAGGCGGCGGCTACGGTGTCGGCCATGAGCGACAGCGACACCCCTTGGGAGCCACCCCTCGCCGGCACCGAGACCGAGCACCTGATCGGCGCGCTCGACCGGCTGCGCGCGACGTTCCGGTGGAAGGCCGACGACCTCGACGCGGACCAGTTGCGGACCCGGATCGGCGCCTCCGACCTGACCATCGGCGGTCTGCTCAAGCACCTGGCCCTCGTGGAGGACCACATGTTCACGGCCAAGATGAGGGGCGAGCCCGTCGGCCCGCCGTGGGACACCATCGACCGGAGCGGCGGCGAATGGCAGTTCGCCACTACCGGTCACACCCCAGGGCAGCTCTACGCCCTGTGGGACGGCGCGGTGGAACGTTCCCGAGCGCGGCTCGGGGCGGCCCTGGCCGACGGCGGCCTCGACCAGCTCGCGCACGTCAGCGACGCCGACGGCAACCACGCCAGCCTGCGCAGGCTGGTCTGCGACCTCATCGAGGAGTACGGCAGGCACACCGGGCACGCCGACCTGCTGCGTGAGTCCATCGACGGGCGGGTCGGCGAGGATCCCCCGCCCGGCTGGCGGCCGAAGCCGGGCTGACACGTACCATCGCGGTGACCCGCCGTCGCCACGTGTCGAATCGAGACTCGAATGTCCGGCAGCTCGCACGCGATCGACCTGATCCACACCCGCCAGGACTTCGCCCGCGAGCTGACCGCGTTGCGCGAGCGCGCCGGCCTCACCGTCCGCCAGGTCGCCGCGGCGACGGGGGTGCGCGGCGCGCACAGCACGGTCGGCGACTGGTTCGCCGGCCGCGGGCTGCCCGCGACGGGCTCGCGCGACCTGCTCGACCGCGTCCTGCGGGCGTGCGGGGTCGACGACCCCGCCGAGCTGGAGCGGTGGGTGGAAGCCTGGCGGAGGGTACGCCGCGCCCCCGGCCCCAGACCGGCCGGACCGGAACCGTACCGCGGACTGGCCGGATTCCAGGTCGAGGACGCCGAATGGTTCTTCGGCCGCCGGGCGCTGACCGAGGAGCTGGTGGAGCGCGTGACCCGCGGCCACGGCCCGCACCTGGTGGTCGGGGCGTCGGGCTCGGGCAAGTCCTCGCTGCTGCGCGCCGGGCTCATCCCCGCGCTGGGCGAGCGGCCCGCGCTGCTGTTCACGCCCAGCACGCGCCCGCCCGGCGAGCTGTCCGGGTTCGTGGTCGTGGACCAGTTCGAGGAGGTCTTCACCACGAGCTCACCCGGCGAGGCGCTCATCGCGGAACTGGCCGAGGCGGCGAGCGACGGCGCGACGGTCGTCCTGGGCCTGCGCGCCGACTTCTACGCCCACGCCCTGCGCCACCCGCCGCTGCTGGCCGCGGCCAGGGACGGCCAGTTCGCGGTGGGCCCGATGAGCGAGTCAGAGCTGCGCGAGGCCATTGTCGAACCGGCGCGCAAGGCCCGCGTGGAGCTGGGGGAGGGGCTGGTCGACCTCCTGCTGCGCGAGGTCGCCCCGCGCGCCGGCGCCCACGAGGCGGGGGTGCTGCCGCTGCTGTCGCACGCCCTGTACGCCACCTGGCGGCAGGGCGGCGGACGCCGCCTGACCATCGCCGACTACCGGGCGGTGGGCGGGATCGACGGCGCGGTCGCGGCCAGCGCCACCCAGGTCTACACCTCGCTCAGCGGGCCGCAGCGGGAGCTGGCCAGGCGGCTGTTCGTCGATCTGGTGCACGTGGCCGCCGACACCGCCGACACCCGGCGGCGGGTCGCGACGGAGCGGTTACCCGAGGAGGTGCTCGACCGGTTCGTGGCGCAACGGCTGATCACCGCCGACACCGACTCGGTGGAGATCAGCCACGAGGCGCTGCTGACGGCCTGGCCGCTGCTGCGGCAGTGGCTGGAGGAGGACCGGGCCGGGCTGGTGATCCGCCGTCAGCTCGCCGACGCGGCCGCCGCCTGGGAACGCGAGCACCGCGACCCCGCGCTGCTCTACCGGGGCGCCCGGCTGGCCGCCGCCCGCGAGCTGGCCACGACCCAGCCGGCGGACCGCGCGTTCCTGGACGCCTCGGTCGCCCGCGAGGCCGGTGAGCTGGCCGCCGCCCGCCGCCGGACCCGGCGGCTCCACCGGCTGGTCGCGGGGCTGGCGGCGATGCTGCTGCTCACCGTGGTGGCGACCGTGGTCAGCGTACGCAGCCTGGAGACCGTCAGCGACCAGCGCAACCAGGCGTTGTCCGGCAAGGCCGCCAACGAGGCGGTCGCGCTGCGCGGCACCAACCCCGCGCTGGCCGCGCAGATCGGCCTGGCCGCCTACCGGCTGGCGCCCACGGCGGAGGCCCGGGGGGCGTTGCTCAGCACGTTCGCGACGCCGTACTCGACGCGGATCACCGGGCACACCGGCGCGGTCTACGCGGCCGAGTTCACCCCTGACGGGCGGCTGCTCGCCACCACCGGCACGGACGGCACGGTCCGGTTGTGGGACGTCGGCGCGCGGCACGCGCCACGGCCGCTGGCCGTGCTGCCGGGCTCGGGGGGCCTGCTCGGGGCGGCGATCCGCGGCGACGGGCGGCTGCTGGCCACCGCGGGGCAGGACGGCACCGCGCGGCTGTGGGATCTCACCGACCCCGCCCACCCGGCCGCCCAGGCCACGCTCAGGGGGCACGAAGGCGAGATCCGGCGGGTGGCGTTCAGCCCCGATGGCCGCACGCTGGCCTCGGCCGGCGCCGACCGCACCGTCCGGCTCTGGGACGTCACGACGCCGGACCGGGCCAAGCGGCTGTCGGTGCTGGGCGGGCACGCCGACGGCGTCTCGGCGGCGGTGTTCGCCCCCGGCGGGCGTACCCTCGCCACCACCAGCGGGGACTCGACCGTGCGCCTGTGGGACGTCGCCGACCCGCGCGAGCCCCGGCAGGTGGCCGAGGTCCGGCACACCGACCGGGTGCTGGCCGCCGCCTACAGCCCGGACGGCCGCACGCTGGCGACCGGCGGCTTCGACAACACGCTGCGGCTGTGGGACGTGCGCGACCCCGCGCGGCCGGTCGCGCTCGCGGCCCTCTCCGGGCACGTCAACGGCATCGTCGCGGTGGCCTTCAGCCCCGACGGCCGTACCGTCGCGACGGGCAGCTACGACCTCACCGTGCGCCTGTGGGACATCGCCGAGCCCCGCTTCGCCGCCGTCCCCCTCACGCTGACCGGGCACACCGACACCGTCTACGCGGTCGCCTTCAGCCCCGACGGCCGCACGCTGGCCAGCGGCGGCCGCGACACCACCGCCCGGCTGTGGGAGGTCAAGGGCCCGGTCCTGTACGGCCACAGCGGCCCGATCCACTCAGCGGTGCCCGGCGCGGGCGGGCGGCTGCTCGTGGCCAACAGCTACCGCCGCGCGCACCTGTGGGACCTGTCCGACCCCGGCCGGCCGGCGGCGCTGGCGACGCTGAAGGAGCACACCGACAACGTCCTCACCGCCGCCTTCACCCCCGATGGCGGACGGCTGGTCACCGTCTCCCTCGACCGCACCGCCCGCCTGTGGGACGTGCGCGACCCTCTCCGCCCGGTGCGGCTGGGCATGGTGAGCGCGCCGGCCAACACGTTCACGCTGGCGCTGCGCCCCGACGCCCGGGTTCTGGCGGTGGGCGAGGACGGCGGCGTCGTGCGCGTGTGGGACCTGTCCGACCCGCGCAGGCCGGTCGAGACCCGCGTCCTGCGCGCGCACACCGATCGGGTGCTGGGCCTGGCCTTCAGGTCCGACGGGCGGGTGCTGGCCAGCGCGGGCGCCGACCGCACGGTGCGGCTGTGGGAGCTGTCCGATCCGCGCCGCCCGGTCGCGCTGTCGACGATCAGCGCGCACGCCAACAGCGTGGCCGCCGTCGCGTTCGCCCCCTCCGGTGACGTGCTGGCCAGCGCGGGCTACGACCACACCGCCCGCCTCTGGGACCTGTCCGACCCGCGCGGCCCGCGGGCGCTGTCGGTCCTGGCGGGACACAGCAACAGCGTCAACGGGCTGGCCTTCAGCCCTGACGGCCGCACGCTCGTGACGGCGGGCTTCGACGGTACGGCCCGCGTCTGGGACATCACGCGCCCCCGCAGCCCCGGCCCGCCCGTGCCGCTGGTGGGCCACACCGACCGGGTGAACTCCGTCGCCTTCGGACCTGGCGGCGCGACCCTGGTCACCGGCAGCAGCGACAGCACGGCCAGGTTGTGGGACATGGACCCGGAACGGGTCGCGCGGCGGCTCTGCGCGCTGGCGACGCCGCGGATCACCGCCGCCGAGTGGCAGCGCCACTTCCCCGGCCTGGCCTTCGAACCACCCTGCCGTCCGATGTCCTAGATCACACCTGATTTTGACAACCATTTTCATTTTGCCGCATAATGACTCCCATGATGTCAGGACATTTCCGGGTGCGCGCTGTGGGTTTGCTCGCGGGTGCCGGACTCCTCGCCACCGCCGCCTGCGGTTCGGGCACCGCCGAGACCGCCTCCGCCGGTGACAAGCCCCGCGTGGTCGCGGCCTTCTATCCCCTGCAGTGGCTGGCCGAGCGCGTCGGCGGTGCTGACATCGACGTGTCCGTGCTCACCGCCCCCGGCGTCGAGCCGCACGACCTCGAGCTGGGCGCCCAGCAGATCGCCGACCTGGAGGACGCCACCCTGTCCGTCTACATCAAGGGCATCCAGCCGGCCGTGGACGACGCGCTCGGGCAGCAGGGCGACCGGGCCTTCGACGCGGCCACCGCCGTGAAGACGCTGCCCGCCCCCGAACACGCCGGGGAAGAAGAGGCGCACGAGCACGAGGTCTCCTACGACCCGCACCTGTGGCTGGACCCGTTCAGGCTCGCCACCGTCGCGGGGAAACTGGGCGAGCGCATGGCCCAGGCCGATCCGGCGCACGCCCAGGCGTACAAGGACCGCGCCGCCAAGACGGCCGCCGACCTCACCGCGCTCGACCAGGAGATGGCCAAGGGCCTGACCAACTGCACCAGCAAGACCATGGTGACCAGCCACGAGGCGTTCGGCTACCTCGCCGACCGCTACAAGCTCAAGCAGGTCGGCATCACCCTCGACCCCGAGAGCGAGCCGTCGCCCGCCCGCATCGCCGAGGTCGCCAAGCTCGCCAACGCCGAGAAGGTGACCACCATCTTCACCGAGGCCCTGGTCAGCCCGAAGGTCGCCGAGGTGCTGGCCCAGGAGGTTCACGCCAAGACCGCGGTACTCGACCCGCTGGAGGGCAAGCCGGGCAACGGCGACTACCTTTCCCAGATGCGGCAGAACCTCAAGACACTCCAGACCGCCCTGGGCTGCGCGTGAACACCGTCTTCCAGATGACCGGCGGCCAGGTCACCCTCGACCGCCGCCCCATCCTGCGCGGAGTCGACCTCACCGTCCGCCCCGGCGAGGTCGTCGCCATCATGGGCGCCAACGGCTCCGGCAAGTCCACGCTGGTGCGCGCCCTGCTCGGCCTCACGCCGCTGTCGGGCGGGCAGACTCTCCTGTACGGCGTGCCACCCGGCAGATTCCGCGACTGGCGGCGCATCGGCTACGTGCCCCAGCGCCTGGCCGTCGGCGGCGGTGTACCCGCGACCGTCAGGGAGATCGTCGCCTCCGGGCGCATCGCCCGGCAGAGCAGGCTCCGCCGTACCAGCAAGGAAGACCACGCGGCGGTGGCGCGCGCGCTCGCGGCGGTCGACCTGTCCGAGCGGGCCGGCGACCCCGTGCAGTCGTTGTCCGGCGGGCAGCAGCAGCGGGTGCTCATCGCGCGGGCGCTGGCCGGCGAGCCGGACACGTTCGTCATGGACGAGCCCACCGCCGGCGTCGACGCCGACAGCCAGCGACTGCTGGCCGGGACGCTCGCCACGCTCGTCCGCGAAGGACGCACCGTCGTGCTCGTCGCCCACGAGCTCGGCCCGCTCGAACCCGTCATCTCACGCGGCGTCGTGGTCCGCGCCGGGCTCATCGAGCACGACGGCCGGCCGCCGCAGCCGGAAGGAGAATGCGCCAAACCCGGACACGAGCACGTCCACCCGCACGCCGAGGAAGCCGTCACCGGCCCGCTGACCGACCTCCGCGTCAAGCCGTAGCCGCCCACCCCCGACCGATTGGCAAGTGCACCCGTGAGCGACCTTCTGCAGAGGGAGTTCTTCCAGCTCGCCCTCATCGCCGCCCTGCTGGTGGGCCTGTGCGCGCCCGCCGTCGGCACGTTCATCGTGCAGCGCCGCCTCGCCCTGCTCGGCGACGGCATCGGCCACGTGGCGCTGACCGGCGTCGCCCTCGGATTCCTGACCGACACGGCGCCGGTGCTCACCGCCGTGCTCGTCTCCGTCGCCGGAGCCATCGCCATCGAGCTGGTACGGGCGCGCGGGCGTACCAGCGGCGACGTCGCCCTCGCCCTGCTGTTCTACGGCGGCATCGCCGGCGGCGTCATGCTCATGGCCATCGCGCCCGGCGGCAGCAACGCCAAACTCAACTCCTTCCTGTTCGGCGCCATCGCCAGCGTCACCTGCCAGGACATCTGGATCATCGGCGGGCTCGCGGTCGCGGTGCTGGCGGTCGTGGCGTTCTTCGGGAGAGAGTTGTTCGTGCTCTGCCAGGATGAGGAGGTGGCGAAGGCGAGCGGGCTGCCGGTGCGATTCCTCAGCCTGCTGATCGCCGTGACCGCGGCGCTGACCGTGGTCATCGCCATGCGGGTGGTGGGGCTGCTGCTCGTCAGCGCGCTCATGGTGATCCCGGTCGCCACGAGCCAGCAGCTGACCAGGGGATTCAAGGCGACGATGGGACTGGCGACGGTGTTCGGGATGGTGGCGGCGGTCGGCGGTCTGCTCGTGTCCACCGTCTCGCCGAAGGTGCCGCCGGGAGCCTCGATCGTCCTACTCGCGCTCGCCGGCTTCGTGCTGGCCCTCGGGGTCGGTAAGTTCGTACGGCGAGGCCGACCACAGGAGATCACATGACGACCAGACGCGATGCCGTCCACGACACGCTGCGGCGCAGCGAGGGGTTCCGCAGCGCGCAGGACGTCTACGCCGAGATGCGGCAGGACGGGGCCAAGATCGGCCTCACCACTGTCTACCGCGCGCTCCAGGCCTTGGCCGACGGGGGCAAGGTCGACGTGCTGCGTACGGACGACGGGGAGTCCGTCTACCGCGCCTGCGCGACCGACGACCATCACCACCACCTGGTGTGCCGACGATGCGGGCGGACGGTCGAAGTGGCCGGGCCCGCGGTGGAGCGGTGGGCGGAGGCGGTGGGCAGCGAACACGGCTTCACGGAGATCACCCACACCGTCGAGGTGTTCGGGACCTGCGCTGGGTGCTCAGCCTGAAAGGCAAGGTGCTCCGCTCCGCTCCGCGCGTTCTTCCAGTCGGGGCCGGCCCCGACCCCTGTAGGGCCTCGCTGCGCTCGGACCGCCCTCTTGAGGCCCGCCCGTTGCCCAGCCAAGTGGTTGAGCAGTTGGATCCCACCCTGGCCAAAGGTGCTCCGCTCCGCTCCGCGCGCTTTCTCATGGGGCTGACGCCCAGGTTCGCCGGGCTGGCGGAATCCCTGACGGCCCGCGCTGACCTTCACCGACGGGGAGTGCGTGGCGTTCCTGGATGGGGTCGGTAAGAACGAGTTCGAGCTCTGAGTGTTGCCTTCGCGGCGCGGCCGGCCCGTGGTGGAAGGCAGTACGGCGGTGACGGCTTCGCTGCCCGGCGTCGGGTGGCGAGCCGGTCCGCCGTGGCCTTGGCCGCGGCGACCGCCTGCCGCGGGCCGTGATGATCCGCCGGTGCCGAATCCGATGACCGTGCGGCGATGATTTTCTGGCCGCGCCCGAGTCTGATTATCGAGATGGGCCAAATCGCGTCATCGACATGAATCGGACGAGCAGGAGGCGGTATGGGCGGCATCAGGGTGTTGGTGGCGGGGGCGAGCATCGCGGGGCCGGCGCTGGCCCACTGGCTGCGCCGGCGGGGGGCCGAGGTGACCGTGGTGGAGCGCGCCCCCGAGCTGCGCCCCGGTGGGCAGGCCGTGGACGCGCGCGGGGTGGCCAAAGAGGTCATCCGGCGGATGGGGCTGGACGCGGCGGTGCGCGCGGCCCGCACCGACACCGCCGGCGCGTACATCGTGGACACGGACGGGAACGTGCTGGAGACCCACCACGCGGACGACCACGGCGGCGACGGGTTCATCGCGGACATCGAGATCCTGCGCGGGGACCTGTCCCGAGTGCTCTACGACGACACCCGCGACGGTGTCGAGTACGTCTTCGGTGACCGGATCGCCGAGCTCAGCCAGGACGCGGACGGGGTCGACGTGGTCTTCGCCGGCGGCGACCGGCGGCGCTTCGACCTGGTGATCGGGGCCGACGGGCTGCACTCGCAGTTGCGAGCGACGGTCTTCGGGCCGCATGAGCGCTTCATCCGCCATCTCGGGCTCGTGCTGGCCTTCTACGGCGTGCCCAACGAGTTCGGAGTGGACCGCTGGATGATCGACTATCAGGAGGCCGGGCGGTCGGCCGGCCTGCGGCCCGTCCCGGACGCCACCCGGGCGATGGCCATGTTCTCCTTCCCCGCGGCCGACTTCGACGTCGACTACCGTGACGTCGCGGCGCAGAAGCGCCTGCTGCGCGAGCGGATGGACGGTTTCGGCTGGTTGACCCCGCGCATCCTCGCGCACGTGGACGACACCCCGGACTTCTATCTGGACCAGGTCGCTCAGGTGGTGATGGACCGCTGGTCGAGTGGACGGGTGGGGCTGCTCGGGGACGCCGCGTTCAGCGCGTCCCCGATGTCCGGGGCGGGGACCGGGCTGGCCCTGGTCGGCGCGTACCTGCTGGCCGGAGAGCTGGCCGCCGCCGGGTGGGATCCGGAGGCCGGGTTCGCCGGCTACGAGGCGCGGATGCGCTCGTTCGTGGAGGCCAACCAGGAGATCGGCCGGTTGCACGTGCACAGCCTCGGGGTCACGGGGCCGGACGCCGAGCCGAGCCCCGACTTCGCCGGCGAATGGTTCACCGAACTGGTCGAGCGTGCTATCAACGGCGCGGAGCTGCCCGACTACGCAGGGGTGCCGGACTCCGGGGCTTCGGCCGGACTGTCGATGACCTCGTCGGCCAAGCCGTAGGCCACCGCCCGGACGGGTCCGCCGGTTTCGCGACATCCACCGCCTGCTTTCGCACGCTGACGCCAGGTCCGGCGGGCGGTCGGATGGGCCTGCAGGCCCAGCCCGGTGCGCTCCGTGTCCGGGCGCGGTACGGCCTGCGCGCGCAGGCGCAACCGGTCATCTTGTTCGGTCGCTCGCGGGTCAGCTCTCGGCGAGTCGTGCCTTCTTGACCTTGTTACCGCACGTGTTCATGGAACACCAGCGGCGGTTGGCTCCGCGGCTGGTGTCAAGGAAGAGTCCCGCGCATCCGGGGCCTTCGCAGTTCTTGACGCGGCTGCGGACGGGGCCCCCGAGGACGTGGATGGCGTCTGTGGCCAGGACCCCGAGGGCGTCACCGACAGGCGTCGTCTCGGTCAGGTGCCATCCCGCGAGATCGTTTTCGAGCGCGGCCTTCGCGTGCCCGGCGGCCGCGACCGCGTTGAGGGTGCCGACGTCTTGCGCATCGGGCTGTTCACCCGCGGCGATCGCCGACCCGATTCGGTAGATCACCTCCCGCAGCTCGACGGCGTCCTTCAGATCGGCCGGCGACACGTCCGTGGCGTCAAGCCCTGCCGCCCGCAGCCACATCCTCAGTCGTGCGGGGCCGGTCAGCCGCTCGCGCGGCGCCATGCCGGCTCGATCGCTGACGGTGGCGGTGAAGCGGAACGCCAGGACCTCGTTGTCCATGCGGAACACACGACGTACGTCCTCGGTCATTCCAACCTCCGCGGTGAGCGACACACCTGGCGAACCGTCTTAGCCGGTTCGCCAGACGCTAACATGTCTTGGACGGCCCATAGAAGGAGGTCTCCACATGAGCGACATCGCGGTCATCGGTCTGGGAGCCATGGGACGGCCCATCGCACGCAACCTCTTGAGCGCCGGCCACGACGTCGTGGTGTGGAACCGCTCCGGCAGGCCCGCGGACGAGCTTGTCGCGGCGGGTGCCCGGCGAGCCGCCTCGGTCGCCGAGGCCATGCGCTCGCCGGTGGTCTTCTCGGTCCTGGCCGATGACCGGGCCGTCGCCGAGACGTTCATCGACTCCGGTGTTCTCGCTCAGGCCCCGGGCGGGATCGTTCACGTCAACCTCGCCACGGTGAGCGCCGGCCTGGCTCGCCGGGCCGCCGCGGCGCACGCCGAGCATGGCGTCGGGTACGTCGCGGCGCCGGTCTTCGGCCGTGTCCCGGTCGCCGAAGCCGGAGCACTCAACATCCTCGCGGCGGGCGAGCAGGAGCTGATCGACCGCGTGCAGCCGCTCTTCGACGTGATCGGCTCGCGGACCTGGCGACTCGGCGATCGTCCGGAGCAGGCCAACATCGTGAAGATCCTCGGGAACTACCTGATCGCCTGCGCGATCCAATCGCTGGGCGAGGCTGTCAGCCTCGCGGAAGGCGCCGGTATCGACTCGCGGCGGTTCGTCGAGCTGCTGACCTCAACACTCTTCCCGGGAGCCGTCTACACCGGCTACGGATCGATGATCGCCGAACGGCGCTACCAGCCGCCCGGATTCACTACCGTGCTGGGCCGCAAGGACCTCCACCTCGCGCTCGACGCGGCGCACGACCACGACATCCCGCTCCCGGTCGGTGAACTCCTGCGGACCGTCTTCGATCAGGCCATCGCCGACGGCCGCGGGGCCGACGACTGGGCGGTCATCGCGGAACGGCAGCCGCGGTGACCGCCGTGGGCCCATGACGCGTACGTGAGCGGGATCGCCACGAAGGCGGGCGGGTCGTGGGTTCAGCCGCTCGCGGGCCGGTAGCGCAGCCACACGACGCCCGACCGGTACGGCGTGGCCGCCACCAGTTGCAGGCGGACGGGGCCGACGCCGTCGAAGAAGCGCGGGCCCGTCGCCCACAGGGCCGGGTGGATCCAGATCCAGAACTCGTCGACCAGTCCCTGCCGGGTGAGGGCGTGCGCGAACTCGCCGGCCCCGGAGACGATCAGGTTGCCGCCGTGCGCCTTCTTCAGCTCGGGCACCGCCTGGCCGAGCTCGCCTTCGATCAGGACGGCGTTCCACTCCAGCGGCCCGGTCAGCGTGCGCGACGCGACGTACTTCGGCATGGCGTTGATACGGCCGGCGAAGCGCCCCATCGCCGGATCGCCGGCCAGGTGCGGCCAGGCGGCGGCCAGCCCTTCGTAGGTCTTGCGGCCGAGGATCATCGCGTCGGCCAGCGTCAACTGCTCCAGTGAGGCGTTGGCGCTGTCGTCGTCGAGCACCAGCCAGTCCTCGGGCGAGGGCGCCTCGAAGGCGCCGTTGGCGCTGATGGAGTTGTGGACGATCAGGTGTCCCATCGTGCGTTCTCCGTTCTGTGGCTCACCGTGAACGCTAGAAGCGCGGACGATCGGGCCGCATCGGTCGAACTACTGGCGCCGGCCTGACGTTCCGGACGGTTGTGTCGTCGGAGTACTGACAACACGTTGTTTGGAACGGAGGACGCGATGACTACGAGTGAGTCCGGGTTCAGGGCATTTCTGGAGGGCCGCGTGGACGCCGCCCAGAAGAAGGACATCGACCGGCTGATGTCGCACTACGCCGACGACATCGTCTATTTCGATGTCGTGCCGCCGCTCCAGTTCGCGGGCACCGAGGACGTCCGCCGCAATTTCGTGCGGTGGTTCGACAGCTACGACGGTCCCATCGGCCTGGAAACGCACGAGCTGACCGTCGCGGTGAGCGGGGACGTGGCGTTCGCGCACATGCTGCACTTGGACTCGGGGGCGCGGACGAGCGGCCCCGAAGGTGACGTCTGGGTGCGATCGACCGTCTGCTGCCGTCGGTCGGCCGGCAAGTGGCTGATCACGCACGAACACATCTCGGTGCCGATCAGCATTCCCGGCCATTAACGGGTCCCGCTGATGTCGTGGGCGACGTCGGCGAGGTGGATGCTGTTGACCTGCGGGTCGTCGAGAAGCCTCCTGACGTCGCTCAGCACCATAGTGCTCCCGCCGGGCGCCTCAGGTCCGGCGGGACGAGGTGCCGAGTGCCTGGGCCGGTTCCGGGGGGCCGGGTGGCGGGGGTGGGGAGCCGCGGGAGCCGTACAGGACACCGATGATGATCACCACGCAGCCGGCGAACTGCCACGGCGACGGCCGTTCGTCCAGCAGGAGCGCCGACAGCGCGACCGTCGTCATCGGCTGGATGAGGAGCAGCAGCGCGGTGAGGGCGGCGGGCTGGCGGGGGAGTGCCCAGGTGATGAGCGCCCAGCCGACGACCTGAGGCCCCAGGGCGAGGGCGAGCAGCCAGCCGTGGGCGGGCCAGTCCGGTACGAAGTCGGCGCCGCCGAAGACCGGGCCGAGGACGGCCACCGAGAGCGTGGCGACCACGGCGGTGTGCGCGAGGGGGGTCATGGTGTGCGGGCCGGCGGCCTTCATCAGCAGCAGGTACGCGGCGTAGGCGACCGAGGTGGCGAGGCCGAACACGACGCCGAGCCCGGGGTCGGCGCCATAGGCGGCGCTGTCGAAGAGGCCGGAGATCAGGACGACGCCGGTGAACACCACCGGGGTGCCGATCATGAGCCGGGTGGAGGGGCGTTCCCGGAAGATCGCCCAGGCGGCGAACGCCACCAGGAAGACCTGCAGGTTGCCGAGTACGGTGGCCAGCCCGGCACCGACGTACTCGATCGCGGTGTGCCAGAACAGCAGGTCGAGGGCGAAGACGAAGCCCGCGGCCCAGGACAGGTAGCGGCCCTTGGCCGGAAGGGGGCCGAGCCGGCGTCGCTCCAGCCAGGCCAGCAGGAGTAAGGGCGGCACCGCGTAGGCGAGCCGCCAGAACGCCGAGGTGGCCGGTGACACGCCGGACAGGCGTACGAGCGGCCCCGACATGGAGATGACCAGTGCGCCCACCACCGCGATCAGCACGATACGGCGATGTGCACTCACCGAGGACCCCCGCCCGCCCGTTGTAGAGATACGCTTCGTCCACGCTATGAGCAGGCGTAGACAGGAGTCAATATGCCGTTTGGCCATGACATGGTGCACTCGCTGGCCACCGTCGTCGAGCTTGTGAACACCTCGCCCTCCACCGGGGGCGACGACGGGCTGGCGGATCTGAGCGACCTGCAGGCCTTCGTCGAGTCGCGGCAGGTCAGCGGCATCGGCGTGCTCACTCCCCGCGACCTCGGCCAGGTGCGCATGCTGCGGGAGGCCTTCCACCGGGTGTTCCTGGCCACCGACCAGGCCGTCGCGGTCCGGCTGCTCAACTCGCTGCTGGCCGACACGCGTATCACACCCCGGCTGGCCGAGCACGACGGGCATCCGCTGCACATGCACTACTTCGCGCAGGACGCCGTGCTGTCCGAGCACGTGGCCGCCGACTGCGGGGTGGCGCTGGCCCATCTGCTGGTCGAGGGCGAGTGGGAGCGGTTGCGCACCTGCTCGGCGCCCGACTGCGACCGGGTGTTCGTGGATGAGTCCCGCAACCGCTCGCGGGTCTACTGCGACAGCCGTACCTGCGGAAACCGCATGCACGTCGCCGCCTACCGCGCCCGCCGCCGCGCCTGACGGACTCCGGGGGTCCGCGTGGTGCGGGCCCCCTCCCGTCTCAGCGGGCGACTTCGTTGGGTACGGCTCCGCCGTACCTTCTGTCGCGCTTGGCGTAGATCTCGCAGGCCTCCCACAGATCGCGCCGGTCGAAGTCCGGCCAGAGGCGGTTGAGGAAGACCATCTCCGCGTAGGCCGACTGCCACAGCAGGAAGTTGGAGAAGCGCTGCTCGCCCGATGAGCGCACGAACAGGTCGACCTCGGGCACGTCCGGTTCGTCCAGGTAGCGGGCGAAGACCTTCTCGTTGACCTTGCCCGGTTTCACCCGGCCCGCGGCGATGTCGGCGGCCAGTTTCACCGCGGCGTCGACGATTTCGGCCTGGCCGCCGTAATTGACGCAGAACTGCAACGTCAGCGTCCGGTTGCGCTCGGTCATCTCCTGCGCCGTCTCCAGCTCGGAGATCACGCTCTTCCACAGCCGCCCCGGCCGGCCCGCCCAGCGCACCCGCACGCCCATGGCGTTGAGCTCGTCGCGGCGGCGGCGGATCACGTCGCGGTTGAAACCCATGAGGAAGCGCACCTCGTCCGGCGAACGCTTCCAGTTCTCCGTGGAGAAGGCGTAGGCCGACAGATAGGGAATGCCCAGCTCGATCGCGCCCTCGATCACGTCGAACAGCGACGCCTCGCCCGCCTTGTGCCCCTCGGTGCGCGGCAGCCCGCGCTGCTTGGCCCAGCGGCCGTTGCCGTCCATGACGATCGCCACGTGCCTGGGCACCAGCTCACGGGGGATCGGCGGCGGTGTCACGCCGGAGGGGTGGGGCGTCGGGGGACGGACGTTCAAACCGGTTCTCTTTCTACGTGTCGGAGCGAGCGGATGCCGTGCTCCAGGTGCCACTGCAGGTAGGCGGCCACCAGCCCGCTGCACTCGCCGCGGTGGCGCGGCAGCGAGGCGTCGGCCGCCGCCCAGTCGCCCTTCAGCAGCGCCGTCATGAGCCCGATGGTCTCGATCGACGGTACGGCGGAGCCTGCCGGTTTGCAGCCGCCGCAGACCACGCCACCGGCCACGATCGCGAACGCCCTGATCGCCGGGGCACGGCACCTCGCGCACGCCTCCAGCGCCGGAGCGTACCCGGCGACGGCCAGCGAGCGCAGGAAATACGCGTCAAGGACCAGCCTGGCTTCGTGTTCGCCGTCGGCCAGCGTGCGCAGCCCGCCCACCAGGAGCAGGAACTGCCGCAGCGCGGGCTCCTTCTCGCCGTGGGTGAGCCGGTCGGCGGTCTCCAGCATCGCGCTGCCCGCGGTGTACTTCGGGTAGTCGATCGCCAGCGCCTCGCCGTACGGCCTGAGCGTCTCGGCCTGTGTGACGACGTCGAGCGAGCGCCCGACGTGCAGTTGAAGATCTACGTGAGTGAAAGGTTCGAGGCGCGCCCCGAACTTGCTCGTGGTGCGGCGCACACCCTTGGCGACCGCCCTGACCTTGCCCGTGCGCTTGGTGAGCACCGTGATGATGCGATCGGCCTCGCCCAGTTTCTGCGTGCGCAGGACTACGCCCTCGTCACGATAGAGACTCACGAGGACATCCTATTGGGGCACACGGGTGGACCGGCTTTACCCAAGGCTCACTAGACTTTGACGTCTGTCCCCGCATTACCCGTTGTTCAACCCCCCGCAACTGCCTCGAAAGGGAGTCATGACCCGCGTGGTCCTGCTGGGCTCTTCGCCCGGCCCCGACACCGCTCCGACCGGCCTTCGGCTGGCCGCGCTGCCCGGCAACCCCACGGTTGGCGAGAGACTGCGCGGTCAGATCCTCTCCCTGGATCCGCAGCCGGCCACGATCGAGCCCCACGACGTGGCCGCCGCTTTGCGTGCCCTTGCCGACGTCGCAGAATCCGCAACGGACAACCTCCTCATCCTCCCGGCCAACTCCGTCATCCACGACGAGCTGATCTACCAGATCACCAAGGCCAAGCGGGGTGCCCTCGCGCTCGTGGCCAAGGAGCCGCGGCCGGACAACGGTGAGGACACGCAGGAGGACAGCGCCGCCGACACCGTCCCGATCGACGAGGCCGAGCCCGAGATCGGCGACCGCACCCTGGAGGGCCTGCCCGTCCGGGCCCGCGCCGGCAAGTCCCGCATCGTCTCCGTCGGCACCGCCACCATCGCGGTGACCCGGCCCAACACGGTGCTGCTCGGCCCGCTGCACATCAAGGTGCAGCACATGCCGGTGCTCGCCGAGACCTGCCGCGAGCTGGCCGACCTGGCCGGTGGTTTCGGCCCCGACGACGACCTGGTGCAACTGGTCGCGTTCGGGCTGGTGCGCAAGGGTGTCTCGGTCGGCATCCGCGGACGCCGCGACCTGTTCTTCCGCCGGGTCTCCACCCAGGAGGAGGCCAACGAGGCCGGCTCCGAGATGGCCGGCATGAACGAGGACCGCGCCAGGCTCGACAACGCGGTCAAGGGCGCCGACGGCTTCTTCACCACCTACTTCGTCTCGACGTACTCGCGTTTCATCGCCCGCTGGGCGGCCCGCCGCGGCCTGACTCCCAACCAGGTGACGCTGATCTCCATCCTGCTCGGCGTGGCGGCGGCGGCCTGTTTCGCCACCGGCCAGCGGCCGTGGATGGTCGCCGGTGGCGTGCTCATCTACTTCGCCTTCGTCTTCGACTGCGTCGACGGCCAGGTGGCCCGCTACGCCCGCAAGTTCGGCGTGCTGGGCGCGTGGCTGGACGCCACGTTCGACCGGTTCAAGGAGTACGTGGTCTTCGCGGGCCTGGCCGTCGGCTGGGTGGTCTCCGGCAACGGCGACGACATCTGGATCCTCGCGCTGGCCGCGCTCGGCCTGCAGTCGGTGCGTCACCTGCTCGACTTCTCCTTCGGCATCTCCAACCGCCGCAAGCCCCCGGCGCAACTGCCCACGCTGGCGCTGGACGCCCCCGACGACCGCAAACTCCGCAAGGACCTGGAGAAGCGCAAGATCGAGCGCAGCCAGGGCATCCGCGGCCTGCTGAAGATGTGGACCAAGGCCGGGCGCTACCGGGCCGTCCACTGGGCCCGCAAGATGGTCGTGTTCCCCATCGGCGAGCGGTTCGCGGCCATCGCGATCACCGCCGCCCTCTTCGACGCCCGCGTCACCTTCATCACCCTGGTGGCCTGGGGCACCGTCGCCGCCGCCTACACCCTCACCGGACGCCTCATGAGGTCGCTCGCATGATCACTCAGCCGCAGGCCGCCGCCACCCCCACACCCGACCCCGACGAGGAGCGGCGCCGTATCCAGACGGCCCGTCTGCTCGCCTACCGCGACGACGGGCTTCTCGTCCACGCCGTCGCCGGCAAGATCGGCAAGGGCCTCCCGCCGGTCCCCGCCACGCTCGCCGCGCTGCTGGTCGTCATCGCCCTCGGCGTGGCCGGGCTGCTGAAGCCGGGCCCGATGCTCTTCGTGGCGCCGCTGGTCGTGGTCCTGCTGGTGCTGCCCACCGCCCCGCGCGACCACCTGGGCCGCTTCGACTGGCTCACGCCGCCGCTGCTGCGCGGCACCGAGTTCCTGACCGTGATCCTGGTGGGACTGGCCGCCGACGCGCCGAAGTGGCTGCTGTTCGTGCTGGTGTACGTGGTCGGCTACCACACCTACGACACCGTCTACCGCACCCGCCAGAGCATCTGGCCGCCCGCCTGGGTCTTCCACGCGGGCCTCGGCTGGGAGGTGCGGCTGCTGATCATCGGCGCCGGCGCCGCCCTGAACATCCTGCTGCCGGTGCTGGCGGTGCTCACCGCGTACCTGTTCGTCCTGTTCGCGGTGGAGAGCGTCACCTCGTGGGTGCGCCTGGACAAGGCCTCCGCCCAGGCGGGCGCCGACGCCGAGCAGGACCTGGAGGCCTCCCCGGAAGAGGCTCAGGAAGCCGCCACCGGCGAAGCCGACAAGGGCTGATTTTTCCGGTACGGCAGGCCGGACGGGGCCAGGCGCGGCGAAAACGCCGGGCCCCGTTCCCGGCCGGCCCCGACGTGCCCCCTGGCGGGAGCATGATCCTTCGCCGCCCGAACCCTTCGGTCACAACCAGACGTTGTGCGGCTACCATCGGGCGGCGTGGATCTCGATGCTGTGCGCACCTTCGTGGCCGCCGCGGACGCGCGGCGTTTCCAGGACGCCGCCGACGAGTTGTCGATCACCCAGCAGGCCGTGTCCAAGCGCGTCGCCGCGCTGGAGCGCGACCTCGGTGTGCGGCTGTTCACGCGTGCCGCGCGCGGAACCCAGCTCAGCATCGACGGGCAGGCGTTCCTGCCGCATGCCCGCGATCTCCTGCGGGCGGCGGAGCGCGCGGCCGCCAGCGTCCGCCCCGGCAGCCGCGCGCTGCGCGTCGACGTGATCGGCCGGCGGCTCGCCCCCGCCGCTCTGCTGGGCGCCTTCCACCGCGCGCATCCCGAGATAGAACTCGACGTCGTGACCCTCTTCGACGCCGACGCGGCCGTCGCCGCCCTCACCTCCGGCACGATCGACGCGTCCTTCCGCGCCGTCACCATGCCCGGCCGGCGGCTTCCCGACGACATCGAGGCCGCCCGGGTCCACGACGAACCCATCCAGCTCCTCACCGGCCCCGCCCACGACCTCGCCGCCGCCCGCGCGGTCACGCCCGCCGGCCTGGCCGGACACCGGATCTGGATGCCCGGCATCGTCCCCGGGACCGAGTGGGCCGCCTACTACGCCGACCTCGCCGCCACGTTCGGGCTCACCATCGAGACCACCGGGCCCGACTTCGGGACCGATCCTCTGCTGGACACGATCGCCGACTCCCGGTCGCTGGCGACGTTCGTGGGGGAGCAGACCCGGCTCGTCTGGCCCGCCGACCATGGGCTGCGGCGCATCGCCGTACGTGATCCCATTCCGGTCTATCCGCACGCGCTGACCTGGCACCGCGACAACCCGCATCCGGCACTCGCCGCCCTTCGCGACCACTTCGGTTCCGGGCCGCCCGGCGGCCCGGACGGCGAGGTCTGGACACCGGCCTGGGCGCACCGGCGCTGACCGCCGCACCGGCCCATACGACGCCGAGGCCCGCATCGGCGCTGTTCGCGCCGGTGCGGGCCTCGTGGATGGCGTTGGTTCCGGTTCTATCGCCGGTGCTTCGCCTCGGCGGTGGTCTTCAGGGCACCCAGCCAGGCCTCCAGACCCTGGCCGAGGAACCGGGTGGCGAGGGGGACGTTGGATTCGATCTGCTCGCCGGCGTGGGTCTCCTCGGTGCGTACGAGGACACCGCCCTTGACCTTTTCGAACGTCCAGACGTGGACGCCCTGGTCGATGCGCAGACCCTTGCCGATGGCGGGCCCGGTCCAGCGGACGCACCGGTCCTTCTTCAGCTGCTTGACCGTGGAGGTGATGACGAGCGTGGTGGGCGGGCTGACCGGGGTGGCGGGCACCGGGGTGGTCCAGCGGAACCGCGAGTGCTCGCGGAACGGGCCCTGGTCCAGGCGCTTCATGGTGGCGACGGGCTTCTGCCACCGGGGCCAGCGCTCCACGTCGGTCTGCAGGTTCCAGATGGTGCGCAGCGGCGCCTTGATCAGGATCTCGCTCCGGTAGCGGACCTTAGCGCCGGGGTCCACGCCCGCGCCGCGGCACGTCAGCCCGGTGGTCTGCCGCGTGGGGCTGGGCTGCTGCGCGATGGTGGCCTGGGCGGCCGGGAGGTTGCCCGCGAGGATGGCGGCGGTGGCGACGGAGACGGTGACGGCCGCGAGGCGGGCGCGGTTCTTGGACATGGTGTTTCCTTCGGGGGTCTCTGGAGGGGAGCGGTCAGCCGCGGCGGGCGCGGAAGATGGCGAGGATGAGCGCGGCGGACGCGACGACGATCAAGGCGACGAAGCCGGGGTGGATGTCCTTGGACATGCTCGGCGCGCCGTCGGGTCGCGCCTGCCAGATGATGAACGGGATCGCCCACGTGGCGGCGACCGCCGCGGCCGTCCACCGGACCAGCCGGTCGTGGGTGCCGCGGAGCGCCCCGACCAGGGCGATGACGACCGGGATGATCGCGAGCATGGCGAACTGGCCGATCACCATGACGGGAACCGCCCAGGCGGAGATGGTCACAGCGAGCGGAGTGCGGCGGCTGTTGGTGGCGAGAGCGGCGGTGGTCATGGCGTTTCCTCGGTTCCGTTAGGGCCTCGTGCTTACGTTAGAAGTTATAACTGCAAACAGAAGAAGGCGTCAATAGGTTTCGTGATACCTTCTAACTCAATCTTCAAGATGTAAGGCGGCTGGAGATGGCGGAGACGATGACCCCCCGCGAGCGCTACCGGGCGCAGGTACGGGGGGAGATCAAGGAACACGCGTGGGAACAGATCGCCACGACAGGCGCCTCCGCGCTCTCCCTCAACGCGATCGCCAAACAGATGGGCATGAGCGGCCCCGCCCTCTACCGCTACTACGCCAGCCGCGACGACCTGATCACCGAGCTCATCAGGGACGCCTACCGAAGCCTCGCCGACACCGTCCAGGAAGCCGCCGCGGCCGGTGCCGACCTGGCCGGGCTGGCACGCGCGATGCGCGCCTGGGCATTGGCGGACCCCCAGCGGTACCTGCTGATCTACGGCACGCCCGTCCCCGGCTACCGGGCGCCCGACGACATCACGCTCATCTCCTCCGAGATCATGACGGCTCTGCTCGACGCCGCCGTCAAGCTACCCGCGCACGCCCCCGCGACCCCGCTCGACGCCCACCTGGCCGATCACCGCGACTGGGCCGCCGGCCACCCTGCCCCACCCGAGGCGCTGCACCGGGCCCTGAGCTTCTGGACCCGCGTGCACGGCGTCCTGTCCCTCGAACTCGCCGGCCACTTCAGCGGCATGCGCATCGACACCGCCCTGCTCTTCGAGGCCGAACTGAACGACCTCCTGGCCCCCTGACCGATCACGGCTCCAGATGGGCGAGGTCGAGGCGGGCCAGCCGGTCGCGGTCGGACAGGATGTCGATCGCGGCGATCCTGCCGCCGCAGACGGTGAAGCTCATGATGGAGATCAGCCGGTCGTCGATGGTGTTGACCAGGCCGGCGAGGCCGTTGACGAGGGCCGGGCGGGTGATGGTGCCACTGGCCATCCGCCGGAAGGTGGCGGCCTGCCCGGCCACGGCCGCGGCGCCGCGGATGACCTTGAGGCCACCGGCGAGCACGCCGCCGTCGGCGCGCAGGACGACGTCAGGGTCGAGGATGGAGACCAACGCGGCGAAGTCGCCGCCGCGCGCGGCGCTCAGGAACGCGTCCACCACCCGGCGCTGATCCGCCCGGTCGGGGTCGGGATTCGGGGTCACGCCGCGCACCCGCTGACGCGCGCGGCTGGCGAGCTTCTTGGCCGTCGCCGAAGAACGGTCCACGATGGGCGCTATCTGCTCGAACGGCAGGCCGAACATGTCGTGCAGCACGAACGCCAGCCGTTCCGCCGGGGTCAGCGACTCCAGCACCACCAGCAGCGCCAGGCCCACCGAGTCGGCCAGCAGCGCCTCCTGTTCCGGGCCCGCGGCGTCCTCCCGGCTGATCAACGGCTCCGGCAGGCGGTCCTCGAGAGACTCCTCCCGCCGGGACCCGCGGGCGCGGAGCATGTCCAGGCAGATCCGGCCGACCACGGTGGTCAGCCAGCCGCCCAGGTTGTCGATGTCACCGGAGTCCGAGCGCGCCAGCCGTAGCCAGGACTCCTGCACCGCGTCCTCGGCCTCGCTCAGCGAGCCGAGCATGCGGTAGGCGACCGCTCTCAGGTGGGGGCGGTGCCCCTCGAACTGGACAGCCAGCGCGTCATGGGTCGTCACGGTCGCGTACCTCTCCTTCGGCTCCTTCATCCCCATGACGGGTCGAAGCCATGAAAGGTGACCGGTCACCTCTGGCCCGCGCCGCGCTCGGATTCCAGGTCAAGGGGCTGCGCTACCCGTTTCTCAGCGCGAACGCGTTCGGCCACGACGGCTCGGCCGGCTCCGAAGCCTTCGCCGACCCCCGCACCGGCATCGTCCTCGGCTACACCTGGCGCCGCTTCGGCTTCGGCTGGTCCTACCCCGAACACGACCGCCTCGCCGCCGCCCTGCACCGCGCCGTCACCTTTGCCGCGGGCGATCCGTCATAGCGGCGCAACCACCGTTCGGAAAGGAACCCACCACCATGACCGCCATCGAGCAGCAGTCGCGCCTGTCCAACCCCCTCGCGCTCATCCCCGAGCTCAAGGACATCGGCGGCGCCCTGTACAAGGCGACGGGCAACGGCACGATCCCGCAGACCACCATCGGCCTGGTCCAGCTCCGCGCCGGGCAACTCGCCGGCAGCACGTACCTGACCGTCCTGCACACCGGCGGTCTCCGCAGATCAGGCGTGAGCGAGGAGAACATCACCGCCGTCGCCTCCTGGCGAGACGCGCCCTACTTCACCGACGCCGAACGGGTCGCACTGGAACTGGTCGAATCCGTCCTGACCCCGAGCCCGTCGGGCGAACGCGTCCCCGGCGAACTGTACGCACGGGCCTCGCTTCACTATGACGAGAAGGCACTCGCCACACTCATCATGGCGATCGGCCAGGTCTGCTTCTTCCTCCCCCTGGCCCTCATCGGCAAGCCACTACCGGGCGTCTCCCCGTCGGACCAGTGGAGGCAGCCCTAATGATCACGAGCTGACCCTCGCGGATACCAGGAGCTTGGCGCCGCGTCCGGCCGGATAGACGTGGACGCCGCGCCCCGCACAAGAGCGGAGCAGGCCCCGAGCCTTCGAAGGGCGGGGGCGCGCTGTCAGCGAGCCCTGGCAACCGGTTCGCGAAGGTTGGGGGCGATTCTTCGGTCGAGGCTCCTTGGCGGGAGGCGCTGGTGGGATGCCGGACGGTGTCGGGGGCACCGGACACCGTGCGGCATCCCGTCATCATCCCGGACTGCGTCCACCGGCCGAGCCGAGGCCGGTGGCCGGGGTGACGTCGAGGCGGTGCTCGCCGGCATAGACGTTCATCGACTCCCCCCGCAGGAAGCCGATCAGCGTCATCCCCTCCTCCGCGGCCAGTTCCACGGCCAGGGAGGAGGGTGCCGAGACCGCGGCCAGCACCGGTATCCCGGCCATGACCGCCTTCTGCACCAGTTCGAAGGAGGCGCGGCCGGAGACCATCAGGACGGTTTCGCGCAGCGGCAGCAGGTCGCCGCGCAGGGCCCAGCCGAGGAGTTTGTCCACGGCGTTGTGGCGGCCCACGTCCTCACGTACGCACATCGCCTCGCCGGCCGGCGAGAACAGGCCGGCCGCGTGCAACCCGCCGGTCCGGTCGAAGACGCGCTGGGCCGAGCGCAGGCGATCCGGCAAGGCGGTGATCGTCTGGCGGCTCAGCCTGATCGGGTCCTCGCGCGGTGTCCAGCGGGCGACGGTGCGTACCGCCTCCAGCGACGCCTTTCCGCACACGCCGCAGGAGGAGGTGGTGTAGAAGTTGCGGGGCTCAGGGTGGGGTACGCCCGGCGCCAGCCGTACATCCAGGACGTTGTACGTCTGTGTCCCGTCGGCCAGGGCGCCCGCGCAGTAGCGGATGGCGGCGACGTCGGCGGCGCGGCCCACGGCGCCCTCGCTGACGAGGAATCCGGCGGCCAGGTCGAAGTCGTCCCCGGGGGTACGCATGGTGAGGGTCAGCGGGGTGCCGTCGAGGCGGATCTCCAGGGGTTCCTCGGCGGCCAGGGAGTCGAAGCGGCGGGTGGTGGTGTCGCGGACGCGCAGGATGGGGCGCTTGATCGTCACTCTAGACATAGCCGTATCCGAAGCGTCCCTTCACACAGAGGTTGCCGTGGGTGACGGGGTTGTCGTGGGGCGACGTCACCTTGACGATCTTGTTGTCCTGGACGTGGAGGGTGAGGTTGCAGCCGACGCCGCAGTAGCTGCAGATGGTGGTGGTCTCGCTCTGGCGGTCCTCGTCCCAGGTGCCGTCGGCGCGCATGTCGAACTCGGTCTTGAACGACAGCGCCCCGGTCGGGCAGACCTCCACGCAGTTGCCGCAGTAGACGCAGGCCGAGTCGGTGAGCGCCGCGTCCCATTCGGTGGAGATGGTCGCGTCGAAGCCGCGCCCGGCCACGGAGATGGCGAAGGAGTTCTGCCACTGCTCGCCGCAGGCGTCCACGCACTTGTAGCACAGGATGCACTTGCCGTAGTCGCGCACGTAGAGGTCGTTGTCCACCTTGGCGGGCTGCTCGACGGTGGCCGCGTCCTCGCCGAACCTGGCCGGGTCGGCCCCGTACTCGGCCATCCATTCCTTGGCCCGCGGGGTCGTGGACAGGTCGGTGGAGGAGGCCAGCAGTTCGAGGACGACCTTGCGGCTGTGGCGGGCGCGCTCGGTGCCGGTGGCGACCTTCATTCCGGCCTCGGCCTTGCGCGAGCAGGCGGGGGCCAGCGTGCGCGCGCCCTCGACCTCGACGACGCAGACGCGGCAGGCGTTCTTCGGGGTGAGGGTGTCGCCGTGGCAGAGCGTCGGGATGTCCTTTCCCGCCGTCGCGCAGGCGTCGAGGAGCGTCGCTCCTTCGGGCACGCGTACGGCTTCGCCGTCGATCTCGACGTCGATCAGGCGCCGAGGGGGCTGCAACGGGATCACTTGAAGACTCCCAACCGGTCGATGGCGGATTCGACCGCGTTCCAGGCGGTCTGGCCGAGCCCGCAGATGGAGGCGTCGCGCATGGTCTGGCCGACTTCGCGCAGCAGGACCAGGTCGGACTGGTCGACGCGGCGCGAGAGGCGATGCAGTGCCTCCTCCTGCCGCACGGTCCCGACCCGGCACGGCACGCACTGCCCGCACGACTCGTCGCGGAAGAACTCGGCGATGCGCAGCAGGATGGCCTTGAGGTCGACGTCGTCGCCGAGCACCAGCACGACGCCGGAGCCCAGGGTGGCACCGGCCTGCCGGGTGCCCTCGAAGGTCAGCGGGATGTCCAGGTCGGTGACGAACGCTCCGGCCGCGCCGCCCAGCAGCACCGCCCTGACCGTGCCGGTGGGCACGGCCAGGTCGAGAAGCTCTCTGAGCGTGGCGCCGAAGGGCAGCTCATAGACCCCCGGTTTCACGATATTTCCGGATACGCAGAACAACTTGGGCTCCGCGCCCCGATAAGCCGACGGCCCCCTCTCCAGAATCGGCAGCACGTTGACCAGCGTCTCCACGTTGTTGACCACGGTCGGCTTGCCGAACAGGCCCTTCTCCACCGGGAACGGCGGCTTGCTGCGCGGCTCCCCGCGCTGCCCCTCGATGGAGTTGAAGATCGCCGTCTCCTCCCCGCAGATGTACGCCCCCGCGCCCCGCCGGAGCTCGATGTCGAAGGAGAACCCCTGGCCCAGGATGTCCGCGCCGAGCAGACCCCGGGCGCGGGCCGTGGCCATGGCGTTCTCCAGCGCGTGCCGCGCCCGCGGATATTCGCCCCTGATGTACAGGTAGCCCTTGGCGCACCCGGTGGCGTACGCGGCGATCGTCATGGCCTCGATCAGCGCGTACGGGTCGCCCTCCATGATCACGCGGTCCTTGAAGGTGCCCGGCTCGCTCTCGTCGGCGTTGCAGACCAGGTAGTGCGGATGGTCGGGCTGGCGGGCCGTGGCCTCCCACTTGCGGCCGGTCGGGAACGCGGCGCCGCCCCTGCCGACCAGCCCGGAGTCGGTGACCTCCCTGATCACGCCGGCAGGGCCGAGCTGGAAGGCCCGGCGCAGTGCCTGGTAGCCGCCCTGCGCCCGGTAGTCGTCCAGGCTCAGCGGATCGACGACCCCGACCCGCCGCAGCAGCACAAGCCCGTCCTGCCCGGCCTGCGGCACCGCCGCCGCCACGGGCGGCTCACCGGCCTGACCCGCGGAATAGGGGGCGTCCACCGTGGCGGAGGGCGGCTCGCCCGCCGTCAGCGTCAGGCAGGCCGGTGCCCGCTCGCACAACCCGAGACACGGGCTCTCCTGCCAGGACTTCCCGGGCGGTCCGAGCCGGTCGGCGACGGCCTGCCGTACCTCGGAAGCGCCCTGAGCGTGACAGGCCAGGTCCGTGCAGACGTGCAGCACGGAGGCGGGCCGCTCGGACAGGGAGAACAGCGAGTAGAACGACGCCACCCCGAAGGCCTCGGCGGGCGGAACGGTCAGCCGGCGGCAGATGTAGTCGAGCGCGCCCTCGCTGATCCAGCCCACCCGGTCGTTGACCGCGTGCAGCGCGGGCAGCAGCAGGTCCCGCGCCGGTTCCGCGCGGATGGCCGAGCGCAGGCCGGCGGCGGTTCTGTCGCCGCCGTCCCACGCGGTGGCGGGCGGTCCGAGCAGCGCGTCGACGGCGGCGCGCTCCTCCGCGGTGGGCTCGGCGTCGCGGAAGCGCAGGTCCATCAGCCCACCGCCACAAGCTTCTCGACGCGTACGGCTGCCGCCTTGAACTCGGCCGTCCCCGCGATGGGACAGGTCGCCTCGATGGTGAGGGCGTTGGTGTCGACCTCGTCCGGGAAGTGCATCGTCATGAAGACCAGCCCCGGCCGCAGCGCGGGGTCGATGAAGACGGGCGCGACGACCGAGCCGCGCCTGGAGGTGATCCGCACCTCCTCGCCGGCGGTGAGCCCGAGGCGCAGCGCGTCCTCCGGGCACAGTTCGATGGTCTCGCCGCGGCGCAGCGGCGAGGCGAACCCGGAGGACTGGACGCCGGTGTTGTAGGAGTCGAGCCGCCGCCCGGTGGTGAGCCGGAGCGGGTACTCCTCGTCGAGCAGGTCCACCGGCGGCGAGTGACGCAGCACGGCGAACGGCGCCGGCGTGCCGCGCCTGGCCGGGTCGCTCTCCCAGAGCCGCCCGTGCAGGTAGGGCGGTTCGACGGAGTCCTCGGAGGGGCAGGGCCACTGGATGCCCTGCAGGTCGGCCAGCCGCTGGTAGGTCATGCCGGCGTGGGCGGGGGAGAGGGCGCGCAGTTCGTTCCAGACCTCTTCGGCGCCGTCGTAGTGCCAGTCGTGGCCGAGCCTGCGCGCCAGCTCGCACATGATCCAGATGTCGTCGCGGGCCTCGCCCGGCGGGTCGAGCGCCTTGCGGACGCGCTGGACGCGGCGCTCGCTGTTGGTGAACGTGCCGTCGCTCTCGCACCAGGCGGCGCTGGCGGGCAGGACGACGTCGGCCATCTGGGCGGTCTTGGTGAGGAAGATGTCCTGGACGACCAGGTGGTCGAGCATGGACAGGCGCTTGACGCAGGCCAGCGAGTCGGCCTCGGACTGGACGGGGTTCTCGCCGATGAGGTAGCAGGTGGTGACCTCGCCCTCGGCCATCGCCTCCAGCATCTGGGTGAGATTAAGACCATATTTCGGCTGAATCCCGATGTTCCAGGCTGACTCGAAGCGCCGCCGTACGGCCGGGTCGAGGATGTCCTGGAAGCCGGGCAGGCGGTTGGGGATGGCGCCCATGTCGCCGCCACCCTGCACGTTGTTCTGGCCGCGCAGGGGGGACAGGCCGGAGCCGTAGCGGCCGACGTGGCCGGTGAGCAGCGCCAGGTTGATCAGCGCGCGCACGTTGTCGGTGGCGTTGTGGTGCTCGGTGATGCCGAGCGTCCAGCACAACTGGGCGCGGTCGGCGCGGGCATAGGCGTGGGCCAGTTCTTTGATCGCCTCGGCCGGCACGCCGGTCACCTGCTCGGCGGCGGTCAGCGTCCACGGCTCGACCGAGGCGGCGAACTCCGCGAAGCCTGCCGTCGCCCGCTCGATGAACGCCCTGTTGTGCAGGCCGGCGTGAATGATCTCGCGGGCCACCGCGTGGGCGAGGGGGATGTCGGTGCCCACGTTCAGGCCGAGCCAGCGGTCGGCCCACTGCGCGGTGCCGGTGCGCCTGGGGTCGACGGCGAACATGCGGGCGCCCTTGTGGATGCCCTTGAGCACGTGGTGGAAGAAGATGGGGTGGGCGTTCCTGGCGGCCGAGCCCCACATCACGATGACGTCGGTGTCCTCGACCTCCTGGTAGGAGGAGGTGCCGCCACCGCTGCCGAACACCGCCGACAACCCCGCCACGCTGGGCGCGTGGCAGGTGCGGTTGCAGGAGTCCACGTTGTTGGTGCCCATGACCACACGGGTGAACTTCTGGCCTATGTAGTTCATCTCGTTGGTGGAGCGGGCGCACGACAACATCGCGAAGGTGTCGGGGCCGTGCCGGCCGACGGCGCGCCTGAAGCCTTCGGCGGCGCGGTCGAGCGCCTCGTCCCAAGTGGCCTCGCGCAGCACGCCGTCCTCGCGCACCAGTGGATGGGTCAGGCGGTCGTAGCTCATGATCCCTCCATTCTGTATACAGCCTACGGTATGCCTCACTAGGCCGTAGGAGCAACGTTCTCGTTCAGCAGGTCGCTCACCGCGTGGATCGCACGCAGCACCGGCACCTCGGCGCCGGTCAGGTCGGCCAGTTCGACCACCGCCGCCAGCAGGACGTCCAGTTCGAGCGGCTTGCCCTTCTCCAGGTCCTGCAGCGTGGAGGTCTTGTGCTCGCCCGCCTTCTCCGCGCCGCGCAGCCGCCGTTCGATCGACACACCCGGATCGCACCCGACCCTTCCGGCCACCTCGACGGTCTCCCGCATCATGGCCATGACCAGTTCGCGGGTGCCCTGGTGGCGGGCGATGCCGGCCATGGTGGCGCGGGCCAGGGCGCTGATCGGGTTGAAGGCGATGTTGCCCATCAGCTTGATCCACACATCGCGCCGGACGTCGGCCTCGACCGGGCACTTGAGCCCGCCCTCGACCGCGGCCCGGCTGAAGGCGGCGCACCGGGCGCTCAGTTGCCCGCCCGGCTCGCCGATGGAGAACCGGGTTCCCTCCAGGTGCCGGATGACGCCCGGCGCCTCGATCTCGGTGGCGGCGTAGACGACGCAGCCGATCGCGCGCTCCAGCGGCAACGCCGCGGTGACGGCCCCGTCCGGATCGACGCTCTCGATGCGGTAGCCCCGGTAGGGGCCGTTGAGCCCGTGGAAGTACCACCACGGGATGCCGTTCTGCGCGGCGATGATGCTCGTGGCCTCGTGCAGCAACGGCTTGATCATGGGGCCCGCGGCGGCGTAGCTGTTCGCCTTGAGGCCCAGGAAGACGTGGTCCACCTGGCCGACGTGGGTCGGATCGTCGGTGGCATGGGGGTGGGCGACGAAATCGCCCCGGGGGCTGAGCACCCGTACTCCCTCGCGGCGGATGGCCGCAAGGTGCTCGCCTCTCGCGATCAGATGCACCTCGACTCCCGCCCTGTGCAGGGCGGCTCCCACGTACGCGCCGATGGCGCCGGCGCCAAGAACAGCGACTTTCATGCTGCGCTCCGTTCTCGCGTCGGAATCTGCATTCGGTATACAGTATGGAAAAATGCCGGTCAAGGAGCCGCCCATGAGCACGCTGTCCTGGGAGCGGGCGCGCGCCCTCGCCGCCGCCCTCGCCTGCCCGCCCGCACCGGCCGATCTCCCCCTCGCCGAGGCGTACGGCTGCCGCCTGGCCGAACCCCTCCGCGCCCTGGTCCCGGTACCGGGCACGGACGTGTCGGCCATGGACGGCTACGCGGTCTGCGGCCCGCCGCCCTGGCGCCTGGTGGGCAGGGTGCTGGCCGGGGGAGCGGCGTACCCGTCGCTGGCGGACGGCGAGGCCGTCGAGATCGCCACCGGAGCCCCGGTGCCCGCGGGCTCGGCGGCGGTGCTGCCCTACGAGGCCGCCGACGCCGACGGCCGGTGGGTCAAGGGCCCGGCCGAGGCGGGCCGGCACATCAGGCGCAGGGGCGAGGACATCCCCGAGGACGCCGTGGTGCTCGGCGCCGGAACCGTGGTGACCCCGTCCGTGCTGGGGCTGGCCGCCGGGCTGGGGCACGACCGGCTGCGCGTGGTGCCCAAGCCGGCCGTGTCGGTGCTGGTGACCGGTGACGAGGTGGTCTTCGCGGGCGTGCCGGGGCCGGGCCGGGTACGCGACGCCATCGGCCCGATGCTGCCCGGCCTGGTCGAATGGGCGGGCGGCCGCCTGGCCGGTGTCGCCAGGCTGCCCGACGGTGAGCGGGCCCTGCGCGAGGCGCTCGCGAGCCAGGACGCCGACGTGGTCGTGGTCTGCGGGGCCTCCTCCAAGGGCCCTGCCGACCATCTGCGTGCCGTGCTACGAGGCGCGGAGGTGCTGGTCGACGGGGTGGCCGTGCGCCCCGGGCATCCGCAGATCCTGGCCAGGCCGGCGTCGGGGGCCATGCTCGTGGGCCTGCCCGGCAATCCCTTCGCCGCGCTCGGGGCGGCCCTCACGCTGCTGGTGCCGTTGCTCGGCCGGCCGTACCGGGGAGAGATGAGCGCGCCGGCGGGGCCGGTGCGGGCGCATCCGCGCGACACCCGCCTGGTGCCGGTCCGGCGCTCGGCGAAGGGCGCGGTTCCCGTGGGGCATGACCGGCCGGGTTCGTTGTGGGGAGCGGCGCTGGCCGAGGCCCTGGCGGCGGTGCCGCCGGGGTGGTGCGGCGGGCCCGTGGAGTTGATCGAGTTGCCGTAGAGGTCTGGACAGGCCGTTCACAAGGGAGTAACCATTGGCGTCATACGGTATGCAGTATGCGGGAGACAGTCGCCGAGAAGGGTGCACGATGTCGGAAACGATCTCTGGCGGTCATCTGGTAGCCAAAGCGCTCAAGGCCGAGGGCGTGGATGTGATCTACACGCTGTGCGGCGGGCACATCATCGACATCTACGACGGTTGCGTCGATGAGGGCATCGAGGTGATCGACGTTCGTCACGAGCAGGTGGCCGCGCACGCCGCTGACGGCTACGCGCGCATCACCGGCAAACCCGGCTGCGCGGTGGTCACCGCGGGACCGGGCACGACCGACGCGGTCACCGGCGTGGCCAACGCCTTCCGCGCGGAGAGCCCGATGCTGCTCATCGGCGGCCAGGGCGCGCTGAGCCAGCACAAGATGGGCTCACTCCAGGACCTGCCGCACGTGGACATGATGACGCCGATCACGAAGTTCGCCGCCACGGTGCCGAGCACCGAACGCGTGGCCGACATCGTGTCGATGGCCTTCCGCGAGTGCTACCACGGCGCCCCGGGCCCGTCGTTCCTGGAGATCCCGCGTGACGTCCTGGACGCGAAGATCCCGCTGGAGAAGGCGCGCATCCCCAAGAACTACCGGGCCTCCACGCGGCAGGCCGGCGACCCGGAGGCGATCGAGCGCCTGGCCGACATGCTCGCCCACGCCGAGAAGCCGTGCATCCTGCTCGGCAGCCAGGTCTGGACCTGCCGGGCCACCGACGCCGCGATCGACTTCGTCAGAAGCCTGAACGTGCCCGCCTACATGAACGGCTCCGGCCGCGGCACGCTCCCGCCCGGCGACCCGCACCACTTCCAGCTGTCGAGAAGGTACGCCTTCACCGAGGCCGACCTCATCATCATCGTCGGCACGCCGTTCGACTTCAGGATGGGGTACGGCAAGCGCCTGTCCCCGACCGCCACCGTGGTCCAGATCGACCTCGACTACCGCACGGTCGGCAAGAACCGCGACATCGACCTGGGCATCGTCGGCGACGCCGGGCTCATCCTGTCGGCGGCGGTCCAGGCGGCCAGTGGCCGGATCAGCGACGCCGCCGCCAGGCGCAAGGAGTGGATCGAGGAACTGCGCGCGGTCGAGACCCAGTCCTACGACAAGCGCCTGCCCAGGCAGCTGTCGGCGAGCACGCCCATCGACCCCTACCGCCTCGTCCACGAGATCAACGAGTTCCTGACCGAGGACACCATCTACATCGGGGACGGCGGCGACATCGTCACCTTCTCCGGCCAGGTCGTGCAGCCCAAGTCACCCGGCCACTGGATGGACCCGGGCCCGCTGGGCACGCTCGGCGTCGGCATGGCGTTCGCGATGGCCGCCAAGCAGGCCCGCCGCGACAAGGAGGTGCTCTGCCTGTTCGGCGACGGCGCCTTCTCCCTGACCGGCTGGGACTTCGAGACGATGATCCGCTTCGACCTGCCGTTCATCGGCGTCATCGGCAACAACTCCTCGATGAACCAGATCAGGTACGGCCAGGCCGCCAAGTACGGCGAGGACCGCGCCCGCGTCGGCAACACGCTGGGCGACATCCGTTACGGCGATTTCGCCAAGCTGCTCGGCGGCCACGGCGAGGAGGTCCGCGACCCGGACGAGATCGCCCCCGCCCTGCGCAGGGCCCGCGAGTCCGGCAAGCCCTCGCTGATCAACGTGTGGGTCGACCCCGAGGTCTACGCCCCCGGAACCATGAACCAGACGATGTACAAGTGAGGCTCAGATGAAGGCTCTGGAAGGCGTCCGCGTCCTCGACATGACCCACGTCCAGTCCGGGCCGTCGGCCACCCAGCTGCTCGCCTGGCTCGGCGCCGACGTGGTCAAGCTGGAGGCGCCCACGGGCGACATCACCCGTCAGCAGTTGCGCGACAAACCCGGCGTCGACAGCCTCTACTTCACGATGCTCAACTGCAACAAGCGCAGCATCACCCTCAACATGAAGTCCGAGCGCGGCAAGGAGCTGTTCGCCGAACTGGTGAAGGGCGCCGACATCCTGGTCGAGAACTTCGGGCCCGGCGCGGTCGACCGGATGGGCTTCACCTGGGAGCGCCTGAGCGAGCTCAACCCGCGCCTCATCTACGCCTCGATCAAGGGCTTCGGCGCCGGGAAGTACGCCAAGTTCAAGGCGTACGAGGTGATCGCCCAGGCCATGGGCGGCTCGATGACCACGACGGGCTTCGAGGAGGGGCCGCCGCTGGCCACGGGCGCGCAGATCGGCGACTCGGGCACCGGCGTGCACGTGGTGGCGGGCATCCTCGCCGCCCTGTACCAGCGGGAGGGCACGGGGCGGGGGCAGCGGGTGCAGGTGGCGATGCAGCACGCCGTACTGAATCTGTGCCGGGTGAAGCTGCGTGACCAGCAGCGCCTGGCGCACGGGCCGCTGCGCGAGTACCCGAACAAGAACTTCGGCGACGAGGTGCCACGGTCGGGCAACGCCAGCGGCGGCGGCCAGCCCGGATGGGCGGTGCGCTGCGCGCCCGGCGGCCCCAACGACTACATCTACGTGATCGTCCAGCCGGTCGGCTGGCGGCCGATCGCCGGCATCATCGGCCGTCCCGAGCTGGCCGACGACCCCGAGTGGGCCACTCCGGAGGCCCGGCTGGGCAAGCTCGACAAGATGTTCCAGCTCATCGAGGAGTGGACCATCCGCCACGACAAGTGGTCGGTGCTCGACCGGCTCAACGCCGAGAACGTCCCGTGCGGCCCGATCCTGTCGACCAGGGAGCTCGCGCAGGACGAGAGCCTGCGCGAGGAGGGCATCGTCGTCGCGGTGGAGCACCCGGAGCGGGGCGAGTTCGTCACCGTGGGCAGCCCGCTGCAGCTTTCCGACTCGCCGGTGGACGTGCGCACGCCGCCCCTTCTCGGTGAGCACAACCAGGAGATCTACGGTGCCCTCGGCGTGAGCGCGGGCGAGCTGGCCGAGCTGAAGACGAACGGAGTCATCTGATGTCCGCGAGGGAAGTCATCGAGAAGGCGCTGGCCGAGGGCCGCACGGCCCTGACCGCCCCCGAGGGGAGGATGATCTGCGAGGAGTACGGCATCGCCACCCCCGGCGAGGGCCTGGCCGCCACGGCCGAGGAAGCGGTCGAAATATCAGCAAAAATCGGCTTCCCCGTGGTCTTGAAGATCGTCTCGCCGGACATCCTGCACAAGACCGAGGCCGGCGGCGTGCTCGTGGGACTCAGGACCCCCGAAGAGGTCCGTGAGGGCCACCGGAAGATCGTCGCCGGCGCACTCGCCTACAACCCGGACGCCCAGATCGACGGTGTCCAGGTCCAGCAACTGGTCGGCGGCGGTCACGAGGTCATCGTCGGCGCCGTCACCGACCCCACCTTCGGCAAGGTCGTCGCCTTCGGCCTGGGCGGAGTGCTGGTCGAAGTGCTCAAGGACGTGACCTTCCGCCTGGCCCCCGTCTCGGGTGATGATGCCCTGACGATGCTCGACGACATCAAAGCGGCGGAGGTGCTGCGTGGGGCGCGCGGTGCCGAGCCCGCCGACCGCGCCGCCCTCGCCCAGCTCATCGAGCGCGTCGGCAGGCTGGTCGACGAACACCCCGAGATCGTGGAGATCGACCTCAACCCCGTCTTCGCCAGTGCCTCCGGAGCCGTCGCCGCCGACGTGCGCATCCTCGTCGGCGCCGCGCCCCCGCCGGTCGAACGCCTGCCGAGGGAGCGCATCCTCGCCCAGATGACCCGCATCTTCAAGCCGCGCGCCATCGCCGTCATCGGCGCCTCCGCCGAGCAGGGCAAGATCGGCAACTCGGTCATGCGCAACCTCATCAACGGCGGCTACCAGGGCCAGATCTTCCCGATCAACCCCAAGGCCACCGAGATCATGGGGCTGCCCGCCTACAAGAGCATCGCCGACGTCCCCTACGACGTGGACGTGGCCGTCTTCGCCATCCCCGCCGCCTTCGTGGCCCCCGCGCTGGAGGAGACGGGCAAGAAGGGGGTCGCGGGAGCGATCATGATCCCGTCCGGGTTCGCCGAGACCGGCAACCTCGACGGGCAGCGGGAGATCGTCGAGATCGCGCGCCGGCACGGAGTGCGGATGCTCGGGCCCAACATCTACGGCTACTACTACACGCCGGAGAACCTCTGCGCCACGTTCTGCACGCCGTACGACGTGAAGGGCAGTGTCGCGCTGACCTCGCAGAGCGGCGGCATCGGCATGGCCATCCTGGGCTTCAGCCGTACCACCAAGATGGGCGTCTCGGCGATCGTCGGCGTCGGCAACAAGGCCGACGTGGACGAGGACGACCTGCTCACCTTCTTCGAGCAGGACGACAACACCCGCGCGGTCGCCATGCACCTGGAGGACCTCAAGGACGGGCGGGGCTTCGTCGACGCCGCGCGCAGGGTCGTCAGGAACAAGCCCGTCATCGTGCTCAAGGCCGGGCGTACGGCGATGGGCGCGCGGGCGGCCGGCTCGCACACCGGAGCGCTGGCCGGCGACGACAAGGTCTACGACGACATCCTGCGCCAGGCCGGAGTCGTGCGCGCCCCCGGCCTCAACGACATGCTGGAGTACGCCAGGGCGCTGCCGCTGATGCCCGCCCCGCAGGGGGAGAACGTCGTCATCATCACCGGCGCGGGCGGATCCGGCGTGCTGCTGTCCGACGCGTGCGTGGACGCCGGGCTCACGCTGATGGACATCCCGGCCGACCTGGACGAGGCCTTCCGCGCCCACATCCCGCCCTTCGGGGCCGCGGGCAACCCCATCGACATCACCGGCGGCGAACCGCCGTCGACCTACGAGAACACGGTCAGGCTCGGGCTGTCCGACGAGCGCGTGCACGCGCTGGTCCTCGGGTACTGGCACACGATCGTGACCCCGCCCATGGTCTTCGCCGAACTCCTCGCCCGCGTGGTGGCGGAGGAGCGGGAGAAGGGCAACGTCAAGCCGGTCGTCGCGTCCCTGGCCGGAGACACCGAAGTGGAGGAAGCCTGCGCGTACCTGTTCGACCACGGAGTCATCGCCTACCCGTACACGACTGAGAAGCCGGTGGCCGTGCTCGGCGCGAAGTATCGCTGGGCCAGAGCGGCCGGACTGCTGCGTTAAGAGCCGGACGCGGCAGGCGAGGGGGCACGTCGGGGCAGCCCACAGGAACCAACCTTTCCCCCCAGGAGGTCCTTAGGTGGACACATCCAAACCATCGGCGGCCGCAGCGCCACCGGTTGAGGACGAACGCGTATGGAAAGCGGGCCGGCTGGAGCCGATGCCCATCAGAAAACTGCCCGACGCGCCCCCGTCGGTGCACATTCTCGGGCCGACCGTCTTCCTGGTCGCCCTGGGCGTGGGGATGGGCGAGTCCTACATGTGGCCCAGGCTCGTCCTGCTGTTCGGGCCGGAGATCAGGTGGTTGTTCCTGATCGGCGTCACCCTGCAGGCCGTCGTGATGCTGGAGATGGCGCGGTACGCGATGGCGACGGGGGAGAGCATCTTCTCCGGCGCCGCCCGCGTGTTCAAACCGATCATGTGGTTCTTCTTCGTGACGGCCATCGCCGTCTACATCTGGCCCGGCCACCTGTCGGCGGGCGCGGCGGCCTTCGAGGAGATCACCGGCATCCCCTGGGTGGTCACCGCGGTCATCGGGCTCATCCTGGTCGGGGTGGTCTTCTCCCTGGCCAAGGTGATCTACAACGTGCTGGAGAACCTGCTGTCGGTGCTCATCGGCGTGCTCGTGCTCAGCACCGCGGTCGTCGCGGCGATGGTCGGCTCCTGGAGCGACGTGGTCTCCACGATCACCGGCATGTTCTCCTTCGGCTACCTGCCGCCCGAGGCGCTGTCGGCCGCGTGGTTCCCGGTCATCGTCGGGGCGTGCGCCTTCGCCGGGCCGTCCGGGATGCAGCAGATGTGGTACACGCTGCACCTGCGCGACTCCGGCGCCGGCATGGGCGCGCACATCCCGCGCATCCGCGGCCTGCGCCACGCCGGCGAGGAAGAGGCGATGCCGGCGCGCGGTTTCATGTTCGACACCGACGACCCCGCCGAGATGGCCAAGTGGAAGGGCTGGCGGCGCTGGGTCACCTTCGACGCGCTGCTGTTGTTCTGGGGCGTGACCATGCTGGTCACGATCTCCTTCACGGTCATCGCCCAGGCCGCCGTCCGGCAGAACCCCGGAGTGCGCGCGGTCATCTCCGGCGACGACCGCGAGGTGGCGCTGACCGCCATGTCGAACGCCGTCTCCTCGGCCGGCAGCTCGGTGCTCGGGGTGGTCTTCCTCGGCTTCATCGCGCTGATCGGCCTCAACGCCACGCTCGGGCTGTTCGACTCGTTCTCGCGCGGGCAGGCCGACATGACCTACAACTTCGTGCCCGGCGCCCGTAAGCGGAAGATGTCCCACCTGTACGCGGGCTTCCTCTGGGGCGTGATCATCTTCGGCATCCTGATCCTGCTCTTCGGCCCGGCCGACGGGCCCAGCGGGATCCTGGACACGCTGGCGTTCCTGTCGACGTTCGCCATGGGCGCCTACTGCGTGACGCTGCTGCTGGTCAACAACCGCATGCTGCCCAAGCCGATCCGGCCGAAGTGGTGGACCAACGTGATCGTCGGCTTCGGCGCGGTGTTCTACCTGGGCATGCTCTTCTACAGCCTGTTCGCGTTCGGCGTGGTCGTGGACTGATGGCGATCCGGCACAGCCTCGAACCCGCCCTGCCCGGGGCGGCGATCGGAGCCGTCGCCGGCGTGGCCGCCGGGGGGCTGACCCTGCTCGCGGGGCAGCCTCTCGGACGGGCCGCGCTGTCGGCGCTCGCGCTGGCCGTACCCCTGGCGCTGTGCGGCGGCGCGTACGGCCTGCTCATCGGACGCTGGCTCTTCCGGCCCGGGGCCTTCGCACCTGTCGCCCTGTTCTGGATGGTCGCGTTTCCGATGTCCAGACTCATCCAGGAGAGCCTGGCCGGGGTGGGGATGCGGGACGGTGTCCTGTCGTTCCTTGCCTACCAGGCGATGGTGAGCGTCGGCTTCGCCATCGGCTTCGTGTGGCTGCACGAACGCCTGACCGTGAGGAGACGATGAACCTGCCCATGTGGGTCTGGCTCGCCACGATCGGCGGCTTCGGCCTCATCCTCGCCCTCGACTTCTACCTCGTCGCCCGCAACCCGCGCGAGCCCTCCTTCAAGGAGTGCGTCGGCTGGGTCTCCTTCTACGTCGCCCTCGCCGTGCTGTTCGGCCTCGGGCTGCTGATGTTCTCGGGGCCCGCGCACGGCGGGGAGTTCTTCGCCGGCTGGATCACCGAGTACTCACTCAGCGTCGACAACCTCTTCGTCTTCCTGCTGATCATGAGCAGGTTCCGGGTGCCGCGGCAATACCGGCAGAAGGTGCTGCTCATCGGCATCGTCCTGGCGCTGGTCATGCGCGGCGCCTTCATCGCGGCCGGAGCCGAGGCGGTGACCCGCTTCGACTGGCTCTTCTACGTCTTCGGCGCCTTCCTCGTCTACACCGCGTGGAAGCTGATCGGACACGAGGAGGAGGAAGCGGAGTTCTCCGAGAACATCGCGCTGCGGACGGTACGCCGCGTGCTGCCGGCCACCGACACCTACCACGGCGCCCGCCTGACCGTGCACCACGGCCGCCGCATGGTGACCCCGATGCTCATCGTCATGGTCGCCATCGGGACCACCGACCTGTTGTTCGCCCTGGACTCCATCCCGGCCATCTTCGGCCTGACCAAGGAGCCCTACCTCGTGTTCACCGCCAACGCCTTCGCGCTCATGGGGCTGCGGCAGCTGTTCTTCCTGATCGGCGGACTGCTGGACCGGCTCGTCTACCTGAGCAAGGGGCTGTCGGTGGTGCTGGCGTTCATCGGGGTGAAGCTCATCCTGGAGGCGCTGCACCACGACGGGGTGTCCTGGGCGCCGGAGATTCCGATCCTGGTCTCTCTTGGCGTCATCCTCGGGACGCTCGCCATCACCACCGTGCTCAGCCTGCTGAAGTCCCGTGCCGTCCGGGACAAGGAGCCGGCTGAGCGCTGACACGGCCGCGGGCGGGCGCGGCCGGTTCGCCTGCGGCTACAGGCATTCAGACTTGGCCAGCAGTCTGGCCACCATGTTACTGAGTTCGATCATTGTCGCTTGCGTCTGGGCTTGTTGATCCTTCATGACGCCGAGTGTCTTCTCGATGTTGCCAACCGAGCGTTGAAGAACGCCGATGTCGCCCTTCATCTCGGATATGTCGGCCTTGACGACCGTCATGTCAGCCTTCAGGACCGAGACGTCGGCCTTCAGGTCGGAGATGTCGCTTCGCATCTCCTTGATGTCGGTTTCAACGCTGTCCATGCGTTGTTCGAGGTACGGCATGGAAACAAGGGTACCGGCGGGGCTGTCACGGTCGAGGGGATCTGTGGATGTCGCTCTCGGCTGTCCACAGGCGCAGGTAGCGGTCGGCCTGCTCGGCCGAGTACTGCTTCCTGAGCGCGGCGCTCAGGCCCACGCCGAAGGAGCGTCCGTCTCCGCTCTGGCCCATGGGATCACCGCGGAGAAAGCTCATCAACGCCTTCATCGTCACGTCACCTCCTGTCCGGTGTCATCCTCTGCCCGAGGAGGGGTCTGGTAATCGGCGGGTCAGCCGGTGCGGCGGCGGCGCCGTACCGGCTTGGGGGTGGGTTCGACGGGCTGGCCGGCGCGCGACTCCAGGTAGGAGGCGCGGGTGTGCTCGGTGTGCTCGCGCATGATCTGCGCGGCGGTCGCCTCGTCGCGGGCCTCGATGGCGTCGATGAGCGCGGTGTGCTCCTCCCACGAGGTCATGCCGCGCCGCCTGGCCACGGGCGTGTGGTACCAGCGCACCCGCCTGGCCACCTGGGCGGCCAGCTCGGCCAGCACCTTGTTGCCCGACAGCGCGGTCACGAGCGCGTGGAGCTCGGAGTTGGTGGCGACCGCGCCGTCGACGTCGTCCGACCGCACCGCCGCCACGCCGCGCGCGCACAGGGCGCGCAGTCGCCTCACGCCGTCCTCGCCGGCGTTCTGCGCGGCCAGCCGCGCCGACTCGGTCTCCAGCAGCGTGCGTACGGCGAGCAGCTGGTCGGCCTCTTCGAGGGTCGGCACGTGCACGAAGGCGCCCTGGCCGGGGAAGAGGTCGACCCAGCCTTCGCCGCTGAGCTGCTGGAGCGCCTCGCGCACCGGTTGCCTGGAGACGCCGAGCAGCTCGGCCAGCTCGCTCTCGACCAGGTGCTGACCGGGCTTGAGCTGACCGGAGACGATGAGCTCCTGAATGGCCTCGATGACGCTCTCGCGGAGCGTGGCGGGGCGGGGAATCTTGGCCGCGGTCTGACCGGCCTGATCCGACAGCAACATGTTCGCGGCTCCACTAACGGTTTGTCGTCGACTGCCTACAGCATACAGTTTGCGCTTCTCACCTTTCCGGTGAGCCTCATCACACGGGGATCGTGACCGGCCTGCCGGGCGCGCGCAACCGCCGGGCGGCCAGCGCGGGCAGCCCCGCGCACGCGGCGGCGAGCAGGAGCGCGGGCGCGGCGGACCCGGATAGCGCGAGCCAGCTCAGCGCCACCGCCACCAGCCCGGCCGCGGCCTTGGCGCTGTAGACGACGGGATGGATCGTGCCGGTGCCGGCCTCGCCGAAGTAGTCGCGGACCAGGCTGGCGACCAGCGGGTAGAAGGCCCCGCCGCCCAGGCCCGCCGCCACGGCGCCCGCCCAGAGCCCGACTGAGGTGCCGGTGCCCGCGTGGGCGGCCAGGAGAAGCTGGCCCAGCGCGAGCAGGGTGAGCACGACAGCCAGCACCGCCGTACGGCCCAGCGCCTCCGAGCACCGCATGGCCAGCGCCCTGCCCGCCCCGTTGAGCCCCACCAGGATCGCGACCGCGCCCCAGGCGCCCGACGCGGCCACGATGACCACGTCGGCGATCGAGACCGCGCCCGCGCCCACCAGGATGGCCGCCAGCACCGGCAACGCCCTGGTGCGCAGCGCCTGGGCCAGCGAGAACTCGCGGAGCGCCCCGGGCGTGCGGCGCAGGACGGCGGCGTCCAGCGCGTACGAGCGGGGGTCGACGGTGTCGGGCCACCACAGGGGAGGCGGCATGCGCAGGTACCGGGCGGCGGTGCCGATGACCAGCGCCGCGACGATCCCGGAGGCCAGGAACGCCTGGGGGAGCGTGCCGGGGAACAGGCCGGCCCACAGCAGCATCGGCAGCGCCCCGTAGCCGAAGGCGCCGGTCACCAGGCCGACACGCATGGCGGGGCGTTCCGGGTGCCAGGCGGCGACGGTCTCGCCGCACACGCCGTAGACGATTCCGGCGCCCAGGCCGCCGAGCACGGCGTACACGGTGAGGAAGGGCCAGGAGCCGCCGAGGCCGAGGGCGAGGAGGCCGGAGGTGGTGAGGACGGCGCCCGCGGCGAGCGGCAGGCGGCGGCGCAGCAGGGCTCCGGCCGCCTGGCAGACGATCCACACGCCCAGCGGGATGAGCGCGGCCTGGTCGCGGGTGAGCAGGGCGGCGTAGCCGTACTGGAGCGGGGCTATGGCCGCCATCGAGGCCCAGGCGAGCCAGAACGTGCGCGGACGGTCGGCGGGTACGGGGCCGGGCCGGTACGCGCGGCCGCGCCAGTCGCGAATTGCATTCTCCATACTGTATGGAATATCCACACAATCGGATACTTGTCGAGCCTCTGGACGAGGAATATTCCATACGGTATACCGTCTACAAAGGAGGCTCGCATGGACCTGTACGAGTACCAGGCGAAGGAACTCTTCGGCCGCCACGGCATCCCGGTCCCCCTCGGCGACGTGGCCCGCACCCCCGCCGAGGCCCGCGCGATAGCAGCCGAGATCGGCGCTCCCGTCGTCATCAAGGCCCAGGTGAAGACGGGCGGCAGAGGCAAGGCGGGCGGCATCAGGGCCGCGCCGGGGCCGCGGGCCGCCGAGGAGGAGGCCGGGCGCGTCCTCGGGATGGACATCAAGGGACACCTCACCCGCGCCGTGCTCGTGGAGGTGGCCACGGTGCCCTTCGAGGAGTACTACGCCGCCTTCCTCGTCGACCGGGCGGCCGGGTCGTTCCTGGCGATGGTGTCGGCGCAGGGCGGCATGGAGATCGAAGAGCTGGCGGAGCGCGACCCCGGCGCGCTGGTCAGGCTGGCGATCGACCCGGCCGTGGGCGTGGACGCCGGTGTCGCCCAGCAGCTCGTGGCCAAGGCGGGCCTGCCCGAGGCGGCCGCGGCCACGCTGCAGCGGCTCTGGGACGTCATGGTGACGGAGGACGCCCTGCTGGTCGAGGTCAACCCGCTCATCCTCACCACCGACCAGCGGATCGTGGCGCTCGACGGCAAGGTCACCCTGGACGACAACGCCGCGTTCCGGCACGAGCGCGTCCCCGAGGAGCTGACCGGCAGCCTGGAGGACCGCGCCCGCGAGAAAGGGCTCAACTACGTCAAGCTGGACGGCCGCGTGGGCGTGATCGGCAACGGAGCCGGGCTGGTCATGAGCACGCTCGACGTCGTCGCCGGGGCCGGCGCCGACCCGGCGAACTTCCTCGACATCGGCGGCGGCGCCTCCGCCCAGGTCATGGCCGACGGACTGGAGATCATCCTGTCCGACCCGGACGTGCGCTCGGTGCTGGTCAACGTCTTCGGCGGCATCACCACCTGCGACGCGGTGGCCACGGGCATCGTCACCGCGCTGGAACTGCTGGGCGAACGCGGCCGGGCCCGGCCCATCGTGGTCCGGCTGGACGGCAACAACGCCGAGGTCGGCCGGCGCATCCTCAGCGACGCCCGGCACCCGGCGGTCCGGCAGGTGCCCACCATGGACGGCGCCGCCCAGCTGGCGGCCAGACTCGCGGCAGGTGCGTGATGGCGATCTTCCTGACCAAGGACAGCCGCGTGCTGGTCCAGGGCATGACCGGTTCCGAAGGCGCCCGGCACACCTCGCGCATGCTGGCCGCGGGAACCAACGTGGTGGCCGGGGTGACGCCCGGCAAGGGCGGGCGCACGGTCGACTTCGGCGAGCGTACGGTCCCGGTCTTCGGCTCGGTCGCCGAGGCCGTGGGCGAGACCGGCGCCGACGTGTCGGTCGTCTTCGTGCCGCCGCGCTTCACCGGCGCGGCGGTGGAGGAGACGGTGGCGGCGGCGGTGCCGCTGTGCGTGGTGATCACCGAGGGCGTGCCCGTGCACGACGCGATCAGGTTCCGCGCCCTGGCCCGCGGCGGCGGTACCCGCGTCATCGGCCCCAACTGCCCCGGCCTGATCAGCCCCGGCCAGTCGTCGGCCGGGATCATTCCCGCCGACATCACCGCCGCCGGGCGCATCGGCCTGGTCTCCAAGTCGGGCACGCTCACCTACCAGCTCATGTACGAGCTGCGCGACCTGGGCTTCTCCACCGCGGTCGGGATCGGCGGCGACCCGGTCATCGGCACGACGCACATCGACTGCCTCCAGGCGTTCCAGGACGATCCCGGCACCGACGCGATCGTCATGATCGGCGAGATCGGCGGCGACGCCGAGGAGCGGGCCGCCGCCTACATCTCCGCGAACATCACCAAACCGGTCGTCGCCTACGTCGCCGGCTTCACCGCCCCGGAGGGCAGGACGATGGGCCACGCCGGCGCGATCGTCTCCGGTTCGTCGGGTACCGCGCAGGCCAAGAAGGAGGCGCTGGAGGCGGCCGGCGTGCGGGTCGGGCGTACCCCGTCGGAGACCGCGCGGCTCCTGCGGTCGGCGCCGGCCGTGACATGAAGCGCGTCCCCTGTGCGGAGGCGGTGGTCGCGGTGCTGGAGTCGGAGGGCGTGAACACCGTCTTCGGCGCCCCGGGCGCCGCCGTCCTGCCCCTGTACGCCGCCCTCCGCCAAAGCTCCATCCGGCACGTCGCGGTACGCCACGAGGTGGGCGGCACCCACGCCGCCGACGGCTGGGCCAGGGCGACGGGCGACGCCGGCGTCTGCGCCGGCACCTCGGGCACCACGATGGCCGCGGGTCTCCACGCCGCGCTGGCCGACTCCGTCCCGATGATCTGCGTCACCGGCCGGGCCGCCACCACCAAGCCCCACCGGGAGGTATTCCAGGCGGCCGACACCCTGGAGGTCGCCAGGCCCGTCACCAAATGGGCCGTCCAGGTCAAGGAGCCCGCCCAGGCGCCGTGGGTCTTCCGCGAGGCGTTCAGGGTCGCCCGTTCCGGGCGGCCCGGCCCGGTCCTCATCGAACTGCCCATCGACGTGCAGCGCGGCACGTGCCGCCACGACCGCGCGCTGGACGCGCCGCTGCCGGTCGCGGTCCCGCGCCCGCTGCCGCAGGTCGTGCGCGCGGCCGTCGACATGGTGTGTACGGCCAAGCGGCCCCTCATCCTGGCCGGAGGCGGGGTCGTCGCCGCCGGGGCCTGCGGCGAACTGCTCGAACTCGCCGAACACCTCCAGATCCCCGTCCAGGTCACGCTCATGGGCAAGGGCGCCTTCCCTGAGGACCACCCCCTGTTCGCCGGCATGGCCGGGACCCAGACGCAGACCCGCTGGGGCAACGCCGCGTTCCTGGCCGGCGACCTGGTGCTCGCCGTCGGCGCCCGCTTCGGCGACCGGCACACCGGCGACCTGGACGTCTACCGCAAGGGCCGGCGCTTCATCCACGTCGACATCGATCCCACCCAGTTCGGCAGGGTCTTCGAGCCGGACTTAGGGGTGTCCGGGCATGCCAGGCCCGTATTGGCTGAGATGGTGGCGGAGGCGCGCAGCCGTACGGCGGCCCTGCAACCCGGCAAGTGGGTGCGCAGGGTCGGCGAGCTGCGCCGCACGATGACACGCCGCGACGACTTCGACGACGTGCCGATCAAGCCGCCCCGCGTGTTCAGGGAGATGAACGACTTCTACCCGCGCGACACCACGTTCGTCACCGCGATCGGGCTCCACCAGATCTGGTCGGGTCAGTTCCAGACCACCTACCTGCCCCGCCGCTACCTCGTGTGCGGGCAGGCGGGGCCGCCGGGCTGGGAGGTGCCCGCCGCGATCGGCGTCACGTGCGCCCATCCCGAACGACAGGTCGTCGCGGTCGTCGGCGACCACTCATTCCCGTCCGTGATGGAGGAGGTCGCGGTGGCGGCGCGGTACCGGATCCCGTTCGTCATCGTGATGATCGACAACGAGTGCCTCGGGCTGATCGGGCAGGCGGAGCTCCCGTACGACCTGAACGACGCCGTGGACCTCCCCCACGGCGAAGGCGGCGTCGACCACGTCAAGGCGATGGAGTCCTTCGGCTGCCCGGCCCGCCGGGTCGAACGGCCGGGCGACATCCGGGACGCCCTGGCCTGGGCGTCCGCCGAGGCGGCGCACAAGCGGCTGCCCGTGCTGGTGGAGGTCATGGTCGAGCGGGAGGCCAAAGCGGCCATGGGCCCCGCGCTCGACGCGATCAAGGAGTTCGAGCCCCTGCCCGAGCTCGTCACCGTCGACTGGTCGGACTAGGAGGCCAGATGCGCATCAAACCGGGCACAGCCTGGCAGGACACTTACGACAGATGCTCTACGGCGGCGCCGGAGGCGTTCCACGACGACCGGGTGCTCAATCACTGGGGCGGCTTCTGGCACCGCGACGGCCGCCCCGACACCCCGGTCTTCTCGCCGATCGACGGCACCGCCATCGCCGTCCCGCCCAGGCTGGACCGGTCGGGCGCGGGCCGCGCGGTGGCCGGCGCCGAGTCCGAGCACCGGCAGTGGCGGCACGTGCCCTTGGCCGAGCGCAAGGCCCGCGTCACGGCCGCGGTCGAGGCGATGGCCGAGCATCGCGACCTGCTCGCGATGCTGCTCGTGTGGGAGATCGGCAAGCCGTGGAAGACGGCCTGCGCCGACGTGGACCGCTGCCTGGACGGCGTGCGCTGGTACGTCGGGGAGATCGACCGCATGACCGCCGGGCGCGCCCCGCTGCCCGGGCCGGTCAGCAACATCGCCAGCTGGAACTACCCGATGAGCGTGCTCATGCACGCGATGCTGGTGCAGGCGCTGGCCGGGAACGCGGTGATCGCCAAGACGCCCACCGACGGCGGGCTGGCCTGCCTCACGCTCGCCTGTGCGCTGGCCGTACGGGAGGGGCTGCCGTTCACGCTGGTCAGCGGGGGCGGGGCGGCGCTGTCGCCGGTGCTGGTGGGCGGGCGCGCGCTGGGGTGCGTGTCGTTCGTGGGCGGCAGGGACGCGGGGGCCCAGGTGGCGACCTCGCTGGCCGACGTCGAGCGGCGGCACGTACTGGAGCAGGAGGGTCTCAACTGCTGGGGCGTCTGGGAGTACTCGGGGTGGGAACTGCTCACGCGGCAGATCCGCGCGTCCTTCGACTACGCCAAGCAGCGGTGTACCGCTTATCCGCGGTTCGTGGTGCAGCGTGAGCTCTTTCCGGACTTCCTGGCCGCTTACATGGAAGCGGTGGGATCGTTGCGCTTCGGGCATCCGCTGGCGGTGGAGTCGCCGGAGGACCCGTTGCCGCAGCTCGACTTCGGCCCGCTCATCAACGCGGCGAAGGCGGCGGAACTGGCCGGCCAGGTGGACCAGGCGATCGCGAGGGGCGGCGTGCCGTTGTACCGGGCGAGGTTGTCCGACGGACATTTCCTGCCGAACCAGGATATGTCCGCCTACTTCGCGCCGACGGCGATCCTCAACCCGCCCCGCTCCTCACCCCTGCACCACGCCGAGCCGTTCGGGCCCGTCGACACCATGATGCTCGTGGACACCGAGGCAGAGCTCCTGGCCGCCATGAACGCCAGCAACGGCGCCCTGGTCGCCACTCTGTCCTGTGACGACGAGGAGACCTTCGCCCGGATCTCGCCCGAGGTGCGTGCCTTCAAGGTCGGCCACAACAAGCCGCGTTCGCGCGGGGACCGGGACGAGCTGTTCGGCGGCCTGGGGGCCTCGTGGCGCGGCGCCTTCGTCGGCGGCGACCTCCTGGTCCGAGCCGTGACCACAGGCCCGGAAGGCGAACGCCTCCCCGGCAACTTCCCCACCTACACCCTGCTCGCCAGCTGACCCCGCGCCGCTCCCGGCCGTGACACCCGCGGCCGGGACGTGGGCGGTCAGAAGGCGCCGAAGCGGCTGGCCACGACCAGCAGCAGGAACGTCAGCATGGCCACCCGCAGCAGCTTGCCGCCCGTACTGAGCGACGGCCACGACAGGTACGCCAGGAGCCCCACGAAGGCGACCACCGGCAGCACCGCGACCCCGCCCAGCCAGTTCTGCACGGCGAACCCCGCCAGCAGCAACACGACCATGACCACCGGCGTGATCCAGCGCGGGACCTGCGTGAACAGATAGGCCATGGGGGTGGCGCTGCGTCGCTCCACGGCCTTGCGCAGGCCGGTCGCGCCGGGCGTGAAGAACCGCTCACCGGGCGGCAACGGGCGCTTGGCCTTGGCCGCCGCCCTGGGCTGGGCCAGCGGATGCCTGCGGTCATTGTCTTGGGCCACGGCCCGAGCCTAACCCGCCACCCCCCAACCCCGCCCCCACCAACCCCAACTCCCCGGCCACCCGCCGTAGCACATGCCCCGGAACCGGCCGTCCTGCCTCCCACCCGGGGCCGATGGCACGCGAGGAGCCGGGCGTTGGGAAGGTCGACCGCACAGCGACGAGGCGTGCCGGGTCCACGGGGTGACGAGGTCAGGGCGTGGGGGCGCGTGACAGGAGCCCATGGGGTCCCTAGGATGGGCGGCACGGCGACTCCCAGCGCCGCACCTCCTGAAAGCGAGCATCCACGCTGCCCGCCGAGCACCACGGAGGCAAAGGGGACGCAGGCGCCTCGGGGGAACGAATCTTCGGCATAGCCCAGAGCATCGCGGCGGCCGGGGCCGGCGGGCGTGGACCGGGCCCCTGCGCGACCGCGGACACGGACACCGGTTATGACCGACAAGAAGCAGCTCAAGGCTCGCATCAGGGCCCGCATGGCGAAGACCGGCGAGAGCTACACCACCGCCAGACGGCACACGCTCGGCACCCAGGCGACGCCCGACGATCACGGGTGGGAGTTCAGGGGCGGGCAGCATCCCAGCACGGCGGTCGTGTCACGGCTCACCGGGGTTCCCGAGCCGCTGGTTCTCCTGGCCGGTGGCGGGATCGGGGCCGGATACATCCTCTGGGAGTTCAAGCGGCACAACAGCGCCGCCCTGGTCATGGCCTTCCTCAACCAGTGGCAGTACTACGACCGCTGGATGACCAAGACGCTCGACCGGCTCGGCGTGCCGTACACGCACCACACGACGGGCGGCGCCAAGGGGGCGGCGCGGCGGATGGCGGAGGAGCTCGACGCGGGGCGGCCGTGCGTGGTGCTGCCCGACCGCTATCACATCGGGTACTGGCGGCTGCCGAAGGAGCTCGACGGGTACGGCGGGCACCCCGTCATCGCCTACCGCAGGTTCGGCGGGTACGTGCACGTCGACGACCGGGGCAGCGGGCCGATCCTGGTGCCGGAGGAGCGGATGGAGGCGGCCAGGGGGCGGGTCACCTCGTACAAGAACAGTCTTTATGTACTGGGCGAGCCTCCGGCGCGGGTCGACGTGGCGGGGGCGGTGCTTGAGGGGCTCAGGGACTGCGTGGAGCACCTGTCGTCGGCGTCCGACTCGTTCTCGCTGCCCGCCTGGCGCAAGTGGAGCCGCCTGCTCACCGACGAGCGCAACGCCAAGGGGTGGCCGAAGGTGTTCGGGGACGGCACGCGGCTGGCCGGGGCGCTGCTGTCGATCTGGGAGTGCGTCGAGCCGGTGGGCATCGACGGCGGTAACCTGCGCGATCTGTTCGCCGACGGGCTCGACGCGGCGGCCGGGCTGCTCCAGAGGGAGGAACTGGGGGAGTCGGCGACCGAGTTCCGGCGGATTCACGGGATGTGGCATGAGATGGCGGAGACGGCGGTGCCGTACGAGGAGTTCGGGCGGATCCGGGAGCTGACGGTGGCGGTCCGTGAGGCGGTGCTGGCGGACGGCGCCGCGCGCGAGGAGGACGCGGAGGAGCTGTGGCGGCTGCGGGCGGAAGCCGATCGCACGCCGAGAAAGGTGGATTTCTCCGCAATCGCCGAACGGGTGAGCGCGATCCATGCGGCGGAGTCCGCCGCGATCGCGCGGCTGCGGGAGATCGTCTGACATTCTTAGAAGGTGCTCGCCGTCATTCGCTACATGGTTCCGGAAGCTCAGTCCCAAGAGTTCCTCAAGCAAGGTCAGAACATCGTCGACACCCTGCGCGCCCAGCCGGGATTCCTCCGCGGGAGGCTGGCGCGTTCCGTCGACGAGCCGAACCTGTGGGCGCTGGTGAGCGAATGGGAGGGCGCGGGCTACTACCGCCGCGCCCTTTCGGCCGCGAAGATGGCGATGTATCCGTTGATGATCCTCATGGTCAACGAGCCGAGTGCCTTCGAGGACATCTACGTATCCGGACAAGAGGAATAGTCGCGCGCGAGGGCGACCGGACGTCCCCTAAGCTGGGACCTCATCCGTTTCCCCTCGCCGACCTCCAGCCGGAAAGAGACCCATCCTCATGGCACGCCGTACAGACGTCATGGACACCATCGTCAGCCTCGCCAAGCGCCGCGGGCTCGTCTACCCGTCGAGCGAGATCTACGGAGGCCTCCGTGCGTCATGGGACTACGGTCCGCTGGGCGTGGAGCTGAAGAACAACGTCAAGCGGCAGTGGTGGCAGTCCATGGTGCAGGCCCGCGACGACGTGGTGGGCCTCGACTCGTGCGTCATCCTGGCCCGCGAGGTGTGGCAGGCCTCCGGCCACGTGGAGACGTTCACCGACCCGCTGACCGAGTGCCAGTCGTGCCACAAGCGTTTCCGGGCCGACCACCTCATCGAGTCCTACGAGGAGAAGAACGGCAAGGCCCCCGAGAACGGCCTGGCCGACATCACCTGCCCCAACTGCGGCAACAAGGGCGCCTTCACCGAGCCGCGGCAGTTCAGCGGCCTGCTGAAGACCTATCTCGGCCCGGTCGAGGACGAGTCCGGCCTGGCCTTCCTGCGCCCCGAGACCGCGCAGGGCATCTTCATCAACTACCTCAACGTGCAGCAGTCGGCGCGCAAGAAGATCCCGTTCGGCATCGGCCAGATCGGCAAGTCGTTCCGCAACGAGATCACGCCGGGCAACTTCATCTTCCGCACCCGCGAGTTCGAGCAGATGGAGATGGAGTTCTTCGTCAAGCCCGGCAGCGACGAGGAGTGGCACCAGTACTGGATCGACGAGCGCTACCGCTGGTACTCCGACCTGGGCATCAACAAGGACAACCTGCGCCTGTACGAGCACCCCAAGGACAAGCTGTCCCACTACTCCAAGCGCACCGTCGACATCGAGTACCGCTTCAACTTCACCGGCTCCGAGTGGGGTGAGCTCGAGGGCGTCGCCAACCGCACCGACTTCGACCTCACCGCCCACGGCAAGGCCTCCGGCGTCGACCTGTCCTTCTTCGAGCAGGACACCGGCGAGCGCTACGTTCCCTACGTCATCGAGCCCGCGGCCGGTGTCGACCGGGCCACGCTGACGTTCCTGCTCGACGCCTACACCGAGGACGAGGCGCCCAACGCCAAGGGCGTCATGGAGAAGCGCACGGTCATGCGCCTCGACCACCGCCTCGCGCCGGTCAAGGCCGCGGTGCTGCCGCTGTCGCGCAACGCCGACCTGTCGCCGAAGGCCCGCGACCTCGCCGCCCAGCTGCGCCGCCGCTGGAACGTCGAGTTCGACGACGCCGGGGCGATCGGCCGCCGCTACCGCCGCCAGGACGAGATCGGCACGCCGTTCTGCATCACGGTCGACTTCGACACCCTGGAGGACCAGGCGGTGACGATCCGCGAGCGTGACTCGATGGCGCAGCAGCGCATCGCGCTCGACCAGGTCGACTCCTACCTGCGCCAGCACCTCAACGACTGAGGTCCCGCCAGACATACGAGGGCGTCCGGCTTCCCGCCGGACGCCCTCCCGCGCTTTTCCGGTACGGCAAACGCCTCCCCTGCCTGTCCGGTACGGCGGGCCGCGGCGCCAGAGCCTCCGTGGTCCCGGCGGTCACAGGCTCGCGGGTGTCCGGGGTCACGGGCTGTCGTGGGCGGTCATGGGGTCGCGGGGGCGATCAAGGTGCGGGCCGGGTCCCAGGTGGTGTGCCGCAGGAGGCGCGACCGCATGCCCGCCCACCCGGCCGGCCCGGCGATCACCACCCACGCGTCCGGCTCACCCGAGGCGAACCGGCGGGCCTGCCGCAGCCACGAGGCCGCCTCCTCCGGCCAGCTCACGATCTCGCCCACCACCCCGCCCCCGGCCTCCCACTCCTTGACGAACCGTCCGGCCGCCGCCACGGAGCCGGGGTCGCGGCCATGCCCCACGGTGACGCGTACCACCCCGGGAACCTGCCACTTCAACAGCCCGGCGAGCTCCGCCACGTCCCTGACCCGTCCTGGCTCAACCACTCTTCCTCCACTTCCGGTACTTCTCGGGCAGGCACACCGCGCACGGCCGATAGCCCGCCGCCAGCGCGGCCGGCTCGTCGGCGAAGAAGACCCGGTGCCGGACGTACCCGCCCGCGGCGATGGCCCGCAGCGCGGACGGGCAGTCCAGCCGCCCATAGATGCGCCGTCGCCGGTAGCCGCCGAGCGTCCCGGGCGCCATGCCGAGGTACGAGCGGCCGTCGGCCCCGGTCAGCACGTACGCGCGCCCGGCCGCTGTCATGTGGCGTCGTGGAAGACCAGGCCCAGGGTGTGCCGCAGGCCCGAGCGGACCGTGCTCACGCCGTGCCGTACCGGGGCGGCCGACCAGCCGCGGGCCGATCTCACCGGGCGGTCGCGGGTGGTGAACACCAGGCCGTGGCCCTGCGGCAGCATGGTGACCGTGCCACGCGACTGGGCCCGGGGCCGCTGCTCGACCAGCAGGAACTCGCCGCCGGTGTAGTCGGCGCCGGGCACGTCCAGGCCGACGACCACCTGGAGCGGGAAGACCAGGTCGCCGTAGAGGTCCCGGTGCAGGGCGTTCCAGTCGCCCTCGCCGTACTTGAGCAGGATCGGTGTGGATTTGACCTGACCGGCGGCGTGGCAGCGTTCCAGCCACTCGCCGAACTCGTCCGGCCACCTGGATGCCCATCCGAGCCGGGCCGCCCACTCGCGGGCGATGGGCAGCAGCCGGGGGTAGAGCGTCTCCCGCAGCGCCGCCACCACCTCGGGGAACGGCTCCCGGAAGTACCGGTACTGCCCTGAACCGAAGCGGTAGCGCGCCATGTCGATCGTCGAGCGGAAGCGGGCCACGTCGTCGTACAGACCGGCGATCTCCCGGCATTCCGCCCCCGTCAGCAGCGGGCCGGTGAGGCCGCAGCCGTGGGCGTCGACCTCGCGGGCGACCGCGGGCCAGTCGGTCGCCGCGACCCGGTCCCGGATCGCGGCGTCGTATGTTCTGTCCTGGATGTCGGTCATGATCGTCCTTCAGATGAGCGCCGGCTGGAGGGCGCCCTCGTGGGTGAGCAGGAACCGCTTGCGCTCGATCCCGGCCGCGTAGCCGGTCAGCGCGCCGCCCGCGCCGATGACGCGGTGGCACGGCCGTACGATCAGCAGGGGGTTGGCCCCCACCGCCGCGCCGACCGCGCGGATGCGGTCGCGCGGCGCGCCGATGCGCGCGGCGATCTCGCCGTAGGTGGTCGTCTTCCCGTACGGCACGGCCGCGACCTCCGCCCAGACGCGGTGCTGGAACGCGGTCCCGGACGGCCGCAGGTCGAGGTCGAAGGCGGTGCGGTCGCCGGCGAAGTACTCGGCGAACTGCCGCACGGCCTCGGCGAAGGCCGCGTCGTCCCTGGTGGCCCCGCTCGGCGCGGACATGCCCACCTTGACGGAGGTCAGCGCCTCGCCGGTGCCGGTGAGGACGATCTCGCCGATCGGGCTGTCGATGGTGGTGTAGATGCTCATGTTGAGTAGAACACCGGCGAGGGCGGAAATGAGGCGCGGTTTTCGGACTTCGTGCTGGTCACCCGGCGTGCGGGGGTGGCGGGGTGTGGGTCACCCGGCGTGCGGGAGGTGGCGGGGTGTGGGTCACCTGGCACGCGGGAGGTGGCGGGGTGTGGGTCACCCGGCCGCGGGAGGCGGCGGCTACTCGACCGGGCCGGGTGACGTTCCCTCAGCTGAGGTGGCTGCCGAACCAGTCGAGCAGCCGATCCCACGCCCGCGCCGCGGCCGCGGGGTTGAAACGCTGGCCGGTGTCGTTGAAGAACGCGTGCCCGGCGCCCTCGAACGTGGCGATCTCGTGCGTGAGACCGGCCTTCTCCAGGGCCGCCCGCGCGGCGTCGCGGGTGGCGTTGACCCGGTCGTCCTGCTCGGCGTAGACGCCGAGGACGGCGGCCTTCGTGCCGGCCATGTCGGCGCCCGCGGGCAGGGGGCCGTAGAACGGGATCGCGGCGGCCAGGCGCGGCTCGGCCGACGACAGCAGCAGCCAGGTCATGCCGCCGCCGAAGCAGAAGCCGACCATGCCCAGCTTGGCGCCCTGCGCCCGGTTCTGCAGCTCGCCCAGCGCGGCCTTCATGTCGGCGACGAACCGCTCCGGCGCGATCTCGCCCAGCTTGGCGGTGGCCTGCGCGGTGTCGGTGAAGGAGGCGGTGCCGCCGTCGCGGGAGAGCAGGTCGAGGGCGAGCGCGGAGTAGCCGCTCGCGGCCAGGCGCCCGGCGACGGATCGGGTGTGGTCGTTGAGGCCGCGGTTCTCGTGGATGACCAGGACCGCGCCCTTGGGGCTCGCGGCCGCGGCCCAGGCACCCTGGAGCGCCGCGCCCTGCGGGCCGGGGAACGTGATGGCCTCGGTCGGCAGGGGAGAAGGGCCGACGGGTGTCCCCGAGGGACTCGGCTGCGCGCTCGTCGGAGCCGGGGTCATGCCGGTGGCCGGTGTGGCGGTGGGCGGGTCGGCGCCGCAGGCGGTCAGCAGCGCGCCGGCGGCGGGCAGGGTGAGCCCGAGCAGGCCCAGCCGCCTCAGGGCCTCGCGGCGTGGGATGAGTCCCTCGGCGTGGTCGAGGGCCACCTCTTCCGCGAGATACCGCTTGAAGGGTGACATCATGACCGGACCGTACGCCGGGCCACCGAAAGCTCAGATAAAGGCCGCACCGCGCACCCTCAAAGCTCGGGACAAGCCTCAAAGCACGGGATAAGCCCCAGAGCTTGGGGACAAGCCTCCCCAGCTCGGAGCAAGCCATCCGAACTCGGGCAAGTCATCCGAGCTCGGGCAAGCCATCCGAACTCGGGCAAGCCATCCGAGCTCGGGACAAGGCTCAAAAACCTGGGGGCAAGCCTCAGAGCTCGGGCAAGCCTCAGGGCTCGGGCAAGCCTCAACGCTTGGGTAAGGCCGCTGGTCCGGTGACGGACCCGCCTTTTCCGAGCAGGGTGCGTGGAGCGGGTCGAGGTCGATGCGGGTGGCATGGCCCCTATGGGACCTGTCGGGCGAAAAATCGTATAAAGGCGTGCGTTACGACAGCTTTCGCGGGTGCTTGGTGACATGGGCGATGACATCGGGAGTCGTCCTGATGCTCATCCCGCGAAAGGAACAGCATGTCGCTTCGCATATCGCGTCCGGCCAAGGGTTCCGGGGCCCGGCGGGCACGCCTGCCACGCCTGGCGGCGCTGGCGCTGGCCGGTGGGGCGGTCCTGGCCACCGCGGGCGCCGCCCACGCCGCCGCCCCCGCACCCGAGCCGATCGAGCTCAGGCTCGTGCTGAACGACTGCCCCGACGACAAGGTCGAGCCGTGACCCAGGGGCCGGACGATGCCCGAGAGGACACCGCTCTGCTGGAGAGCGCGCTCTTCGCCGTCAAGCGGGTGATCGTCGGCCAGGACCACATGGTCGAGCGCCTGCTGGTGGCGGTGCTGGCGCGTGGCCACTGCCTGCTCGAAGGCGTCCCCGGCATCGCCAAGACGCTCGCCGCCGAGACGATGGCCAGGGTGGTGGGCGGTACGTTCGCCAGGATCCAGTTCACGCCCGACCTGGTCCCGTCGGACATCGTCGGCACCCGGATCTACCGGCCCTCCACCGAGAGCTTCGACATCGAACTCGGCCCGGTCATGGCCAACCTGCTGCTGGCCGACGAGATCAACCGCGCCCCGGCCAAGGTGCAGTCGGCCCTGCTGGAGATCATGGCCGAGCGGCAGGTGAGCATCGGCGGCGTCACGCACCCGGTTCCCGCGCCGTTCCTGGTGCTGGCCACCCAGAACCCCATCGAGTCGGAAGGCGTCTACCACCTGCCCGAGGCGCAGCGGGACCGCTTCCTCATGAAGATCGACGTGGGCTATCCCAGCGAATCGGAGGAGCTGGCGATCGTCTACCGCATGAGCGTGGACCCGCCGCGGGCGCGGGCGATCCTGGACCCGGCCCGGGTGATCGCGCTGCAGCGGCGTGCCGACCGGGTGTTCGTGCACCACGCGGTCGCCGAGTACGCGGTCCGGCTCGTCTACGCCACCCGGGCCCCGGCCCGCTACGCCGTACCCGACGTGGAGCGGATGCTGGCCTTCGGCGCCAGCCCGCGCGCCACGCTGGGCCTGCTGGCGGCCGGTCGCGCGCTGGCCCTGATGCGCGGCAGGGAGTACGTCCTGCCGGAGGACGTCAGGGACGTGGCGCAGGACGTGATGGCGCACCGGCTGGTGCTGTCGTTCGACGCGCTGGCCGAGGGGGTCACGCCCCGGCAGCTGGTCGACCGCGTCCTGGCGGCCGTCCCGACGCCGGTGATCGCCCCGCAGACCGCCCTGGCGGCGGTCGGGCTGGGGGAGTCGGCGGCATGAACCTTCACGGTTACGAGCGGGCCGGGCCCGCGCTGCGCCGTCTGGAGCTGACGATCACCCGGCGGCTCGACGGCCTGCTGCAGGGCGACCATCTCGGTCTGCTGCCCGGTCCGGGAAGTGAGCTCGCCGAGGCGCGGCCGTACCAGGCGGGTGACGACGTGCGGCGGATCGACTGGAACGTCACCGCGCGCACCGCCGAGCCGCACGTACGCGACGTGGTCGCCGACCGCGAGCTGGAGCTGTGGGTGCTGCTGGACGCCAGCGCCAGCATGGACTTCGGCACCGCCGCCATGGAGAAGCGGGACCTGGCCCTGGCCGCGACGGCCGCGATCGGGTTCCTGACCCAGCGGACCGGCAACCGGATCGGCGCCCACCTCCTGCACGGCTCCGGTCTCAGGGCGCTGCCGGCCAGGACCGGCCGGCCGCACCTGATGGCGCTGCTGCAGGAGATCTTCACGCTGCCGCGGGCCAGGCCGGGGACGAAGGCCGCCGCCCTGGGCGCGGCGGCGCATCGGCTGGGCCGGACCGTGGTGCGCCGCGGGCTGGTCGTGGTGGTCTCCGACTTCCTGGATCCGCCGGAGACGTGGGAGCCGGAGCTGCGGCGGCTGGCCGTACGCCATCAGGTGCTCGCGGTCGAGGTGCTGGACCCGCGCGAGCTCGTGCTGCCCGACGTGGGGCTGCTCACGCTGATGGACCCGGAGACGGGCCGGCGGCGCGAGTACGCGACGGCCAGCGCCCGGCTGCGCCGCCGCTACGCCGAGGCCGCCGCCGGGCAGCGGGCCGGGATCGAGACGGCGCTGCGCCGGGCCCGCGCCGCGCACCTGCGGCTGCGCACCGACGGCGACTGGGTGCGCGACCTGGTGGAGCACGTGCTGCGCCAACGCCGGCTGGCGCGGCTGGGCGCGCGCGGGTCGTGGCAGGGAGGGGGCGGCGCCGCATGACGCTGATCTCTCCGGTCTGGCTGTGGCTGCTAGTGCCGGTCGCGCTGCTCGCGCTCGCCTACGTCCTGATGTCGGTACGGCGCAGTGCCTACGCGGTCCGTTTCACCAACCTCGACCTGCTGGACAAGGTGGCCCCGAGGCGCCCGCGCTGGCGGCGGCACGTTCCGGCGGGCGCGCTGCTGGGGATGTTCGCGCTGCTCGTGGTCGGCTTCGCCCGGCCCACGGCGGAGGTGCAGGTGCCCAGGGAACGGGCCACGATCATGGTGGCGTTCGACGTGTCGGCCTCGATGGGCGCCACGGACGTCGCCCCCGACCGGTTCACGGCGGCACGGGCGGCGGCGACGCAGTTCGTGCGCGGGCTGCCGGAGCGCTTCAACCTCGGGCTGGTGACGTTCTCGTCGGAGGCGTCGGTGGCGGTGCCGCCGACCACGGACCGGCAGGCCGTCTTCACCGCGCTGGAGCGCCTGACCACCTCCTCCGGCACCGCGATCGGCGACGCCGTCCACTCCTCGCTGGAGGCCATCGCCGGCGTGGACGGCGAGGCGGAACCGCCGCCCGCGCACATCGTCCTGCTGTCGGACGGCTCCAACACCACCGGCCGCGGGATCCGCGAGGCCGCCGAGCAGGCCGCGGCGCGCGGCGTCCCGGTCACGGCCATCGCGTACGGCACGCCGGGCGGCACCGTCGAGCTGCAGGGCAGCCGGGTACCGGTGCCCGTGGACGGCCCGGCGCTGCGTGAGCTGGCGGGGGCCGCGGGCGGCGGCTTCTACGAGGCGGCCAGCGGCGACGAACTGCAGGCCGTGTACGAGGACATCGGCACCTCGGTCGGCTACCGGACGGAACGGCAGGAGATCTGGATGTGGTTCGTGGCAGCGGGCCTGGTGGCGGCGCTGCTCGCGGCGGTCGGGTCCATGATCTGGTTCTCGAGGCTGCCATGACCGGGATGCGCAGAGGGCTGGGGACGCCGCGTGGGCCCGACTTCGTCTCGCCGTCGCCGGGTCACCTGACATCGGGGGAGACGGCGGCCGAGGGGGCGGGAGCCGAGTCGGCGGGAGCCGTACCGGCTGGGCGGGGTCCTCGCGGAGGGGCGCTGTTGCTCGGCGCGGTACTCGTCGCCGGGCTGACCGGGGCGGTGGCCGGGTTCGCCGGCGCGGGGCTGGCGACGGGCCCGGCGCCGGTCACGCTGCCCCGCGCGGCCCCCGCCGCGCCCAACACGACCGGACTGTCCGGTACGGCGGCGCGGCTGCTGCCGAGCGTGGTCTCGATCGACGTGGGCCGGGGCGGCGGTTCCGGCTTCATCGTGGACGGGGCCGGCCACATCATCACCAACGCGCACGTCGTCGGCGAGGCGAGCACGGTGAACGTGGTGCTGAACGACGGTCGCAGATTCTCCGCCAGAGTCCTGGGTGCTGATCAGGATGAGGATCTGGCGGTGCTGGAGGTGGCGGGCGTTACTGGGCTCGCGCCCGCCACCTTGGGCCGTTCGGCCGACCTGGCGGTCGGTGACCAGGTGCTGGCGATCGGTTCGCCGCTGGGCCTGTCGGGCACGGTGACCTCGGGCATCGTCAGCGCCCTCGACCGCCGGGTACGGCTGGGCGGCACCTCCCGCAGCGCGGTGCAGACCGACGCCTCGATCAATCCCGGCAATTCCGGCGGCCCGCTGGTCAACGCCCGTGGCGAGGTCGTCGGGGTGAACACGGCGATCGCGTCGAGCCGGGGCGGCGGCAACATCGGCATAGGCTTCGCGATCCCGATCGATCGTGCTGCTCCCATAGCCGAACAAATCATCAGAGACTAGGAAATATGCGCCTGTTGGTCGTCGAAGACGAAGAGGACCTGGTCGACGCGCTGCGCGTCGGCCTGGCCCGCGCCGGATATGCCGTGGACGTGGCTCTGGACGCGCCCGTCGCGCACGAGAAGCTCCAGGTCAACACGTACGACCTGGTGCTGCTCGACCTGAACCTGCCCGGCGGCGACGGCTTCCAGGTGTGCAGGGAGATCCGGGCGGCCGGCAAGGGCGTGCGGGTCATCATGGTGACCGCCCGCGACCGGCTCGACGACCGGGTCCGCGGGCTCGACGAAGGCGCCGACGACTACCTGGTCAAACCGTTCGCCTTCCCCGAACTGCTGGCCAGGGTGCGCGCGCTCCTGCGCAGAGACACCGGCGGCACCTCCGTCCTGGAAGTCGGGCAGCTGCGGATCGACACAGCCAGGATGGAGGTGTCGCTGGGCGGCCGCGCGCTCGCGCTCACCCCGAAGGAGTACGGGGTGCTCCACTACCTCATGACCAGACCCGGGCACGTCGTCTCCTCAGAGGAACTGCTGGAGCACGTCTGGGACGAGCACGCCGACCCGTTCACGAACACCGTCCGGGTCACGGTCGGCAACCTGCGGCGCAAGCTCCAGGAGGACGGCCTCATCGAGACCGTCATCAGCAGGGGCTACCGGCTGAAGGAGCCGGCATGATCCACACGATCCGGTTCCGGCTGACGGTGCTGTACTCGGGGCTGCTGTTCGTGCTGGCCGCGCTGGTGCTGGGCGGCATCTACTGGGGCATCTCCAAGACCACCGACCAGCGCCCCTACACCACCGAGTACGCCAAGGCCTACCGTGGCGGCGAGTACGTGGGCAAGGAGGAGGTCGTGTTCGTGGAGGAGGTTGAGAACGCGATCAACGTCAGGACCCTGGCCACGCTGCGCGACTACTCGCTGGTGACGCTCGGCGCGTTGTTCCTGGCCAGCCTCGGCATCGGCTGGGTGTTGTCCGGCCGCGTGCTGCGCCCGGTGCGGGCCATCACGCGCACGACCGAGGAGATCCAGGCCACCGACCTGACCCGGCGCATCCGGCTGAACGGCCCGCGCGACGAACTGCGCGACCTGGCCGACACCGTGGACACCATGCTGGACCGCCTGGAGTCCGCCTTCAGCGCCCAGCGAAGGCTCATCGACGACGCCTCGCACGAGCTGCGCAGCCCGCTCACGATCATCCGGGCCAACGTGGACGCCGTCCTCGCCACCCCCGACGCCAGCGACGAGGAGCGCACCCGCGCGGTCGCCGTCGTCGACCGCGCCACGACCCGCATGACCCGCCTGGTCGAGGACCTGCTGGCCAGCGCGAGACGCCAGGGCGCCGCCTTCGCCGACGCCGACCTCGACCTGGGCCGCGTGGTGCAGGAGGCCAGCGAGGAGTACGCCGCGCTGGCCGCCGCCCGCGGCCTCACGCTGACCCGCCGGCTGGAACAGGACCTCGCGATGAGCGGCGACCACGACGCGCTGCGCCGCGCCGTGGCCAACCTCCTGTCCAACGCGGTACGGCTCTCGCCCCCCGACGGCCGCGTCCGGGTGGCGGCGGGCCGGGAGGACGGCTGGCTCTGGACCGCGGTCGCCGACGACGGCCCCGGCCTGGCGGAGGAGGACCAGCCGAGGGTCTTCGACCGGTTCTGGCGGGGCGAGAGCAGCCGCCGCGACCGGCACACGGGCCTGGGCCTGGCCATCGTCCGGCAGATCGTGGAATCGCACGGGGGCAGGGTCGCGGTCTTCTCCCGGCTCGGCGCCGGGGCGACGTTCGTGCTGTGGTTCCCGCCGCTGGGCGGCGCGGGCACCGCGGTCCCCGCCGGGAACCCGTTCTCCTAGCCGAGCACGTGGCCGGTGAGTTTGACGCCCTCCTCGACCGACAGGGCGACGCAGTAGGCGGTCCGATGCTTCGGCCAGGTGGCCAGCACCGGCGCGAAGGCCGTCCAGGTCACCGTGTCACGGAGCGCCTTCTTGATCCTGACCTTCTCCTCGCAACCCTTCGTGGACCGCTCGATCACCTTGTCGTCACCCGGCCACGGCTCATCGGGCAGGACCCAGATCCCGGCGAACTCGTAGACGTGCGGCTTCTCACACGTCACCAGCGTCGCGAAGCCGTCAGGGGAGATGTCGTCGAAGCAGTCACCGGGACGCAGATCGGTGGCGTGGTAGGTCTCCGGGGTGGCCGACGGTGCCGCCGAGGGTGCGGCCGCGCCGGAGGAGGCGGAGCAGGAGGTGGCCGCCAGCAGTGCCGCGGCGGCTAACAGGGATCGCACGCAGGGCAGCGTGTCATTCGGAGATCACATCGCGATATCGCCTTTTGCACAGCCATAACGTGAGCGCGTACGCCACTCCGGGCAGGACGATGACGGCGGCGCGTAAGCCGTACAGGAGGGCCGGATAGAGCTCGGCGGGGACGGCGAGCAGGGGCGGGCCGGCGGTGAGGTCGGTGGTGAACCAGGTCGCCGACCAGATGACCGTGAAGAAGACGACGACCGCGACACCCAGCGCGGTCCGCACGGGCGCGGCGGCGGGGCGCTGCACGACCTGGTGGTGGGCGCGGTCGCCGGTGAAGCGGCGTTCGATGAACGGCCAGAACAGCAGGGCCGTGAAGAAGCCGCCGAGGACGAGCATCGGGATCCAGAGACCGGCGGCGAAGGTGAAGCCCGCGATCGTGAACTCCCACGGCGGCAGCAGGCGCAGCATGCCTTCGAGCACGCCGAAGTACCAGAACGGCTGCGCCGACGGCGGCACGGCGCCGGCCCGGTAGGCCTGCGCGGCGGTCCAGACGGGGTTGACGATGACGAACGTGGCCAGCGCGGTGATGACCGTGAACGTGCCCAGTGAGGTGATGCCCTGCTTGAGGGAGAAGGCGGGGAAGAATGGCACCCCGGTGACCCGGCGGCCCTCGCCGTGGTGCTCGGTGTGCTTCTGCCGCCAGGTCAGCACCAGCGCGTGCAGCGGCACCAGCGCCAGCAGGAGGCCGGGCACCAGCAGAACGTGGGCGACGAACGCGCGCGGGATCACTTGGCCGGGGAAGGGGCCGTCGAAGACGAAGGACGACAGGTACGTGCCGGCCAGCGGGATCGACAGCAGCAGGCCCTGGGTCTCGCGCAGCCCCGACATCCCGAGCTGGTTGGCCGGCAGCGTCACCCCGAGGAACGCCTCGAACAGCGCGAGCCCGAACAGCAGCGCCCCCAGCACCCACGTCAGCTCACGCGGCTTCCTGAACGCCCCGGTGAAGAAGACACGGAACATGTGGGCCACGATCGCCAGCACGAAGATCGTCGCCGACCAGTGGTGCATCTGCCGGATGAGCAGCCCGCCGCGCACGTCCACGCTGAGCTCGCGCACCGACTCGAACGCCGCGCCCGCCTCCGGCTTGTAGAAGAGCGTGAGGAACGTGCCGGTCAGCACGAGCAGGACGAAGGAGTAGAGCGCGAACTCGCCCAGCAGGAACGACCAGTGGGTGGGGAAGAGTTTGCGCAGGTTGGGTGCCAGCCAGCGGCCGGTGCCGAGCCGGTCGTCGAGGTAGCGGGCGCTGCCTGTCGCCGCCCGCGCCGATCCGGCGGTCAGGCGCGCGCGGCGCGTCGGCTTGGTGGTGGGGGTGGCCATCGGCGCCTCCCGGTCAGGGGGTCGCCCCTCATTCTCCTCCTACCCCACAGCTTTCTCAAGAATTGGTTTAAACCAATTGGTATAAACCAATTTCCAGGAGACTAGAGTTTTAATTGGATTAGACCTCATGAAGGCCATTGACCTGGGAAAACATCGACTTAACCGACGTGTGCAGTTTCATCATCTTTTTCGCCGGTACAGTCCAAGGCAGAGGCGTTGATTGGAGCTGTGGTGGCCAAGTTCGTTTACGATTTCACCGAGGGCAACAGGGATCTCAAGGACCTGCTCGGCGGCAAGGGAGCCAACCTCGCCGAGATGACCAACCTCGGGCTGCCGGTTCCCCCCGGGTTCACGATCACCAGCGAGGCGTGCCGCCACTACCTGGCGGAAGGCTCCGTCCCCGAGGGACTGGAGCGGGAGATCGCCGACCACCTGAGCGCGCTTGAGAGCGCCATGGGCAAGAAGCTCGGCCAGGCCGACGACCCGCTGCTCGTCAGCGTGCGCTCGGGCGCCAAGTTCTCCATGCCCGGCATGATGGAGACCGTCCTCAACATCGGACTCAACGACGAGTCCGTCCACGGCCTGGCCAAGCAGGCGGGCGGCAACGACCGCTTCGCCTGGGACTCCTACCGCAGGCTCATCCAGATGTTCGGCAAGACCGTCCAGGACATCGACGGCGAGCTGTTCGAGCACGCTCTGGAGAAGCTCAAGAACGGCCGCCAGGACACCGACCTCACCGCGCAGGAGCTCCAGGGGCTCGTCGAGACCTACAAGGGCATCGTGCGCGAGCAGACCGGCAAGGACTTCCCCGCCGACCCCCGCGACCAGCTGCGCCTGGCCGTCATGGCCGTCTTCGACTCATGGAACGCGCCCCGAGCCATCCTCTACCGCCGCCAGGAACGCATCCCCGCCGACCTCGGCACCGCGGTGAACATCGTCGCCATGGTCTTCGGCAACCTCGGCGACGACTCCGGCACCGGCGTCGCCTTCACCCGCGACCCCGGCTCCGGCCGCCAGGGCATCTACGGCGACTACCTTCAGAACGCCCAGGGCGAGGACGTCGTCGCCGGCATCCGCAACACGGTCCCGCTGCAAGACCTGGAGCGCATCGACAAGGGCTCCTACGACGAGCTCCTGTCGATCATGGAGACGCTGGAGACCCACTACCGCGACCTGTGCGACATCGAGTTCACGATCGAGCGCGGCAAGCTGTGGATGCTGCAGACCCGGGTCGGCAAGCGTACGGCGGCCGCCGCCTTCCGCATCGCCGTCCAGCTCGTCGACCAGGGCCTCATCACGCTCGACGAGGCCGTTACCCGGGTGAGCGGCGACCAGCTCGCGCAGCTGATGTTCCCCCGCTTCTCCCAGGAGGGTGACCGCAAGACGATCACCAAGGGCATGAACGCCTCGCCCGGCGCCGCTGTCGGCAAGGTCGTCTTCACCTCCGAGCGCGCGGTCGAACTGGCCGGACAGGGCGAGGACGTCATCCTCGTCCGCCGCGAGACCAACCCCGACGACCTGTCCGGGATGATCGCCGCCCGCGGCGTGCTCACCTCGCGCGGCGGCAAGACCTCCCACGCCGCCGTGGTCGCCCGTGGCATGGGCAAGACCTGTGTCTGCGGCGCTGAGGAGCTGGAGGTCTCCTCCTCGCAGAAGCGCTTCACCGCCCCGGGCGGGATCGAGGTGCGCGAGGGCGACGTCATCTCGATCGACGGCAGCACCGGTGAGGTGTTCCTCGGCGAGGTGCCGGTGGTCGACTCCGTGGTCGTGGAGTACTTCGAGGGCGCCCAACCCGATGACGAGCTGGTCAAGGCGGTGGACCGGATCATGGCGCACGCCGACTCGGTACGCCGGCTCGGAGTGCGGGCCAACGCCGACAACGCCGAGGACTCGGCCAGGGCGCGGCGCTTCGGCGCCCAGGGGATCGGGCTGTGCCGTACCGAGCACATGTTTCTGGGCGAGCGCCGTCAGCTCGTCGAGGACCTCGTCCTCGCCGCCTCCAAGCAGGAACGGCAGGCGGCGCTGGACGCGTTGGAGCCACACCAGAAATCCGACTTCATCGGCATTTTTCGGGCTATGGAGGGTCTTCCTGTCACCATTCGCCTCATCGACCCGCCCCTGCACGAGTTCCTGCCCGACCTCGTCGCCCTCTCGGTCAAGGCCGCCACGGGCGAGGCCACGGACAAGGACCGCGCGCTGCTGGCCGCCGTCAAGAGACTGCACGAGCAGAACCCCATGCTGGGTCTGCGAGGGGTACGGCTCGGCCTGGTCATCCCCGGCCTGTTCGCCATGCAGGTCCGGGCCATCGCCGAAGCCGCCCGCGAGGTGCCCGGCGCCCGCCCGGAGATCATGATCCCGCTCGTGGCCGCCGTCCAGGAGCTGGAGGCGGTCCGCGAGGAAGCCGTCAAGATCCTCCGGGCGACCGGCGTGGACGCCCTCGTCGGCACCATGATCGAGACCCCGCGCGCCGCGCTCACCGCCGGCCAGGTCGCCGAGGCCGCCGAGTTCTTCTCCTTCGGAACCAACGACCTCACCCAGATGACCTGGGGCTTCTCCCGCGACGACGTCGAAGCCGCCTTCTTCTCCCGCTACCTGGAGCTCGGCATCTTCGGCGTCTCCCCGTTCGAGACCCTCGACCGCGACGGCGTCGGCCGCCTGGTCCGCATCGCCGTCGAGGAGGGCAGGGCCACCCGGCCCGGCCTCAAGCTCGGCATCTGCGGCGAACACGGCGGCGACCCCGACTCGGTCCACTTCTGCCACGAGGCCGGGCTCGACTACGTCTCCTGCTCGCCCTTCCGCATCCCGGTCGCCCGCCTGGAGGCCGGCCGGGCCGTACTGACGCACAACGACTCCGACACCCGCTGACGGCACAGGCGCCAGGCCGGGCGGCCTGGCGCTTCACCCACGCGTAGGGAGGTGGTCACCGGGGCAGTACTCCCAGCACAGGAGGGGTTGGGTGGACAGGAGTAGACTCACCGTTCTTATGTCCCGCTATGACCAGCATGACCAGGAGCGCTGGGTGCCGGAACCACCCGGCAACCCCGAGCGCAGCCCGTTCGGGCGGGACCGGGCCCGCGTGCTCCACAGCGCCGCCCTGCGCCGGCTCGCGGCCAAGACCCAGGTCGTCGGCCCCGGTGAGACGCTGGGCCTCGGCCAGCACATCCCGCGTACCCGGCTGACGCATTCGCTGGAGTGCGCCCAGGTCGGCCGGGAGATGGGCGCCACCCTGGGGGTCGACCCCGACCTCGTGGAGACCGCCTGCCTGGCGCACGACCTGGGGCATCCGCCGTTCGGGCACAACGGTGAGGTCGCGCTCAACGCGCTCGCACCCTCGTGCGGCGGCTTCGAGGGCAACGCCCAGAGCCTGCGCCTGCTCACCCGCCTGGAGGCCAAGGTCCTCACGGAGTCGGGCGAGAGCGCCGGGCTCAACCTGACCAGAGCCGCACTCGACGCCTCCATCAAGTACCCCTGGACCTGCGACAAGTCCCCCAAGTTCGGCGTCTACCAGGACGACCTGCCGGTCTTCGCGTGGATCCGCGACGGCGCCCCCGAGGGCCGCGTCAGCTTCGAGGCGCAGATCATGGACTGGGCCGACGACGTCGCCTACTCCGTCCACGACCTCGAAGACGCGCTGCACGCCGGATACGTCACCCCGGAAGCCCTCCAGTCGGCGGAGGAGCGCCGCCAGGTCTGCGAGGTCACCCGCCTCTGGTACGCCCGCGACGCTGACCCCGGCCTGCTCGAAGAGGTCTTCGCCAAGTTCATCGCCGACCCGCTCTGGCCGCGTACGTTCGCCGCCACCCTGGCCGACCTGGCCGGCCTCAAAGCCCTCACCAGCGGCCTCATCGGACGCTTCTGCCGTTCAGCGCAGAGCGCCACCATCGGCGCGTACGGCCCGCGCCACCGCGCCGACCTCGTCGTGCCCGACGACACCCGGCTCGAATGCGCGCTGCTCAAGGGCGTCACCGCCCACTACGTGATGACCCGCGACGACCACCACGCCAACCAGGCCAGACAGCGTGAGCTCATCACCGAACTGGCCTCCCTCATCACGCTCGGCGCGCCCCGCACGCTCGAACCCGCCTTCCGCCCCGCCTACCTCCAGGCCGACGACGACGCCGGGCGCGTTCGTGTCGTCATCGACCAGATCGCCTCTCTCACCGACACTTCGGCGGTCGCCTGGCACCGGCGGCTTTCCTGAGGACCTGCGGGGGCGGATACTGCCCCCATGGCCACATTTGTGATCGTCGGTGCCGGGCTTGCTGGGGCCAAGGCGGCGCAGACGCTGCGCGAAGAGGGCTTCGACGGCGAGATCGTCCTCATCGGCGCGGAAACGGAACGACCCTACGAACGCCCGCCCCTGTCCAAGGGCTATCTGCAGGGCAAAAGCGAGAGAGAAAAGATCTTCGTCCATGCCACCGGCTGGTACGCGGAGCACGATATCGACCTGCGCCTCGGCCTCCGGGCCACCCGGCTGGACCTCGGGAGCCGCACCGTCCGGCTGTCCGACGGGTCGCGGCAGCCGTACCAGAAACTGCTCATCGCGACCGGATCCAGCCCCCGGCGGCTGCCGGGACCCGCACGCTACCTGCGCACCGTGCAGGACAGTGAGGCGCTCAAAGAGCGCTTCGCCCGCGGCGGACGGGTGCTCGTCGTCGGCGCCGGCTGGATCGGCCTGGAGACCACGGCGGCGGCCCGCGCCGCCGGCTGCCAGGTGACGATCGTCGAACCCGAGCCCACGCCGCTGCACCGCGTGCTCGGGCCGGAACTCGGCGAGGTCTTCGCGAACGTGCACCGCCGCAACGGCGTCGACCTGCGCCTCGGCACGCCCGTCGCGGAGATCACGCAGACGGGGGTACGGCTCAGCAGCGGTGAACGACTCGAAGCCGACCTCGTCCTCGTCGGCATCGGAGCCACGCCCGACACCGGCCTGGCCGTGGACGCCGGGCTCGACGTCGCCGACGGCATCCTGACCGACGCCGCGTTGCGCACGTCCGATCCCGACGTGTACGCCGCCGGTGACGTGGCGGAGTCCTTCAACCCGCTGTACGGCCGCAGGCTGCGCGTCGAGCACTGGGCCAACGCCCTGAACGGCGGCCCGGCCGCGGCCCGCTCCATGCTCGGCCAGGACGTGGCGTACGACCGCGTGCCGTACTTCTTCAGCGACCAGTTCGAGATCGGGATGGAGTTCTCCGGCGACATCCAGGGCTACGACGAGGTCGTCTTCCGCGGTGACGTCGGCGAACTGGAGTTCATCGCCTACTGGCTGCGTGACGGCCGGGTCGTCGCCGGGATGAACGTCAACGTGTGGGACGTCGTCGGCGACATCCAGGACCTCATCAGGTCAGGGGTCAAGGTCGACTCGCAGGAGTTGTCGTCGGGTCACCGATGACGACCGGCGGCTCCTCGTCCTTCGGCTTCTTCGTGTCGTTGGTCGGCTGCGGCGCCTTCTTCGACTTGCACTGCACCTGGCAGGGCGGCGTCTCGCCCAGCTTCTTGCGCAGGCCGAAGGCGGCGTCGCGGGGGGAGTAGGTCTTGTTGCCCTCGGCCCACGCGTCCAGGTAGGTCCAGGGTTCGACCATGCCGCGGCGTACCCACCAGTAGGCGGGGCCGGTCTTCCAGGAGATGGCGAAGTACAGGTTCGCGCCGGTGTCGCGGGCGTTGCCCGACTTGCCGACCTGGCCGAGGACCTGGCCCGCCTTGACCTTGGTGCCCGGGGCGAGGCCCTCGGTGACGCTGTCGAGATGGCCGCCCAGGTAGCGGACGCCGTCGTCGCCGACGAGCGTGACGAACCTGCCCTCGCGGTCGGCTCCCTTGTCGGTGGAGGGGCGCCAGCGGTTCTTGGTGTTGACCTCGTCGATCGTCCCGCCGATGGGGGCGACGAAGGAGCACCCCTGGGCGGCCCAGATCGTGGTCTTGGGGAGCACGAGGAGCTGCCGCTGGTACGTGGTCCGGCAGCCCTTGACGGGGAAGACGTACTGGTACTTGGACATCTTGGGCGGCGGCACCTTGACGGGGTCATCGCCTTGGGGCCGTGCCTGCGGCTCCTTGGGCGGGATGGTGCCGGTGACCTGTGGGGTGGCGGAAGGGGTGACGGTGGCGGGCGCGCTGGCGCTGACCCCGGCGACACCGGCGCCCTGCGCACAACCCGCGCTGACCAGCAATGCCCCCGCAGCGGCGGCACAACGCCCCAAAAGCCCCGATCGCATGATCTCCACCCGTGTCACCGTATCCAACGACAACCGTTCCCTTTGTAGCCGACCGGGAGCTCCCGCATCACCTGTTTGCCCGAAAGGGCTTGGGCCGCGCCGATCTCTGGGGCCACGCTTCGCGCGGATCCGGATGATGTCTCCCAGAATGCACCCGGACCCCACCATACGGGCGAGCCGCCCACTCCGCTCACCCGTCCTCCCGCCCCTCAGGATGGACGGCGCACTTCCATGCCTTGATCAATGAAGCCCGTTGCGCATGCGGCGGCGATTGTGTCGGTGGGTCGCAATAGACTCTGCCGCGTGGCTGGCCGGATCCGTGATGTCGACATCGCACTCGTTCGTGAGCGTTCCCCCATCGCCGAGGTGATCGGCGAGCACATCCAGTTGCGCAACGCCGGCGGAGGCAACCTCAAGGGCCTCTGCCCCTTCCATGACGAGAAGAGCCCGTCCTTCAACGTCACCCCCGAGCGCGGCATGTACTACTGTTTCGGCTGCTCAGAAGGTGGCGATGTGATCACCTTCGTGGAGAAGACCGAGCATCTGCCGTTCAGCGAGGCGGTGGAGCGGCTGGCCGCGCGGGCGGGAATCACGCTCCAGTACGAGCAGGGCGGCTATGTGCCCAAGCGCGATCACGGGGAGCGGGCCCGGCTGATCGAGGCGCACAAGGCGGCGGCGGAGTTCTACCGCGACAGACTGCTGTCGCCGGACGCGGCGCCGGGCCGGAAGTTCCTGTCGGAGCGGGGGTTCGAGCGGGCCGACGCCGAGCTCTTCGGCGTGGGGTACGCGCCCAACGAATGGGAGGCGCTGACCCGGCACCTGATGGGGCGGGGCTTCACGGCGGAGGAGATCGTCAAGGGCGGGCTGGCCAAGGAAGGGCGCCGGGGGCCCATCGACCGGTTCCGCGGCCGGTTGATCTGGCCCATTCGCGATGCCACGGGCGATGTCATCGGGTTCGGGGCACGCAAGCTGATCGAGACCGACGACGGTCCCAAGTACCTCAACACCCCTGATTCTCCGCTCTACAAGAAGTCCCAGGTGCTCTACGGCATCGACCTGTCCAAGAAGGAGATCTCCAAGCGTTCGCAGGCCGTCATCGTCGAGGGCTACACCGACGTGATGGCCTGCCACCTCGCCGGCGTGCCCACGGCCGTGGCCACCTGCGGCACCGCGTTCGGCGAGGAGCACATCAAGGTACTGCGGCGCTTCCTGCTGGACCAGTCGGCCGCCACCGGTGAGGTGATCTTCACCTTCGACGGTGACGCGGCGGGCCAGAAGGCGGCGCTGCGGGCGTTCGCGGACGAGCAGAAGTTCGTGACCCAGACCTATGTGGCCATTCAGCCCGACGGGCTCGACCCCTGCGATCTGCGGATCAAGCAGGGCGACGCGGCGGTCCGCGATCTGATCGCCAGCCGGGAACCGCTCTTCCAGTTCGCGATCCGCTCCACCATCGCCCGCTACGACCTGCGCAGCAACGAGGGCAAGATCGCGGCGCTGGACGCGGCGGCGCCGATCGTGGCCGGGATCAAGGACGTCGGCCTGCGCAAGCGCTACGCGATCGACCTCGACCGGTGGCTCGGGTTCATGGACGAGCGCTTCGTCATGCAGCGCATCGCCGAGGTCGGCGGCGCGCAGCAGGGGCGTCCGCAGCGGGCGCGGCGGGAGGCGCCGATCGACCCCAACGTGCGGGTCGAGGGCGAACTGCTCAAGCTGGCCATCCAGCGTCCCGCCCTGCTCGGGCCGCGCTTCGACGCGCTCGACCCGGCGGCGTTCACCGGGGCCGACCACGTGGTGATCCACGGCGTGATCGTCGCGGCGGGCGGCGTGGCGGCGGCCGGGTTCGGCGGGCGCGAGTGGGTCGACCGCCTGTTGGAGCACGCGCCCGACGAGGCCGCGCGCGGGCTGGTGACGCGCTTCGCCGTCGAGGTCATCCGGGCCGAGGCGCACGTCGAGGAGAGGTACGGCGCGGCGATGCTGGCCGCCATCGAAGCGGTCGCGGTCGACCGGGCCATCGCCCAGGTCAAGGCGAGGATCCAGCGGCTCAACCCGGTGGAGGAGCAGCAGGAGTACAACCGGATGTTCGGCGAACTGGTCGCCCTCGAACAACAACGCCGCGTCCTGCGCGACCGCGCCGCCGGCAGCTGACCCCGCGGGCGAGCACCAAGACCGCGCCGCCGGCGGCTGACCCTGCGGGCGAGCATCGACACGGCGCCGTCAGCCTGACCGTCCGTCCGGCGGGCTGACGCCGCGTGCCAGGCGCGCCGCGGTCTCCCGGAGGTACGCGCGGAACTCGGGCGGCCTCACCACCTCGAAGTCGGCGGCCAGCGCGGTCAGGATGAGCACCGGCCAGTCGAACTCGTCCACGTGCAGCACGAGACGGCAGCTCTCGTCGTCGACGGGTTCCACGATGCCGCCCGTCGCCGCGACCACGCGCCGGGCGTGCTCCAGGGAGGTCCGGACGATCACCACGACCTCCCAGGCGGTGGACTGCGAGGTGAAGCGGTCGCGCACGAAGGCCGCCGGATCGCCGCCCGGTACCTCCCTGGGACGGAACGGCACGCCGGTGGTGGCCGGGGCCCGCATCCGGTCCACCCGGAAGGTCCGCCAGTCGTGCCGGTTGAGGTCCCAGGCCAGCAGGTACCACTTGTGCCGTACGGACACCAGCCGATGCGGCTCCACCTGCCGCCTGTCCTCCGTACCGGGCTCCGGACGGGACGCCGAATCAGGGGCGCGGTAGGTGAAGCGGAGGCGTTCGGTGTCGCGGCAGGACTGGGCGAGGGTGGTGAGGGTGGCGGGGTCGGTCCGGGGTCCCGCCGAGGTGAACGGGCGGACCGTGTAGCGGGCCAGGGCGTCGACCCGGTGCCGCAGCCTGGGCGGCATGACCTGGACGATCTTGGCGAGGGCCTGGACGGACGTCTCCTCCGCGCCCGCGACCGCGCCGTCCGCGGCCGCCTGGAGTCCGACCGCGATGGCGACCGCCTCGTCGTCGTCCAGGAGGAGGGGCGGCATGGCCGTACCGGATCGGAGCTGGTAGCCGCCGTCGACGCCGCGGGCGGCGTCGACCGGGTAGCCGAGCTCGCGCAGGCGGTCGATGTCGCGGCGCAGGGTGCGCTCGCTGACGCCGAGGCGGGCGGCGAGGTCGGTGCCGGGCCAGTGGCGGTGGGTCTGCAGGAGGGACAGCAGGCGCAGCATCCGGCCGCTTGTGTTCGCCATAACCGGCAGGATATTGCGGACGGAAAGTGGCCGGAATGGGTTCTAGCGTGAGTGGCATGACGGTTCTGGTGACGGGCGCCACGGGATTCGTGGGCCGCAACGTGGTGAAGCAGCTCGTGGACGCGGGCGTGCGGGTAAGGGCGACGACGCGCAGGCCCGAGGGTGCGCACGGGCTGCCGGACGAGGTCGAGGTGGTCGGGGCCGACCTGGAGCGGCCGCGGACGCTGGAACCGGCGCTGGAGGGGATCCGGGCGCTCTATCTGTTCCCGGTCGAGGAGACGGCCGAGGAGGTGGTGGCGCTGGCCAAGGCGGCGGGCGTGCGGCGGATCGTCGATCTGTCGGGCGCCTCGGTGAGCGTGGGGCTGCATCACAACCCGGTCGAGACGATCGTGGAGAAGTCGGGCCTGGAGTGGACGCACGTGCGGCCCGGCGGGTTCATGGCGAACATGCTGCAGCTCTGGGCCCCGTCGGTGCGGGCCGAGCGGGTGGTGCGCTATCCGTTCGCCGACGAGCCGATGAACCTCGTCCACGAGGCGGACATCGCCGCCGTCGCCGTGCGGGCGCTGCTGGAGGACGGGCACCACGGCCGCGCGTACACGATCACCGGGCCGGCCTCGTGGACGGTGCGCGAGCAGGTCGCCGCCATCGGGGCGGCGCTCGGCGAGCCGGTGCGCTACGAGGAGGTCTCGCGCGAGCGGGCCAGGGAACTGCTCAAGGCGCAGGGCGGGTTCGCCGCCGCGTCGGCCGATCTCATGCTCGGCTTCGTCGACTACGACGGTGGTACGGCATCCGGTGAGGACGGCTACTCCGATCAGGACTGGTCGGCGCTGGAGCGTCCGTGGCCCGATCTGGAGCAGGTGCTGGGCCGTCCCGGGCGCACGTACGCCGATTGGGCCCGCGACCACATCGGGGATTTCCGGTGAATTCAGTGGATTGATTCCCGACGTCTCAGGCAGGGAAAGCCGTCCGCCCGGCACCGCACAGTTGCCGGGCGCTCCCGATCACATCGCGCAATTGACTTTACTTTCCTGATCAAACTCGGGCTAAACCTTAAACCGATCTCAATTTGGTAAGACCCCGCGCCTTACCTTCTGTGACAAAAATGGGTCTGCCATTTTATGGAACCAATACTGCAGACTGTGTCCCGTGGGTGCATCGGTACTGCCAGCAGGAGCGCCATCGGTCGACCAGGTGGCGGACCTCGTCGCGAAGGGAAGGGAGCGCGGCAGCGTAACCGTCGATGACGTCGCCGCCGCGCTCGACCGATCCGAGCTGCCGTCCGACGCGCTGGAACGCGTCGTGCGCATGCTCGCCGAGAACGGCGTGGAGGTCCTCGAGCCCCAGGGCGACGAGGAGACCACTCGCGCCGACGAGGAAGACGTAGGCAAACGCGCGCCGACCAGCGATCTTGTCCGCATCTACCTGCGCGAGATCGGCCGCGTGCCGCTGCTGACCGCTGAGGAGGAGGTGGAACTCGCCAAGTCGATCGAAGCCGGTCTGTTCGCCGAGGACAAGCTGGGCAACGGGGTATCCCGCCTGGCCTTCCCCGAACTACGCGAGCTCGTCTGGCAGGGGACCCGGGCCAAACAACGCCTCATCGAGGCCAACCTGCGACTCGTGGTGTCGATAGCCAAACGCTATGTCGGCCGCGGAATGCTCTTCCTGGACCTGATCCAGGAAGGCAATCTCGGCCTGATCCGCGCGGTCGAGAAGTTCGACTACACCAAGGGCTACAAGTTCTCCACGTACGCGACCTGGTGGATCCGGCAGGCGATCACTCGGGCGATTGCCGACCAGGCGCGCACCATTCGCATTCCGGTGCACATGGTGGAGACGATCAACAAACTCGTCCGGGTGCAGCGTCAGCTCCACCAGGACCTCGGGCGCGAGCCCATCCCCGAAGAGATCGCCAAGGAAATGGACCTGCCGGTCGATCGCGTGGTGGAGATCCAGCGCATCGCCCAGGAGCCGGTCTCGCTGCAGTCGCCGATCGGTGAGGAAGATTCCGACCTGGGCGACTTCATCGAGGACGCCGACGCGGTGGTCCCCATGGAAGCCGCCGCCTTCATCATGCTCCAGGACCAGCTCGACGACATCCTGGCGACCTTGTCGGATCGCGAGCAGCGCATCATCCAGTTGCGCTTCGGCCTCGCCGACGGTCATCCGCGCACGTTGGAGGAGGTCGGACGCGAGTTCGGCGTCACCCGCGAGCGCATCCGGCAGATCGAGTCCAAGACCCTGGCCAAGCTGCGCCACCCCACACGTGCGCAGATGCTCCGGGACTACCTGGACTGAGTTCACCGACGCACGCGGGCCCGGACGCCGCCGGGCCCGCGCGTCCGTGTTTACGAGCAGCCCTCGAACTGGGGCACGGCGATCGTCGAGAAGTCCAGGTCGGTCGTGCCGAACCACTTCTTGAACAGCGACTTGGCCGTGCCGTCCTGGTACATGTCGGTGATCGCGCGGTTGACCGCCTCGCAGCCCTCCACGTCACCCACCCGCAGGCCCACGCCGGTCCGCTGCTCGTTGAAGCGCGCGTTGAGCAGCCGCAGGCCGGAGCCGTCCTTCGCGGCCAGGCCGGCGAGGATGATGTCGTTGGTGGTGATGGCGTCCACCTGCCCGGCCTTCAGGTGCTGCAGGCAGGTGCCGTAGTCGGGCACCGGGACGAGCTGGGCGGCCACCTTGCGCTCCTCGACCACCCGCTGGCCGGCGTTGGCCCCCTGCACCTCGCAGATCCGCCGCCCCGCCAGGCTCCGGACGTTCTTGATGTCCCGCTCGGTGGGCCGTACCAGGATGTCCTGGTACGACAGGTGGTAAGGACCGGCGAACAACACCCGCGACTTGCGCTCCTGGGTGATGGAGAACGTGGCCAGCACCAGGTCGGCCCGGTCGTCGGCGAGCACCTTCTCCCGGTCGGCGGCCAGCACCGGCACGAACTGCGGCGCTGCCCCGAGCTTGTCGGCGATGTAGCGGGCCACGTCCACGTCGAAGCCCTCGAACCCGCCGGAAGCCGTGCGCACACCGATCCCCGGCAGGTCGGTACGGACCCCGATCCTGATCGTCTCCTTGCCCATCACGCTCTCGACCCCGCCGGTCCCGCAGGACACCGCCACGAGCGCCAGTACGGCCAGCGCCGCGATCCGCCTCATCGGTACTCCCTCAGCCGGGGCCACACGCCGGCGGCGATCAGGACGGCGGCCGCGCCGAGCGCCCACGGCGCCAGCCGCCACAGCCCGTCCAGCGCCCCGTCACCGGCGGCGACGGTCTTCGTGAACGTCGCCTCGTAGCGCTCGCCCACCGTCACCAGTTCCTTGTCGAACGCCGCGAAGCCCTTGGCCAGCTCGTCGAGCTTGGCCGAGACGGCCTGCGCGGTCTGCCCCGAGGTCGCCAGCGTGCGCATCCGGCCGTCGGCCTCCTGGAAGCGCCGGTAGGCGGCGAAGTTGTCGGAGATGTTGGCGCGGACCGGGGCCAGCAGGCCCAGGCTGACCTTCCCGTTCTTGGCCAGCGTGGCGTGGTAGGCCTCCACGTTGCCGCCGTCGGCGTAGACGAGCGACTGCGACTTGTCGAGGAAGGCGTGCTCGTAGGTGTCGGCTCTGTCCGGGTCGAGCAGATAGCGCGCCTGGTCGGCGTGGAGGCTGTTGCCGATGGCGCGGGCGCGGGCGGTGGTCAGCACCGCGTCGAAGCCGTCGCGCTTGGCCGCCGCGATCGACTGCAGCGCCTGACCCAGCACCCCCACCCCGACCAGCCCCGCGACGACGGTCAGCGCCGTCGCGACGAGGAGCGCGGGCGCCAGCCGCCTGCGGAAGGCACGGGCCAGATAGAGCTGCAGGGCCACGATGAGTCCGCCGACCGCGATCAGCGCGGCGATCAGCCCGAGCATGAGCAGCCGGACGGCTGCGCTCTCCTCGTCGTGGGTGCGGCGCACGATCGTGCCGCTCTCCAGCGTCAGGTTGTACGCCTTCGGCAGCAGCTCCAGCCGCATCAGGTCGGTGGCCTTCCGGTAGACGTCCAGCACCGCCTCCGGAGGGACACCCGCGCGGTGGTCCGACTGGGTGTTCAGCAGCAGGGCCTCGCCGGCCAGGCGCTCGTAGCGGCCCAGGCCGTCCAGGACGGACTGGATGGTGAGCCGCTCCGCCGGGTCCCCGTCGGCCAGCTCGAACGCGTCCAGCAGGGCCTGGTTCGCCTCCGTGCGGCGGCGCTCGTACTGGGCCAGGGCGGCGGCGCGGCGCTCGCCGTACTCGCTGCCCATGAGCAGCACGTCGGCGACCTGCGCGTCCATGTCGCTCAGCCCGAGATAGAGGCCGGCCGTGGCGACGACCTGCGGGCCGGAGTCGTGGCCGATCACCCGCAGGCCCTCGCGGGCGCTGCCGCTGCCGAAGGCGAGCAGCGCCGACAGCAACGCGAGCGCGATCAGCACCGCGCCGGTGAGCGTGCGGACGCGGCCGGGCACGCTGTGACGCGAGACGGCGTGCTGCGTGACCACCGGAGCGGGGACCGCGCTCTGGGTCTGCGCGGGCGGCGGTGTGGTGGCGGGCTGGACGATCGTCATGGCATGTTCTCGCGGATGGTGATGACGGTCCACGCGCCCACGTGGATGCGGTCGCCCGGCTTCACCGGCACCGGCACGTTGACCTTGAGCGCCTTGCCGTTGACGCGGGTGCCGTTGGCGGAACCGGGGTCGACGAGGTCCCAGCCGCCGTCGTCCCTGAGCAGGAGGACGGCGTGCAGGTGGGAGACGCCCGGGTCCTGCGGCGGGCCGCTGAGGTCGATCTCGGGGTCGTTGCCGCCGGAGGATCTGTGCCGGCCGATCCGCACGTGCCGGCCGGCCATCGCGAACGAACGCTCGGGGCAGTACGGCGGGAAGGCCATGGCGGCCGCGTCGGGACCGCCTTCGGCGATGATCTCGTTGAAGTAGGCCCGGTCGGCGCCGGCGATCGCCTCCCAGCGCGTCGGCGGGGACGGGGGCACGCCGGGGCCGGGGCCGGGGGTGTGCAGGTCGGAATGGCCCTGAGTCTCGGCGGGTGCGTTGAAGTCGTGGCCGCAGACCTCGCAGAACTGCCCGGCCCGCGGCGCCTGGCACACCGGGCACGGCTCGCCGCCGGCCGGGGCCGCCGCGACCTGGGTGGGGGGCTGGACGGTCAGCGAGGCCGCGACCCCGCCGCCGGACATCTGGGTGCCGCAGACGTCGCAGTAGTCGTCGGCGCCCGACGGGTGCCCGTTCGGGCAGGTGGCCATCAGCCCTCCTCCTTCCTTAGCTTGCTGGTGCGCACCGAGCCCGTGTCGAGCTCGATCATGTCGGCCTTGTCGACCTGGCGGCGCAGCCGCGCGGTGCCGGAGGAGTCGACCTCGACCACCTTGTCCAGCAGCCTCGCGGTGTCGCCGTGACCCGACTCGACCGCGATCTTCCTGGCCCTGGCCAGGCGGGCGGTGGCGGTGTCCAGGTCGCCGGCGTCGCGGGCGCTGAGTCCCTCCTGGATCAGCACGGCCATCTCGGCCTGGCCGCTGTAGTGGGCGACCTTCGGGTTGAGCCGGGTGGACAGGGCCAGGTCGTCGGTCCACTGGGCCAGCACGTTGCCGCTGGCGAAGACCTCCTGCGTGTCCGGCAGCACGAGCTTCACCCACCCGGCCCTGATCTCGTTGCCGATCTGGCCGGGCTGGTCGAGCTCCACGCACAGGTGGTAGACGCGCTCCTCGGCGCCCCACGAGCCGGTCGGGTAGTCGCCGGTCAGCGGGTTCACGTCGGTGCGCTTGCCGGTGAGCTCCACGAGCGTGGGGTTGACCTGCTTGACGAACTTGATCCGCGAGTTCTGCGGCGCCCACAGGCGCAGGGCCAGCTCGGCCACGGTCTTGCCCATCGACTGCTGGGTCAGGTCGCGGAAGAACGCGGCCAGGTCGCCCTGGTTCCTGACGAAGGCGGAGGTGCCCAGCAGCGCCTCGGCCACCTTGCGCAGCTCGGCGGGAACCCAGTCCTCGCCGATGCCGAGGCTGTCGCAGACGAACCTGCCCTCGCACGCCTGCAGCGCGCGGGCGAAGACGTCGGCGCTCTGGTTGTTCTGTCCGTCGGTCATCAGGATCGCGTGCTTGATGGCGTTCGGGTGGTAACGGAACAGGTTCTCGGCCAGCTGGAGCCACCGGCCGATCTCGGTGCCGCCACCGGCGCCCAGCCGCCGGATCGCGCCAAGCGCCTCCTTGCGCGAGGCACCGTGCGCCGGAACCAGCCTGCCGCTCTGCGGATAGATCACCGCGGCCTCGTGGTTGCCGGCGATCACCGCGAAGTGCACGCCGTCGCGCAGCGCCTGCACCGCCGCGGAAGCGGCCTCCCTGGCATCCCTGATCTTGCTCCCGCTCATGGAGCCGGACACGTCGATGATGATGATCTCCGCGGCCTCGGCGGGCCCCGTGTCCTTGGTGACGGTCCCGGAGGACTCAATGGTCAGGACGGCGTGCACCTCGCGGCCGTCGGTCGGCAGGAACTTGTTCTGGTCGATGTTCAGCTTGAAGTCAGCCATCAGTGCCTCCTAGGGGTTCACGGGGATCAGAACGACGGTCACGTTGTCCCGCCCGCCCGCGTCGAGCGCGTGCTTGAGCAGGTCGCGGGCGAGCGCCTGAGGCTCGCCCGCGTCGGGCACACCGTCGCCGAGGTAACCGGACAGGCCGTCCGTGCACACGCACACAAGGCCGGGCTCGCTGGGCGCGAAGGTCCGCACGTGCGGTTCGACCGGGCCGGCGTCGGCGCCGAGCCAGGCGGTGATCTCGCCGGTGGGCGCGGCGTCGTCCACGGTCAGCTGGGTCCAGCCGGGCAGCCAGTACGCGCGGCTGTCGCCCGCCCATGCCAGCGTGATCCGCCCGCCGCCCACCACGGCCGAGACATAGGTACAGGCCGGAGGGTTGTCCGGATCGTCGGCCAGATCGGCGACGGCGCGGAAGGCCAGCTTGAAGGCCTCCTCCGACGAGGCGCCACCGGCCAGCGCGGCCGAGGCGGTCCGGACGGCCGCCGCCGACGCCTCGTCCGCCCTGGGGGAGGAGGCGACGCCGTCGCAGACCACCACCACGGTCGTGCCGCCCGCCTCCAGCAGCGCCATCGCGTCCTCGTTGCGGGTACGGCGCAGCCCCTTGTCGCTCACCCCCGCGGCGCCCGTCTCCAGGGTCGCCTCCTCGTGGTCGCGGGCGGTGGGCTGGCGCAGGCCGCAGCGTTCGCAGTAGCCCTCGGGGTCCACGGTGGGGGTGCCGCACGCCGTACACGTGGGGGCGTTGAGCGGATGGCCGCAGGCCTCGCAGAAGGAGTCCGACGGCAGCACCGAGGCCGCGCAGAGGGGACAGGTCATACCCACGTCCTCATCCGGACGGCGTTGGCCCGGTCGACCAGTGTGTGGCGTTCGCGGCGCGAGGTCGCGGCGTGGGCCAGGCGGCGGTAGATGCCCTCCAGCTGGCCGCGCACGCTCTCCTCGGTGAACGGCTGCCCGGCGATCGTCAGGCCCGCCTGCGGGGCCGCCTTCGCGAGCCCGGCGAGGGCGGAGGTCAGGACCTCCGCCAGCATGCCGTCGCGGCGGCTCTGGTCGAGGTCGGTCAGCGCGTCGAGGCGGTCGGCGGCGCCGGCGGCCTCGTGCGCGTCACCCGCCCGGGTGCGGGCGCCGATGGCCACGCAGGCGAGCTGGGCGGCCACGCGGTGGCTGGAGCTGGCCGGCACCTGGTCGAGCACGCGCACCGCCGAGGCGGTGTCGCCCGCGGCCAGATGGCGTCTGGCCAGGCCGAAGGCGGCGCTGACGTAGGAGCGGTCGGTACGCCAGACGGTCTCGTACCAGCGGCCGGCGTCCTTGCCCGCGGCCTCCAGGGCCAGGGCGAAGGCCAGCTTGGGAGCGAGCTCGCCGGGCAGCAGGGTGAAGGTCTCGTCGAACAGCCCGGCGGCCGTGCCGGCGTGGCCGGTGGCCAGCGCGTGGACACCCCGGTACCAGGTCAGGCGCCAGTCGCCGCCCAGCGTGCCGGCGGCGTCGGCGAGCGCCTGCCCGGCCTCCGGGCTGCCGGTCTCGGCCAGCAGCCTGATCCGCGTCAGGATGGTCTCGGGCGTCTGCGGCATCGCCTCCACCTGGGCGAGCAACTGCTGCGGGAAGCGGCCCGCGAGGCCCGCCAGCGCGCCGGCAGCGGGGTCGGCGGGGTCGGCAAGCGGCACCGGCATCGCCGCCGCGGCCTCCTGCGGATCCAGGTCGGCGAAGACCCGGGCCGGGTCGGGGGACAGGGCCGCGCCCGCCGCCAGGCGTTCCGGCCCGAACAGCCCGGACACCTGCGGGAACGGGACGCCTTCCGCCTCGGCGCTGATCTCCCGCAGCACGCCGGTGAGCTGCTCCTCCATCTCGGCCGCGCTCTGGAAGCGGGCCGGCGGCTCGGGAGCGGTCGCCCGGCGCAGCAGCCGGGTGAAGGACTCGTGCCCGCAGTCGGCCGGCAGCGGGTTCTCCTTGCCGTCGCGTACCGGGCTGAAGCCGGGTATGGCCAGCACCGCCAGCGTCCTGGCCACGGTGTAGAGGTCGGAGACCACGGAGGAGGGCAGGTTTTCCAGCTCGGGCGCGTGGTAGCCGCGCGTCACCCACGAGGTGCCCGGTGGCGAGCCGAGCCGCTGGACCGCGCCCAGGTCGATGAGCTTGAGCCGCCTGCCGACACGAATGGCGTTGGCGGGCTTGAGGTCGCAGTAGACCAGGCCCTGCTCGTGCAGGTAGCCGAAGGCGCGCAGGATCTCCCTGCCGTACTTGAGCGCGTCGCGCAGCGGGATCACGCCCTGGCGGCGCAACTGGTGCAGCGACTGGCCGCCGACGAACTCCATGACGATGTAGCTGAGGCCGTCGTGGTGCTGGAAGTTGATGATGTCGACGATGTTCGGGTGGTCGACGGAGGTGAGGAAGCGCCGCTCGGCCTCGGCCGCGGCCAGGGCCTCGGCGTCGTTGGTGTTGAGCAGGCCCTTGAGCACGACGGGCTTGCCGTCGAGGTTCTCGTCGGTGGCCAGGTAGATCCAGCCGAGACCGCCGTGGGCCATCGCGCCCCGCACCTGGTACTGGCCGCCGACCAGGTCGCCCTCCACCAGTTTGGGGCTGAAGGAGAAGCGGGTGCGGCAGTTCGGGCAGAACCCGTCGGCACGGCCGGGCTGACCGTCCCTGCCGCGTCCCACCGGCCGGCTGCACGAGGTGCAGAAGCGTTTGTCCTCGGCCACGTGCGGGTCCTTGAGCACCACGTCGTCGGGGTTGACGGCGGGCACCGGCGGCAGGTCCTCCAGTGAGGCGGCCAGCCGGCCGCCGGTCGAGCGGCTCACCGGGCCGCTGACCGGCGTGCTCATGGGCGTGCTCAGGGGACCGGTGGCCGGGGAAGCGCTCTGCGTGGCGGGTGGTGCGGCGGCCGCGTGGCCGCAGAGGTCGCAGTAGCCGTCTTCGATGGTGCCCGGGCAGCCCGGCTGGGCACACGTGGTCATCGGCTGCCTCCATGAATGGCGTTCTGGTAGAGGTCGACAGCGGTGGACGCCTGCCTCAGGTCGCAGGGGGCGGTCCAGAGGATCTGGTGCGCCCGCTCGTACAGACGGCTGAACTCGGTGTTCTCCGCCAGGCCGACCCTGGCGGCCTTGGCCTGGGTGGCGGTGAGCCTGCCGCGCAGCTCGTCGCGGCGGCCGATGAGGCCGAACAGCGCCCGCGTGCTGGCCCGTGCCTGGCCGGTGGCCTCGGCGGCGGCCTTCTCCAGCGCGTCGAGGCGGGCCGATCTCGTGAGCCAGCCCTCTGCCGCGGAGTCGAGGCCGGAGAGGTGGGCGAGGAGGTCCCGCAGGCGGTTCCTGGGTGCCGCGGACGGCGGCAGGACGATCTTGACGACGACCTGGCCGTGGGCCATCCTGGCCTCCGCCTCGGCCTGCCGTACCGTGTCGATGGCGGCCAGCAGCCGGTCACGGCGGGCGGCGTAGTCGCGCTTGGCGCGCACGGCCCGCTCCAGGTCGGCGCGGCTCGCGTCGAGAAGCTTGGTGAGGCGGTCCAGTTCGGGGCCGGGCGGGGCGCAGCCGACGGGGTCCTCGACGACCTGTGCGCGCACGCGCGCCAGGTCGGACTCGATCGCGCTGAGGTCGAGGCGTTCGCCCAGCTCGGCGGTCATGGTCGCGAGCGCCTGCGCGCCCGCCTCGGCCTGCTCGATGCGGGGCAGGGCGGGGTTCCAGACCGCGTCGACGTCCTGCAGGGTCTTGGCGATCTCGCCGAACGCCGCGTCCATCCTGGCCACCGTCTGGTCGAGGGTGAGCAGCTCGTCCGGTTCCGCCTCGCCCAGCGTGCGCTGCTCCACGGGCTTGGCCGCGGCCTTGAGCACGACGGAAGGGCCGGTCAGCAACGCGGTGATCTCGGCCAGTTCCGCGGTACCCGGTTTACCGCGCCGTGCCCGTACCTCTTCGGCCTGCCGGAGCACGGCGCGGTAGAGGTCGTACAGCGCCCACATCGCGGCCACCGACGCCTGCGCGGCGGCCCACCTGCTCGCCGTGGCGCCCCGCAGGGTGGCGCCCTTGAGTAGCTGGTAGGTGTTGTGGGCATCCAGGTCGAGAAGGTCGCCCGAGATGCGGTCGCGTTCCTCCGCGCGTGCTCGGAGCTCATAGTCGGCGCCTTCTCGGCTCATGGGCAGACCCAGGCTCATCACACTCCCCGTTCAGGCCAGGTAGGGGGATCCCTGACTTGACCCTGATTCAACCCTGTGACGCCTGCATTTGGCTTGAATCCGCGCATACCGTCGATGACATGGGACGAATTCTTCTGATCATCGCCGCTCTCGTCGCGGCCTTCATTCTGCTCGGCCCGCTCGTGGGCCTCGTGTTCACGCTGATCAAGTGGGCCCTGATCATCGGCGCCGTCGGGCTCGGCGTCCTGCTGCTGAAGAAGGTGCTCACCGACTGAGGTCACCTTGGTGGCGTACGTCACTCTCCCCTGTTAGGTTAGGGGAAGCTAAGTTAGGGGCACCTTACGTCACCAGGAGACCCCATGGCTTCCGTGCTCCGGACGCTCGCCCTGAGCGGTTCTCTCGCTCTCGCACTGACAGCCTGTGGCGGCACTGACGACGGAGCGGACGGCGGCACCGGGAGCGGCAGTGGCAGCTCCGGTTTCACCCAGGCCGCGCCCACCGGCGCGGTCAAGGAGACCGTGGGGGTGGCCGCCACCGACACCACCTGCGTGGCGGAGAAGACCGACCTGGCCGCCGGAGTCATCAAGTTCGCGATCAAGAACCAGGGCGCCCAGGCCACCGCGGTCTACGTCTACCGCGCCGACAAGAGCGTGGTCTCCGAGCGCAACAACATCCAGCCGGGAGCCTCCGGTGAGCTCGTCGTCGAGCTGGGCGGCGGCTCCTACCAGCTGGCCTGCAAGCCCGGCCACAAGGGCGAGGGCATCCGCCAGGACTTCAAGGTCACCGGCGAGCTCGCCAAGCAGGCCGACCCGCGCGTCACCCGCGCCGTCGAGGACTACCGAGCCTACGTCACCGCGCAGGTGGACGACACGATCGCCAAGACCGAGACGTTCGTCGCCGCGGTCAAGAAGGGCGACGTCGACCGGGCCAAGGATCTCTACGCCCCCAGCCGCTACGGCTGGGAGAGCGTCGAGCCGGTGGCCGAGGCGTTCGGCGACATCGACCCCAAGGTGGACCTGCGCGAGGCCGACCTCGAAGAGGGTCAGCAGTGGACCGGCTGGCACCGCCTGGAGAAGGCCCTCTGGGTCGCGCCCGGCACGCTGGCCAAGGAGAAGAAGTACGGCGACCTCCTGCTCAGGGACCTCGCCGACCTCAAGTCGCGCATCCCCAAGGCGCAGATCGACGCCACCTCGATGGCCAACGGCGCCAAGGAGCTCCTCGACGAGGTGGCCACCGGGAAGATCACCGGCGAGGAGGAGGCCTTCTCGCACACCGACCTGTGGGACTTCGCCGCCAACGTCGAGGGCGCCAAGAAGGTCTACGACCTGCTCACGCCCGTGCTGCAGGAGAAGAACCCGGCCCTGGTCACCACCCTGGACACCGAGTTCGCCGACCTGGACAAGCTGCTGAAGGCGCACGCCTCCGGTGACGGCTGGATCACCTACGACAAGCTGTCCAAGGCCCAGATCAAGGAGCTGGCCGACGGCGTCAACGCCCTCGCCGAGCCGCTGTCCGGGCTGGCCGACGCCGTGGCGGGCTGAGCCGTGGCCGTCTCCCGCAGAAAGCTGCTCACGGGCGCGGGCCTGGCGGCCGGCGCGGGCGTCGCGGTCGTGGGAGTCTCCCTGGTACGGCTCGGCGGCCCGGAACCCGCCCGGGCCGCGCCGTCCGCCGTCCCCTTCCACGGCCCGCACCAGGCCGGCATCGCCACCCCGGTCCAGGACCGGCTGCACTTCGCCGCCTTCGACCTCGTCGAGCCCTCCGTGCCCAAGGCGGTGGCCCTGCTGAAGGCGTGGACCGACGCGGCCGTGCGGATGACCGCCGGGCAGGAGGTCGGCAGGGGCGCGCTGGGCTCGGCGCTGGCCCCGCCCGACGACACCGGGGAGGCGCTCGGGCTGCCCGCCTCGCGGCTCACGCTGACGGTGGGCTTCGGCCCGTCGTTCTTCGACCGGCTCAAGCTGACCGCCCACCGGCCCGCCCAGCTGCGGAGGCTGCCGCACTTTCCCGCCGACAAGCTGGATCCGGCGCGCAGCGACGGCGACCTGTGCGTCCAGGCGTGCGCCGACGACCCCCAGGTGGCGGTGCACGCGGTCAGGAACCTGGCCAGGCTGGCCTTCGGCACCGCCGCGGTGCGCTGGTCGCAGCTCGGCTTCGGCAAGACCTCCTCCACCACGCCGGACGCCCAGACGCCGCGCAACCTCATGGGGTTCAAGGACGGCACCAACAACATCGCCTTCAACGACCGGGCCGCGCTCGACCGGCACGTGTGGGTGGGCACGGAGGCGCCGTCGTGGCTGCGCGGTGGCTCGTACCTGGTGGCCAGGCGGGTCCGGATGCACATCGAGACCTGGGACCGTACCTCGCTGCGGGAACAGGAGGACATCTTCGGGCGGACCAAGGGGGAGGGCGCGCCCTACGGCGGGCGGCGCGAGCACGACGCCGTGGACCTGGCCAGGCAGCCCCCGGATTCGCACGTGCGGCTGTCGAACCCGGATTCGCTGGGCGGGGTGCGCATCCTGCGCAGGGGCTACTCGTTCACCGACGGCACCGACGGGCTGGGGCGGCTGGACGCGGGGTTGTTCTTCCTCGCCTACCAACGCAACCCCGAAACCGGATTTATCCCGATTCAGCGGGCGTTGGCTCGGCAGGATCCGCTCAACGAGTACATCCAGCACGTCGGGTCCGGGATCTGGGCCTGCCCGCCGGGCGTGGCACCCGGGCAGTTCTGGGGGCACACGTTGTTCGGGTAGGCGTTGTTCTGGTGCGTGGTTTGTTTGGGTAAGGGCGTAGTCGTTACGGCGGGTGCCCCGTGAGCCCTCACTGGCGGCGCCCGACGGAGGCCCGCCGGGGTCGGTGGGGCGGGGGGATGGCGAAAGCCGTACGAGATCCTCAGGTTTTTGGGGGTTTGGGTTTTGACGTGAGGCGCGCATAGTGGGTTGATGGAAGCGCGGCCCGCGGTCGATGATGCCGCGCTCGGGCGCGAGGCCATGGCCGTGCTCGAGGCGAACTGGACGGGGACCGCTACCGTGCCCGCGCCCGGCCTCTACCCCCACCAGTGGAGCTGGGACTCCGGCTTCGTCGCCATCGGCCTCGCCCGCCACCGCCCCCAGCGCGCCCACGCCGAGCTCGCCGGACTGCTCGCCGGCCAGTGGTCCACCGGCATGGTGCCGCACATCGTCTTCCACACCCCCGAGGCGTACTTCCCCGGGCCGTCCGTCTGGCGCTCCCAGGACCACGCCGCGGCGCCCGGCGGCGTGCTCACCTCCGGCCTCACCGCGCCGCCGCTGCACGCGCTCGCCACCTGGTGGATCTGGCGGCACGGCGGCGACGCCGCCTTCGCGCGCCACCTGTATCCGAAACTCGCCGCCCAGCACGCCTACCTCGCCTCCGCCCGCGACCTGGGCGGCTCGGGACTCGCCGCGATCATCCATCCGTGGGAGTCCGGCATGGACGACAGCCCGTCCTGGGACGAGCCGCTCGCCGCCCTCCCAGAGATCCGGTACGGCTACCGCAACGTCGAACTCGACGAACGCCACCCCGACAGCGACCACGACCGCTACGTCTGGCTCGCCCTGCGCTACCGCAACGCCGGGTACCGCCCCGAGTACCTGCGCGACGAGCACCCCTTCGCCGTCGAGGACCCGTTCTTCAACGGCATCTGGCTGGCCTCCTGCCAAGCTCTCGCCGAACTCGCCCGGGTCGCGGGAGCCGACCCCACGCCCCACCGCGAGCAGGCGGAACGCATCAGGCAGGCGCTGCTCGACCGGCTCTGGGACGGCTGCTTCTACGCCCGCGACCTGCGCACCGACCGCCTCATCCGGGTCAGCACCATCGGCGCGTTCGGCCCCCTCCTCGACCCCGGCCTGCCCGCCGGGCACGTGCGCGCGCTGATCGACGTGCTGGAGTCGGCCAGGTTCATGGGCGCCACCGGCTATCCCGTTCCGAGCTGCGAGATCAGGGCCGCCCAGTTCGACCGCACCCGCTACTGGCGCGGCCCGTCCTGGGTCAACACCAACTGGCTGCTGCGCCGCGCCGCCGCCGTCCACTCCCTCGGCCAGCTCTCCCGGCAGCTCACGACCGGCACCCTGCGTCTGGTCAGGCAGGCCGGGTTCCGCGAGTGCTTCGACCCGTTCGACGGCAGCGGGCGCGGGTGCAGGGACTTCTCCTGGAGTGCGGCGCTCACCCTCGACCTGCTGGCCGATAGCGTGGAGGAATGAGCTTCCTGAGCCGCCTGCCCGCCGACGTCCGCAAGTCCCTGGCCACCGAGCCGGGGGAGCGCGTGCTCGCCTTCGCGCCCTCGGGCGACGGGTACGTGGTGGCCACCGATCGGGCGTTGTTCCTGCCTGACGGGGGGCGGGTGCCGTACGAGACGATCGAGCGTGCGGCATGGAGCGAGGACGGCGTGCTGAACGTCGCGACCACCGCCGGCGAGCGTCACCGGGCGCCGGTGAGCGAGCCCCGCCGCCTGCCCGAGACGGTCCGCGAGCGGGTGAACTCCACGATCGTGGTCAACAAGCACGTGCGGCTGCCGGGGCGGGGTGGAGTGCGCCTGGTCGCCCGCCGCCCGCCGGGCGGCGAGGTGAAGGAATGGACGCTCGTGTTCGACGAGGGCATCGACCCCAACGACCCCGGCGTCCGCGCCCAGGCCGAACAAGCCCTTGAGGGTGTACGGCGGAGCATGGGCGTCTAGACCGTCGCCAGGAAGTCCCGGACGGCGGCGGCGAACGCCTCCGGGGCCGCGGTGTAGACGAGGTGGTCGGCGTCCACCTGGGCCGCGGTGGTGCCGGGGCGGCGTTCGACCATGGCACGCACCTGTCCGGCGGGGATGACTCCCCTGGTCGCGTGGACGAGCAGGGCGGGGCAGCCGCTCTTCGTCCAGTCGGCCCAGTGGTCGCCGTGCACGTGCTCCTCCGACGCGTACATCTCCTTCGGGTGGAAGGGCAGCCGCCAGGTGCCGTCGGGGTTCTCCCTCAGCCGGTCGGCGAAGAACGGGGCCGCCTGGCCCAGGCCCGTGACCAGCGCGTCGCGGGTCGGCGCCGAGTGGGGCAGGTCCAGCAGGAAGCCGAAGGGGTTCTTGCCGTCCAGCCCAAGCTCCGCCGGTCCCTCGGCGTTGACGAGCGCGCCGACGCGGCCGGGGTGACGGGCGGCGAACTGATAGGCGTTGATGGCGCCGAGTGAATGCCCCAGGAGCGCGACGCGGTCCAGGCTCAGGTGATCCAGCAGGGCTTCCAGGTCGGCCAGGTAGCCCTCGCGCGTGTAGTCCGCGGCACGGTCGGACTCGCCCTGCCCGCGCTGGTCGGGGGCGATCAGCCGCCACCCGGGGCCCAGGTCGGCGGCCAGGCGGGCGAACGTGGCGCCTTCGGACAGGTGTCCGTGCAGCGCGACCAGCGGGCGGCCGGTGCCGCCGAAGTCGAGGTAGGACAGGCGGCGGCCGTCGATGGTCAGTTCGGCGCGGTTCTCCATGAGGTGACCCTTTCGCGGCGGTGGTGGTGGCAGAACCGTAGCCTCCGTTTGCGCGAACGCGCAAGACAATTGTCTAAGACGAACGTTCCGCTATCATCGCGGCATGGGAAATCGCGAAGACCTCCTCGCCGGGGCCCGCCGGTGCCTGGAGGAGAAGGGGTGGGCGCGCACCACCGTCCGCGACATCGCCGCGTCCGCGGGCGTCAGCATGGCCGCCATCGGCTACCACTTCGGCTCCCGCGAGGCGCTGCTCACCGCCGCGCTCATCGAGGCGCTCGACGACTGGGGCACGGAAACGGGCCGCACGCTGGCCGCCTACGGAGCCGGCGACGCCACGCCCGCCCAGCGCTACGAGGCCATGTGGGACCGGGTGATCGAATCCTTCTCCACGCACCGGACGTTGTGGCTGGCCTCCATCGAGGCGCTCGTCCAGGCCGAGCACTCCGGCGAGCTACGCCGCTACCTGGCCGGCGGGCAGTTCCAGGGGCGGCGGGGGCTGGCCGCCCTTCTGGGCGGCGTCGAGGAAGACGCGATCGGCGACGCCGAGGCGCGTACACTCGGCGCGGTTCAGATGGCCCTGCTCACCGGAGTGGTGACACAGTGGCTCACCAGTCCGGGGCCCACCAGTCCGGGGCCCACCAGTCCGGGGCCCACCAGTCCGGGGCCCACCAGTCCGGGGCCCACCAGTCCGGGGCCCACCAGTCCGGGGCTCACCAATCCGGGCCAGACCCTGGCCGGGGCCGACGTGGTCGCCGGCCTGAGGGCGCTGGCCCGCATCGTCTCTCAGTAGGGAACGCCGGTCTCCTCGGGCTTGCGTTCCTCGTCCGGCCAGCCGGTGCCCGTGTCGTGGTGGTTGAACCGCGACAGGAACGGAACCCGGTCGCCGACCTTGGCCTTCGTCATCGAGGCCGCCTTGGAGACCTGTGCTCCGAGCAGCCCCGCGGCCTCCTGCACCGTGGGACTGTCGGCCACTCGCTGGGCGGCCCGCTTGATCTGCTCGTAACGCTCACGACCGGCGCGGCTGCCCAGCACATAGCCCACAGCCAGGCCAATCGCGAATGTCATCCGATAACGCATCTTGCACCTCCGCTGTCTCCCGGCCTACCCCACTATCGATGCGACACGCACTCCCGGAGTGCGCTAATCTATTCATGCGCCGAACGAGAGGCCCAAAGCCCCGCCGATCAGCGCGAAGTTCGATCCCGTGTAGCTCAACCGGCAGAGCAGCCGGCTGTTAACCGGCAGGTTATAGGTTCGAGTCCTATCGCGGGAGCAGGACAGTGCTTGTGTAAGCACAGTTCAGGCCCTCTACCAAACAACAGGTAGAGGGCCTGAGTCGTTCCGGGAGCCACCACCGCGTTCGCTCGTCGTTGCCGAAGACGGGTCTGAGCTGGTGGCGGTAGACGGTCTGGGTGGTTGGAGCCTCCTCGCTCGGGCGTTCTTCTTCAGGGGCTGACGCCCAGGCCCAGGCGGGGGCGGTGTGCCGATCAGTGCGGTCGGACTTCCCAGGTCGGACGGTGGAGCTGATCGTTGTACACGACGACGTCGGCGTGCTCGGCCGGGCGGGCTGTGGCGAAGTAGAGCTGCTGGGATGGGATGTAGCGGTCGCGCCAGGACCGTTCGATCGCGGCGGTGTCGGCGGTGGATCCGGTCAGCGCTTCGCCTCGGTCCCGGGCGCGCTTCACCGTCTGCTCGAAGGGGACGGACACGAAGATGCGCAGGTCCCACCGGTCGATGAGTTCTGGGCGCAGGAGGAAGACGCCGTCGAAGAGCAGGACGGCGTCCGAGGGGGCGGTCTTGGCCGGCGGGGACGACGGGGTGTCGGTGTCCGCGTCGTAGACCGTCTGCCGGAACCTTCGGTCTCCGCCGGGACCCAGCGGATCGAGCAGGACCCGGCATAGCGCGGCGTGGTCGTGGGCGTCGAAGTAGCAGCCTTCCGCCGAGTACCGGCCGCGTCGGTAGCGCTGGGCACGGGGGACGAGGAAGTCGTCGATGGTCGCGCGGATGACGTCGCGGTCCCGCGCGCGCAGGACGACGGCGAGTTCGTCGGCGAGCGTGGTCTTGCCGGCGGCGGGCGGGCCGTCGATGGCGACCCGCAGCGGATGCGCGGCCGTGACGGCCCCGACCGCCTCGGCCAGCCGGCTGACGAGCTCACCGCGGGTGCCTTGGTCCATGCCGCCTCTCCCAAATGCGCAGGCACACAAACTGGCTCAGAGCGGTACGGGGGCCCTGTCCGAGACGCCCCGGCGCGTACCCGGAACCGGCCGTCCGCCCGCCGCTCCGACGATCGGCGCAGGCGCTCCGCCCACCCGGCGCCGGGCCAGAATGTTTCCTCATTCCACACCACGTTCGCCAGGTTCGCGCCGGGCAAGTTCGCGTCGGACAGATGGGCGCCGCTCAGGTTCGCGTCAGTCAAGCGCGCATCGGCAAGCTTGCCATAGGTGAGCTCCGCGCCGCGCAGCGTTTAGATCGGCGAACCATGTCTTGATCGGCAGCGATCGAGTTCGAGGGCCTCGCACACGCTGCGGGCGCGGCGACGGATCCGCCTGGCGATCGAGAAGCGGATCACAGAAAGACTCAAAGCCTCGGGGGACAACCAGCTCCGGGCGGGCCGCCGAAAGGGCCACTTCGTGGCCCCGTGCAGGTGACAGCCACCAGTAGACCCCGGACGCACGGGTCGGCGAACAGGTCCGGAGTCGCTGTGGTGGGCGAGTGCGAGGGCGGGGTTCAGTCCGCCCGAGACGCGTCAGTACGGCGATGCTCTGGCGGAGGTCTGAGGGTTGCCGTCGGGATTCTGGTGGGTAAATCGGGCGCTCTTAGAAGAGCGGGAGGATGCGAGGTAGGATAGGGAGCATGAGCGAGCCTACTGGCAAGTATTCGATCACGATGCCGCGTGACATCGCCGAGGCCGCCCGGTCCCGGAGCGGTCCTTCGGGGCTGTCCGCCTACGTCGCCGCTGCCGTGGCTCGCCAGATCGAGCGCGACAACCTCAACGAACTCATCCAGGTCGCGGAGGCCGAGCATGGCCCCATCACCGACGACGAGGTTCAGGCGTTGCGCGACCAGCTTCACCAGGCCCGGCGGGGACAGGCCGCTGGTGGGTCGGCCGCGTGAGCCGTTCCCCTGCGGTTCCCGGCGGCACCCTTGTCCTCGACAGCGAGGGGCTGGCCAAGGCGGTTCTGCGTGACCGGACGGTCACTTCGTGGCTCGCTCTTGCCCGTGCCGACGACCTTCGCGTCATCACCTCTGCCGCCACCCTTGTCGAGGTGGTTCACCCCCGCGTCAACCGGCCGGCCCTGGAGTGGACGCTGTCCCGCCTTGTCGTCGAGCCGATCACCGAGGCCGTCGCCCGCCACGCCGCCACGCTCCTGTCCGATGCCGGCCTGCACGGGCACAGGTACGCCATCGATGCCATGCTCAGTGCCACCGCCCTGGCCGCTCCGGGGCCTGTCACGGTTCTCACCTCCGGCCCTGAGGATATTGCCGCGCTGTGCGGTGTTCGCGTCACTGTCATCAAGGTCTGAGTTGTCCTCCTGACCTGCTTGGCTAGGAGTGCCCGGATCTTGCAAATTTGCAGGACTTGCCCAGTAGGCCGCGGGGCGCCGAGCGGTCTGGACGTTCGTCCGGTCGAGCTGGGGCGTCAACTCCTCAGGCCCTTCGGCGGGTCTGCCCGGGACGGGGTGTCGGCTCCCCATGCCTCCGGCCGGGCTTGGGCGTTGGCGCTCAAGGAGGACACCCGAGCGGAGTGAGGACCCGGGTACCAACTGGCCGGGGGCGCAGGAAGACTGCCAGGCCCATGAGAGGTCCCCTTTAGAGGTGGCCTAGGGCCTTGGCCAGTTCGGTGGCGGTGGTGGCGATGACCTTCTGGTCGGGGGAGACGCCGTTGGTGTTGCGGTTGGTGAAGATCGAGATGATGATCGGTGCCTTCGACTTGGGTGGCCAGGCGATCGCGATGTCGTTGGCGGTGCCGTAGTTGCTCGCGCCGCCCGTCCCGGTCTTGTCGCCCACCGTCCAGTTCTTGGGGAGTCCGGCGCGGATGCGCTCGGCGCCGGTGAGGGAGGCGCGTAGCCAGCCGATCAGCCGGGTTCTGTCGTGAGGGTGGAGGGCGTTGCCTACGGTGATCTTGGACAGGCTGGCGGCGGCTGCCGCCGGGGTGCTGGTGTCGCGTACCTCGCCGGGCTTCCATTCGGTGAGGTGGGGTTCGAAGCGGTCCAGGCGGCTGGCGCGGTCTCCCAGGGAGCGGAAGTACGTGGTCAGGCCGGCGGGGCCGCCGATCTGCTTCAGCAGCATGTTTCCCGCGAAGCCGTCGCTCTTGGTGACGGCGGCGCGGCAGAACTGGGCCGGGGTCATGCCGGTGTCGGTGTATTCGCGGGTTTCCGGGGAGTTCTCCAGTACCTCTTCCGGCTTCCAGCGCTGGACGCGGTCGAGGAGGCCGGGGTCGGTGTCGCGGGCCTTTCGCAGGACGGCGGCGCACGCGTACGCCTTGAACATGGAGTTGAACGGGAACCTCTCGTTCGCCCGGTATCCGATGGTCTTGCCGGTGGCCAGGTCGATGGCCGCGGCGCCGATGCGGCCGTCGTAGGACTTTTCGAGCTGCCGCAGCTTGCGCTCCAGTTCGGTCGGGGCGGTGCGTGCGTGCGCCGGGGCGGCGGAGGCGAGCAGGATGGCCGCGGTCAACACCGCCGTGGCACTCCGGAAGGGAAATCGCATAGCGGAGAGCAGAGCAGAGATCGCCGCCGAGTGTCCAATAGCGATATGGATCATGGGTTGATAGCGAAACGGATATGACGGCGTTTCGGCCCACTCGAAGGGGAGCTAGAGGGGCGGGAAGTCGGGGTCGCGGCGTTCGAGGAAGCTGGCCACGCCCTCGGCGAAGTCGGGGCGGCCGAAGGAGGCGAGCATCTCCTGCACGGCGGTCTTGGCGGAGGCCTCCAGCGTGACGTCCCAGTCGTTCCACACCTGGCGCTTGATGACGGCCATCGAGGCGGGTGAGCTGTGCACGGCGAGCTCACGCGCGTACTCCTGAGCTCCCGCCAGCAGTTCGCCGGCGGGCAGGACGCGGTTGACCAGGCCCATCTCGTACGCCTCTGCGCCGGTGAAGACGCGGCCGGACAGCAGCACGTCCATGGCCCGCTGCTGGCCCATCAGCCTGGGCAGGATCCACGACAGCCCGTACTCGGCGACCAGGCCGCGCCGGGGGAAGGCGGTGGTCCACTTGGCCTCGGCCGCGGTGAAGACCAGGTCGCAGACGAGCGCGTGGACCATGCCGAGCCCGGCGCAGGCGCCGTTCACCGCGGCGATGACGGGCTTGCGGATCGTGGTGGGGAAGGTGTTGGGGCGTGGGTCCGGGGTCTCGTCGTAGTCGCCGGTCCGCAGCGCGGTGAGGGTCTGGAAGTCGGCGCCGGAGCAGAAGCCCTTGCCCGCTCCGGTCACGACGACGGCGCGTACGGCGGTGTCCTTCTCGGCCTGTTCGAGCAGGTCGAAGTAGCGGCGGCCGAGCGCGTCGGTCCAGGCGTTGAGACGTTCGGGACGGTTGAACGTCAGCGTCAGCACGCCCTGGTCGAGCGAGGAGAGAACGAGTTCCGGCATACCGCAACCGAATCATGTTCTAGGGCGCGCGCGCAAGGACCCCGCTCAATGGCGGGGGACGTAGGCGGGGGTCAGCGTGGACTGGTCGTAGTAGCGGTGGAAGACCGGCGTGGCCGCCCCCGAGATCGGCGGGACGATCCACGACCAGTCCGCCGGGCAGACCCGCCCGGCACTTTCCTCGCGCTCCAGATGGGTGAGGAAGCGGCGCGACTCGGTGTGGTGGTCGGTCATCGTCACCCCCGCGCGGTCGAAGGAGTGCAGCACCGCCACGTTCAGCTCCACCAGCGCGTGGTCACGCCACAGCGAGCGCTCGGTCGAGGTGTCGAGACCGAGGCGCTCGGCCACCACGGGAAGCTGGTCGTAGCGGGTGGCGTCGGCGAGGTTGCGCGCGCCGATCTCCGCGCCCATGTACCAGCCGTTGAAGGGCGCGCACGGGTAGCAGATCCCGCCGATCTCCAGGCACATGTTCGAGATCGCCGGTACGGCGTGCCACCGCAGCCCCAGATCCGCGAACCACCGGTACTCCGGATGCTCGATCGGTACCTCCAGCACCGCGTCCCCGGGCAGGTGGCATAACAGCGGCTCCCCGAACCCCGGCCGGATGATCAGCGGCAGCACGTCGAAGCGCCCCAGGCCGCCCCGCCAGCCCAGCTCGCGGGCCAGCGCGGTCAGTTCGGCGGCACGCGGGTCGCCGATGACCGAGCCGTCGCGGGCGCGGTGGCCGGCGTACCGGATGAGCTGTTCGTTGAGGATGCGCGGACCGGGGCGGGCGGGCGCGTCGGGGGCGAACACGGTGATCGTGGGCCGGATCCTGCCGTCGCCGGTCGCCTGGCGCAGGTGCTCGACGCACTCCAGCGCCACGCCCTCGGCACTGGAGATCGTGCGCCGGTCGCGGACCTTGAGCGAGCGCCAGTAGAGGCGGCCGATGCAGCGGTCGTTGTTGCGCCAGGCGACCCTGGCGCCGAACTGGAGCTCCTCGGGGGTGTGGGTGTAGGTGCCGTGGCGCGCCACGTCGGTGACCACCTGGCGCAGGCGGGACAGCAGGTCGCCGGCGCCGGGGTTCTCGGCGTGGAAAAGCCTGATGAAGCGCTCCGCCTCGCGGAGGTCGACCGTTCGCTCGATGATCGTGTGGATGGAGACGGCATCGAAGGGACGCAGGGACCTGATCCAGGTACGCACGCAGTGAACCAACGCATTCCGCAACACGGATCGCCTGGCCGGTTCCGGGCCGGCCTGACGTCCTCGTGGCGGTGCCCTCTCCGCACCGCCCCGTTTCCGCAGCAGTTCACATCCTTAACCGACAGGCCGGGATTTGTCCCACAAAATCGAAAACTCGGTGATCTTATGGATACATAGAGTGATGCTCAGGCGAGCTTGCGGGCGCCCTGTGCCGGGGTGGCGCGCAGGTAGCGGGGCTCCTGCCAGCCCTTTTCCGCGTAGGCGGCGGTGACCGAGCGCTGAACCGCTTCGACGCGCTCGGTGGCGGTCAGGGCGATCACCGAGCCGCCGAAGCCGCCGCCGGTCATGCGGGCGCCCCGGGCGCCGCCCCGCACCGCGGCTTCCGCCGCCACGTCCAGCTCGGGCACGGTCACCTCGAACTGGTCGCGCAGCGACAGGTGGGAGGCGTTGAGCAGCGCGCCGATCTCGGCCGCCCTGCCCGCCCGCAGGAGCCCGATGACCGCCTCGACCCGGTGGTTCTCGGTTACGACGTGCATGGTCCGCTTGCGCTCGTTGCCCGAGAGCCTGCCGAGGGCGTCGGCCAGGTCGGTGACGTCGCGCAGCGCGGCCACGCCCAGCGTGCGCGCGGCCGACTCGCACTCCGCCCGGCGCTTGGCGTACTCGCCGTCGGCCAGTTCGTGGTGGGCGCGGGTGTCGATGATGAGGATCTCCAGGCCGTCGGCGGCCAGGTCGAGCGGGACGTTGCGGGAGGCCAGCGAGCGGCAGTCGAGGAAGAGCGCGTGGCCCTCCTTCGACAGCGCCGACGCCGCCTGGTCCATGATCCCGCAGGGCATGCCAACGAAGTCGTTCTCCGCCTTCTGACCGATCAGGGCGATCTCCATGGGGGTCAGGCCGAGGTCGTACACCTCGTTGACCGCGGAGCCGACCGAGACCTCCAGCGCCGCGCTGGAGCTGAGCCCCGCGCCCTGTGGCACGTCGCCGTCCACGGCGATGTCGGCACCGCGCACCCGGTCGCCGAGGATGGCGAGCACCCCGGCGGCGTACCGCTCCCAGCCCTGGGTGTCGCCGAGCCGCCCGCGGGTGACCGGGCCGCCCTCGGCCTGCAGCGACAGGAGGCGCACGACGCCGTCCGCGCGCGGGCTGACCGCGGCCGTCACGCCCCACGGCACCGCGAAGGGCAGGACGAAGCCGTCGTTGTAGTCGGTGTGCTCGCCGATCAGGTTGACCCGGCCGGGCGCGTGCCAGACGGTCCGGGGGTCGGCGCCGAACGCCGCACGGAAAGCTTCAGTAACCCGCATAACCCAACACTCCTCAACAACGGCCCGTCCGTAGACTAGCGCCATGCGGACGCTGGCAGATCCGTCGCTGGGCTCGGTACGGGTCATGCTGAAGGCCGACGACAACAAACCGCGCAAGCTGAAGTACAACCTCGGCCACCCGCGCATCCTCACCTTCGGCGGCGCCTACTCCAACCACATCCGCGCCGTCGCCACCGCGGGGCGCGAGCGTGGCATCGAGACGATCGGGATCATCCGCGGCGAGGAGCACCTGCCGCTCAACCCCTGTCTGGCCCACGCCGTCTCCTGCGGCATGCGCCTCGGCTATCTCGACCGGGCCACCTACCGGCTCAAGCACACGCCGGCCGTACAGGAGATGCTGCGGGAGCGGTGGGGCGAGGTGGCCATCCTGCCCGAGGGCGGCAGCAACGCGGCGGCGGTACGCGGCTGCGCGGAGCTGCCGGGCGAGATCGGCGAGCCGTACGACGTGATCTGCTGCGCGGCCGGCACCGGCGGCACGCTGGCGGGCATCTCCGCCGGGCTGCCGGAGGGACGGCGGGCGATCGGCTTCCCCGTCCTGAAGGGCGGCGGCTTCCTGGCCGGCGAGGTGGAGCGCCTGCAGCGGGAGGCCTACGGCCGCGTCTGGCCCAACTGGCGGCTGGAGACCGGCTACCACTTCGGCGGCTACGCCAGGACCACCCCCGAGCTCGACGCCTTCGCCGCCCACCACGGCGTGGAGAAGATCTACGTCGCCAAGATGCTCTACGGCGTCCTCGATCTGGTACGGCAGGGCGCCTTCGCCCCCGGCACCCGGATCGTCGCCCTCGTCACTTCCGGCATCCTGGAGCGATGACACGAAGCGACACCCCCGGCACGTGGGACGAGCGGACCACGCTCGACACCTTCCACGACTACGCCCGCGCCACCGTCGTGCACAAGTGCGCCGGGCTCGGCGACGAGGCCGCCAGGAAGGCCCCGCTGCCGTCCTCGCCGCTGATGACGCCCGCCGGAATCGTCAACCACCTGCGCTGGAACGAGCACTACTGGTTCGAGGTGATGTTCCTCGGTGGCACCGACCTCGGCCCCTACACCCAGGACGACCCGGACGCCGAGTTCACCGTCGCCCTGGAGGTGCCGATCGCGAGGCTGCTGGCCGAGTACGAGGAGCAGTGCGAGCGGGTCCGCCGGAAGATCGCCGGGATCGGCCTGGACACCATGTCCCACGGCACGCTCAGCGGCGACCGGCACGCGACGCTGCGCTGGGTGATCGGCCACATGACCGAGGAGACCGCGCGCCACAACGGCCACCTCGACATCATCCGCGAGCTGATCGACGGCACGAAGGGCGACTAGCGCCGGGGAGCCTCGCCGCTCAGGCCGTGCAGCAGCGCGCGGACCCGCATGGCCGCGTCGTGCACGTCCGTGCCCACGTCGCCGAGCAGCCGGTCGGCCGCCGACGGCGAACTGCGCAGGCTCGTGCCCGCCTCCCGCAGCGACCGGTGCACGCCTTCGAGCGCCCGGTCCAGCTCGGCGCGCAGGCCGTCGCGCAGCCGCCGCTCCTCTTCCCTGGCCGCCGCCAGCCGTTCGCGCGAGCGCCGCAGGTCGTCGCGCATCCGTACGGCGTGGGCGCAGTCGGCGACGTACGGCGCCGCCGCCCACAGCAGTTCCTCGGCGTAGCCGGCGGTGAACTGCCTGGCGCCCGGCGGGCCGATGACCAGGGTGCCGACGGGCTCGCCGTACCAGACCAGCGGAAACTCCCTGCCCGCCGCCCGCACCTCACCCGCGAGCCGCCCGCCCCTGGCCGCCCTGTTCGTCCTGGTCGTCCTGTTCGTCCTGGTCGTCCGGTGGCCGATGGTGTCGGCGTCGCCGACCCGGATGGGTTCGCCGATCGCGATCGTGGCGCCGTGGCGGATGCGGACGGCCAGGCCGCGGACCGCGAGCCCGTCGGCCGTCACCCGCAACGCCGCACGGAGCGCCTGGTCGGCGTCGGCGCGGCCGACTTCGGCGGCCAGGCGTCTGGCCAGGCGGTGCGGGTCGCCGTGGGGGCCGTACATGGCGTGGTCGACGAGGCGGCGCAGCCGTACCCGCAGAGGCTGGAAGGCGGCGCCGGCCAGGAGCGCGGCGGCCAGCCCGGCGAGCTGGCCGCGGCCGGAGACCACGAGGCTGGCCGCGCCGGAGGCGGCCAGGTAGGCGACGCTGACCACGCTCGCCACCCCCGCGCCGACCAGCGCCTTGCCGAGCAGCACCTCGATGCCGAACAACTGGTGGCGCAGCACCGAGGCGACGATCGTGATCGGCACGAGCGCGGTCGCGACCAGGCACGCCGCCCAGAACGCCGGTCCGGCCAGCAGGCAGATGACATACAGGGCGAAGGCCGCGAGCGGCCAGGCGAGCTGGCGGCGCAGCGCGGCGTCGGCTCCGCGCGCCCGCAGGGCCAGCGAGAACAATCCGGCCACGACCACCGCCAGCGTGCCGACCTCGGTGACGTCGCGCAGCAGACCGTCGACCGGCGCCAGCGCCTCGATCGCGAGCGGGTTGGGGATGGGCGCGGGCCAGCGGAGCGCCTGCGGCGGCGGCGTGGGCCGGACCACCGCCCGTACGCACTCCAGCGCCGTCACCAGCACCGCGAAGGCCACCACCGGCCGCCAGCGCGGCGAGGGCAACCGGCCGTCCGGCGAGTACACGGGCAGCAGCCCGGCCAGCAGCATGCCGCCCACCACGCGGCCGATCGCGGCCGGATAGCGCAGCAGCGCGGCCAGTTCGAGCTCACCGGCGGCGGCCGCGGTGAGCATGCCCGTCTCGGCGCCGATCCGCACGGCGCAGGCCAGCCCGCCCGCGCACATCAGCCGGGCCAGCAGGTGACCGGGACGGCGGCGCAGCAGGAACGCCCCCAGCGCGGGGAAGGCCAGCCCGGCGGCGTAGTCGGGCAGCAGCGGCACGTCGGGCGACCACGCGCCGGGCAGCAACGCCCGCATCACCAGCGCCGCGAGCGTCAGCACCGCCGCCACGACGGCCGTCCATCGGGTCCATGCGCTCATCGGCCCCCCGGAGTGACGAGGGACGACTCGTAGGCGAGCACGACCAGCTGGGCACGGTCGAGCAGGCCCAGCCGGGCCAGCAGCTCGCCGACCAGCGCGCCCGCGTCGGCGACGCCCATCACCTCGCCGATCTGCCGGTCGCTCAGCCCCCGCGCGACCAGGCGCAGCACGCTCAGCTGCCCCGGCGACAACCCGTCGAGCCCGCCCACCGGCACTCCCGCGGGCTCGGGCGGTGTGGTGAGGGAAGGGGTGGCGAAGGAAGGGGTGGCGAAGGAAGGGGTGGCGAGGGAAGGTGCGGCGAAGGAAGCGGAGGAGGAGAAGGACGCGAAGGAGGCGATGAGGCGGGTCGTGAGCGCCGGGTCGATGAGCGCGTCACCCGCCGCGGCCGCGCGCACGGCGGCGACGAGCTGCTCGGGTGGCGAGGTCTTGAGTATGAACCCGCTGACCCCGGCCCGCAGCGCCGCGTAGAGGTTCTCGTCGCTGCCGAACGTGGTCAGCATGATCACCTTCGGCGGTCGTGGCCCGGCCAGGATGCGGCGGGCGCAGGCCAGGCCGTCCAGGCGCGGCATCTGGATGTCGAGCAGCACCACGTCCGGCCTGAGCGCCCGCACCGCAGCCACCGCCTCCTCCCCGTCGGCGGCCTCACCCGCGAAGCGCACGTCGGGCTCGGCGTCCAGCACCACGCGCAGCCCCGCCCGCACGAGCGCCTGGTCGTCGGCGACCAGCACGCGCGGCGCCGGACGCTCGGGCGCGCGCCGCTGCTCGGGCAGCCACGGCCGCCCGGCCGGACGCTGGGCCAGGAAGTCCGCCTCCAGCGCGCGCAGCTCAGCAGACAGGTCGAGACCCAGCTCCTCCCGCCAGAACGCGCGGGCCCTGCGCAGCGCGCCGAGCGCGTCGCCCAGGCGGCCACAGGAGTAGAGCGAAGAGGCCAGCAGCCGCCAGGCCTCCTCGCGCAGCGGGTGGGCGCACGCGTGCGCCTCAAGATCGGGTACGAGCGCCGCGGCCATGCCCAGCCGGATCCCGGCGTCGGCGTGCCGCTCCACGGCCACCAGCCGCAGCGCCTCCAGCCGGGCCGCCTCGGTGGCCGCCCAGGGAAGGTTGGCCAGTTCGGCCAGCGCCGGACCGCGCCACAGAGCCAGTGCCGCCTCCATGGACGTCCAGACCTGGCGGGGCTCGTCGCAGGCGCGGCGTACCTCGGACTCGAAGCGCCAGGCGTCGACCTGCTCGACGCCGGCCCGCAGGGCGTAGCCGGGCGGCGCGTTGACCAGCACCGTGGCCTCCTGACGCGGCGGCCGGTCGGGCTCAAGGGCGCGGCGCAGCCGGGAGACGTACCCCTGGATGCTGGCCAGCGGCTGCGCGGGCGGGCGTCCCGGCCAGATCTCGTCCACGAGAAGGCTCGCCGGTACGGCCCGCCCCCGCGCCACCAGCAGCCGGGCCAGGACCGCGAGCTGGCGCAGTCCGCCCAGGTCGAGGGCGGTGCCGTCGCGATGGGCCTGGAACGGTCCAAGGATCTGGAAGCTCAGCCGGGTGGACGTGGGAACCTCACAGGGGTAGATCGACTTCGACAACCGTCCCGCCTCCCTCCGCGTGCCGGATCACGCAGCAGCCGCCGAGCTCGGCGGCCCGCTCGCGCATGGACCGCAGACCGATGCCCGCCGGCGGCTGGGCGGGCAGCCCGCGACCGTCGTCGCGGACCCGCACACGCAGCCGGTCCCGGCATCGCTCCACGGCGACGGTGACCGAGGTCGCCGCCGCGTGCCGATGCGCGTTCGTCACCGCCTCCTGGACGATGCGGTAGACCGCGAGCTCCACCGCGGGCGGCAGCCCTTCCAGGTCACCGCCCCCCGACGAGAGCGGGGAACCGACGAGTGCTTCGATCGCCCTGAGGAGGCCGAGCTCGGCCAGCTGGGGCGGGGGCGCGCCGTCCACCAGCCTGCCGACCTCAATAGTCACCTCCTCCATCGCGGAGAGCAACCGCATAAACAGGGCTTCGGCCTGTTCCGGGGCGGTTCTGGCGGCCATGCGGGCCGCGTGGATGGACATCGCGAGGCCGCTGAGCGACTGGCCGAGTCCGTCGTGCAGGTCCCGGCCGAGCCGCCTGCGCTCCTGGGCGCGCAGCGCGGAGGCCCGCTCGTGCTCGCGTTGGAGCGTTCCGGCCAGCCGTACGGCGTGGGCGGCGTCGGCCAGCGCGGGCAGGAGCGCGGCCAGCACCCGCGTGGTGATGGGGCCGGGCGCGCCCCGCCCGGTGTAGGCCCCGAGAAGCAGCCGGCCGACCGGCTCGCCGCGCCGGTCCAGGCTCACCGAGGAGGCGGCGACCGGCAGCGTGCCGGTCTGGACGACCTGGTCGTCGAGCTCGACGGCGGCGCCGGTCACCGGCAGGGCGGCGCACAGCAGCGCCAGGATCGCGCGCAGCCCGGAGTGCGGGTCGCCCTGCTGGAGACGTTGCCTGGCGGTCGCGGCCAGCGCGCGTACGTCGGCGGTCCTGCCGTCCAGCAGCCGGTCGGCGGCCCGTCTGGCCAGCCGGTGCAGGGGCTGGAAGAGCGCGCCGGCCAGCAGCGCGGCCCCGAGACCTGCCCACTGGCCGGCGGCGCGGGCCCCGCCCACGGCCGCGAGCATGACGGCGAGCGTGGCGACGCCGATCGCCACGCTGCGGACCCGGCAGCTTCTTCTCCCCATCTCTTCCGGGGAGGTTAATCGCGGCCTGCCAACGTCGGATCAACGTCCGCTCAACGCGGAACCCGCCTCACAGCTGGGCGAACGCCGGGCGGCGGTCGATGCGCGCGCGATCGGCGGCCGAGGCGAAGTGGTAGTCGATCAGCCGGGTGGCCTCGGCCCACTCCCGCACGGTACGCACCGGGGTGAGCGTGGCGACCACGAACGGGTCGTGCCACCGTTCGACCGAACGCCGCCAGAGCTCGGCGGGGGAGTCGGTCAGCAGGTTGCCGACGGTGCCCTCGTAGGCCGGCATCGCCCGTACGGCGCCGTCGGGCTCGATCTGGAGCGCGGGGAAGAACCGGCCCTCGCGGATCCGGTCGGGGTGCATCTGCAGGGCGAGGTTGTCGGTGGCGGTGACGTGCACGCCCGGCGGGACGAGCGCGCGCAGCCGTTCGCGGAGGGCGGGATCGCCCATCGCCGCCATCTGCTCCTCCGTCAGCAGCTCGTGCTCGGCGAAGCCGGTACGGCTGGCCAGCCCCTCGGGCACCACCGCACCGAAGGAGACGAACCCGAGCCCGGGAAAACGCGGCACCAGGTCCGTGCAGACCTGCTCGATCTGCCGGAAGTTGCTGCGCACCACCACGCAGTCGATGCCGAAGACGGGCCCGGCCCCGTCCAGCATGGCCAGCGCCCGCAGGGCCCGGTCGAAGGAGCCGCGCCGGCCGCGGACGCGGTCGTGCACCTCCGCCGTGGCCCCGTCCACGCTGACGCTCACCCGGAAGAACGCGCGGGCCAGGTCGGCGACCATCTCGGGCCGCAGCGTCCAGCCGCCGGTGAACAGCGCCACCTGGATGCCCGCCGCCGTCATCCGCTCCGTGACCTCGAACAGCTCCTTCACCAGCAGCGGCTCGCCACCGGCGATCGAGATCCCGGCGGGGCGCATCGCGACGATGGCGTCGGCCATGCGCAGCAGGTCGTCGCGGCGCAACTGGCGGCCGGGCCGCCGGCCCGACTCCGAGTAGCAGTGCACGCAGCGCAGCGGGCAGGCGTAGGTGATGTCCCAGATGATCTCCAGGGGACGGTCGGGGACGGTCACAGCGGGCCTCCAGGGTCGAGGACGACGAGCAGCTTCCTGGTGCCCGCCCGGGTGGGGGCCGGGCCCTGGTCGGCCGCGAGCCGCATGCGCGGGAAGCGCCGGGCCAGCGTGCCGACGGCGACCTTGGCCTCCGCCCTGGCCAGGGCGGCGCCCAGGCAGTGGCGGTGGCCGAGACCGAAGGCGAGGTGCGGGTTGGCCGGGCGGTCCGGGGCGAAGGTGTCGGGGTCGGGGAAGCGGTCCGGGTCACGGTTGACCGCCGCGAGCACGCAGTGGACGCCGCCGCCCTCCGGCAGCTCCACGCCGCCGATCTCCAGGCTCTCCTTGACGTACCTGGAGGAGAGGGCGGTCGGGGTGATGAGCCTGAGCAGTTCCTCCACGGCCGGGTCGAGCCGCGAGGGGTCCTCGACCAGGCCGGGCCGGCGGCTCAGGAGGATCTCCACGCCCTCGGTCAGCAGGCGGGTGACGGGACGGTGGCCGGCGACGAGCAGCAGCCGTACCGCGGAGAGCACGTCGCGTGGGTCGGCGGCCGACATCGCGCTGATGAGGTCGTCGCGCGGCGCGGCACGGCGCAGGGCGATGAGCTCCTTGAGGTAGCCGGCCATGGCGACGCCCGCGCTCTCGGTGACCACGGTGCCCACGCCGGCCTCGGCGATCCAGCCGAAGACGTAGTCGCGGATGTAACGGCGGCCCTCGGGCGGGACGCCCAGCAGCTCGCACAGTACCGCGACGGGGAACGGGCGGGAGAACGCGGCGATGAAGTCGGCGGGCTCGCCGGCCGGCATGGCGTCCAGCAGGAGGTCGGCCTCGTGCTGGATGCGCGGCAGCAGCCCGGCCACGCGGCGCGGGGTGAGCTGACGGGAGATCATCCGGCGTAGCCTGGCGTGCTGCTCGCCCGGCAGGAAGAACAGGTCCTCCTCGTCGGCGAGCTCCTTCTCCGGTCCCTGCGCCTGGGGCGCGTCGCCGCGCAGCCTGGGGTCGACCAGCGCCTTGGCGGCGGCCTCGTGGCAGGTCAGGATCCAGCCCGGCTCCCTGCCGCCCATGTTGACGTGGTGGACCGGACCTGCCTCCCTCATCCGGCGCAGCGCGTCCATGTCGCGAAGCGTCTCGACGCTGACGAGGGGCAAACTACTGTCCATGGGGAACCCTTCTGTGGCCGGTGCCGGGGATCACTGCCCGATCCCCGGCACCGGTGCCGGTCAGCAGGTACCTGCGTACGACGTGACGTGGCTGTAGCACGGGTGCGCCGTGAGAGCCTTGGGGGCGTTGAGCGCCTGGAGCTCAAGGACGAATGCCATTTCCTTCACCTCCTTCCGGCGCCTTCGACCGCGGGTGCGCGCAGGTCGACGGCGGGGATGACCGACGCGTTCAGGTCGAACGCGACGCCTAGGGCGGCAAGCACGCCGGCGGTGCCCGTGGCCAGATCCATGGACAGGCGCAGCAACTGGTTGCCGGGGAAGGCCAGATGGCCTCGGTAGGACAGGGCGTGCCAGGCGAGCCTGCGCACGTGGTCGTGGATCACCGGCCGGTCCTCGGGCCGGCCGAGGTGGTGGAGGGCGGCGATGGTGCCGGCCCGCCCCATGAACAGGAACGGGTGCCGGATGAACGGCGCGCGGCACGATCGGCGCGCTCCGTCGATCACCTCGGCGAAGCCGGGTTCTTCCCGCCGGGCCAGGTACTGCGCCAGGACCAGGGCGAGGCCGCTGCCGCCGGTGCCGAGGTAGGCGTGGTAGCGGTTGTCCTCCAGAAGCTGGAAGCCGCCGTCCGGGAGAACCCGCCCGTGCTCGACGGCCCGGCGCAGGGCCTTCAGCGCCAGGCCGAGGTGGCGCTCTTCGCCGGTGACCTCGTGCAGCCGCAGGAAGAAGTGGGCGATCCCGGCCAGGCCGTGCTGGAGCCCGCCGCGTTCGCAGCCGCCGGCCGCCGCGGCGACCCGCTCGCCCACCGCGACGGCCGCCTCGGCCTGCCCGAAGTGCAGCAGGCTCAGCCCGACACCGGCCAGGCCGCCGTGGAGCCCCGCGGCCACGCAGCCGGGCTCGGCCGCCCTGGCGCGGGCCAGCGTCCGCGCGGCCTCCTCGCCGCGGCCGAGCTCGTCCAGCACCACCGCGACGCCGTGCAGGCCGTCGAGTAGTCCGGGCCGGGCCGGAGCCGCGCGGGTGGCGGCCACCAGCCAGTCCACGTGCTCCTCCGGCACCGGCGACCCCACGGAACGCAGCGCCCAGAGCACCCCGGCGGCGCCGTGGGCCACGGTGTGCCCGCCCGAGACGAACTGCCGGGGGTCGCCCGGATGGAGCCGGTCGCGCCGATCGGGCGTGGCACTGGCCAGGATCCCTGCCGTGATCGAGTCGCTGATCTCCGGCCAGGACGGGTCGTCGAACATCCTGGCCCGCTCGTCCATCCCGGCGCTCAGCCCGAAGCCCCTGAGCATCCGGGGACCGAACCCCGGCGGCACCGGGAAGTGCTCGGTGATCACGCCGGTCAGGCTGGAGAGCTTGACCCGGTCGCGATCCTGCAGCGGCGAGATCGGCAGGAACACCCACTGGCGCAGGCAGTTCAGCACGTACCGGTCGGCCTCCCGCCCGCTCAGCCCCACCGGTGCGGCGAAGCCGGGCGCCGCCAGCCCCGGCCGGTGCGGGTCGGCCAGGTCGCAGGCGATCTCGAAGTCGATCAGCGCCACCCGCCCGTCCGTACGCACGATGACGTTGCCCGGATGCAGGTCGGTGAAGCGCACGCCCCTGGAGTGCACGGCCATGAGCGCCTGGTCGACCTTGGCGAGCACGTCGACCGCCCACCGCGTGTACGCGGCCGCCTCCTCCGGCGTCGGGTCGGGCCCGGCCAGCGGGTAGCGGTCGAAGACCTCCTCCATCAGCGTCTTGCCCTCGATGTACTCCTCGACCATGAAGTGGTGCTCCCAGATCACCAGGTGGTCCAGGACGCGGGGGACGCAGTCGAGGCCCTCCAGCCGCTTCAGGACCTCGCGCTCGCGCGCCAAGCGGGCGACCGCGTCGGTGCCGTCGCGGTCGAGACCGGCGTGCGGCCGCGCCTCGGAGAGCACCACGTAGCCGCCGGACTCCCTGTCGCGGGCCAGGTACACGCCGCCGCCGTTGGAGAAGTGCAGCGGGCGCTCGATCTGGTAGGGGAAGTCCTGCGCGCCACCCTGGCCGCGCCGGGCCAGCGAGCCGGTCAGCACCTCGGGCACCCGTACCCACTCGGGCACGGTGAAGGCGGGGCTGCGGTCGTCGGGCACCAGCTCGCCGTCCGGGGCGCGGATCGCGTAGACGGTCTCGCCGTCCGCGCCGGCGTAGGTCATCGGACGGAACGCGCCGTAGCGCACGTAGACGGGGGCCTCGCCGTAGCGCAGGTCGGTCAGCACGTACGGCCCGGCGAACCCGCGCAGCAACTCCTCCAGCTCGGGCAGCACGCGGCTCAGCTCGTCCTCGTCGGCCGGGTAGAGGGTGAGCAGCTTGCCGCTGCCGCCGCGCTCGGCGTACTTGCTGTTGAGCAGCCGCACCGCGGCGGGGCTCCGCAGGAACTTCACCGCGATCCCACGCGCCAGGCAGTGCTCCACGACGAGGTCGCACACCCGCCCGGCGTCGCCGGCGGTGGCGGAGACATGGATCTTCCATCCTTGTTCGGGCAGCTCGCCGCCGGGCGGGCGCAGCACGACCCACAGCTCCTTCTCGCGCCGCCGCCAGCCTTCGGGCAGCTCGCGGCGGGCGGCGGCGAAGCGGCCGGGCTCGTCGGCGATGCGCCACGGCGGCTCGAAGAACAGCGGATCGGCCTGGCAGTAGGCGAGCAGCTGGGGAATGGTCGCGTCCATGGGGCGGGCTCCTAGCGCGGGCTGAGGACGACGGGGAGTTCCAGCAGGTAGCGCACGCGGTTCTGCCGGTAGTGCAGGTCACGGGCGTCGTGCGTGAGGTCGACGCCGGGGAAGCGGCGGGCCAGCGTCTCCAGGGCGACGCGCGCCTGGATCCTGGCCAGGGCGGCGCCCAGGCAGAAGTGGTGCCCGTGGCCGAAGGCCAGATGCGGGTTGCGGGCGCGGCCGATGTCCAGTTCGTCCGGCTCGTCGAAGAAGGCCGGGTCGCGGTTGGCCGCCACGAGGGAGGCGGCCACGAGGTCGCCGGGCGGGATCGTCCGGCCGGCCACCTCGGCCGGGCAGGACACGGTCCTGGCCAGGCCGACGGGGAAGGGCGTGACGTAGCGCAGCAGCTCATCGACCGCGCTCTCGGCCAGCGACGGCTCGGCGACCAGCCGCTTCCACTGCTCCCGCTCGCGCAGCAGCGCGGCCAGGCCGTTGGCCAGCAGGGTCGTCGGCGCGCGGTGCCCGCCCACCATCAGCAGGCGGGCGGCGGCCACGAGGTCGTCCTCCGGCAGGCGCTCGCCCTCGGCCTCGGCCACCCAGCTCGGCAGGTCGTCGCGGGGCGCCGCCCGCCGGTCCGCGATGAGCGCGCGCAGGCGCTCGTCGATGTCGGCGTGGGCCACCGGCGGCACGGTGTTCATCCGCACCAGCAGCCAGTCGGCGATGTCGTCGCGGTCGTGCTCGGCGATGCCGAGCAGCTCGCACAGGACGATGATCGGCAGCGGGCGGGCGAAGGCACGCACCAGGTCCACGGGCTCGTGCGCGGGCAGCGCGTCCAGCAGGCGCTCACACGCGGCCCGCACGCGCGGGGTCAGCGTCTCCAGCCGGCGCGGCGTCAGGTGCGGGCCGACCAGCTTGCGCAGCCGGGCGTGCTCGTCGCCGCCGATCGTGATGAGGTCCTGCTCGCCGCGGTGCTCAAGCTCGCCCTGGAGGCGGAATCCGGCCGTGATCTCCAGTTCACCGGCCAGCGCCGGGTCCGCGAGGGCGGCGGTGCTCGCGGCGTGGCCGGTGAGGATCCACGAGGTCGACACCCCGGGGGCGTCGACCCGGTGGACCGGACCCAGCACGCGCAGTTGCCGGATCACGTCGGGATCGTTGAGCAGGACCGGGGTGAGCGCGGGCAGCCGGACGGGGCAGCCGGTCTCCTCGCCCGGGTCGAGCGCGGCCAGGAACGAGGTCACGCTCCGGGTGTCGTCCTCGGCCAGTACGAGGGCCGGGCAGCACAGGCCGGACGGGTCGAGGTCGCACGGCGCGCCCACGGCCACGACCGCCGCCGCGCGCTCCGGGTGGAGGTCGGCGAAGTCCACGACGGCCGGGGCGGCGGCGCCGTAGCCCAGGAGAACCGCTCGTGCGGGGCTTGCCGGGGCGGCGAGGAAGTCCTCGACCGCCCGCGCCCAGTCGCCGTCCGGCGTCCCGGCCACGTGGACCCGCCAGTTCTCGCGCACCGGCGGCGCCCCCGCGCCGAACACCACCAGGGTCCCCGTCATCACCGCTCCTTCACGTCTTCGAGCTGACAGACCGAGAATGGACGGCCTGACTTGGATCGCCCTGGGAGACGGCTGCAAAGCCCGGCCGGGGCTGTGTTTTCCCAGGTCAGCGCGTACGGCGGCGCCAGACGGCGACCCGCGGTGTCCCGGCGGGCGGAACGCCACGCCCCTCCCCGAGCCGTCCGGAGGCGGTGAATCCGCAGGTCAACGCCCCAACGCCGGGCTTCCCCGCCGTCGTCAAGCCACTTCCAAGCCGGGCTTCCTACGCTGGCCAGCGGCGTCGGCCGAAACGCGGAGGGAACATGCGGATGCGAAGGCGAGGCGCGGACACCGCGCGGGGGAGCGCGGACCTGCCGTCCCTGGCCACGGCCTGGTGGGACGCCCACACGGCAGCGCTCGCCGGCACGAGCTTCCTGCGCGTCGCCGCCCGGCTGCCCGCCACCACCGCCCGCGCGGTGGCCGTCGCCTGGCGGGCCGACCGCCGCGACACCGCGTTCGCGATCGCGCTGAGCATGCTCGGCGGCGTCGCCACCTCCTACGGCCTGCTGGCCACGCGCGACGTGCTCGTGGCGCTGTTCGCCGCCGGGCCCACGCTCGGACGGGTCCAGGCGGCGCTGCCCTCACTGCTGGTGGTGGCGGCGGCCGTGGCGGCCAGGTCAGGGCTGTCGATCGGCGCCGGCTGGGCGCAGGCCAGGCTCATGCCCAGGGTGCTGACGCTGGTCGAGCGGGAGCTGTTCGAGCTGACCACCCGGGTGGAACTGGCCGCGTTCGACGACCCGGGCTTCAGCGACGAGATGAAGCGGGCGCGCAACCGCGGCGGCATGGCCCTGCAGGCGCTGGTGCGCGGGACGCTCGACCTGGTCGCGGGCCTGGCCGGGCTGGCGGGCACCGCGGTGGCGCTGCTGGTCGTGCACCCGCTGCTGCTGGCCGCGCTGGTGCTGGCCAGCCTGCCGGGGGCGTGGGCGGCGGTGCGCGTGGCACGGCTGTCGTACGTGAGCGAACGCAACCGCACCTCGCGCCGCCGCCGCATGTGGATGCTCGGCGAGCTGATGGCCGAGCGGCTGACCGCGGCGGAGGTGCGCGTGTTCACCATGCGCGACTTCCTGCTGCGCGAGTACGACCGGATGGTCTCGGCGGAGACCGGCGCGGAACTGGAGGTCGTCGCCGGGCAGACCCGCGTGCGGGTGCTGGGCGGCCTGCTGTCCGGCGGCGCCACCGCCGGGCTCTACACGGTGCTCGGCCTGCTGCTGATCGGCGGCGGTCTGCCGCTGGCCGCGGCGGCCACCGCGGTGCTGGCCCTGCAGGCGGCCAGGCAGTCGCTCACGCTGGCGCTCACGAACGTCAACAAGATCTACGAAGAGGGTCTCTACTACGGCGACTTCACCGAGTTCGCCGAGCGCTGCGAGAGCCGCCTGCCGCCGCCCGCCGGCACCGCCGTGATCACGCCGCCCGAGACGATCGAGGTGAAGCACGCCGAGCTCAGCTACGGCGAGGACGGCCCCATGGCGCTCGACGGCGTCAGCCTGACCGCCCGGCGCGGCCAGACGATCGCGCTGGTCGGCGAGAACGGCTCGGGCAAGACCAGCCTCGCCATGCTCCTGGCCGGGCTGCGCCTGCCCACCTCCGGCGCGGTCACCTGGGACGGCCTGCCGCTGGCCGCCGTGGAACGCCACGAGCTGTGGCGGTACGTGGGGCTGGTCAGCCAGGAGTTCTGGCGCTGGCCGTTCACCGCCGCCCGCAACATCACGCTGGGCACCGAGCACGAGGACCGCGCCAGGATGCGCGCCGCCGCCGTCAGGGCCGGCGCCCACCAGGTGATCGAGAAGCTGCCCGAGGGCTACGACACCCTGCTGTCGCGGGTCTTCGCCGGTGGCCAGGACCTGTCGGGCGGCCAGTGGCAGCGGCTCACCTGCGCCCGCGCCTTCTACCGTGACGCGCCGCTGCTCATCTGCGACGAGCCGTCGGCCGCGCTCGACCCGAAGGCGGAGCACGCCCTGTTCGCCAGCCTGCGCGCCGGCGCCGAACGCCGGATCACGGTGCTGATCACCCACCGCCTGGCCAACGTACGGCACGCCGACCGCATCTACGTCCTGCACCAGGGCCGCGTCGTCGAGGAGGGCACCCACGGCCACCTGATGGCCCTGGGCGGCCGCTACGCCGAGCTGTTCACCATGCAGGCCGACGGCTACCTCGAGGAGCGGGCCGCCTGCCCACCTGCCCAGCTCGAGGATGATCTCTCGCCGGCTAGCCGAGCTGGTCGAGGATCGGGGAGACGAGTTCGTTGAGCTCGCGTACCAGCACGGCGACGGCCCGCTGGGCGCTCTCCTCGACGCGCTCGTGCGGGCCCTCCGGCTCCGGCGGCAGCCCGGCCAGCGGCACCGGTGCCTCCACCAGGAGCGTCGCCCGCAGGAACGGGCTTCTGGCGAAGTCCTGCTGGGTCGGCTCGACGTACTGGCCGAACAGCTCCTGCCAGCCCTGCCAGCCGCGGTCGCGCCACCAGGCGCGCGAGCGGGTGAGCGGCTCGGGCAGCGGCGAGACGATCCGGACGCGGGCGATCAGCGTGCCGTCCCAGGTGTTGCGCGCGCAGGTGGCGTCGAGCACGCGCCGGTCCCAGCGGACGTAGCCGGGGTCGAGCGACGGCGGCGTGGCCAGCCTCCAGGCGGCACAGGCGAAGCGCACCGGAGCGATGTCGCCCCATTCGAACTCCGGCAGGTTCTTCTCCACGTGCGCGGCGTAGCGCCCGTGGCGGTCCCTGTCGAAGTCCTGATCGATCCAGAAGGCCTTGGCCATGGGGTCTACCGTACGGCGCGGGGCGGGCCCGGGGGCTGAAGATCCGGGAATGTCCGGGCGGGGCCGTACCTTGTGCCGGGTTTTTTGACCGAATATGCTTATCTGGTCAAAGAATGGAACCTTCACATGGCCAGGCCGCCCGCAGATCCCGGCCGGCAGCGTGAGCGCGCCCATCGTGTCCTCGACGCGGCCGCCGAGCTGATCCTGCGCTGGGGCTACGACAAGACCACCATCGCGGACGTCGCGCGCGCCGCCGGGGTCGCCAAGGGCACGATCTACCTGCACTGGAAGACGCGCGAGCTGCTGTTCGCCGCGCTGCTGCGCCGCGAGCGCGTCGCCACTCTGGAGGAGGTACGGCGGGCCGATCCGGGCACCCTGCGCGAGCTGGTCGGGGTGGTGGCCGCCGAGGTCATGCGCCGGCCGCTCGTGCGCGCCGTGCTGCTGGCCGACACCGAGGTTCTCGGCAAGCTGACCACGATGAAGAGCGCCCGTCCCGGCGACCCCGGCCAGGCGGAGGCGCTGAACCGGCTGCTCGGCGCGCTCAGGAAGCACGGCGCGATCCGTCCCGACCTCACCGACGCCGAGCACGTGAGCGTGCTCACCTCGGTCGTGTTCGGATTCCTGACCGCCACGCGGCTCACGCCGGAGCCCTACCGCGTGCCGGCGGAACGGCTGGCCGAACTGCTGGCCGACACCGCGCACCGCGCGCTCGAAGCGGGCCGCGAGCCGTCGCCCCGCGAGGCCCGCGCCATCGCCGAAGCCGTCCGCGCCTACGTCGCGCAGGCCGCGGGCATGGCCGGGCGCAAGCTTGAGGCCGCTCTCGAAGGGCAGCTGCCATGAACGTTCTCCCGCTCGACGACGCGGCCGCCGATCTCGCCGTCGCGGGCGGGAAGGGCGCGTCGCTGGCCCGGCTGAGCCGCGCCGGGCTGCCGGTCCCGCCGGGCTTCCACATCACCACCGACGCCTACCGCGCGTTCACCGCGCCCTTCCGCGAGCGGCTCGGCGCTCCCGGCGCGCGGGAGTTGTTCACCACGCACGAGATCCCGCCGGACCTGGCCGCCGAGATCCTCGCCGCCTACGCCAAGCTCGGCGACGGCGCGGCGGCGGTGGCGGTGCGCTCGTCGGCCACCGCCGAGGACCTGCCCGGGATGTCCTTCGCCGGCCAGCAGGACAGCTACCTGAACGTCCACCGCGCGGACCTGCTCGACGCCGTCCGCCGCTGCTGGGCCTCGCTCTGGAACCCGCGGGCCGTCGCCTACCGCGAGCGCAACCACGTCCCGCACGACGACGTGGCGCTCGCCGTGGTCGTGCAGGAGCTGGTCGACGCCGACGCCGCCGGGGTCATGTTCACCGCCGACCCCGTCACCGGCGCGCGCGGGCAGAGCGTGGTCAACGCGGCCTGGGGCCTGGGCGAAGCCGTCGTCGGCGGCCAGGTGACCCCCGACAACGCCGTGGTCGCCGGTGGGCGCGTGCGCTCGTACACCGTGGCCGACAAGGCCGTCATGACCGTGCGCGAGCCCGGGGGCACGCGCGAGCGGGCGGTCCCTCCCGCGCGCCGCTCCCTGCGCGTGCTCTCCGACGGGCAGGTCCTGCGCCTCGCCGCGCTGGGCGAGAAGATCCAGCGGCTGTACGGCACGCCCATGGACGTCGAGTGGGCCAGGCGCGGCGAGGAGCTCTTCGTCGTCCAGGCCCGCCCGATCACCGCCCTGGCCGAGGAGGTGGAGGAGTGGAACGACAGCCTCACCGGCCAGTACCTGTGGACCAGCGGCAACCTCGGCGAGGCCATCCCCGACGTGATGACCCCGGTCACCTGGTCGCTGGTGCGGCTGTTCATCCGCGAGGCCATGTCCGCGTCGGCGATCCCCGGCTACCGCCTGGTCGGCAACATCGGCGGGCGCTTCTACCTGAACCTCAGCATCGCCATCTCCGCCGCCAAGGCGTTCGGCATGAGCGGCAGGCTCGGCGCGATCGAGCAGGTCTTCGGCAGGATCCCGCCGGGTCTCGACGTGCCGCTGCTGCCCGCCTCCCGGTGGCAGCTGATCAAGGCCATGCTGCCGATGGCGATCAGGCTGCGCCGCCGGGTCGCCGCCAACGTGAAGCGGCTGCGGCCCTTCCTCGCCACCGCCCGCTCGCGCTGTGAGGAGCTGCGCGAGCGCGCCGGGCTGATCTCCGAGCCCGCGGAGCTGGCCGCCTTCTGGGAGGAGGGGCTGCGGCCGTACGTCGTGGAGACCTGCCGGATGCTGGAGGCGGCCGGACGCCAGGGTGGCGCCGCGCTCGTCATGACCCGCGACAAGCTGCGCGAGATGGTCGGCGACAGCGACGCCGAGGCCATGCTCACCGGCGCCAACGCCGGCGGCGAACTGGCCAGCATGGGACCGATCATCGGCCTGGACAAGCTGGCCAGGGGCGAGATCGACCGGGCGGAGTTCGCCGCCGTCTACGGGCACCGCGGCGCCCACGAGTTCGAGGTCAGCGTGCCCAGGCCCGGCGAGGACCCCGGCTGGATCGACAGGCGGCTCGCCGAGGTCGCGTCCGGAGCCGCCGGCGACCTGCTCACCCGGCAGGAAGAGGCGCGCGCGGCGGCCTGGGCCCGCTTCGACCACCGTTACCCGCGCAAGGGCGCGGCGATGCGCGCGCGGGTGGACAGGTGGAACGCGATCGTCAGGGACCGGGAGGACACCCGGTCGGAGAACATGCGGGTCTTCTGGGCGATGCGCGCGTTCGTGCTGCGGGCGGGGGAGCTGACCGGCCTCGGCGACGACATCTTCCACCTGGAGATCGACGAGATCCTCGACGTGCTGCGCGGCGGGCGCTCGCCGCTGGCGAGGATCCCGGTACGGCGCGCCACCTACCGGAAGTACGCCGCTCTTCCGATCTACCCCATGCTGATCGTCGGCCCCTTCGACCCGGTCCGCTGGGCCGCCTCGCCCGACCGGCGCGTCGACCTCTACGACGCCCGCGGCGGCCAGGCGCCCCCCGCGGACACGGTGTCCGGCTTTCCCGGCGCGCCCGGCGTCGTCGAGGGCGTGGCCCGCGTGCTGTCGGGCCCCGAGGAGGGCGAGCGGCTGAAGCCGGGGGAGATCCTGGTGACGACGCTGACCAACATCGGCTGGACGCCCATGTTCCCGCGCGCCGCCGCCGTCGTCACCGACATGGGCGCACCGCTCTCCCACGCCTCGATCGTCGCCCGCGAGCTCGGCATCCCCGCCGTCGTCGGCACCGGCAACGCCACCGCGCGCATCCGGGACGGCGACCGCATCCGCGTCGACGGGGAACGGGGGACTGTGGAAGTCCTCAAAGGATGACAAGACGCATGCGAACGATCACGTCCTGTGGTCACGATGGCCGTCATGATCGACGAGATGGAATGGGAGGCGCGGTGCGTCGTCTACCGGCGTGCCAAGCTGGCCCTGGACCGGGCGCCGGCCGCCTCAGGCGAAGACGCGTACGCGCCCCGATTGCTGACCGATTGCGTGTCAGGGGTTGCCTCCTCCCCGTCAATGCTTTTCCCCGGGCCCCGGGCCGATCTACAGTGCGGGCGTGACGACGGACAGTGACGGTGCTCGCCGTGCGCTCGTACGCGCGCTGGTGGCCGAGTTCGCCCCCCAGGAACTCCCCGACTTCGACCTGATGACCGGCGTGTACTTCGCCGCTCCCGGAGCCGCCCGCCGCGCGCGCCGGGCCCGCGACGAGCCCGGCGCCTCCGGCATCGACCTGGGCGACCCCACCCTCACCAACCTGCTGTGGGGCGTCGTGGGCGGCCTCATGACCGAGATGGTGGTCATCGGCGTGCGCGACGGCAGGTCCAGGCTGCGGCGCTGGCGCGAGCGCCGCAGGGCGGGCGGCCCGGAGGCGCCGGTGCCCGAGCTGGGTGAGTCGGCCGACCAGGTCAGGCGGCGCATCGTCAAGGAACTGGAGGCCGCCGGCCGCGACCACGCGGAGGCCATCGCCGAACGCGCCGTGGAACGCTGGAGCCGCCGAGACTGGACCCCTCCCCAGTGAGCGGCGGGGAGCGTCCCGGCAACCCGTTCCTGTTACCGGCGGCGACCACCTCCCGCTTCGTCCTGCTGGTCACGATCGTGCTCGCGGCCGCGGCCTCCTCCATCGACCTGGTCGCGGGCGGTACCTCGCGGTGGCGCGCGGCCTACGCGCCCTGCGACCTCGCCGCCGACGCCGCCACCCGAGCCGGCGGCCAGGACGCGCGGGCGCTGGCCGCCGGCTACCTCGGCTGCCTGCGCGCGGTCGGCCTGGAGCGGGCCGCGGTCGCGCTGGGCGCCATGCTGGCGGTGGCCGTCGCGATCCTGGTCCTGTACCTGGTCAGGCCCCGGCTGACGATCGCCCGCCAGCATCTGGTGCCCGCGGGCGAGGACCTGTCGGGCCTGGTCGCGGGGCTGGCGGCCGAGGAGGGGCTGCGCCGTACGCCCGAGGTGCTTCTCGACGCCAACCGCGGCACGCCGGGCGGGCGCGCGTTCGGCCGCTACCCGCGCTACTACCTGCGCCTCAACATCGGAACGCTCCACGAGGCCACGCGGCGCGGCGACCGCAGCGAGCTGAGGGCGATCGTCCTGCACGAGCTGGCCCACCTCCGCAACCGCGACGTGGACCTGACCAGCCTCACGCTGTCGGCCGTGTGGGTCTTCGCGGTGCTGGTCGGCGCGCCGCTGCTGGTCCACATCGCGATCTTCGATCCGGTACGGCTGGCGCCCCTGTCGATCAGGACCCTGATCGGCACCATCCTGGTGGTCCTGCTGGCGGCGTCGGTGCTGCGCGCCCGCGAGCACTACGCGGACGTGCGGGCGGCGATGTCCGGCGGCGCCCCGGTCGAGTCCCGGGGCGATGTGAAGGGCAGCCTGGTCAGGCTCCTGCGCCTGCATCCGCGCGCGGCCGACCGGGCCGAGGTGGTCCGGCAGCCGGGGCGGCTGCTGCGGTGGATGCCGGGCGAGGCACTGGGCGCCGGGGTCGCGGCCGGGCTGGTGCTGCCGCATCTGATGGAGTTCGTCAGCCTGTGGCTGAGCAACGTGGATCTGCTCGCCTACCAGGTGAGCGCGTTGCTCGCGGGTCTGCCCGTGGCGGCGATCCTGCTGGCCGGGGCGTTCCGTGCCACGCTCGCGGCCATGGCGGCCGGTCGCCCGGCGCCCAGGGGCGTCGCGGCGGGGGTGGCGCTGGCGGCGGGAATCGTCCTGGGCCTGCTGGGCGCGCCGAGCCGGATGCGCCTGTCCTGGGCGGAGTCCATCGCCGCCGCGCCCGTGGCCGCCGCGGCCATGGCGCTCTTCCTGCTCGTGCTGTGCGTGACGTTCGTGCGCTGGCTGTCGGCGTGCGCCGACGCGTGGCTGCCCGTGGCGAGGTCGCGCACGCTGCTGCCCGTCTATCTGGGCGCCTTGGTGCCGGCCACGTTGCTGTTCGGGCCCTTTCTCGGTGCCTGGGTCATGTCCGCCATCATCGGCATGGAGACGCGCGCGCCCGGCACGGCCGTCTGGGCGGTCCTGGTGTCGGTGTTCGATTCCGGGAAGCTGACCGTCCTGCTCCTGGCCGCGCTGTATCCGCTGGGCTCCTGGCTGCTGTACACCTCGCGGGCGCGGGGGCGGCGGCTCTACCTGGACTCGCCGCAGGAGTTCGCCCTGCCGGCCGCCCGGGTCAGGCCGCTCGTGGCGCTCGCCCCCGCCGCGGTCCTGACGTCGCTGGTGGTGGTCGCCGAGCTGGCCACGCCGGAGCCGATACTGCTGTCGCTGATCGCCGGGTTCCGTCCGGGCGTGCGTACCGACTCCCTCGGCGACATGATGGCCGTGGCCGCCGCGATCGTCGTCGTCCTGGGGCTGCTGCAGACGCTGACCGCGGTCGTGGCGTCGGCGTTCACCGGCCGCGGGCTGGGTCCTTCGCACGCCGTCCTGGGGGCGGTCGCCGGGGGACTGGGCTGTTCGGTGGCGATCGTGTGGCAGCCGCTGGCCCGGACGTGTGCCACCGGGCAGTGCGTGGCCGCGGACCTCCTGTCCCAGTTCGCCGCGCTGTGCATCGGCGTGTTCGGCTTCGGGGTGCCGGTGAGCCTGCTGGGGGCGGGCGCGGTGAGCGCGGTACGCGCCCTCGTGGCGTTGACGTCCTCGGCTCCCGCCCGGCCCGTGGTGCGCCCGGCGCGTGCGTGGCTGCGCCGTACGCTGGCGCTCGCCGCGCTGGGGGCGTCGGCGCTGTGGGTCGCCGGGACGGCGCCGACCTGGCTGCTGCAGTACGGCTTCGTCGACTTCCGGCAGACCGGCAGCTTCGTCAGCCCGGGGAACGCCGTCCCGCCGCCGGGCCCGCCCGGCACGGTCACCGACCGCGAGGCGTGCGCGGCGTTGGCGAGCGCCGCGCTGACGCCGATCGTCGGAGACGGCTACTACGCCACGTGGGCGACCGCCTTCGTCAGGCTCGGCGCCAGCCGGAGCCCTTTCCTGGTGAGGCTCGGGCACGCCGGCTACGCCGACGCCCGTGCCGCCCAGTACCGCCTGCGGGACTTCACCACCGCGCTCAACGCGTACTGCGTGCGGGTCAGTTAGTGGAGAAGGTGAACCAGTTGACGTTGACGAAGTCGGCCGGCTGGCCGCTGCTGAAGGTCAGGTAGACCGTATGGGTGCCGGTCACCGGTGAGATGTTGGCGGGTATGGTGCGCCAGCTCTGCCATCCGCCGGTGTTCGCCAGCGCGAAGTCGCCGATCGGCGGCGCGGTCGGGCTGCCGAGGCGGACCTGGACGAGCCCGCTCACCCCGCCCGCGGCTCCGGAGGCCACCCGGGCGCGGAACTGGGTGGCGGCGGTGCCGCCGAAGCTGACGTTGTCGAAGCGCAGCCAGTCGCCGTTGGTGATCGCGCCGACGTTCTGGCCGCCGCCGGTGTCGGTGGTCGTCTCGACGATGGTGCCCGACTGGGCCTGGTGGCGCTCGGCCTGGATGGTGGAGCGGGCGTCGACGCCACCCGGCGGATCGGTGGGGCCGGTGGTGCCGCTCTGCCAGACGGCCACGTAGTCGACGACCATCGGACGCCCCGAGATGGTCGCGGCGGTGGGGGTGGAGAAGCCGGCCACGCCGTCGGGGAAGGCGCCGCCCATGGCCACGTTCAGCAGGATGAAGTAGCCGGCGTGACCGGTCATGTTGTTCCAGGTCGCGGCGTCGAACTGCGACTGGCTGACCGAGTGGAACTGCTGGCCGTCCACGTACCAGCGCAACTGGTTGGGCGAGACACTGCGGTCCCACTCGAACCGGTAGGTGTGGAAGGCCGACTGGCAGGAGGCGCCGGGGCAGGCGCGGCTGGCGCCGAGGCCGCTGAACTCGTTGCACGGCCCGCCGGGCGCGACACCGCAGTGGAGCACGGCCCACACCGAGTTGATGCCGTTGACGTTCTCCATGATGTCGAACTCGCCGATGCCCGGCCAGTTCCAGTAGTTCCCCCGGTACGGCGAGCCGAGCGCCCAGAACGCCGGCCAGTAGCCGAGCGCGGCCTGCCCGGTCACGTTGGGCATCTGGATCCGGCCCTCGATGCGCAGCACGCGGCCGTCGGCGGGCTTGAAGTCGGAGCGGCGGGTCTCGATGCGGGCGGAGGTCCAGTCGCGGTTGGCGCCGTGCGGGGTGATGCGCAGGTTGCCGGTTCCGTCGAGGCTGAGGTTGGAGGGGCTGGAGGTGTAGTTCTGGATCTCGCCGGTGCCCCAGTTGGCGGGGCCGCCCGGGTAGGAGTGGCCGGTGTCGATGATCCAGTTGCCGGAGTCCGGTAACGATCCGGCGGGGCCGTTGAAGTCGTCGGCCCAGACCAGCGACCACCCGGAGGGCGGGGGCGGCACGGCGGCCGAGGCGGCGAGAGCGGCGTACAGGACGAGGGAGAGGGCGGCCGACAAGGCGGCCGCGGCGACGGCGAGACGGCGGCGCGGCATCACTGCTCCTAGCGGGGGTGGACGGTGCAGAGAGCGCTCTCACACCTGAAGGAAACATACGGTTGATGCCGTGTCAACCTCGATGAGAGCGCTCTCGCATCGGTGTGGGTTCGCATGGTGTTCCGCCTCCCGTTACCTGACCGGCCTAGGGTGCGCGCCATGAGACGTTTCGCCATCTTGATGTGCGCCGGCGCGCTGGCCTTCGGGAGCGCCGCGGTCCCGGCCACCGCCACCCCCGAGCGCGGCTTCGGCAGGGCCGTCCTGGCCGGGTTCGCGTCGTTGCCCGCGCAGACGTACGTGCCGGGCAGCGAGCGGTCCGGCGCGCAGCTGGGCACGGCGCCCATCAACGGGCTCACGCCGCCCTTCCCCGGCCAGCCCGTGCAGGGCTTCAGCGGCATCGCCCGCCGCCACGACGGAGGCTACGACGTCCTGTCGGACAACGGCTTCGGCGCCAAGGCCAACAGCGCCGACTTCCTGCTGCGCGTGCACCACGTACGCCCCGACTTCCGGACGAAGAAGCTGGGCCTGCGCGGCGGCTTCAACCTGTCCGACCCGCGCGGGCTCGTGCCCTTCCCGCTCAGCCGCCCCGACCGCAAGCTGACCGGCGCCGACTTCGACGTCGAGTCGATCGTGCGCTCGCTTGACGGCACCTACTGGTTCGGCGACGAGTTCGGCCCGTTCCTGCTGCACGCCAACGCGCGCGGTGAGCTGCTCGACGCTCCGGTTCCGCTGCCCGGCGTGAAGGCCCCCGAGAACCCCGGCCTCAACGGCGAGCAGCCGAACCTCGGCCGCAGCAAGGGCTTCGAGGGCATGGCCAGGTCCGTGGACGGGCGCCGCCTGTACCCGCTGCTGGAGGGGACCGTGACCGGCGACCCCGCGGGCACGCTGCGCATGTACGAGTTCGACCCGCGCGAGCGCGCCTACGGCGAGCGCCGCTGGACCTACCGCCTGGAGGACCCCTCGCACGCGATCGGCGACGCCATCGCCGTGGACCGCCACCGCTTCCTGATCATCGAGAGGGACAACCTGCAGGGGGCCGAGGCCCGCTTCAAGCGCGTCTACCTGGCCGACACCCGTGACAGGGACCGCGACGGCGCCCTCGACAAGACCCAGGTGGCCGACCTGCTCGACCTCGCCGCCCCGGGCGGCGCCACCTTCACCTTCCCGTTCCAGACCATCGAGGACGTCATCATCCTCGACGACCGCACGCTGGGCATCCTCAACGACAACAACTTCCCGTTCTCCTCCGGCCGCACCGCGGGCGCGGCCGACGACAACGAGTTCATCAAGGTACGGCTGACGCGCGGCCTGCGCGCCGACCCCCGCGTCTACCTCTGAGGGATGCCCAGCCGGGCCACCCGGTTGCGTACCCCCTCGAAGTGGGCGCGGACGGCGGTGATCGCGGCGCTCTTGTCGCCGGCCGTCACCGCGGCGTAGATGTCGCGGTGACGGCGGGCGACGTCGGCGGGCGGCTCGTCCGGGGCACCGATCTGATCGCGCAACTGGTGGTAGACGTCCCAGAACGCGCCGAGCAACTGGCTGACCAGGGGGTTGCCCAGCGGGCGGTAGAGCACGTCGTGGAAGAGCCGGTCGATCTCGGGGGAAACCCCGCCGCGTTCGGCCTCGTCCTCCATCCTGGCCATGGCCTCGGCGGCGGCCGACAGGTCGGCCTCCGGGCCCAGGTCGATGAGCTTCTGGACGAGGCCGGTCTCCAGCATCTCGCGGATCTCCACGAGGTGGGCGATGTGGCTGCGGCCGTCCTGCAGGGTGATGCGGCTGTGAAAGGTCAGCTCGTCCACGAGGCCGGCCAGCGACATCCGGCCGACGAACATGCCGAAGCCGTGGCGGATGTCGACGATGCCGACGGCCTGGAGCGCCTTGAGCGCCTCCCTGACCGAGTTGCGGCTGATGCCCAGCTCCTCCATGAGCTCGGACTCGGTGGGCAGGGGATCCCCAGCGGCCAGGCCGCGCCCGAGAATGATCTCCTTGACGGCCTCCTGGGCCTCGACGGCACGGCTGGGTCGTGAACGCATGTAGAGCCCCTTCTTGGCGATCACTGCGTAACATTCCGGAAACCATCCGTTGACCGCAAGCTCTCTCCCGGCTTAGCGTCCACGTTACGCACAAGATAGGACATGGGATGTCCCACGTTCTACCCCTGGCCACATCCGGCCAGCGTATCCCCCAGGAGGCATCCGTGAGCTCTGAGTTCAGCCGCCGCGACTTCCTGCGCTATACCAGCGCCTCGGCGTTCGTCGTCGCCACCGTCGCCGCCTGCAGCGGCGGCCCCGCCTCGACCGGCTCCGTCGGCGCCGGATCGGACAAGGACCTCATCACCGCCGTCATCGGCTACGGCAACGACCAGAGCTGGGACCCCACCCAGACGGCGTCGGCCTTCGCGATGGCCGGCATCTCCCACATCTACGAAGGCCTGCTGGACACCGATCCGATCACGCGCGAGCCGTACCCCGCGCTGGCGACGGCGCTGCCGGCGGACCTCAACGCGACGAGCTGGACCTTCACCCTCCGCGAGGGCGCCACGTGGCACGACGGGAAGCCCGTGACCGCCGACGACGTGGTCTTCACCTTCGAGCGGGTCCTGGACCCGGCGGCCAACGTGCTGGTCGGCAACTTCTTCAAGGCCTGGCTGAAGGAGGTCAGGAAGACCGGCGAGCGCAGCGTCGAGCTGGTCTTCAACTTCCCCTTCCCCGACGCGGCGCCGCGCCTGACCATCGCCAAGATCATGCCCAAGCACGTCTTCGGCGCCGCCGGTGGCTGGGACGCGGCCAAGGGCGGCAAGGCGGTCGGCTCGGGTCCCTACAAGATGACCGCGCACAATCCCAAGTCCAACACCGCCTTCGAGGCCTTCGCCGGCTACAACGGACCGCGCCCCGCCACCGCCAAGCGCATGAACTGGCTGACCATCGTGGACGCCGCCGCCCGCGTGGCCAAGATCTCCGGCGGCGGCGCCGAGGCCCAGATCGCCGACAACATCCCCTACGCCAACATCGACCGGCTCAAGCAGCAGGGCCTGAACGTCGAGGGCGGTAAGGGCATGAACCACCTGTTCCTCATGTTCAACACCGCCGCCAAACCCTTCGACGACGTGCGCGTACGGCAGGCGCTCCACTACGCCATCGACCGCAAGAAGATGATCGACGTGGCGCTCAAGGGCCACGGCACGCCCTCCAGCTCGTTCCTCAACGAGGGCCACCCCGACCACAAGCGCGCCGCGGTCGTCTACGACCACGACCCGGACAAGGCCAAGGCGCTGCTCAAGGAGGCGGGCGTCACCAACCTGACGGTCAATCTCATGGCGGTCAACGTGAGCTGGCTGGCCGACTGCCTGCCCACGATCGCCGCCTCCTGGGAGGCGATCGGCGTCAAGACCACGCTCGAGCCGCAGGACACCGCGGCGCTGTTCGCGAAGATGGACCAGATGCAGGACTACCAGGTGGTGGCGGCGGCATCGAACCCCAACCAGTTCGGCATGGACGCCGACCTGATCCTGCACTACAACTACGTGCCCGACGGCCTGTGGATGAAGTACTCCCACTGGGAGGCGAGCAAAGACGCCAAGAATCTGTTCCGCATGATGGACGAGGCCACCCGCGAGCCGGATAAAGCCCAGAAGACCGCCCTGGTCCAGAAATATCTGGATGTGATCGCTGAGCAGGCCGTCCTCTACCCGGTCGTCCACACCGAGCTCATGACCGCCTGGGACCCGAAGAAGCTGTCCGGCGTACGCGCCCAGGCCTACCCGGGCATCAACCTCCTGCAGGCCAAGAGGACATGATCCTCGTCGCCCGGATGCTGGTCCGCCGCGTCCTGATCCTCGTCCCGCTGCTGCTCGGCGTCATCGCGTTCGTCTTCGTCGTGATGCGCTTCTCCTCCAGCAAGCCCGAGTACGCCTACTTCCAGGGCGCCAACCCGACCGCCGAGCAGATCCGCCAGTTCCAGCTCGAGAACGGCCTGCTCGACCCGCTGCCCGTGCGCTACCTGCGCTTCGTCGGCGAACTGGCCACCGGCGACATGGGCACCAGCGTGCTCACGAAGAAGCCGGTGCTGGAGTCCGTGCTCACCGCGCTGCCGCTGACGCTCCAGCTCACCCTGCTCGGGCTGGCCGTCGCGACGGTGCTGGCGCTGGTGTTCGGCGTCACCGCGGCGCTGTTCCGCGACCGCTGGCCCGACCAGGTGATCCGCCTGGTGTCGCTGGTCGGCGTGGCCGCCCCGGCGTTCTGGCTGGCCCTGCTGATGATCCAATGGCTGGCCGTGGGGGAGGGGCTGTTCCCGACCGGCGGCTACATCAACCCCGCCGACTCCACCGCCGGCTGGCTGCGCTCGATGACGCTGCCCGCCCTGTCGCTGTCGCTGCCCGTCGCCGCCCAGCTGATCCGCATCGTGCGCACCTCGATGGTCGAGGAGCTCGACCGCGACTACGTCCGCACCGCCATCGGCAGCGGCCTGCCGCCGGTCGTCGTGGTCGGCCGCAACGTGCTGCGCAACGCCCTCATCAACCCGCTGACCGTGCTCGGCCTGCGCATCGGCTACCTCATCGGCGGCGCGGTCGTGATCGAGCAGATCTACGGCCTGCCCGGCATGGGCCAGCTCATGATCAACGCGGTGCGCGACGGCGACCCCGCCGTGGTGCAGGGCGTGGTGCTGACCATCGCGGTCGGGTTCATGCTGGTCAACCTGGTCGTCGACATCCTGTACCTGCTGGTCAACCCCCGCCTCAGGAGCGCCGCATGAGACGAGGACTCGCCGATCGGCTGGCCCGGCCGGGCATCGGCTTCCGCCGCCTGCCGCCGCTGTCGTGGGCGGCCGTCGTGATGATCGCGCTGGTCGTGCTCGCCGCGTTGCTCGCGCCGCTGCTGGCGCCGCACTCGCCGTACTTCCAGGAGGCCGCCGGCGGCGGCCCGTCGGCCGCGCACTGGATGGGACTCGACAGCGCCAACCGCGACATCCTGTCGAGGCTCCTGTACGGCGCGCGCTTCTCCCTGCTCATCGGCCTCGGCGCCACCGGCCTGGCCCTGCTGGCCGGCGCGCTCGTGGGCGCGATCGCCGCCACCTCCCGCAAGGCCGTGGACGAGACGCTGATGCGCCTGCTCGACGTGGTCATGGCCTTCCCCGGCATCGCGCTGGCCGCCGTGCTCGTGGCCGTCTTCGGCGGCAGCGTCCCGGTGCTCGTCATGGCCATGGCCTTCCTGTACATGCCGTCGGTCGCCCGCGTCGTGCGCGCCAACGTGCTGGCCCAGTACGGGGAGGACTACGTCGCCGCGGAACGGGTCATCGGGGCGCGCACGCCGTACATCGTGATCAGGCACGTCGCGGTGAACACCGCCGCGCCCGTGCTGGTCTTCTGCACGGTGATGGTCGCCGACGCGATCGTGTTCGAGGCGTCGCTGTCGTTCATCGGCGCCGGGGTACGCCCGCCGGATCCCTCCTGGGGCAGCGTCATCGCCGACGGCAAGAACATGGTGCTGCTCGGCGGCTGGTGGGCCACGGTCTTTCCCGGCCTGCTGATCCTGCTCACGGTGCTCGCGCTCAACATCCTGTCCGAGGGCATCTCCGACGCCTGGGCCGCGCCCGCCGCCCGCACCGCGCCGCCCGCCCGCGACGAGGACGCCTTCGAGCGGGCAGTGCCCGGCTCCGGCCAGGTCACCGAGCTGCCCGGACTGGAGGAGGCGGCGCGCCGCCTGGCCGAGCGCGCCCGCCCACTGCCCACGGGGCCGCCGATCCTCGCCGTGGAGAACCTCGCGATCGGCTTCGAGCACCGGCACGGCGGCGTGGACATCGTCGACGGCATCTCCTTCGACGTGCGGCCCGGCGAGGTTCTCGGCCTGGTCGGCGAGTCCGGCTGCGGCAAGTCGCTGACCGCGCTGACCATCATGGGCCTGCAGCCGCGCGAGGCCAGGGTTCGGGGGCACATCCGCTTCGGCCAGCGCGAACTGATCGCCCTGCCGCGCCGCGCCCGCAGGCGGCTGCTCGGCCACGAGATGGCGATGATCTACCAGGACGCCCTCTCCTCGCTGAACCCCGCCATGACCATCCGCGCCCAGCTCAAACAGCTCACCCGGCGCGGCGGCCGGCGCAGGCCCGCCGACCTTCTGGCCCTGGTCGGACTCGACGCCGGTCGCACGCTCTCCGCCTACCCGCACGAGCTGTCGGGCGGGCAGCGGCAGCGGGTGCTCATCGCCATGGCGCTCTCGCGCGAGCCCAAGCTGATCGTCGCCGACGAGCCCACCACCGCGCTCGACGTCACCGTGCAGGCGCAGGTCATCGAGCTGCTGCTGCGGCTGCGGGAGGAGCTCGGGTTCGCGCTCGTGCTCGTCTCGCACGACCTCGCGCTGGTCGCCGACGTCACCGACCGCGTGGTCGTCATGTACGGCGGGCAGATCGTCGAGACCGGCGTCACCGCCTCGCTGGTCGGGGCGCCCGCGCACCACTACGCCCGCGGCCTGCTCGGATCGGTGCTGTCACTGGAGTCGGGGGCGGAACGGCTCACCCAGATCCCCGGCGTGGTCCCCTCACCGGCCGGCTTCCCCGCCGGATGCCGCTTCGCCGACCGCTGCCCGATGGCCGGCGGGCTCTGCCACACCTCGCGGCCGTCGCTGGAGGGCGACGCGCACGTGCACGCCGTGGCCTGCCACCACCCCGCGCTCACCCCGGCGGGAGTCCGAGGAGAAGAGCATGTCTGAACCCGCCGCCCCCGTACCGATCGCCGAGGTCAGCGGCGTCCACGTCGTGCACAAGGCCCGCTCCGGCGGACTGTTCTCCCGCGACCGCGTCTACGCGCTGACCGCCGCCGACCTGGCCGTCGCGCCCGGCGAGACCGTCGGCGTCGTGGGCGAGTCGGGATGCGGCAAGTCCACGCTGGCCAGAGTGCTGGTGGGGCTGCAGCGGCCCACCGAGGGGACCGTACGCGTCCAGGGCCGCGACCTGTGGGCCACGAAGGAGCCGGAACGCCGCGAGCTGATCGGCACCGGCGTCGGCATGATCTTCCAGGACCCGTCCACCGCGCTCAACCGCCGACTGCCCGTCGCCCAGGTGCTGCGCGACCCGCTCAACGTGCACCGCCGTGGCACCCCGCGCCGGCGCGACGAGCGGGTACGCGAACTGCTCGACCTCGTCGGCCTGCCCCAGAGCACCGCCGACGCGCTGCCCGGCCAGCTGTCCGGCGGGCAGCGGCAGCGGGTCGCCGTGGCCAGGGCGCTCGCGCTGGAGCCCGGCCTCGTCGTCGCCGACGAGCCGACCAGCGCGCTCGACGTGTCGGTACGGGCCCAGATACTCAACCTGCTGCTCGACCTCAAGGCCCGGCTGGGTCTGGCGCTCGTGTTCGTTTCGCATGACATTCAGACCGTGCGGCGGATGAGCGACCGGGTGGTCACCATGTACCTCGGCAGGATCGTCGAGCAGGCTCCCGCCGCCGGCGTGCCCGGCGGGGCGCGGCACCCGTACACGCGGGCGCTGTTCTCCGCCACCCCCGGGCTCATCTCGCCGATCAACCCGATCCCGCTGGTCGGCGCGGTGCCGTCGGCGACCAGGCCGCCGAGCGGCTGCCCTTTCCGCACCCGGTGCTGGCGGGCCGACGACGCCTGTGCCGCGGAGATGCCGGCCGTACTGCGTGAGGGCGGTCACCTCTTCCACTGCCACCACCCCGTGACCGCGGGGGCGACAGACCTCGACCTGATCCAGGAGCGCGCATGATGTTGACCGGTGTGATTCCGCCGGTATGTACCCCGATGACGCCGGAGCACGAGGTGGACGTCCCCTCGCTCGTCCGGCTGATCGACCATCTGCTGGAGGGGGGCGTGGACGGGTTGTTCGTGCTCGGCTCCTCCTCGGAGGTGGCCTACCTGACCGACGCGCAGCGCGCGCTCGTACTGGAGACGGTCGTGGGCCACGTGGGCGGGCGGGTGCCGGTGCTGGCCGGGGTGATCGACATGACCACGCCACGCGTCCTGGAACACGCCCGTGCCGCCCGCGCCGCCGGAGCCGACGCCCTCGTCGCCACCGCGCCCTTCTACACCCGCACCCACCCCGCCGAGATCCGCACCCACTTCCGGATCCTCGCCGACCGGGCCGGCCTGCCCCTCTACGCCTACGACCTGCCCGTGTCCGTCCACACCAAGCTCACCGCCGACCTGCTGCTCGACCTGGCCGCGGACGGCGCGCTCGCCGGGCTCAAGGACTCCAGCGGCGACGACGGCGCCATGCGCCAGGTCATCCTCGGCCGCCCCGCGGGCTTCAGCGTGCTGACCGGTTCGGAGATCACCGTGGACTCCGCCCTGGCCATGGGGGCCGACGGCGTCGTACCCGGGCTGGGGAACGTCGACCCGCACGGCTACGTCCGCCTGACCGCCGCCGCGGCGCGCGGCGACGCGGCAGCGGCCAGGGAGGAGCAGGAGCGGCTGGTGCGCCTCTTCCAGATCGTGCGCGTCGGAGGGTCGCGCATGGGCGGCAGCTCGGCCGGGCTCGGCTCCTTCAAGGCCGCCCTGTGGCTGCGCGGCATCATCGACCACCCCGCCACCGCCCCGCCCCAGACCCCGCTCAACGCCGACGAGACCGCCCGTATCGGCAAACTCCTCGCCGCCGCGGGCCTGATGTGACCGCGTGATGGTACGGCCCGCGCGACCGCGATTGGTCTTGCCGATCGGGTGGGAATCGCGGCAGGCTGGTGGGCCATGTACTTCCAGCACTCCACCGCCCTGTGGTCGGCCCACCCCGATCTGGCCGCCGGCGTCGTCCGCGCGGACGGCGTCACCGCCACGGCCGAGGTCGGCGAGCAGGTGGCCAGGTTCAGCGCTATCGCCGCCGAACGGCTGGCCGGCCGTACCGAGTCCGACCTGCCGGAGATCCAGGCCTGGCGGCGGACGTTCGCCGCGATGGGCCTCAAGCCCACCCAGTACCGGTGCGCTTCGGAGGCGTTGCTGCGGCGCTTCAGGAAAGAGGGCGAACTACCGCGCATCCACCCGCTGATCGATCTGTGCAACGCGATCTCGCTGGCCTTCGCGGTGCCGGTGGCCGCGATCGACCTCGCGCGGGTGACGGGCGACCTGACCGTACGGCCCGCTGCCGGAGACGAGACCTACGAGACGTTCTCCCGTGAGGTGGAGAACCCGGAGGCCGGCGAGGTCATCTTCGCCGACGCGGCCGGGCGGGCGCACGCCCGGCGGTGGACCAACCGGCAGAGCGGGTATTCGGCGGTGCGGACCGAGACGTCGTCGGTGCTGATCGTGGCGGAGGCGCTGCACGCCACGGCGGCCACGGACGTCACCAAGCTCGCCCAGACGGTGTCCGACGAACTGACGGCCATCTGGCACATCACCCCCACCTCGGCCACCCTCACCGCGACCACCCCCCGCTTCCCCCTCACCTGACCGCCCGCACCCCACCTCCCGCCCTCCCCACCTCCCGCCCACCCCACCTCCCGCTCACCCCACCTCCCGCCCACCCCACCCCCCGCGCTCCGCCACGCGCGGAGAACGCCCCTCCCAGGGCTCCTCCCGCCCGAGGCCCCCTGCACCCGGGGGAGAGCCCTTGCCCTGACCTCCTCGCCTCCGCATCTCCCGGGCTCCGCATCTCCGCCTGTGGTGCGAGACGCTGGGAGATCCGGCCGATCCGGCGGTGCTGCTGGTGATGGGGCTCGGAGCCCAGGGGACGGCTTGGCCGGACGACCTGTGCGGGAAGCTCCGGGACGGCGGGCGCTACGTCGTCCGCTACGACAACCGGGACACCGGCCTGTCCGGCCGGGTCGACTACGCGGCGCGGCCGTACACGCTGACCGACCTGGCCGATGACGCGGTCGGCCTGCTTGACGGGCTGGGCGTCGGTGCCGCGCACGTGGTCGGCGCCTCGATGGGCGGCATGATCGCTCAAGAGATCGCCCTGCGACACCCCGGGCGGGTGCTCACCCTGACGGCCATCATGTCCACGGCCGCCGCGCTCGATCCCCAGACCGGCACGTTCCGCGGCTCCGAGCGGCACCCGCGACTGGTCGAATGGGACACCAGGCAGCTCAGCGAACCACCCGCCACCGACGAACAGCTCATCCAGGCCCGGCTCGACCTGGCCCGCATCCTGTCCGGCTCGCTGGCACCGTTCGACGAGGCGGCGACGCGCGAGATCATCGCACGCGATTTCACCCGGGCCGGCGACGTGACGCACACGATGCAGAATCACGTTCGTGCGGTGATGGCCTCCCGCGACCGTTCGGAGCTGGTCGGCTCGATCACCTCTCCCACTCTGGTGATCCATGGCACGGAAGATCTCATGGCGCCCTTCGAGCAGGGCAGGGCGCTCGCCGCCGCGATTCCCGGCAGCGTCCTGGTGCCGATCGAAGGCATGGGGCACACCCTGCCCGCCCCGGCACTGCCCCGTATCGCCTCGGAGATCCTCCGGCACACCAGCCGCGTGGGCGTCTGAACTCTGGTCACGGTCCCAACGCCCTCTTCCCGTTTTCTCCCGCCGTGCCCGAGGTGGGATGTCACTGGCGCTTTCCGCGCGTCGGGCCTGGGCCTCGCAGCCGGGGGTCGGCCTGCCGGGGAGGGGTGCCGGGTGGTGGTGGGGAGTGGGCTAGGAGGGGAGGCGGCCGTGGAAGCGGGGGGTGCCGGTGGCGTGGAGGTCGGTTTCGATGCGGGCCGCCGTCGCGAGCAAGGAAGGCAGGAGGTCGCGGCGGGCCGACTCCGGGGTGGTACGGCTGGCGTGCGTGGAGACGTTGACCGCGGCCACCACCTGGCCGGTCGAGTCGCGGATGGGGGCGGCCAGCGACCGCAGGCCCTCCTCCAGCTCCTGGTCCACCATGGCCCAGGACTGCGCGCGTACCCGATCGAGCTCGGCGCGCAACTGGATCGGCGAGGTGATCGTGCGTGAGGTGTGACGCCGCAGCTCCGCCCGGGTGAAGTAGGCGTCGAGTTCGGCGGGGGGCAGCCAGGCCAGCAGGACCCGGCCCATCGAGGTGACGTGCGCGGGGAAGCGGGTGCCGATGTTGATGGTCACCCGCATGATCCGCGAGGTGGCGACCCTGGCCACGTAGACCACGTCCTCCTGGTCGAGCACCGCCACGGACGCCGATTCGTGCACCTCGGCCACCAGCCGTTCCAGGTGCGGCTGTGCGACCTCGGGCAGCGACATGCTCGACAGATACGCGTACCCGAGCTCCAGTACCCGCGGCGTGAGCGTGAAGAACCGCCCGTCGGTCCGCACGTAGCCGAGGTCGGCCAGCGTCAGCAGGAACCTGCGGGCCGCCGCCCGGGTCAGTCCGGTGGCCCTGGCCACCTCGGCGAGCGTCAGCGCGGGGTGCTCGGAGTCGAACGCGCGGATCACCGACAGGCCTCTGGCCAGCGACTGTACGTGTTCCGGCGCCCGGTTTTCGGAAGTGTCCCTACTTACCATGAAGTAACTATAGAACGTGTTCGCCATCCGTACATTCGTATGGACAGCGAACATCTATCCATTGACGTGACCCCGATCACCGCCTACCGTCACGGAAACGCACACTGTGCGAACGACTGTGCGGCATACGAACATCGAGGCGATGATGCAGACGGTCCGAGACGCCACCTTTGACGTGCTTCGGCGCTATGCCATGACCACCCTTTTCGCCAACCCGGGCTCCAGCGAGGTGTCCCTGCTCACCGGGCTGCCCGACGACCTGACGTTCGTTCTCGCGTTGCACGAGGGTTCCGTGGTGGGGATGGCGACCGGCCACGCCATCGCCACCGACCGCCCGGCGCTGGCGATCGTCCACACCACCGCCGGGCTCGGCAACGCCGTCGGCGCCCTGGCCACCGCCCGGGTCAACCGCGCGCCGCTGGTCGTGATCGCCGGCCAGCAGGACCGCCGCCACCTGGCGCTGGAGCCGTTCCTGACCGGCCGGCTCGACGGCCTCGCCGGCGACTACCCCGTGTGGCGGGCGATGCCCGCGCGGGCCCAGGACGTGCCCGGCGCGGTGGCCCGCGCGTGGCACGAGGCGCAGACCGCCCGCGGACCCGCCCTGGTGGTGGTACCCATGGACGACTGGCTCAGCGTCATGCCGCCCGACCAGGTCGTCGCCGCTCCCCGTACGCTGCTGCGGCCCAGCGCGACTGCCCTCGACGCCGCCATCGAACTGGCCGCGCTCCTGAACGAGTCCGCCTCCCCGGTGATCGTCGCCGGCGCCGGCGCCGACCATCCGCGCACCTGGGCCGCCCTGGTCGCCCTGGCCGAACGGCTGGCCTGCCCGGTCTGGCAGGAGTCGTTCGGCGCCAGGGCCGGTTTCCCCCAGCACCACCCGCAGTACGCCGGAGTCCTGCCCTCGGGCCGGGCCCAGCAGCGCACGATCCTGTCGGGCCACGACTTCGTGCTCGCGGTCGGCGCCCCCGTCTTCCGCCACAACCCCTACCAGCCGGGCCACCTCGTCACCCCCGGCACGCGGATCGCGGTGGTCACCGACGACCCGTCCGAGGCCCACCGTGCCCCCGCCGACCTCGCCATCCTCGCCTCGCCCGCCACCGTCTGCGAACACCTGCCCACCCACCTCCACCCCCGACCCACCCCGCCACGGACGGCGGCCACGAACCCGGTGACCGCGTACCACCAGGCCGAGCGGGACCCCGGGCTTGAGCCGCCCGCGCCCGTGAACCCGCGATGGGCCACCGGTGAACGACCCGCCCAAAGCACGGTCGACGGCGGACCCGCACAAGGCAGGGGTGACATCGGTCCCGCACAAGGCACGAGCGACATCGGTCCCGCACAAGGCACGAGCGACATCGGACTCGCACAAGGCACGAGCGACATCGGACTCGCACAAGGCACGAGCGACATCGGACTCGCACAAGGCACGAGCGACATCGGGCCCGCACAAGGCGCCGGCGACGGCGGGCCCGTGCAGCGAGGGGGCCGGTGGGCGACGGACGAGCCCGCGGAAGGAACGTGGGAGCCCCGCTGGGTCGTGCCCGCCCAGCACGATCGCGCCGACGCGCACGGCCTGGTGGACCCGGGCGTCGGCGAGCCGCTGCGGGCCGCGCACGTCCTGGCGGCCCTGGCGGTACGGCTGGCGCCCGAGACGATCGTGGTCGAGGAGACCCCGTCGTCCAGGCCGGAACTCCACCGGCTACTCCCGGCCAGGCGCCCCCTGGGTTTCGTGTCGGCGGCCATGGGCGGCCTGGGCTTCGCGCTGCCCGCCGCGGTGGGGCTGCGCATGGCGCTGCCCGACCGCCCGGTGGTGGCGGTGGTCGGCGACGGGTCGGCGATCTACGGCATCCAGGCACTCTGGAGCGCCGCACGCTACCGGGTGGGCGCCCTGTTCGTGGTGCTGGCCAACGGCAGGTACGCGGTCATGGACCAGCTGGCCGAGGCGGCGGACGCGGGCAAGCCCCCATGGCCCCCGTTCGAGGAGGTCAGCCTGAGCGGCCTGGCCACCGCGTTCGGCTGCCCGGCCCGCCGCATCACCGGCCACGACGAACTGCTGGACGTCCTCGACGGCGTCATCCCCAGCCTCCTGGACCGCACCCAGCCCCTCCTCCTCGATATCGCCGTCACCCCCTGACGCCGACCCCCCGCAAGGCCACAACAGCAGGAGGCCCACCCCCATGACCCTGCTCGACCCGTCCACGTGGACGGGACGCCTGTTCGGCGGCACCTGGACGCGGGCCGCCGCCACCGCCCCCGTCACCGAGCCCGCCACCGGCGCCCGCCTCGGCACCATCGGCCTGGCCACCCCGGACGACGTCGCGGCCGCCGCCCGGCGCGGCCGGGCCGTACAGCCGGAATGGGCTCGCACGAACTTCGAGGAACGCGCGGCCGTGCTGCGTCGCGCGGGCCTGGCCTTCGAGCAGCACGCGGCCGAACTCCACGAGTGGATCATGCGCGAGTCCGGCTCCATCCGCGGCAAGGCGGGCTTCGAGACCCACATCGCCGCCCAGGAGTGCCACGAGGCCGCCGCGCTGGCCTCCCGGCCGATCGGCGAGATCCTGCCCTCGGCCAAGCGGCGGCTCAGCCTGGCCAGGAGGGTGCCGTCGGGCGTGGTCGGGGTGATCGCGCCGTTCAACGCCCCGCTCATCCTGGCCATCCGCTCCGTCGCGCCCGCCCTGGCCCTGGGCAACGCGGTCGTGCTCAAGCCGGACCCGCGCACCGCCGTGTGCGGCGGCGTCGCGATCGCCCGCGTCTTCGAGGACGCGGGCCTGCCCGAGGGACTGCTGCACGTCCTGCCCGGCGGCCCCGACGTGGGGCAGGCCCTGGTCGCCGACCCGGACGTCAGGGTGATCTCCTTCACCGGCTCCACGGCCGCCGGCAGAAAGGTGGGCGAGGCGGCGGCCCGCCACCTCAAGCGGGCTCACCTGGAGCTCGGCGGCAACTCCGCGCTGATCGTGCTGGACGACGCCGACCTCGACCGGGCCGTCTCCGCCGGTGCCTGGGGCTCCTACTTCCACCAGGGTCAGATCTGCATGACCGCCGGCCGTCACCTCGTCCACGCGTCCGTCGCCGCCGAGTACGTCGGGAAGCTGGCCGCCAAAGCCGCCGCGCTGCCGGTCGGCGACCCCTTTACCCAGGACGTGGCGCTCGGCCCGCTCATCGACGCCGGTCAGCGCGACAAGGTCCACGCGCTCGTCGGCGCCGGCGGCGAGGTGGTCACCGGCGGCACCTACGACGGCCTGTTCTACCGCCCGACCGTGCTGACCGGCCTCACCCCCGGCAGCCCCGCCTACGCCCAGGAGGTCTTCGGCCCGGTGGCGCCCGTGCTCACCTTCCGCGACGAGGACGAGGCCGTGGCGCTGGCCACCGGCAGCGAGTACGGGCTGTCGCTGTCCATCCTCACCCGCGACGCCATGCGCGGCCTCGACCTGGCCGAGCGCATCCCGACCGGGATCGCGCACGTCAACGACCAGACCGTGGACGACGAGGCGGTCGCCCCGTTCGGCGGCGTGGCCCACTCGGGCACCGGATCCCGCTTCGGCGGCGCCGCCGCCAACGTCGAGGCGTTCACCGAGACGCGCTGGATCACCGTCCAGGGCGCGATCGAGACCTACCCGTTCTAGGGAGACGGCGTGAAGCGTGTCTTCGGTGTGGACGAGTTCGGCGTCGTCGTGGTGCTCGTCGTGCTCGTGGTGGCGATCGGGCTGTTCCACCCCGCCTTCCTCGACCGCGCGCAGCTCATCGACGTGGTACGGCAGGCCTCCTTCATCGGCGTGCTGGCCTGCGGCATGACGTACCTGCTCGCCATGCGCGAGCTGGACCTCTCGGTCGGATCCACCTACGCGCTCAGCCTCATCGCGGGCAGCATGATGATGCGCTCGGGCGTGAACCCGTGGCTGGCCGCGGCGGCCGGCGTGGCCGTGGGCGCCGTGCTCGGCCTGGTCAACGGGGCGCTGTGCAACACGCTCGGCATCCCGTCGATCATCGCGACGCTGGGCACCCTGTCGGTCTTCCGCGGCCTGGCCCTGGCGCTGAGCGAGGGCCGCCAGGTGGCCGGGCTGCCACGCGAGGACGCCTTCTTCACCGTGGTGGGCGGCGACCTGCTGGGGCTGCCCACCTCGATCTGGGTCCTGGCGGCGGTCGCGGTGGCGCTGACCGTGGTCTTCAAGGCCACGCCGTTCGGCTACCGGGTGCGCGCGATCGGCTCGAACCCCGATGCCGCGCGTTTCTCCGGCATCTCGATCCCGCGCGTCCGCCTCCAGGTGCTGGTGCTGTCCGGCGCGCTGGCGGGGGTGGCGGGCGTGCTGACGCTCGGCTTCTTCGCCTCCGGCCAGCCGACCATCGGCCAGGGCTACGAGCTGCAGGCCATCGCCGCCGCGATCATCGGCGGCACCCCGCTGCGCGGCGGTTCCGGCACCGTGTGGGGCTCCGTGCTCGGCACCGTGATCCTCGGGACGGTCGCCAGCGGCCTGGTGTACTTCGGCGTCCCCATCAACTGGAGCCTGTTCGCCACGGGCATCGTCATCCTCCTCGCCGTCGCGCTCGACGCCCTGTTGCGCCGCCGCGGCTCCGCCAGCTCTAGGGAAGCACTGTGAGAATCACTGTGAAACGCGCCCTGATCGCCGTCCTCGTCCTGACCGCCGCCTGCTCCGGTGGCGGCCCCACCTCCTCCGGCGCCCCGAAGATCGGGTTCTCGCTGGCCACCACCGACGCCGACTTCGCGCAGGAGATGGCGGCCGGCGGGCAGTTCGGCGCCGACGCGGTCGGCGGGGTCGAGCTGCAGATCAGCGCCCCCAACTCGGTGGATCCGCCGGCCCAGGTCAAGCTCTTCGGCGACCTCGGCCGCACCGCGCCCGACGGCATCGCGATCGAGGACCTGGCGCCGGAGTTGTTCGTGCGGCCGCTGGCCGACCTGGCGGCGCGGAAGATCCGGCTGGTCGGCGTGGACACGGTGCCCGCCCCCGGCAGCAACGTCGGCCTCTACGTCGGCAACGACAACCGGGGCGCGGGCAAGCAGCTCGCGCTCGAAGCCATCAAGCTCCTGCCGCCGGACGCCTCCGGCGACGTGGTGATCGGCACGCCGAACCCGGGCGTTCCCGTGCTGGACGAGCGGGCCAACGGCATGAAGGAGGCCTTCGCCGAGAAGCTGCCCGGGGTGAAGGTGCTCGGCCCCTTCGAGACCAAGAACGACCCCGCCGCCAACTTCGAGATCTGGAACGGGCTGGTCAAGGCCCATCCGACGGCGCTGGCCTTCCTCGGCACCGGGGACCAGGACGCCTACAACCTGGCCAAGGCCAAGCAGACCGCCGGGGGTTCGTACCTGGTGGGCGCCTTCGACCTCGACCCCAAGACGCTGGCCGCGGTCAAGGACGGCACCAGCTTCGCCGCCATGTCCCCCGAGCACTACTTCAAGGGCTACGTCGCGATCCGCATGCTGGCCGAGGCCGCCAAGGCGGGCAAGCCGCTGCCCGAGGGCTGGGTGGACCCCGGCCACCTGCTCGTCACCAAGGCCAACGTCGGCGAGATCACCGCCAGACAGGCCTCCGACCAGGCCAAACGGGAATGGCTGAAGAGCCGCGCCGACGAGTTCTTCAGCGGCATCCAGGGCAGGCTGCGGCCGATGAGCGAGGCGAAATAGCCCATGTACCTCGCCTCGGGCATCGGCAAACGCTTCGGCGGCGTGCGCGCCCTCGACGGCGCCCGCATCGAGCTGCGCCCCGGCAGCGTCCACGCCCTCCTCGGCGAGAACGGCGCCGGCAAGTCCACGCTGGTCAAGATCCTGGCCGGCGCCCTCCCGCCCGACGAGGGCGAGCTCCTGCTGAACGGCGCGCCCGTGCGCTTCTCCACCACCCGCGACGCGGTACGGCGGGGCGTCGCCGTCGTCTCCCAGGAGCCCAGCCTCTTCCCCGACATGGACGTGCTCGCCAACCTGTTCCCCGCCTGCGACCTGCGCCGCGGCGGCCTCCTGCTGGACAGGAAAGCCATGGCGCGCAAGGCCGGACCGGTCCTGGACGAGCTGGAGCTCACCCGCCCGCCCACCACCCGGGTCGGCGAGCTCACCCTCGCGGAACGCCAGCTCGTCGAGATCGCGCGGGCACTGCTGGAGGACCCCGCGGTGCTCATCCTCGACGAGCCCACCTCGGCACTCCAGGCCGACGCCGCCGCCCGGCTGCTGCGCATCCTCGCCGCGCTGCGCTCGCGGCAGGTCGCCGTCGCCTACGTCTCGCACGTGCTGGAGGAGGTGGTGCGACTGTGCGACGAGGTCACGGTCCTGCGTGACGGCCGCAACGCGCTGAGCGCCGTCCCGATGGCGGAGCTGACGCTCGAGAAGATCGTGCGCGCGATGGTCGGCGACCGCCCCACCGCCCCAGCCGCGCGTGCCGCACCTTCCGTCAGCACCGGCAATGGCATCGGCGCCGGTACGGCCGGCCTCCGCCTGCGCGGCGTCCACGTGCCAGGCCACCTCGACGGCGTCGACCTGGAGGCACGGCAGGGCGAGATCGTCGGCCTGGCCGGCATCGCGGGCGCCGGCCAGACGGCCGTCCTTGAGGTCGTCTGCGGCCTGCGCACCCCTTCGGCCGGCACGCTCGCCCACCCCGCGGGCGGTCCACGCCCGCGCGGCCTGCGCCAGGCCATCAAGGCGGGCGTCGCCGTGGTGCCCAGCGACCGCAAGCGCCTCGGCCTCATGCTGGACAAGCCCCTCTGGGAGAACATCGCCCAGGTGCGGACCGTCGCGCTGGGCCGTACCGGGACATGGGTGCGCGCGAAGGACCTGCGCGAGCGCGCGGCCGCGGCCACCGCGCGGCTGCGGATCCGGACGAGCGGCCCCGACCAGCTCGCCGGCCGGCTGTCCGGCGGCAACCAGCAGAAGGTCGTCTTCGCCAAGTGGCTGGAGGCCGCGCCAGGCGTCGTCCTGCTCGACGACCCCACGCGCGGCGTCGACGTCGCGGCGAAGGCCGAGATGCACGCCATCGTGCGGGAACTGGCCGCGGAGGGCCGGGTCGTGCTGCTCACCTCCACCGACCCGGCCGAGCTGGCCGAGGTCTGCGACCGGGTGCTGGTCTTCCGCAAAGGCCGCGTCGCCGCCGAACTGGCCGGCGAGCGGCTGACCTACCACGAGATCCTCCACCTCGCCCATGGAGCCAACAGTGAGTGATCGTCTCGCCGGACGTACCGCGGTGGTGACCGGCTCGGCCGGCGGGCTCGGGCGGGAGTTCGCCGCCGCCCTGGCCGCCGCCGGGGCGCGGGTCGCCGGGTTCGACGTCGCCGCCCAGAGCGCGACCGCACGGCGGATCGGCGCCGCGTTCCTGCCCGTCACCGTCGACGTGACCGAACCCTCCCAGGTCACGCGGGCCATGGCACTGGTCGCCGCCGAGGTGGGCGGGCCGCACATCGTGGTCAACAACGCCGGGGTCTACCCGCCCATCCCGTTCGAGAAGACGACGCTGGACGACCTGCGGCGGATCCTGCGGGTCAACGTCGAAGGTCCGTTCACGGTGACGCAGGCGGCGCTGCCGTACCTGCGCGAGGCCGGCTGGGGGCGCGTCGTCAGCATCGCCTCCGGCGCCGTCTTCGTCGGCCCGCCCGACCTCGTCGCCTACACCGCCTCCAAGGCCGCGCTCATCGGCATGACCCGCTCACTCGCCAGCCTGCTCGGGCCGGAGAACATCACCGCCAACGTCATCGCACCCGGCCTGACCAGGACCGAGACCGCCGCCCGCAGCACCGGGGCGGACGGCGGGTTCGAGCGGGTGGCGGCCATGCAGCGGGTGCCGCGCGTGGCGGAACCGGGCGACCTGGTGTCGACGCTGCTGTACGTGTGCGATCCGGCCAGCGGGTTCCTCACCGGGCAGACACTCAACGTCGACGGAGGGGCGGCCTTCCTGTGAACGTCTTCGACCGGCTTGTTCCGGGATCGGCTGACATCGGGGTCACCGAGTACGCCGCCAGAACCGATCCGCCCGGCCTCGCCGCCGCGCTGGCGTCACTGGGCCGTGCCGACCTCGCCGGCCAGGTGGGCAATCCCGCCTTCGACCTGGTGCGGGCGGTCGCGATCGAGGCCTATTACGGGGACTACTCCGCCCCCGGGCACACCGGGCCCACCGGGCATGAGGCGATCGGGTTCCTGCCGCCGCAGGGGGCGCGGCTGCGCAAGGACTGGGACTTTCTGGACGAGCGGCGGGAGCCGTACCGGGGAGACGACACGGCGGACGTGGTCGTCGTCGGGTCAGGCGCGGGCGGCGGGCTGATCGCGGCCGAACTCGGCCGCGCCGGGCTGGACGTGCTGGTGCTGGAGGCCGGTGAGCTGCGCGGCGCGGCCGACCACACCCGCTTCGAGCTGCGCGCCAACCACCGGCTGTGGTGGCCGGCGCGGTTCGCGGACGTCGAGGGCGAGCGCCCCCTCGCCCTCCTGTCCGGGCGCTGCGTCGGCGGCACCACCGTGATCAACACCAAGGTCGCGCTGCGGGCGCCCGCGAGCGAGCTCCCGTTCGACCTGACGCCCTACTACGAGCGGGTGGAGGCCACACTCGGCGTGCGGGTCCGCGCCGACTGGCCGCCCAGCGTCCACCGGGTACGGCCCGGCTTCCGGGCACTCGGCACCGACCTGACCCCGGTCGAGTCCTACACCGACTACAACTGCAGCCGATGCGGCTCCTGCCTGCAGGGCTGCCCGACCAACGCCGGCCGCAACACCCTCAACACGTGGCTCGCCCCCGCCCTGGCCCGCGGCGAGATCCGCCTGGCCACCGGCGCCGAGGTGGACCGGGTCCTCATCGAGAACGGCAAGGTCACCGGCGTCGTGCACGCGGGCGGCGTCGCCCGCGCGCCCGTCGTCGTCCTGGCCGCCGGGGCGCTCAACACCCCGCAGATCCTCCGGCGCAGCCCCGGCTTCCCCGACCTGCCCGGCACACTCGGCCTGCACCCCGCGAGGCTCGTCTACGGCTTGTTCGACGAGCCGCAGGACTGCCACATGGTCTACCCGATCACCGCGCACTGCCTCGACTACCAGGAGGACTTCGTCGTCGAGGGCACCACCATCCAGGACCCGGTGGCCTTCGCCATGAGCCTGGTGGACGCCGCGGGACTGCCCCTGTGGGGCGAGCCGCTGACCGAGACCCTGCGCGCGTACCGTCACTGGGCCGGGCTGCTCGTCATGGCCAACGACCTCAACACCGCCACGGCCGAGCCCGGCGACGTCTTCCGCAAACGCTTCGCCCCCGTGGAACGCCGCCGCCTGGCCGACGGCCTGGCCTTCGCGGTCGAGGTACTGGCCGCCGCCGGGGCCAGGCGCGTGGTGTGGACCGGCCTGACCACCTCGCACGTCCAGGGCAGCGTCCCCATGGGCGGCGCCGTCGACCTCAACGGCGCCGCGACCGCCGTCTCCGGCCTGTACGTCGGCGACGCCTCCCTGATCCCCGTCTCCCTGTCGGTCAACCCGTCGCTCACCGTCATGGCCCTGGCCACCAGAGTCGCCGACGCCATCCGATCCGCCCGATAATCAGCACATGACGCCCACTCCGACGCTGCCGATCGTCATCGCGGTCATCGCGATCGTCCTGGCCTTCCTGGTCACCTCGCCGCTGCTGATCGCCGGCCTGTGCGTGCTCGGTCTGGTCTGCCTGGCCTGGTGGTTCATCCTCGACCGCCGAAACCGCCGGGGCTAGCCACGCGACCTCGCCCGGCGGGCCAGCCCCGCTCCGGCCCCGGCCCCGGCCAGCATGACCAGCCCCGCGAGCACCACGACCCGCCCATCCGGCCCGGCCCCACCGCCCCCACCCGTCTCCGCTCCACCGACCGGCGTCTTCACCTCATCCACGGGCTCCTCGGTCCGGGCGTCGCTGGGCTGCTCGGTCTCGGCGTCCGCGGGAGCCGCCCCTTCCACGGTGAGCGGGTAGTCCGAACCGGCGCCCGCCCCGTAGCGGTCGTGGTGCACGTGTACCTCATCACCCCGGCGCTCTCGCCGCCCAGGGGGACGCCGGACGAGACGGCGAGCAGCGCGACGGCGGGGACGAGCAGGTGGACACGCATGCTGGCCCCGCTCGGGGTGGGTGGGACGGGGGAGAGGCGGGTTCGGTTGGCATGGGGAGAAAAACCCGTGGTCGGGTGGGCCGGGGCGCTGGTAGCGTCGCGATGTCCGTGAAGGTGAATCAACCGGGCCGCCGAGCCCCAGGAAGCAGTGATGTATGCCCCGGTCCGCGCCGAGCGCGCCTACCGTGTCTCGGGCTTTCATGCTGTCCCGGGGCTGCCGCATCGCATGCTGAGCTAGGCGGCTCGGCGCTTCCTTGCTGTCGTTCCACGTGGTTTCTCGGCAAGGAGCACCTCCAACGTGTCCGAATACTTCTCCTGTCCGGGGTGCGGGGTCACCTCGGACGACCGGCGTCGTCACTGTCCCGAATGCCTGACGGCCGTACACGAGACCGACGGGAGCCGCATGGCGCCCATCGCGGTCGCCGTGCCGTCCGACGGCGACTGGGTGGTCGTGCACCGGTGCGAGCTGTGTGGTCAGCTCGTCTCCTCGCCCGCGTGCGGCGATGACAACGTCCTCATTCTCATGCGGATGGCCGTACGCCCGCTGGCGTCGCCGCCGTTCCCGTTCGAGCTGTTCGGGAGGCTGTGATGCGCGGGCGGATCAGGAGGCCGCAGCGGCGTAAGGAGCCGCGGGCGGCGACCTTCCGGTGCGCCTCGTGCCGGATGGACGTGTCCATGCGCGCGCCGGGCACCGCGCACCGCAACCACTGCCCGTCCTGTCTCGGCAGCCTCCACCTCGACCGGCGGGTGCCGGGCGACCGGGCCGCCGGGTGCGGCGGGCGGATGGAGGCGCTGGGCGTGACCGTACGCGACGACGGCGAGTGGCTGCTGATCCACGAATGCCGCCGGTGCGGCGTGCTCAGCGCCAACCGGATCGCGGGCGACGACAACGCGCTGGCTCTCATGCGGCTGGCCATGCGGCCGCTGTCGGGGAGCCGGCTGAGCATCTGAGCGGGCCGCTACGCCCGGGGCGGAACCGCTTCCTCACCCCACGTGCGCCTCCCTACAGTCGATCGTGAAGGGAGGCGCGACGTGGCACTCTGGCGGCTGCTGGCCAGGCATCTGCGCCCGCGTCGCCGCGCGGTCGCCGCCGTCGTCCTCCTGCAGGTGGCGCAGACGGCCGCCCTGCTCTACCTGCCCACGCTCAACGCCGTGATCATCGACGACGGCGTGTTCACCGGCGACACCGGGCTGATCCTGCGCCTGGGCGCGGTCATGGCCGGCGTGTCCCTCGTGCAGGGCGGCGCCACGCTCGCCGCCGTCCACCTGAGCGCGCGTACGGCCATGGGGGTGGGCCGTGACCTGCGGGAGGCGGTGTACCTGCACGTCCAGCGCCTGTCCACGCGAGAGGTGGGCGCGCTCGGCGTACCTTCGCTGATCACCCGTACCACCAACGACGTCCAGCAGATCCAGACGCTCGCGCTGTCGCTGCTGACGGTGATCGTCGCGGCCCCGGTCATGGCCGTGGGCGGGATCGTGATGGCCGTCCTCCAGGACGTCGCGCTGTCGTGGCTGCCGGCCGCGCTCGCGCTGGTTCTCGGTGCCGTCACGGCGGTGCTGGTCGGCAGGATGCGGCCGTTGTCGCGGGCCGTACAGGAGCGCGTCGACGCCGTGAACCGGGTGCTCAGGGAGCAGATCGCGGGCGTCCGGGTGACCCGCGCGTTCGTCAGGCAGGACGCCGAGCGCGCGCGCTTCGCGCGGGCGAACGAGGAGCTGACCGGCGTCTCGACCCGTCTGGGCTACACGTCGGCCGCGCTGATGCCGCTGGTCGTCAACCTGGTCAACGTCTGCGGCGTCTTCGTGATCTGGGCGGGCGCGCAGCGGGTCGGCGGCGGCGGTCTGGGCGCCGGCGAGCTCACCGCGTTCCTCACCTACCTGGCCATGATCCAGACCGCCGTGCTCACCGCCGCCTTCGTCATCATGAACCTGCCCAGAGCCGAGGTCTGCGCCGCCCGCGTCACCGAGGTGCTGGACACCGAGCCCGGCCTGGCGCCGCCCGCGAGCCCGGTCCGCCGGATGCGCGCCCCCGGCCGCGTCGAGCTGCGCGGCGTGCGCTTCCGTTACCCGGGCGCCGAGGACGACGTGCTCCACGGCGTCGACCTGGTGGCCCGCCCCGGCACGACGACGGCGATCGTCGGCTCCACGGGCAGCGGCAAGAGTACGCTGCTCAGCCTGATCCGCCGCCTGTCCGACCCCACGGAAGGCACGGTGCTCTTCGGCGGCGAAGACGCCACCACCCTCGACCCCGGCCTTCTCGCCCGGTCGGCGAGCCTGGTCGAGCAGCGCCCGCACCTGTTCTCCGGCACCGTGGCCACCAACCTCCGCCACGCTCGCCCGCGCGCCACCGACGACGAGCTCTGGCACGCGCTCGGCATCGCCCAGGCCCGCGACTTCGTGCCCGGCCTCGACGCGCCCGTCGCCCAGGGCGGCGCCAACCTCTCCGGCGGCCAGCGCCAGCGGCTGTCCCTGGCCCGCGCGCTGGTCCGCCGCCCTCCGGTCTACCTTCTCGACGACCCCTTCTCCGCCCTCGACCACACCACGGAGTCGCGGGTACGGCAGGCCCTCGCCGCCGAGACCGCCGACGCCACCGTCATCGTCGTGGCCCAGCGCGTGCGGGCCGTCCTCGACGCCGACCACATCGTCGTCCTCGACGAGGGCCGGGTCGCGGGCGCGGGCACCCACGACGAGCTCGTCCGCGACAGCCCCGTCTACCGGGAGATCGTCCGTTCCCAGCTCGGCGAGGAACTGGTCGGATGAGCTTCGGGCGTACGGCCTGGCGCCTGCTGACGCTTCTGCGGCCGTTGCGCCGGTTGTGGGGGGTGGCGGCGCTTGGCCTGGCCAGCATCGTCCTCAACGTCACCGGCCCCCTGCTGCTCGGCCGCGCCACCGACCTCGTCGTCACCGGCGCCATCATCCGGCCGGAGCGGGGGATCGACGGCCGCGCGCTGTCCCTGACGCTACTGGGCGCGCTCGCGGTGTACGCCGGTTCCGCGATGTTCTGGATACTCCAGCGGCGCCACACCACCCGGCTTGTCCAGGGCGCCATCTTCCACCTGCGGCGGGAGGTCGAGGAGAAGCTCGGGCGGCTGCCCGTCCCCTACTTCGACCGGCAGCCTCGGGGGGAGGTGCTGAGCCGTACCACCAACGACATCGACAACCTCGCGCAGAGCATGCAGCAGAGCATCGGCCAGATCACCAACTCCGCGTTCCTGATCGTGGGGACGCTGGGGATGATGGTCTGGATCTCGCCGCTGCTGGCGGTGGTGGCGTTGGTGACCGTACCGCTGTCGGTCCAGTTCGCGCGGGTGGCGGGGCGGCGGGCGCAGGTGGAGTTCGCGCGGCAGTGGCAGGCCACGGGCGAGCTGAACGCGCACGTCGAGGAGGCCTACACCGGCCACACCCTGATCACCGCCTACGGCCGCGGCCGGGAGTCGGCCGACTCCTTCCGCGAACACAACGCCCGCCTCTACCACTCGTCGGTGCGCGCCCAGTTCGTCAGCGGCATCATCGGCCCGGCGACCGGGCTCGCCGGGAACCTCGGCTACGTGCTCGTGGCGGTCGTCGGCGGTCTGCAACTGGCCTCAGGCGGGCTGACGGTGGGGGCCGTGCAGGCGTTCATCCAGTACTCGCGCGAGTTCGGCGGGCCGTTGACGGCGCTGGCGGGCCTGGCGGGAGTGATCCAGTCGGGGGTGGCGTCGGGCGCGCGGGTCCTCGACCTGCTCGACGCCGGGGAGGAGCCCGCGGACCCGCCCGGGACGGCCACGCCGGTGCGGGGCCGCGTCGTCTTCGACGCGGTCTCCTTCACGTACGGCCCCGCGGTCCGCGAGCCCGAGGCGTCCGAACCCGCGGCGGCCCTGGAGCACGCGGCGGCTACGGAGCACGCGGCAGTTACGGAGCGCGCGGCGGCTTTGGAGCGCGCGGCACCTGTGGAGCGCACGGCATCTTGGGAACGTGCGGCGGCTTTGGAGCGCGCGGTCGCCCTCCAAGGCATGGGGGTGTCCGGCGGGGCGGTGATCCGGGACCTTTCGCTGGTCGTCGAGCCGGGCAGCACCGTGGCCGTCGTCGGCCCGACGGGTGCGGGCAAGACCACGCTGGTCAACCTCCTGATGCGGTTCCACGACGTGACGTCCGGCCGTATCACCGTCGACGGGGTGGACATCCGCGACATGAAACGCGACACGCTACGCGCGGCCACCGGCATGGTTCCCCAGGACAACTGGCTGTTCGGCGGCACCATCCGCGACAACATCGCCTACGGCCGCGCCGGCGCGACCCCGGCGGACGTCGAAGCCGCCGCCCGAGCCGCCCACGCCGACCACTTCATCCGCACCCTCTCCCACGGCTACGACACCGTCATCGACCACGACGGCGGCGCCCTGAGCGCGGGGGAACGCCAGCTGATCACCATAGCCAGAGCCATCCTCGCCGACCCGGTCATCCTCGTCCTGGACGAAGCCACGAGCTCGGTCGACAGCCGCACCGAACTGCTCATCCAGCGGGCGCTGACCCGAGCTCGCCACAACCGCACCAGCTTCGTCATCGCCCATCGCCTGAGCACGATCCGCCAGGCCGACCTGATCGTGATGCTGCGACACGGCACCATCGCCGAACAGGGCACCCACGAAGAACTCCTCGCCGCCAACGGCCCCTACGCCGCCCTCCACGCCCTCCCCACCTCCTAACCCACGACACGGCGCAGTCCCCGGGCACGGCCCGGCCTTCCGGCGCGGGGCCACCCCCAGCCCATCCGGTCCGGGCAGTGCACGCGGCCACCGGCCGTGTCACCTGTGCCGAGGCGGCATCCCCCGGGCACGGGTCGTGTTCCAGGGCCACGCGGGTTTGCCGGCACGTGCGCCTGGGGTTTCTCGCGCACGCGGGTCTGCGGCATGTGGGCAACTGTGGGCCGGTGGGCGTGGGAGACTCGGGGGAAATCGATTTCCAGGGGACTGGAGGTGCGGTGGCGCAGATCACCATCAAGGACGTGGCCGGTCGGGCCGGGGTTTCTCCGGCCACGGTGTCGCGGGTGCTCAACCATGGGCCCACGGTGGCCGAGGAACTGCGGGAGCGGGTGCTGGCGGCCGTCCGGGAGCTGGGGTATCGGCCGAGTTCGCAGGCCAGGTTCCTGCGGACCCGTGCCACCACCGTCCTCGGGCTGATCATCTCGGACATCACGAACCCGTTCTTCACCTCGATGGTGCGCGGCGCGGAGGACGCCGCGAGCAAGGCGGGGTACTCGGTGATGCTGGCAAACACCGACGAGGACCTGGAGAAGGAGCAGCGCTCCATCGAGGTGGCCGCCGCCGAGAACATGGCCGGGGTGATCCTGTCACCGGCCTCCGCGACGCGTACCTCGATCTCGCTTCTCGCCGAACGCGGCATACCCGTCGTCACCGTCGATCGGCGGCTGCAGACGGCCAAGGTCGACCGGGTCGGGGTCAACAACGTCAAGGCGGCCCAGGACGCGGTCCTGCGGCTGGTGGATCAGGGGTGCCGGCGGATCGGGTTCATCGCGGGGCCGACCGAGGTGACGACCGCCGTGGACCGGCTGGCCGGGTACCGGCATGGACTGCGGGCCGCCGGCCTCGCCTACCGTCGCGAGCTGGTGGTGCGGGGGGACTACCGCATCGAGGGCGGGCGCGCCGCCGCCGCCGGACTGCTGCGTCTCAAACCCGGGCCGGACGCGCTGTTCGTGTCGAACAACCTGATGGCGCTCGGCGCGGCGACCGCTTTGCGGGAGTACGGCCTGCGCTATCCGGAGGACATCACGCTGGCGGTGTTCGACGACATGCGGTGGGCGCTGGGGCTGAGCGACGCGATGACGCTGATCTCGCAGCCCACCTATGAGATCGGGCGGCTCGCGGTGGAGCTGCTGTTGCGCCGCGTGTCGGGGGAGGGGTTCCCGCCCCGGCACGTGGTGCTGCCCGCCGTACTGGTATGACAGGGTTCTTGACGGCGTCGCCGGGTCGCTTGACAATGCGGGAAATCGATTTCCCGAGGAGGCCGGGGACATGGACACACGCTTACGTACCTGGACGGTCACGGGCGGCCTGCTCGCCCTGATCTCCACCACCGCCCCCCACCTGCCCGCCGACGCCGCGTCGCACGGAGGGCCCGCGGTTCCCGGCACACTCCCGGCTGCGACGGTGACGCGGGAGGGCGCCACGCCGGGAGCCCGGCAGGCAGCGCCGGGCCGGGAAGGCGCCCCGGCGGGACACCCGGGGGAGCGGGGAGAGACCGGGGCGAGAGAGCGGGGGGCGGGGGCGGTGGTGTCGGGCGCGGAGGGGGTTCGGGCCGAGCGAGGGGAAGCGGCACGAGGAAGCCGGCGTGTGGGGGCGGCGCCGGGAAGCGGAGACCTGGAGGCGGCGGCGTCAGGTGGGCGCGGCCGGGAGGCTGCGCGGGGTAGGTGGGAGCTCGGGGTGGTGTCGGGTGGGCGCGGCCGGGAGGCGGCGTGGGGAAGGTGGGAGCCCGGGGTGGTGTCGGGTGGGCGGGGATCGCGGGTTGGTTCGGGTGAGGGAGAGGGGCGGGTCGATGGGGGCGTCTTGGGGGTGGGGCGGTCGCCGGGAGTGGTGGTGGCGAAGGTTACGGGGGCGGGGTCGGTTTCGGGGACGGATGTGGCTTGGAAGGTCAATGCCACCGATCTTGGGATCATGTGGGACAACGGGGCCGGGGAGGTGCTGGCCGCGTTCGGGGACACCTTCGGGGACGGGTGGGCGCCGCCGGGCGCGAACGGGGGCGACTGGCGGAGTCAGGTGCTCCTGCGGAGCAGCGACAGGGACCTGGCCGACGGGATGACCTTCAGTGGAGCGGCCACCGATCGGGCGGGCCATGCCAAGGAGCTGATCCCCAGCAGGAAGGTCGACGGCGACGAGATCACCGTCATCCCCACGGCCGGGGTGTCGGTGGGGACGCGGCAGTACATGGGGTACATGTCAGTACGCCATTGGGGCCCGCCCGGCCAATGGGCCACCAACTACGCCGGCATCGCCTACTCCGACGACAACGGCCAGAACTGGACGGCGGCCACCCCGGCCACCCCCCGCTGGGACAACCTGGACGGCGGCAACCACTTCCAGATGGCCGCGATGGTCCGCCGGGGCGGCTACGTCCACCTGTTCGCCACCCCCAACGGCCGGAGCGGCGCCGCCTACCTGGCCCGGGTCCCCGAGCACCAGATCCTCGACAAGACCGCCTACCAGTACTGGACCGGCGCCCAATGGCGGCAGGGCCAGGACACTCTGGCCGCCCCGGTGGTGAACGCCCCCGTGGCCGAGTTGTCGGTGCAGTACAACGCGTACACCGGCAAGTGGCTGATGACCTACCTCCAGGGCAGCGACGTGGTCCTGCGCTCGGCCGCCGCCCCGACGGGACCGTGGAGCGCCCCGGCGGTCGTCGCGAGCTCCGCCGACCACCCCGGCCTGTACGGCGGCTTCATGCACCCCTGGTCGCAGGGCCCCGACCTGTACCTCACGCTGTCGGAGTGGACGCCGTACAACGTCTACCTCATCCGGATCACCCTGACCCCGGACGCCGCCATCACCAACGCCAACCTGGTCCGCGACCCGAGCTTCGAGCGCCAGACCACCGGGGCGGTCGCCACCCCGTGGGCCTGCCACGGCAACTGCGGCATCGACAACGGGACCTGGTCCTTCACCGCCGACCGCAATGCCTTCGCCCGCTACAACCGGGGCTGGCATGACCTGTACCAGGTGGTGCCGGTCGCGCCGAACACCCGCTATGTCCTGACCGGCTGGCTGCGCACCTCGGGCAACAACGACAACGGCTTCTTCGGCGTCAGGGATCCGGGCGGCGCGCCGTTCAGCGAGACCAACTTCCGGGCGGTGGGTTCGTGGACCCGATACCGGGTCGCGTTCGACAGTGGCCCGCGTACCTCGGTGGAGCTGTTCGCCGGGATCTGGACCGACAACGGCGACATGTGGCTCCAGCTCGACGACGTCTCGCTCGTCCGCGAGTGAGAAATCGATTCCCCCGATAAAACACCAGGACAAGCCAGCAATCAGCCGCTCACGGCCTGAGTGAGACCCTTGACGCGCCCCGCCAACCGAGGTACGACGTCAGCAATCGATTTCTCAAGGAGGATGACCGTGACCTACGGCCAGCACGGCAGCAGCCTCCGCGACCTGCCGAGGTTACGCGCGCACCGCCGCCGCCGGGCGTCGAGCTGGGACCGCACCGGCGGCAACGACGACAGGATCACGATCGAGCCCGGCCAGACCGCGACGCTGGCCGACCTGCGCGGGGCCGGCTCGGTCAACCACATCTGGATGACCGTCGCCCCCCGCGACCCCGCCACCCCGGAGACCGCCGACCGGGACTTCCTGCGCAAGCTCGTGCTGAAGGTCTACTGGGACGGCTCCGAGCACCCCAGCGTGTTCGTCCCGCTCGGCGACTTCTTCGGCATGGGCCACGCGCGCACCGCCGACTTCGTCTCCGCCCCGCTCCAGATGAGTCCGCAGGACGGCAAGGCGTTCAACTGCTGGTTCCACATGCCCTTCGCCGACGGCGCCAGGTTCGAGCTGGTCAGCGAGTGCGCGTCGGAGGTGCTGTGGTTCTACTACTACATCGACTACGACGAGTTCGACGAGCTGGGTGACGGGCTGGGGCGATTCCACGCCCAGTGGCGGCGCGAGTGCCCGGCCGACGGCCTGGAGCAGGGCGAACTGTCCAACTCCGCGTGGCTGTTCGACGGCGCCAACACCGACGGCGCCGGGAACTACGTCATCCTCGACGCCGAGGGCCGTGGCCACTACGTCGGCTGCGTGCTCAACGTGACGAACCTGCGCCGGACGGCCGACTGGAACTGGTACGGCGAGGGCGACGACATGATCTTCATCGACGGCGAGGCCTTCCCGCCGAGCCTGCACGGCACCGGCACCGAGGACTACTTCAACACCGCGTGGTGCCCCAGCCGGCCGTACCACGCGCCCTATCACGGGATCACGCTCCCGGGCGGCGAGAACTGGAGCGGCCAGATCTCCCTGTACCGCTTCCACATCGAGGACCCCGTGCCCTTCACCACCTCGATCCGCGTGACGATCGAGCACGGGCACGCCAACCGGCGCAGCGACGACCTGTCCTCGGTCGCGTACTGGTACCAGGAGCTGCCGCACCGGCCGTTCACCCTGCCGCCCGTGAGCGCCCGGCTGATCTGAGGAGCGGGAAGGAGGAGACGTGCGAGTCATCCGGCTGACCGCGTGCCTGGCGGGCGCGGCGGGGCTGGCACTCGGCTGCGGATCCGGCGCGGGCGAGCGGACCGGCGGCAGGACCGAGATCACACTGTGGCAGCAGAAGTTCACCGACCAGGAGGACGCCTGGTACAGGAAGGCCGTGGCGGCCTACAACAAGGCGCAGGACAAGGTCGTGCTCAAGCACCAGATCGTCCCGGCCGACGCCTGGGACCAGAAGATGAAGGCGGCCCAGGCCGCGGGCAAGGCGCCCGACCTCTACACGCTGAACTACAGCAAGGCGCCGGGTTTCGCCCGTACCGGCCAGATCCAGGCGCTCGACCCGCTCATCCCGGCGGGCAAATGGGCCGGACTGCAGGAGCCCGTGCTGCGCTCGGTGGAGTACAAGGGCCGCAAGTTCGCCTATCCGATGCTGGTCGAGCCGTCGGCCGTCCTGTTCTACCGCAAGGACCTGTTCGCCAAGGCCGGGCTCGACCCCAACCGGCCGCCCGCCACCTGGGCCGAGCTCATCGCGTACGGCAAGCGGCTCACGACCAGGGACGTCTCGGGCGTGGTGACCGCCGGCAACGCCATCGACCTGGCGTGGTCCACCTGGGGCCTGCAGTGGAACGCCGCCTCCCATCTGCCCATCAGCGACGACTGGGCGGCGCCGCGGGCGAGTGACCCGGCGTACCGGCGGCTTCTGCAGGTCTACCAGGCCCTCTACCAGCAGGGCATCATGCCGAAGCAGCCGCTCGCGCCGTACGCCGACGCCAACCCGATGGGCCAGGGCAAGGCGGCGATGATGGTCTGCGGTTCGTGGGCCGCGAGCGTCCTGCTGTCGGACTACCCCAAGCTCGTCCCGGACATCGCCGCCGCCGCGCTGCCGTCCTTCGACGGCGACGGCTCCAAGCCGACCGCGACCCTCGGCGGCTGGACGCTCGTCGTGGACGCCAAGTCGAAGCACGCGCGGCCCGCCGCCGACGCCATCAGCTGGCTGCTGGCCGGAGACACCCAGCTGCTCGTCGACTACTTCAGGACCACGAAGTTCTCCAAGTACTCGCCGCGCGCGGCCGTGGCCGAGGCGGTCAAGAACGACCCGGCCGCCGCGGAGAACCCCTGGGCCAAGATCATCGAGGAACGGGTGGTCGCCCGCGCCAAGCCGGAGCCCACCTACGACTGGGCCATCAGCCTGGCCTTCGGCAAGGCCATAGAGAAGGCGCTGCAGGGCAAGGACATCGACGCCGCGCTGACGGCGGCCGACGCCGAGATCAAGGAGTTCATCGCGAAGAACGACCTCGCCGGCCAGGGATCTTGACGAGGCGCGGAAGGGACACCGGGGCGGCGCTGCTCATGCTGGCGCCGCTCCTGGCCCTGCTGGGCGTCTTCGTCGTCTGGCCGCTGGTCCACGCCGCGTACATCAGCTTCTACACCTGGAGCTTCTACGAGTCGCCCGTCTTCGTCGGCCTCGGCAACTACCTCGACGTGCTGACCGACCGGGCGTTCGCCGACGCGGTGCTGCGCGGCCTGGTGTTCTCGGCGATGGTGGTGCCGGCCCAAGTGGCCGTGGCCTTCGTCTTCGCCGTCCTGGTCAAGTCGCTCAGCCGGCGGATGGCAGCGTTCATGAAAGTGACGATCTACATCCCCGCGGTGATCTCCGAGGTGATCGCCGCCATCGTCTTCTCACTCATCTACACCCACCGCGGCGGCCTGCTGAACTGGTTCCTCGGCCTGCTGGGCAAGCAGGAGGACACGGCTTGGCTCGGCGAGAGCGGCACCGCGCTCGCCGCGGTCGCGGTGCCGGCGGTCTGGCTCGGCGTCGGCGTCGCCTCCCTGATCATGCTGGCCGGGCTGCTCGACATCCCCGAGACCTACTACGAGTGCGCCGCGCTGGACGGCGCCGGCCCGTGGACCAAGATGTTCCGGATCACGCTGCCGCTCATGAAGAACATCATCCTGTTCCTGCTGGTCACCGGGTTCGCCGCGTCGCTGCAGTTTCTCGTGCTGCCGCTGGTCATGACGCAGGGCGGCCCGGTCGACTCCACGACGCTGCCCAACCTGTTCATCTTCCGCCACTTCACCAACGACCTCTACATCGGCTACTCGATCGCCGCCGCCCTGCTGCTCTTCGCCGTCCTGGGCGCGGTCTCCGCGGTCATCTTCCGTCTCGTGCGATCGGAGAAGGCGATGGACGGATGATCGGCCGGATCATCAGGTACGGCACCGCCGCCCTGTTCACCGTGGCGGCCCTGTTCCCGCTGGCCTGGATGGCGGTGGCCGGGTTCAAGGCCAAGACGGAGGTCGTGGCGACGCCGTTCCAGTTCTTTCCCGAGATGTGGCGCTGGGAGAACTACGCCCAGTTGCTCGGCGACGCGGCGTTCCTGCGCTCGCTGGCGGTCACGTTCACCGGCGCGGTGCTGTTCGCGGCGCTCAGCCTGGCCGTCAACGCGCTCGGCGCCTATGCCTTCGCCCGGCTGGACTTCGCGTTCAAACGCACGCTGTGGTTCGTCGTGATCACCACGATGTTCGTCCCGGGGATCGCGATCATGCTCACCTCGTTCGTCGTCGTCACCCAGCTCGGCATGCTGGACTCGCTGGCCGTCCTCGTGATCCCCGGTGCCGCGTCCGGCCTGCAGGTCTTCTTCCTGCGCCAGTACTACCTCGGGCTGCCGGTCGCGCTGGAGGAGGCCGCCCAGCTCGACGGCGCCGGGCCGTGGCGCGTCTTCCTGCACATCTTCGTCCCGCTGTCCAAAGGAGCCTTCGTGGTCGTGGGGGTGACGTCGTTCCTGGCGTACTGGAACGCCTACATCTGGCCGGTGCTGACGATCACCGATCCCGAGCTGTTCCAGGTGCAGCAGTACCTGGCGGCCTTCCGCTCCGACCGGAGCTCCGAGATGAGCCTGCTCATGGCGGGCTCGACGCTGGCCGCGCTGCCGGTCATCGTCCTGTTCCTGTGCTTCCAGCGGCACATCATCGCCGGCATCCGCATCTCGGGGCTGAAGTGAGGGCGCGGCCCATCCCGCACGAGCGCGGGCGGCACGTGGCCATGCCGCTCGGCGGGATCGGCACCGGCAACCTCGCGATCTGCGCCGACGGGGGACTGCGCCAGTGGCAGCTCCAGAACTCGGGCAACCATCGGGGCGGCCTGCCGTACACCTTCTTCGCGTTGCGGGTGAGCACGTGGGAGCCGCCCGCGAACAGGACCGTCATCCTGCAGGCGCCGCCCCCCGCGCCGGAGACGGCGGGAACGCCGCTGGTCAACGACGACCACGTGCCCGCGTGGCAGCGGGAACTGCTGACGCGGCATCCGGGGGTGCCGGGGACGACCTTTCGCGGGTTGTATCCGTTCGCCCGGATCGAGTACCACGGGCTGCCGGTGCGGGCGGAGCTGGAGGCGTTCAACCCGCTGATCCCGCTCGACGTGGAGCGCAGTTCGCTGCCGGTGGCGATGTTCACGTTCACGCTGGCCAACGACGGGGCCGTGCCGGCGCAGGTGTGGCTGGCGGCGGCCGTACAGAATCCGGTGGGGCACGACGGGACCACCGCGGTCGAGGGCGTGCGCGCGGCCGGCTACGGCGGCAACACCAACCGCGTGCGCCGCCACGGCGGGTGGAGCGCGCTGGTGATGGAGAACACGCGCGTGGATCCGGCCGCGCCGGGCGCGGGTCAGGCGGTGCTGTCGGCCGACTCGCCGCACGCGTCCTTCCTGCCGCGGTGGGCGCATCCGGAGGAGTTTCTGTCGTTCCTCGCCGGACGCGCCGTCTATGGAGACGCCGATCGGGTACGGCACGCGTCCTGGTCACCCGACCCCCAGATCGGCCGCGCCTGGCCGGGCCCGTCGCCGGAGGGCCACACCTGGAACGGCGGCCTGGTGGCGCCGGTCATGCTCGAACCCGGAGCCACCGCCCAGATCCGGATATGTCTCGCCTGGCACTTCCCTAATAGGTACGCCGACTTCGTCCAGTTCGGCCCGCCGAACCCCGCCTGGGGCCCGACCCGCTTCTGGCTGGGCAACGCCTACGCCACCCGCTTCCCCGACGCCGTCGACGTGGCCGCCTACACCCAGGAACACTGGACCGCCCTGCGCGACGACTCGCTGCGCTGGACCGGCACCTTCGCCGGCCTGCCGGTGGAGACGGCCGAGCACCTCGCCGCACAGGCCGCGATCCTGCGCAGCCCCTCCTGCTTCCGGGCCGCCGACGGCACCTTCTACGGTTTCGAGGGCGTGCTCGGCGCCTCCACCTCGATGTGGTCCGGCGACGTCGGCGGCTCGTGCCCGCTCAACTGCACCCACGTGTGGAACTACGCCCAGGCCGTCGCCAAGCTCTTCCCCACGCTGGAGCGCGACATGCGGGCCACCGAGTTCGGCATCGCGCAGGCGCCGCAGGGCTACCTCCCGCACCGCGTCCTGGCCCCCACCTACCTGCGCCAGCTCTGGGACGTCCCCATCGGCGGCCCTGCAGAACCCGCGCTCGACGGCATGCTCGGCGCCATTCTCAAGACCTTCCGCGAGGTACGGCACGGCGACCCCGCCGACCACCGCCCCGCCCTCCGGCGGCTGCTCGGCCACATCCGCCGCACCTGGGACCCGGAGGCGACCGGCGTGCTGCGCGGCGTGCAGCCGTCCACGCACGACATCGACCTGAACGGCCTCAACCCGTACATGGGCGGACTGTGGCTGGCCGCGCTGCGCGCCGCCGCCGAGATGGGCCTCGGCGACGACCTGCCCGAGCTGTTCGCCCGGGGCAGCGCCCTGTACGACGAGCGGCTCTTCAACGGCGAGTACTACATCCAGGAGCCGGAACCGGGAACCGACCACCAGTGGGGCACCGGCTGTCTGGCCGACCAGCTCATCGGCCAGTGGTGGGCACACCAGCTCGGCCTCGGCCACATCCTGCCCCGCGAGCACGTGGTCTCGGCGTTGCGGGCGATCGTGCGGCACAACCTGCGTACCGGCTTCGAAGGGTTCGAGCATCCGTACCGGGTCTTCGCCGACGGCGGGGAGACCGGGCTGCTCCTGTGCACGTGGCCGCGGGGCGGGCGGCCCGAGGTGCCGACCCGGTATTGCGACGAGGTGTGGACGGGCAGCGAGTACCAGGTCGCGGCGCACTGCCTGTGGGAGGGACTGACGGAGGAGGCCGACGCCATCCTGGGCGGGCTCTGGCGCCGGTATGACGGGCGGCGGCGCAACCCGTACAACCAGATCGAGTGCGGCGACCACTACGTGCGCGCCATGGCGGGATGGTCGGTGCTGGACGCGATGTCCGGAGCCCGGTGGGACGCGCGCACGGGGCGGCTCACCGTGCGGGACCGGGGACACGGCCGCTGGCCCCTGCTGCTGCCGACCGGCTGGGGCCACCTGACCCGCGACGCCGAGGGCGTCCACGTCACCTGTCTGTACGGCGAGCTGCCCTCGGGCGCTTCGGCCGAGGAAGCGGCGTCGGTGTAGCCGAGCCTCGCACGGGTCAGATGCCCGGCAGCGTGGTGAACGTGATGCGGTCGTACGGTGACCAGTTTCCCGTCTCGTACAGCAGCCCGACCCCCGCGTCACCAAGGTGCACCAGATCGGAGTAGGCGGCCGGTACCCCGGACACGTGCCGGACGAACTGCCAGGTCTGACCCGCGTCCTCGCTGACCCGCAGGCCCATCGCGGCCCGGTCGGTGAGGTGGGACGGACCGGAGTACAGGAGCTTCCCGCCCGGCAGCGCCAGCACGCTGGCCTGGACGTCGGCGGTGACGATCGTGGCCTGGGCGCGGTAGGAGACCTCGAGGGTCTGGCCGCCGTCGCGGCTGTAGGCGTCGGCGCGGTTGCCGGGGCCGGTGCCGCCGCGGTCGCGGCAGTTGAAGTAGAGGCGGCCGTCGGGCAGTTCGGCGAGGGTGGTCTCGTTCTCGTTGACGTAGCCGTTGGGGTTGGAGGAGGTGAAGCCGATCCGCCAGTTCGCGCCCTGGTCGTCGGAGTAGACGCAGTGGCCGCCGTAGTGCTTGGGCTCCGATCCGGTGTCACCGGCGGAGGGCGGGCGTGAGTGGCTGGCGCCGATGACGATCCGGCCGGAGGTGGTGACGATGCCGTGGCCGGGGCCGGTGGCGTACCAGCGCCAGGCCGGTTGTTTCACGGCGGCGGTGATCTCGGACGGCGGGCTCCACGTCGCGCCGGCGTCGTCGGAGCGCTGCAGGTAGACGCGGCGGGGGGCGGCGGTGCCGCGCATGATCTCGTGCTCGGTGGCCGCGCCCGCGTTGCGGCAGGTGAGCAGGAGGATGCGGCCCGACGGCAGCACCACGGGGGCCGGGTTGCCCGCGGTGTCGTTTCCGTGGCTGGTGACCACCTGGAGCGGGCCCCAGCTCTGGCCGCCGTCGGAGGAGCGGCGGCACACCACGTCGATGTTGCCGGTGTCGCTGATCGCCTGCCGTCCTTCGGCGAACGCGACCAGTGTCCCGTCCTGCGCGCGGACGATCGCGGGAATGCGGAACACCGGATAATCCGTGCCTGAGGCGAACACCACCGTCGACATGCGTCCGATCATTCCGCAGGACCCGCCCTCGCCGCTAGGGACCAACCGTCCCGGCGTCGCCGTCCACGCCGACCGGTCGGCCCACGGAGCGCATGAGTAGGGCCTACTCGTGCGCCATACCCGGATATGCCGGACCGTGCCTGATATGGATGGTTTCCACGACACCACCACGGCCGGGGTGACCGAACTGCGCGTGCACGGGGTCTCCGGCACTCCGCCCGCGGACATCCTCAACCACCCCCACCCGCGGCAGGTCTGCGGTGACGACGAGGCGGGGTTCTACCGGCGGTGGTGGCCCGGCGGGCAGCCGACCGGCGCTCGGGTCGATCGGGGTGGTGGTGGCGCGGAACGGGTTGCCCAACGGGGCGCCGGCCGGTGGGCGGGATGGCGAGCTGGTTCGTGCTGATGGCCGCCACCGCCTGCGTGAACGCGCTCGGGCTCGGGGTCGTGTTCTGGACCGCCTCCTTCGGGGTCCCCGACTCGATGAACACCGGGATCACCGCCGACGGTCCCGGCCGCCGCCTCTTCCTGGGTGACGAGACCTGGTGGACCGCCTCGCTGCTGCCCGTCGTGGGGGTGGGCGCGGTGGTCGCCGGCGTCGTCCTGGTGTGCGTCCGGCTCCGGGTGGCCGCCGCGCCGGCGCCCAAGCTGGCGGTGCCGTACGGGGTGGAGAACCAGACCACGGTGGCGCGCATGTGGGCGCTGGCCTCGCTGACCGACAAGGCCGGGCTCGTAGCCGCGCTTACCTCCTCCGCGCGCGCCTGTCGATCCGCCTCGGGAAGGAGGCGGGGTTCGGCATCGGGCCGGAGGCGGGACGATCTTCGAGCTGGGAGGGTCGGAGGTGTCCCGCGTAACTCCGTGAAAGGGCTCATCATGCTCGCGAGGAAGCTGCTGACCGCAGTCGTGGCAGGGTCGGCGATCCTGGCCGCCGTGACCGCTACAGCGACCGTCACCGCCATCCCGGCCACCGCCGATCCGGGGCTCGACCGGCGGGCGTTGCGCCAGACGCTGGAGGAGGTGCCCAAGGGCGGCGTGTACGGCATCTACTCCGACGTGCGCTACCGGCGCCAGGAGTGGCGGGGCGCCGCCGGTCGCGCCGACGTGACGACCGGCCGGCCGATGCGGCCGGACATGCGCCACCGGGTGGGCAGCATCACCAAGAGCTTCACCGCCACCGCCGTCATGCGGCTGGTGGAGCGGGGCCGCGTCGGGCTCGACACGCCGGTGGAGACCTACCTGCCCGGCCTGCTGCCCGATCCGCGCATCACCGTGCGGATGCTGCTCAACCACACCAGCCACCTTGGCGACTACGACGAGGCGCTGATCACCGTTCCGGAGGACCTGGAGACCATGCGGGTCCGCCAGTACTCCAAGCAGGAGCTGATCACCCTCGGAGTGGGGGTGGGCAAGACCGGCGAACCCGGGCAGCTGCCGGGCGTGTACTCCAACACGAACTACATCGTCCTCGCGCTGCTGATCACCAAGGTCACCGGTGAGGAGGCCGAGGACCACATCACCCGGTCCGTGATCCGCCCGGCGGGGCTGGCGAACACGTCCTTCCCGCGCACGCCGTACCTGCCGCGCCCGCACGCCAGGGCCTACACCTCGGTGTTCGGGTACTTCGACCCGCCGCGTGACTACACGGTGTTCAACATGTCGTGGGGCTCGACCGCCGGGGCGATCGTGTCCACGATGTCCGATCTCAATCGCTTCTACCGGGCGCTGCTCGGGGGCAAGCTGGTCAGTCAGGCCTCGCTGGCGCAGATGAAGCAGACCGTTCCGGTCCTGCCGGGGGAGGGGGCGCCGTCGGCGGCCGACTACGGCCTGGGCATCTTCTCGCTGAACCTGCCCTGCGGCGGCAAGGCCTGGGGCCACGACGGCGGCGTGATCGGCATGGCGACCAACTCCTTCACCACCGAGAACCTCCAGCGCCAGGTCTCGACCGGCGTCAACCTCACCTGGCACCCGGCCGCCGAGCCGGGCGAGGTCGCCCACGCCCGGCACCTGCTCACCGCGCTGTGCGGCACCGATCAGCCCGCCGCCAAGTCCGCCCCGTTCACGCTGCCGAACCTGGACACGCAGCCGGTTCCGTCACGTTCCTGACGCCGCCGGGGGAGCAGACTCCTCCAGCACGCGCTGGACCACGGCGAAGGCCGCGTTGGCCGCCGGGACGCCGCAGTAGACCGCGCTCTGCAACAGCACCTCGCCGATCTCCTCGGGGGACAGGCCGTTGCGGAGCGCGGCTCGGGCGTGCATGGCCAGTTCCTCCAGATGCCCTCCGGCGACCAGCGCGGTCAGCGTGACGCAGCTGCGGGTACGGCGGTCGAGTCCGGGGCGGGTCCAGATCTCGCCCCAGGCGTAGCGGGTGATGAAGTCCTGGAAGTCGCGGGTGAAGGCGGTGGTGCGGGCGACGGCCCGGTCCACGTGCGCGTCGCCCAGGACTTCGCGCCGTACCCGCATGCCGTCCGCGGGGGGCAGATGGGCCAGCAGGGCGGCGGTGACCTGCGCGGGGCGGTCCACCGTGGCCAGGTGGGCGGCCCCGGAGATCTCCACCAGGCTCGCCCCGGGGATGCCGTCGGCCAGCAGCCGGGCGTGCGCGGGCGGCGTGGCCGGGTCCTCGCGCCCGGCGACGATCAGCGTGCTCGCCGCGATCGCGGCGAGCGATCCCCTCAGGTCGTACGCGGCCAGCGCGTCACAGCAGGCGGCGTACGTCTCGGGGTCGAACCCGGCCAGATCGTCCAGCAGTTCCTTGGCCCGCGAGGTGCCCGCACCGGCGGCGAACCAGCGCCGCGCCGCGGCGTCGAGCAGCGGAGCGGTGCCCCGCGCGCGCACCTGCCGGGCCCGCTCGTGCCAGCCTTCCGGCTCGCCGAACCGCGCCGACGAGCAGATCATCGCCAGCGAACGCACCCGCCCTGGAGACGTCAGCGCGAGCTGCGCGCCGATCGCCCCGCCGAGGGAGACGCCCGCGTGGTGGAACGCGCCGATCCCCAGCGTGTCCGCCAGCCCGAGCACCGCCTCTGCCAGCTCGCCGACGGAGCCGAGAGCGGGCAGCTCGTAGCGGACCACCCGGAAGCGCCGGGCGAGTCCGGGCACCTGGGCTTCCCACAGCCGCGCGGTCGTGCCCACGGACGGGCCCAGCAGAAGCGGCTCGCCGTCCGCCGGGCCGTCGATCCGGTGCCTCATGGCGTGTCCTCCAGCGCTCGGGTGACCAGGGCGGCGGCGGCGCCGGTGGAGCCGGGGACGGCCAGGTTGGCGCGCATCCGGTCCGGATGCACCCGCAGGCCGGACACCAGCTCGGCGGCGTCGCGGGCGGCTCCGGCCGCCAGGCGCAGCGCCTCGCGCAGCGGTTGCCACTCCGCGTGCCAGGCGCCAGGAGGCCGTTCGTCCTCGGCGGCGAGCGAGCCGTACAGGATGGAGGCCAGCGCGGGGACCTGCCGCGCGGCGGCGGCGATCATGACAGCGCGGACGGGGTTGTGCTTGTGCGGCATCGACGACGAGCCGCCGCCGACACCCTCCGACAGCTCGCCGATCTCGCCGCGTGACAGGACCAGCACGTCCGCGGCGAGCTTGCCGAGCGCCCCGCAGGTGAACGCCAGCGCGCCCGCCAGGTCGGCGACCGGGGCGCGCAGGACGTGCCAGGGCAGAAGCGGCGCGGCGAGCCCCAGCTCGCGGGCGAACGCGGCGCCCAGCTCCGGATCGAGGGTCCCGGCGGGGCCGCCGAGCTGGGCGGGCGGGTCGAGCGCCGCCACGCGGCGGCGCGCGTCGATCGCGAGCTTGCGCCATCCGGCCGCCTTGAGCCCGAAGGTGGTGGGCACGGCCTGCTGGGTGAGCGTGCGCGCGGCCATCGGGGTGTCGCGGTGGTCGCGGGCCAGCCGGGTCAGCCCGCCGATCACGGTGTCGAGGTCGGCGAGAAGCGGGCCGAGCACCCGCCGTGTGACGAGCATGAGCGCGGTGTCGAGGATGTCCTGGCTGGTGGCGCCCGCGTGCACCCACCGCGCGTGCTCGCCGGCCGCCGCGCGCAGCCGCTCGACGAGCGGGATCACGGGGTTGCCGCCGGACCGCGCCTGATCAGCCAGCGTCTGGAGGTCGAGGGGCGCGGCGCCCGCCCGCTCGATCGCCGCGACCGCCTCCGCCGGAGCTTGGATCCTGGCCAGCGCCAGCTCCGCCTCCAGCATCGCCCGCAGCACCGCCCGGTCGCCGGTGGCCTCACCCGCCCCCCGCATGGGCGACAACAACCCCAGATCAGCCGAACTCAAGGAAGACCGTCTCCTTCTCCCCCTGCAACCACAGGTCCCACCGGTACACACCCGCACGCTCCGGTACGGCCAGCAGCGTCCCGCCCCGCTCGATCGAGTCGGGGAACGGGCCGGGCCGCAGGTAGATCCGCGTGAACAGGTGATGCAGCAGACCGCGCGCGAACACGCACACGCTGATGTACCCGTTGCCCGGCGCCACGGTCCGCAGCAGCCAGTGCCCGTCGGCGTCGGTGGAGACACGGCCGAACCCGGTGAAGTCCACGCCGTGCCGCCCGATGACCGCCCCGGTGACCGGGTCGCGGCGCAGGCTGCCCGGCGCGCCGCGCAGCGAACCGGCCGCGTCGGCCTGCCAGAACTCCAGCAGCGCGTCGGGCACCGGCGCGCCGGCGCCGTCGAACACCTGGCCGTGCACGGTGATCCCGCCGGTCGCCAGGTCGCCGCCGCCGGGGAAGGGCAGGGCGTAGCCGTAGAAGGGACCGACGGTCTGAGAGGGGGTCGGCGGGAGCGTCATGACTCCGTCCAGGTGGCGGCGGGCCCGTCGAGCACGATGTCCCAGCGGTAGCCGAGCGACCACTCCGGCTGCGACAGCGCGTGGTCGTAGGCGGCGACCAGCCGTTGCCTGGCGGCGTCGTCGGTCACCGATCGCAGGACCGGGTCGTAGGGGAAGAGCGGGTCGCCGGGGAAGTACATCTGCGTGACCAGGCGCTGGGTGAAGGCGCTGCCGAAGACGGAGAAGTGGATGTGCGCCGGTCGCCAGGCGTTGCGGTGGTTGCGCCAGGGGTAGGCGCCGGGCTTGATCGTGGTGAACCTGTAGGCGCCGTCCTCGCCGGTCAGGCAGCGGCCGGCGCCGGAGAAGTGGGGGTCGTGCGGGGCCGGGTGGTCGTCGCGCTGGTGGGGGTAGCGGCCGGAGGCGTTGGCCTGCCAGATCTCCACGAGCTGGCCGCGGATCGGGCGGCCCCGCCGGTCGGTGATCCGGCCTTCGACGGTGATGCGCTCGCCCAGCGGCTCGCCCGCGTGCTGCCTGGTCAGGTCGGCGTCCAGGGCGGTCACGTCGGTGACGCCGAAGACGGGTCCGCGCAGCTCGGCGGCGTCCGGGTCCTTGACCGGCACCAGGGGTTGCTTGGGGTGTCGCAGCACGCTGCTGCGGTAGGGGGCGTAGTCGCGCCGCGGGTGGCCGGAGGGCTCGGGCGGGGCCGGCCACTCGGCGATCTCGCGGTCGATGTCGTCCTGCGTCAGCATGCGGGTCACCTTTCGAGCACGACGGCCAGGCCCTGGCCGACGCCGATGCAGAGGGAGGCGAGGCCCGTGCCCGATCCGGCTTCCGCGAGCTGGTGGGCCAGGGCGCCGGTCAGGCGGGCGCCGGACATGCCCAGGGGGTGGCCGAGGGCGATCGCGCCGCCGCGCGGGTTGACGATGCCGGGGTCGAGCTCGGGCAGCTCGGCCAGGCAGCCGAGGACCTGGGCGGCGAAGGCCTCGTTCAGCTCGGCCACGGCCAGGTCGCCGAAGCTCCTGCCGGCCTTGGCCATGGCCCGGCGGCTCGCCTCGACCGGGCCGAGCCCGAAGAAGGCGGGTTCGAGGGCGCTGACGCCGGAGGCCACGATCCGGGCGAGGGGCTCGCGGCCGCCGAGCCCTTCCTCGTCGGTCAGCAGGAGGGCCGCGGCGCCGTCGTTGAGAGGGGAGGAGTTGCCCGCGGTGACCGTGCCGCCGGCGCGGAAGGCGGGTTTGAGTTTGGCGAGGGCCTCCAGTGAGGTGTCCCGCCTGATGCCCTCATCTGCCGAAAAATCATCTACTGGAACGACTTCTCGGGAAAAATCGGCTTTTGCGGCCTTCTGGTGGCTCTCCAGGGCGAACGTGTCCTGGGTCTCGCGGGCGATGCCGTACCGGTCGGCGATCAGCTCGGCGCCCTCGCCCAGCGGCACCGTGTGCCCGGCCGGCATCCGCGGGTTGACCAGCCGCCACCCGAGCGTGGTCGACACGAGCTCCGCGCCCCCGGCAGGGAAGGCGCGCGAAGGCTTCGGCAGCACCCAGGGCGCGCGGGTCATCGACTCCACGCCGCCCGCGATGATCGCCGAGGCGTCGCCCATCGCGATGGCGCGGTAGGCCTGGATGACCGCCTCCATCCCCGAACCGCACAGCCGGTTGACGGTGGCGCCCGGCGTGCTCACCGGCAGCCCGGCCAGCAACGCCGCCATGCGGGCCACGTTGCGGTTGTCCTCACCGGCTCCGTTGGCGTTGCCGAGCAGCACCTCGTCCACGTGTTCGCGCCCGGTGCGCTCGGCCAGCGCCCTGACCACGTGCGCCGCCAGGTCGTCCGGACGGGTCTCGGCCAGCGCCCCGCCGTACCGGCCGATGGGGGTGCGCACGGCGTCGGCGATGTAGACGGCTCTCATCCGATCACTGCTCCTGTACGGCCGCGCAGTTCGTCCACGCTCACGCCGGGCGCGGTCTCCACCAGCGCGAAGCCCTCGGGGGTGACGTCCAGGACGCCGAGGTCGGTGATCACCCGGTGCACGCAGGCCCGCCCGGTGAGCGGCAGCGTGCACTCCCGCACCAGCTTGGGGCTGCCGTCCTTGGCGGTGTGCTCGGTGACGACGAGCACCCGCCGCGCGCCGTGCACCAGGTCCATGGCTCCACCCATGCCCTTGACCAGGCGTCCGGGAACCATCCAGTTGGCCAGGTCGCCGCCCGCGGACACCTGCATGGCGCCGAGCACCGCCACGTCGATGTGCCCGCCGCGGATCATGCCGAACGACAGCGCCGAGTCGAAGAAGGCCGCGCCGGGCACGACGGTGACGGTCTCCTTGCCCGCGTTGATCAGGTCGGGGTCCACCTCGTCGGCCGCGGGGTAGGGGCCGACGCCGAGCACGCCGTTCTCCGAGTGCAGCGTGACCGTGATCCCGCGCGGCAGGAAGGACGGGATGCGGGTGGGCAGCCCGATCCCGAGGTTGACGTAGTCGCCGTCGCGCAGCTCGGCCGCCGCCCTTGCGGCCATCTCGTCGCGGCTCCAGCTCATGCCCGCACCGTGCGCCACTCGATGCCCTTGGCCGCGGCCTGCTCCGGGGTCAGCGGCAGCACACGCTGCACGAAGACGCCCGGCAGGTGCACCTCGTCGGGGTCGAGGTCGGTCAGCTCCTCCACCTCGGCGATCGTGATCCGCCCCGCCATCGCGGCCAGCGGGTTGAAGTTGCGCGCCGCCTTGCGGAAGGACAGGTTTCCGTGCCGGTCGCCGCGCGCCGCCCGTACCAGCGCGAAGTCGGTGGTGATCGCGTGTTCCAGCACGTACGGCACGCCGTCGAACTCCCGCACCTCCTTGGGCGGCGCGGTCAGCGCGACCGAGCCGTCGGCGTGGTGGCGCAGGGGCAGTCCGGACTCCGCGACCGGCGTGCCCACCCCGGCGGGCGTGTAGAAGGCGGGGATGCCGCAGCCGCCGGCGCGCAGCCGCTCGGCGAGGCTGCCCTGCGGGGTCAGCTCCACCTCGACCTCGCCCGCCAGGTACCGCCGGCCGAACTCCTTGTTCTCCCCGATGTAGGAGGCGGTGACGCGGGCGATGCGCCCGGCCGCCAGCAGGAGCCCCAGGCCGCCGCCGTCGGTGCCGCAGTTGTTGGAGACCACGCCGATACCGGAGACGCCGCTGTCCAGCAGGGCCTCGATCAGCACGGCCGGGATGCCGCTCAGGCCGAAGCCGCCGACCGCGAAGGAGGCGCCGTCGTGCACGCCGTTCAGCGCCTCCGCGGCGGAGCCGACCACCTTGTCCATTGTCGCTCCAAGCGTTCGCAGAGTGAACTAAAGTTCACTATGAGCCGGTTTCGAGTATGGAGACCACCTCGCCGGGCTGTCAAAGGAGGGCTCATGGAGCCGAACGGAGCGCTGGAGCGCGGGCTGACGGTGCTGCGGGTGGTGACCGCCGCGCCGGAACGCCGCCGGCGCGCCACCGACCTGGTGCAAGCCACCGGGCTGGCCCGCGCGACGGTCGACCGCGTCCTGGCCACGCTGGTCACCCTCGGCTACCTCCGGGCCGACGGCCGCGACGTGCTGCTCGCCCCCCGGCTGCTGGAACTGGGCGCCGCCTACCTCGCCGCGAGCGGCCTGCCCGCCACGCTCGGCCCGCACGCCGAGGCGCTGGCGGAAGAACTGGACGAGTCGGTCTCCCTCGCCGTGCCCGACGGCGGCAGCGTGCGCTTCGTCGCCCGCTACACCCGGCGGCGCACGATGACCGTCGCCCTGCGCGTCGGCGACGTGCTGGCCGCCGAGCGGTGCGCCGCCGGGTTCGTGCTGCTCGGCGCCGCCGTGCCCTGGGCCGTTGACGACCAGCTCGTCGAGCCCGGCCTGGTCGCCGTCGCCATGCCGGTCCACGAACCCGGCGGCGAGGCCGTCTGCGCGGTCAGCGTCATCAGCCACACCAGCCGGCACACCGCCGACGGCCTGCGTGAGCACGCCCTGCCCCACCTGCGGCGCGCCGTCGCCGCCATGGAGGCCGCGCTACGCCTCGACCAGCCGCGGCGGCTCGTGCCGGGCGCCGACCTGTCGCGCGTGCCCAAGGACGAGATGGGCGCCGCCTACCTGCAGTCGCTGGCCCGCGGGCTCGGCGTGCTCGTCGCCCTCGGCGCGGCGCCCGGCGGGCTCACGCTGGCCGAGGCGGCCCAGGTCACGGGGCTGGCGCGGGCCACGGTGCGGCGGGCCGTACAGGCGATGGAGCGGTTCGGCTACGTGAGCGCGCGCCGCGCCCGCTTCGTGCCCCTGCCGCGCGTCCTGGAGCTGGGGTACGCGCACCTGTCGGCGCTCACCCTCGCCGAAGTCGTCCAGCCGCACCTGGCGGCGCTCGCCGAACGGGTGCGCGAGTCCGCCTCGGTCGCCGTGCTGTCCGGGGACGACGTCGTCTACGTCGCGCGCGTACCGACGGCCAGCATCATGAGCGTGGACATCACCCTCGGCACCCGCTTCCCCGCCCACGCCACCTCGATGGGCCGCGTGCTCCTGGCCGCCGAGCCCGCCGCCCGCCTCGCCGCGCTGGAGCTCAAACCCCTGACCTGCCGCACCGTCACCGACCCCGCGCTGCTGGCCGAGGCGGTACGGCGGGCGGGCAGCGACGGCTACGCGCTGGTCGACCAGGAACTGGAGGACGGCGTCCGCTCGATCGCGGTGCCCCTGCACGACGGCGACGGCACCGTGGTCGCCGCGGTCAACGTCGCCACCCACGCCAGCCGCGCCACCGCCCAGACCCTCGTGGAGCGCATCCTGCCCGAACTCGCCTCGGCCGCGGCCCGGATGACCGCGGACCTCTCCCACCTGCCGAGCTACGGCTCGATCTCCTGAACATCCGACACCACGACGATCTCCTCCTGCCCGCCCTGCTGGGTGACGGCCACACCCACCAGCCCCGCCGCCACCAGCACAGCCGCGACCCACCGCCACCGCCCCGCCGCCCGCGCCCGCACCGGCACCACCTCCGGCCGAAGCCGTGACTGTGTCCGTGACCGCGGCTGCGGCTGCGGCTGTGTCCGTGACCGCGGCTGTGACTGTGACTGCGGCTGTGACCGTGGCTGTGGCTGTGGCGCCGCCTCCGCCGCCACCCGCTTGCGCGCGGCCACCCAGGCCGACGCCTGCTCGGCCCCGAGCCCGCACCCACGCGCGAACGCCTCCACCACCTGCTCGCGCGGCAGCGTCTCACGCTTCAGCATCCCCGCCGCCGTCGAGTACGGCAGCGCGTGCCCGGCCCGCCGCGCCTGCGCCTGGATCTCCCGGTAGCTCCGCCCCGACCACGCCTTGAGCCGGCGCAACCCGCTCATGAACTCGGCACCGGTCCGCACGTCCGAAGGATCAGTTGTGTCGCTCATAGCCTGGCAGTACAGCCGACTCGCACAGACCCGCACAACCCGGAACAGCCATCCCGCCACCTCCAGGCCGCTCGGCGGGCCAGCGTCGAAGGCATGACTTCCATGTGGATCCACGCCGCCCTCGCCGGCACGCTCCTGGCGCCGGCTCCCGTCGACAAGGGGATCGTGTCCTTCCTCGCCCGGACGCTGCCGGACGGTCCCGGCGGCACCGTCGCCGTCGCGCGTGACGGCCGGCTGGTGCACTGCGCCGGTTTCGGCCTGGCCGACCGCGAACGCGGGACGCCCGCCGGCTGCGAGACCGTCTACGACATCATGTCGATCACCAAGCAGTTCACCGCCGCGGCCATCATGAAGCTGCAGATGATGGGCAGACTCCGCACCACCGACCGGATCAGCGTCCATCTCGGCCGCGTCCCCTCGGACAAGCGCGCGATCACCCTGCGCCACCTGCTCACGCACACCTCCGGCCTGGGCGACCTCGGTGACGACTACGTACCCGTCTCAAGAGACACCATGATCCGGCGCGCCTTGGCCGCGCCCCTGCGCCAGGCCCCCGGCGCCGGGTTCCGCTACTCCAACCTCGGCTACAGCCTGCTGGCCGCCGTCGTCGAGCGCGCCTCCGGTCTCGGCTACGAGGAGTTCCTGGCCACGCACCTGTTCGCGCCCGCCGGAATGACCCGCACCGGGTACGTGCTGCCGCGCTGGTCACCCGCCGACCTGGCCGTCGAGTACGACAGGCGCGGCAGGCGGCAGGGCCGTCCCACCGACCACCCCTGGGCCAAGGACGGCCCGTACTGGTACCTGCGCGGCAACGGCGGCATGCTCTCCACCGCCGCCGACATGTACCGCTGGCACCGCGCGCTGGAGGGCGGCACCGTCCTGTCGCGCCGCGCCAAGGCCGAGATGTTCACCCCGCGCGTGCTCACCGACCGGCGCGAACGCCACTTCTACGGCTACGGCTGGGGCATCGTCCCCCGCACCCGTCTCGGCCGGGTCGCCGAGCACGACGGCGGCAACGACTGGTCCTTCGGCGAGTACGCCCGCTTCACCGGCAGGCGCGTGATGGTCTTCTGGATCACCAACCAGGCCTACGGCACCGGCGGATGGAACCTGGAGGACCTCAATGGCGAGCTCACCCTGGGCCTGGCCGAACGCGCCTAACGCGCCCCCGGCGCGTTGCGGACCACCGCGAGCGGGCACGTGGCGTAGTGCAGCATCGCCTGACTGACCGACCCCAGGATCAGCCCGGTGAGCGCGCTCTGCCCATGCGTCCCCACGACCAGCAGATCGGCGCCGCCGGAGGCGTTCCTGAGCGCCTGCGCCGGATGGTCGTGCACGACCTCCCACACGACCCGCACGTCGGGATGGCGGTCGCGATAGCCCGCGACCGCCTCCTTCAGCAGCCGCAGCTCGTCCTCCTCCGCGGAGGCCGACGCCAGGACGCCGTCGAGGTCGAGCCGGTTCCAGGCGTGCACCGCCCGCAGCGCCAGCCCGTGCCGGTCGGCATGCTCGAAGGCGTACGCGAGCACGCGCTGACCGGCCTCGGAGCCATCCACCCCCACGACCACCTCGCCGCGCGGCGCGGTCGCGGGCGGTTCCCTGACGATGACCACGTCACACGCGGCGCGCCCGGTCACCCCTGCCGCCACCGATCCGAGCAGCAGCCCGCGGAAGCCGCCCATCCCGTGGCTGCCCATCACGAGCAGGCCGGCGCCGGCGGACAGCTCCAGCAGCGCCGCACGGGCGTCACCCGGTACGGCCCGCCGCTCGACGTCCAGGCCGGGCGCCTCCTGCGCGGCCCGCTCGACGGCGGCGGCGAGCACGGTCGCGGCGCCGTCCCGCATCCACTCCGCCACCCCGGCATACCGCTCGCCGGGAACGGCGGCGTGCGCCCAGGCGGGCATCGCGTGCACGACCAGCAGGGTCCGCCCGCGCAGCGCCGCCTCCCTGGCCGCCCAGCCGACGGCCTCCAGCCCTGCCCGCGAACCATCCACGCCGACAACGATCACGACACATCACCCCGTTCCACCCTCTTCCTACCCATCGCCCGCCGCGGGTCCGCCGCGGGTCCGCGGCGGGTGGGCAGGTCAGGCCGGGTACGCGTGGGTCTCGGTGGCCTTGACCGAAGCCCAGATCCGCTGACCGGGCGACAGGTCGAGTTCGGCCACCGCTGCGGGGGTGATGTCGGCGAACGCCGAGACGGGGCCGCCGAGGTGCACGCGGACGTTGTCGCCGTGCCGTTCGATGCCGTCGATGCGGGCCTGCCACAGGTTGCGCGGGCTGCCGTCCGGCCGGGAGCGGTACAGGGCCACGGCGGCGGGCGGGAAGGCCACGAACGCCGGCCCGTCGAAGTGCTCGCTGGCGTGCAGCAGCAGCAGCTCGCCCACCTCGACCCCCGACTCGGTGGCCACGCCGCGGTACAGGTTGAGCCCGACCAGGCGGGCCACGTAGTCGGTCCGGGGGCGGCGGGCGACCTCGGCGGGGGCGCCCTGCTGCACGATGGCCCCGTCCTCGATCACGATCAGCCGGTCGGCCAGCACCATGGCGTCGAGCGGGTCGTGGGTGACCAGGACGGTGGCGCCGTCGAAGTCGTTGAGGTGGCGGCGCAGCTGCGAGCGGACCTCAAGCCGGGTGTGGGCGTCGAGCGCGGCCAGCGGCTCGTCGAGCAGCAGCAGCTCGGGCCGTACGGCCAGCGCCCGCGCCAGCGCGACCCGCTGCGCCTGCCCGCCGGACAACTGCCGCGGCTTGGCGGCGGCCTTGCCGGTCAGCCCGACCCGCTCCAGCAGGGCGGCGGCCGTACGGCGCGCCTCGGCCTTGGCGACCCCTCGGCAGCGCGGGCCGAACGCGACGTTCTCCAGCGCGGACAGGTGCGGGAAGAGCAGATAGTCCTGGAAGACCATGCCGATCGGGCGGCTCTCGGCGGGCAGGGCGTCCAGGTCCCGGCCGCGCAGGCTGATCCGGCCGCCGGTCATCCGGGTGAGCCCGGCCAGGGCACGCAGCGCGGTGGTCTTGCCCGCCCCGTTGGGCCCGAGCAGCGCCACCACCTCGCCGGGGGCCACGTCGAGCGCGATGTCGAGCGTGAACGCGGGCCGCGTCACCCGCAGCCGGGCACACAGGCCCACCGGCTCCCCACCCGCCGCGTCACGCACACCCACACGCTCCCCATCCGCCGCGTCACGCACACCCGCACGCTCCTCACCCGCCGCGTCATGCACACCCGCACGCTCCTCACCCGCCGCGTCACGCATGCTCATGGGCTGTTCACCCACCGGTCGCGCAGGCTGGCCAGGATGATCACCGAGACCGCGAGCAGCACCAGGCTGAGCACGATCGCCGCCTCCGGTTCGGTCTCCAGCGCCAGGTAGACCGCCAGCGGCATCGTGCGGGTGGTGCCGGGGAAGTTCCCGGCGAACGTGATCGTCGCCCCGAACTCACCCAGGGCCCGAGCCCAGCACAACACCGCCCCCGCCACCACCCCCGGCATGATCATCGGCAGCGTGACCCGCCGGAACACGATCCACCGGGAGGCGCCGAGCGTGGCCGCCGCCTCCTCGAAGCGCTGGTCGGCACCGCGCAGCGCCCCCTCCACACTGATCACCAGGAACGGCATCGCCACGAACGCCTCCGCGATGACCACTCCCGCCGTGGTGAACGGCAGCGTGATCCCGAACGCCGACTCCAGCCACTGCCCGACGAGCCCCCGCCGCCCCAGCACGAGCAGCAGCGCGACGCCGCCGACCACCGGCGGCAGCACCAGCGGTACGGTCACCAGCGCCCGCACCAGCCGCCGCCCGGGAAAGCTCACCCGGGCAAGCAGCCAGGCCAGCGGCACGCCGAGCACCAGGCAGATCAGCGTGGCCACGGAAGCGCACACCACCGACAGCCGCAACGCCTCCAGCACGTGCGGCTCGGCCAGCCGCGGGCCGAGCGTGGACCAGGGCGCGCGGATCAGCAGCCCGGCCAGCGGCAGCACCAGGAACAGCAGGCCGGCGACCGCGGGCACCACCAGCATCCATGGCAGCCGCCCCGCCCGCTCCCGCGTGGAAGAACTCATCGGGGTCAGGGGGCCTCGAAGCCGGCCTTGGTCAGCACGTCCTTGCCCTGCTGCGACAGCACCAGGTCCACGAACCGCTTGGCCAGGTCACCGGCGGGAGCCTTGGTCAATGTGGCGATCGGGTAGTCGTTGATCGCCTTGTCCGCCTCGGGGAAGGCGATTCCGGTCACCTTGCCCTTGGCGGCGAGCACGTCGGTCGTGTAGACCAGCGCCGCGTCCACCTCGCCCAGTTCCACCTTGGTCAGCGTGGCCTTGACGTCCTGCTCCAGGGTGACCGGCGTGACCTTGAGCCCGGCGGCGTCCAGCGCCTTGACCGCGGCGGCCCCGCACGGCACCTGCTCGGCGCACAGCGCCACCTTCACCTTGGCGTCGGTGAGGTCCTTCAGGTCGTCCACCTTGGCCGGGTTGTCGGCCGGGACCGCGATCTGCAGCTTGTTGCGCACGAACGTGGCCGGCGCGCCGGCCAGCGAGGCGTCGGTGACCGTCTTCATCGTGGCCGGGCTCGCGGCGGCGAACACGTCGGCCGGGGCGCCCTGGACGATCTGCTGGGCCAGCGTCGCGCTGGAGCCGAAGTTGAACGTCACCGTCGTGCCCGGATGCGCGGCCTCGAAGGTCTTGCCGAGCTCGGTGAACGTCCCGGTCAGCGAGGCCGCCGCGAACACCGTCAGCTGCTTGACCCCGCCCGCGGGGGAGGCCGGGGCGCTCGTCGCGGCGGGCTGTCCGGAACCGCACCCGGACAACACCGCCAGCGCGATGACCCATGGGGAAAGACGCCTGAACATCGAGGGGCTCCTCACGCGGCACCGGCCACGCGCTCGTGACCGGGGATCTCGACGACGACGTTGGTGGACTTGATCACGGCGACCGCCACCACCCCCACCTCCAGGCCCAGCTCGTCGGCGGCCTGCCGGCTCATCAGCGACACCACACGGAACGGCCCCGCGGCGATCTCCACCTGGGCCATCACCGCGTCGCGGAGCACCTCGGTCACGATGCCGCGGAAACGATTGCGCGCCGAGGAACGCCCACCCTCGACCTCCTCGACCTGGGCGCGGGCGAACGCGGCCAGCTCGGCGCCGTCGACCTGCCGGTGGCCGTGCTCGTCGCGCTCGGCGCCGAGGCGGCCCGCGTCCACCCATCGGCGGATCGTGTCGGAGCTGACCCCGAGCAGCGCGGCGGCTTCACTGATACGAAACGTCGTCACGAACGCCTAGGTTACCCCCTCGCAGATTCGAGCCCGCATATCGGTGGCCCTACGCATCAGCGGACAGGGCTACCGTTTCGTCCTGGCATGCGCGGGAGGTCAGCTCGCCGGCGAGAGCAGGTCGTCGTGCAGCTTGCCGAGCACCTCGTCGAGGGCGGCGGCCACGAAGGAGGCGGCGACCTGCCGGTTGAGGTCGGCGCTCTGGCCGACGAGCTTCTCCGCCACCTGCCCCGACATCTTGGCCGCGATCTTCTGGGGGAAGGTGTTCCATTCGTACACCAGGAAGGCGACGATCAGCGGGATGACGATGAAGCCGACGAGCGCGCCGGCGCCCGCGCCGAACAGCTTGACCAGCAGCATCTTCAGGACCAGCGCGACCCCGATCTTCTTGAGCAGGATGATCAGGACCTTCTGGAACGCCGCGCTGGCCAGCACCGCGCCCACGGCCTTGGCCACCGCGACCTTCACGATGGGCAGCGCGAGCGCCTTGGCCAGCAGGGCGGCGACGGTGGCGCCGAGCGTGGTGTGCATGGCGTGCGTGGCGCTCGCGAGGGCCATGCCGGCCGCCTGCTCGCCGACGGTGGTGTGCGTCGAGAGCGTGATGGAGTCCTTCACCTCCCGCTGCACGTGCGCGGCGAGGTCGCGGAACTCCTCCTCCAGGATGCGGTGGATGGCGGCGTTCTCCACGAGCTGGCGGCCGAGGACCTCCGCCAGGTCCGACATCGTCTCCTCCGACTGGTAGAACTCCGTGGTGGCCGCGACGACGGCGGCCTCGACGACGTCCTCGATCCGGCAGGAGATCGTCGCGCCGCCGGTGCCCTTGACGTAGTGGAAGAGCGACTTGGCGTAGTCGGGGGTGGGGGAGGGGCTCACCGTCCGGGTGTGGCCGCCTTCGGTGACGGTCAGCGTGAGCAGCTCCGAGGTCGTGCGCGCGGTGATCGCGGCGGAAACGCGTGTCTCGATGGCCGACCGTAGCTGGGGGGCGCGCTCGCCGAGCGCGTCGACGAGCGCATTGAGGTCGATCTCCTGCCGCAGAAGGTCCGCGGTCATGCCAGATGGGCTCATGTCACTCACTGTCGGTTCGGGGCGTGGCCGCGGGCCATGACGGCATGGCTGACAGCGCGTCAGCGCGTGCAAACGTCGCGCAAGTCATCGTGTGCCAAGGCTCTTGGAAAACGCTTGCCCGAAGGCTACGGTTCTTCCAGTGCTCCGATGAATTTGAGCATCTCGCCGTCTTTCTGTCAGTTTCTCGGGATATTTCCCTTGATTAGTAGGAGGTTTCATGGCAACCGCACCGCGCCTGCTCGCCGCGGCCGTCCTCGCCTTAGGCCTGGCCCAGAGCCCGGCCGTGGCCGAGTCCGCGTCCGAGGTGCTTGTGGCGAACCCGGCCGAGCTCACCAAGGCCATGGCGGACGCGGCCCCCGGCGACACGATCGTCATGGCCGACGGCACGTGGGAGAACGCCTTCCTCGACCTCAGCGCCGCCACCGCGCCCGGCAGGCCGGTGACGCTGCGGGCCCAGACGCCCGGCAAGGTCGTCCTCACCGGCCGGTCGGGGATCTCGCTGAACAGCCCCGACCTCGTGGTCAGCGGCCTGACCTTCACCGACGGCACCGTGCCCGACGGCAAGGGGTCGGTCATCACGTTCAACAGCGACCGGGGCCGGGTCACCGACACGGCCGTGGTGAACTTCAACCCAGCCGAGCCGCAGACCGCCTACTACTGGGTCTACTTCCGCGGCGGCGCCAACCGGCTCGACCACGTCCTGCTGGAGGGCAAGAACCACCAGGAGCCGGTGGTGGGCAACGACCGGGGGCCGCGGGCCACGTACAACAAGGTCGATCACAGCCGCTTCGCCAACGTCCCCAACATCGGGCGCAACGGCATGGAGGCGCTGCGCATCTGGGGTTACGGGCAGTGGGGCGATCTCGGGACGACGGAGGGGGCGTACTTCACCATCGAGAACAACCTCTTCGAGCACGTCGACGGCGACGACGAGATCATCTCGCTGAAGTCCAACCACAACACCGTGCGCCACAACACGATCAAGCAGTCGAGCGGTGGCCTCGTCCTGCGCTACGGCAACTACAACACGGTCGAGAACAACGTCATCCTGGGCGACCGGTACCCGGCCAGCGAGGGCATCCGGGTCAGCGGCGACCACCACACCGTACGCGGCAACTACGTGGCCGGAGTCTCCGGTTACGGTCTCAAGGTCACCAGTGGCGAGCACATGTTCGACGCGAACAACCAGCTCGACTACCTGACGCCCGGCTTCGTGCCGCAGAAGAACCCGCTCGCCCCCTATGGCTACCTCTTCCACTACGGCCAGGTGACCGACAGCAGGTTCACCGGCAACATGTTCGTCGACAACGCCAAGAGCGACATGCACCTCGGCTGGTTCTACAAGAACCACTGGCCGGGCTACCAGATGGTCCTCCTGCCCACGCGCAACACCTTCACCGGCAACCTCGCCTACCGCCCGGCGGGCGGCGTCTCGGTGCAGACCAGCAAGCAGGACACCGCGCCGCCGCTGGAGAAGTTCGTCTTCGAGCCCAACACCTTCCGCGGCAACCTCGTCGTCGGCGGCACGCTCGACGTCAACGCGCCCAACACCGCCGACGGCATCACGGTCGTGCCCCTCGCGGGGAAGGCCGCCCCGCGGATTCCGCGGAGCGCGAGCACGTCGGACACCGGGCCTGCCTGGCGCGAGTGAGCGGTCAGGCAAGGAAGAGTTCGATCACCGGGACGGCGACCGGGGGACGCTGAACGGGCAGCTGAAGGGTCAAGGTGCCCTCCGGCTGCCCGCCCATCTTGGTGTTCTGCGCGACCTCGCCGGGCTTGGTGACGACCATCCTGATCTCCGAGGCGTCGTCGAGCAGTTGCGCGTAGCGGACCTTGCCCGCCAGCCCCGGCAGGTGGACGTGGCGCAGTGGCCAGCCGAACAGGTGCAGGTAGAGGCGGTCGCCGTTCTGGGTGTAGCGGCAGTCGGCCGGCGGGGTGAACGACGCCGGCCCGCAGCCGCGGATCGAGCGCTCGTGCCGGTCCATCCAGGCGCTGATCTCGGCCAGGACGGCCAGCGCCCTGGGGTCGATCTCGCCCCTGCCGGTCGGGCCCACGTTGAGCAGCAGGTTGCCGCCCTTGGCGACGCCGTCGACCAGCATGCGGATGAGCAGGTCCGGGCTCTTGTAGTCGAGGTTGTCGCGGTCGTAGCCCCAGCTGCCGTTGAGCGTCTGGCAGGCCTCCCACACCTCGGCGAGCGGGCCGGAGGGCTGGTACTGCTCGGGCGTGACGAAGTCGCCCGGCAGGCCGGTGCGGTCGTTGACCAGGATGCCGGGCTGCAGCTCGCGGACCATCTCCAGCAGTGCGGCCGAGCCCCAGTCCTCGGCGCCCTTGCCGCCCCACCACTCGCTCCTGCCGGCGTAGGAGAAGTCGAAGAACAGGTAGTCGATCTTCCCGTAGCGGGTGAGCAGCTCGCGGACCTGCCCGTGCAGGTAGCGCCGGTACTCGGCGATGTCGCCGCCGCCCTCGCCGTCCACCTCGTCCCGGCGGGGGTGGGTGCCGTCGACGGGGAAGGACGGGTGGTGCCAGTCGATCAGCGAGTGGTAGAAGCCGACCTTCAGCCCCTCGGCTCTGCAAGCCTCGGCGAAGGGCCCCACCAGGTCCTTCCCGTACGGCGTGCGGGTCGCCTTGTAGTCGGTCAGATCGCTGTCCCACAGGCAGAACCCGTCGTGGTGCTTGGTCGTCAGCACCACGTAGCGCATCCCGGCGGCCTTGGCCGCGCGGGCCCAGCCGGCCGGGTCGTAGCGGTCGGGGGAGAAGTGGTCGAAGTAGACCTGGTACTGCTCGTCGGTCATCTTCTCCCGGGTCTTGACCCACTCGTGCCGGGCCGGCAGGGCGTACAGGCCCCAGTGGACGAACATCCCGAATCTGTCATGGGTGAACCACGTCATGAAAAATCATCCCTTGAGGGCGCCGGAGGACAGGCCATGGACGAACGAACGCTGGAAGAACAGGAACACGATCACCGAAGGCAGCAGGGCCAGCAGTGAGGCGGCCATGACCACGCCCGGCGTCACGATCGGGTCGATGCGCAGGGTCCGCAGCGCCAGCGGCAGCGTGTAGGACGAGGAGTCCTGCGCCACGAGCAGCGGCAGCAGGTACTGGTCCCAGATCATGGTGAAGCCGAACACGCCGATGACCCCGAGCGCGGGCTTGCACATCGGCAGGATGATCTGCGCGAAGATCCGCAGCTCGCCCGCCCCGTCGATCCGCGCCGCCTCCTCCAGCTCGCGCGGCACGTCCTTCATGAACTCGGTCATCACCAGGATGGAGAACGCCCAGGCGCCGAGCGGCACGATCATGCCGGCCAGCGTCCCGATGAGGTTCACGTGGATCACCGGCACGTCGGCCAGGATGATCGACAGCGGGATGGCCAGGATCTCCTCGGGCAGCATGAGCGTCGCGAGAATGGCCACGAACACCAGCGACATGAACCGGAACCGCTTGCGCGCCAGCGCGTACGAGGCCAGCACCGAGACCGTCACCTGGAGCAGCAGCCCGAAGCCCACGACGAGGAAGGAGTTGAGCAGATACTTCAGCACGCCCTGATCGACGGCGACCGTGAAGTTGTCCAGCGTGGGGCTGGTCGGCACCAGGCTCAGCTGGGTCGGGTCGGAGACGTGGTTGAAGGCGCTGACCAGCAGGGCCAGCAGCGGCCCCGCGAACACGACCAGCACCAGCGAATAGATCACCAGCTTCGTCGCGCGGCCCGCGGGGGTCGCGTTCTCCTTGAGACCGAGAGCCGTCTCGCTCATCGGTTCTCCTTCCTTCTGAGCAGGTAGACGAAGACCGTCAGCACGAGTGTCGCGACGAACAGCAGAACCGCCCCCGCCGCGCCGACGCCCAGCCGGTTCTGCTCCAGGCCGAGCTTGTAGATGAGGGTCATGACCACCTCGGTGGAGCCGTTCGGCCCGCCGTTCGTCAGCAGGAACACCTCGGTGAAGACCCGCAGCCCGCGGATGGCGGCCAGCACGAACAGGATCGTGAAGACCGAGCGCAGGCCGGGCAGTGTGACATGCAGGATCCGCCGCCACCGGGAGGCGCCGTCGACGGTGGCGGCCTCGTAGAGGTCCCGGTTGACGCCGGCCAGGCCCGCCATGAAGATCATCATGTCGTACGGCGCGCCGCGCCAGATCCCGGTCATGATCACCGAAGCCATGGAGGCGTCCGGGTCGTTGATGAACCCGGACGGCCCGAGCCCGGCCAGCCCGATGATCGAGTTGATCATGCCGTCGGCCGTCGGGTGGTACATGATCCGCCAGAGCTCGGCGACCACCGCCATCGGCACCACGACCGGCAGGAACGCGGCGGACCTGATGAAGCCGAGCTTGCGGCTCTGCCCCTCCATCAGCAGCGCCAGCGCGAACCCGAGCGCCATCGAGCCGGCCGTCTGCCCCACGGCCAGCACGATCGTGTGCCACGCCGCCCGATGGAAACCCTCCGAGGCGAGCATCGTGGCGTAGTTGCCGGTCCCGACCCACTTGTTGCCGAGGAACGGCTGGACGTCCTGGAAGGACATGACCAGCGCGTTGCCCATCGGGATGAACTTGAAGAGCGCGAACAGGATGATCGCCGGGGCCAGGAACAGCCACGGGATCCACCAGCGGCCGTCCCGCCCCCCGTTCTTGGAACGGGGAGCGGGGGCGCCGGTCGTCGCTCGCGCGGCGACGGGACTCAGTTGCTCGACGCTCATGAGGCGGCGATGCCCTGTTCGGTGAGGATGGCGGCGAGCTTGGTGTCGAGCTTGCCGAGTTCGGCCTTGAGGTCGAGTGAACAGTCCGCCACGAGCGCGTTGACGGTCTCGGCCGACGCCTGGCGCACCGGGGTCCAGTTCGGCAGCGACGGCGCGTACCGGCCGGAGGTCTGGTAGGCCTCGGCGAAGGTCTTCCAGCGCGGGTCGGGCCGCACCTGGGCGATGTCGACGGTGGTGTTGACGGGCAACTGCACGATGTACGCCGCTTCGCCCTCCATGCCGATCTTCTGGCCCTCGGCCGAGATGGCGAAGGCGGCGAAGGCGTCCTGCGCGGCCTGGTTGGGCGAGCCGGCCATCAGGTAGACCGCGCCGCCCTCGGCCAGCACCTCGGCGCTCTTGGCGCCCTTGGGCATGGCCATGACCTCGTACTTGTCCTTGCCCAGTGCCTTGTCGAAGCGGGGCAGCAGGTAGGGGCCGACGACGTAGAGACCGGCCTTGCCCGCCTCGAACGTCTCGTTCGTCGGCGGCGTGTCCATCGTGACCGCGCCCGGCTGGATCACCTTGTCCTTGCAGCCCAGGTCGCGGAACCACTGCATCGCGGCGACCGACTCGGCGGTGGACATGGCCGGCTTGTACTTGCCGCCGCCCGCGTCGGCCACGAAGTCGCCGCCCGCGGCCCAGAGGAAGTTCGAGAAGTACCAGGACGCGTACCCGCGCTTGGTCGACAGCGGCGCCGCCAGCCCGTAGGTGTCGGCCTCGCCGTTGCCGTCGGGGTCCTTCTCGGTGAACGCCTTGGCCATCGCCGCCAGGTCCGCCCAGCTCTGCGGCGGCTTCAGGCCCAGCTTCTCGCGCCAGTCCTTGCGGATGAGCAGCGCGGTGGCCTGCGCCGAGTACGGCAGGCCGTACTGCTTGCCGTCCACGGCCTTGCCCGCGGCCAGGGCACGCTCGCTGACGTCCTTGGCACTGGCGACCTTGGACAGGTCGATCTCGCGCAGCAGGCCCTGGCTCTGCATCGTTCCCAGTTGGGCGACGTCGTTCATGACGATGTCCGGCAGGTCCTTCTGGGCGGCGCGCTGCTGCATCTTCGTCTCGAAGTCGTCGAAGATGGCCGTCACCTTGACCTTGTGGCCCGTGGCCTTCTCGAACGCCGCGGCCAGCTTGATCGTGCCCTGCTCGCCCGGTCCGCCGGGCGTGGTCCTGGTCCAGAGCTCCAGGGGCGCCGAGGCGTCCTGTTCGACGTCGCCTCCCGCCGGACCGGAGCCGCACCCGGTCAGCACCAGCGCGGCGGCGAGGAGACAACTCACCCTGTATTTGGCATGTGTCCGCATATGTGAACGGCTCCCAGTCTCTTGGATAACGCTTTCCGAGAAGCTAGCGTTGCCCCATTGGCACGGTCAATGGTCCGATGACTCCCTGCCGAAATCGATGCGTAACAAGCCGCTCGCCGAGGCGGCGAAGGCCGCCTGCCGGCGCGCCCGCCACTGACCCGATGACTCTTGATGACTCTGGAGCGTTCATGTCCGAGCTTGATCCCCGGCCCACCGCCCTGCTCGTCATGGAGGAACGGCGGCGCGGTGACGTCTACCCGCCCGAGGTCCTGCGCGACCTGGACGAACTGGTCAGATGGAGTGCGCCACCGCGCACCCGGGAGCACCTGGCCCAGGACCCGGACGTCCTGGCGGACGTGGAGATCCTGCTGACCGGATGGGGTCCGCCCCGGCTCGACGCGACGCTGCTGAGCCGGGCACCCAAACTGCGCGCGGTGCTGGTCGCCGCCGGCTCGGTACGGCCGCTGACCACCCCGGAGTTCTGGGCCCGCGAGATCCCGATCGTCTCCGCCGCCTCCGCCAACGCGATCCCGGTGGCCGAGTTCGCGCTGGCCCAGATCCTGCTGGCGCTGAAGCAGGCCCACCGGATCGCCCGCGAGATCCGGGCCGGCCGCCGCTACCCGCACGACCCGCCCGTCGCCGGCGGGTACCGCTCCCGCGTCGGCCTGTTCGGCCTCGGCGCGATCGGCCGCCTCGTCGCCGCCCACCTGCGGAACTTCGACGTGCACGTGCTGGCCTGCGACCCCGTGGCCGACCCCGCCGGGCTGGGCGTGCGCCTGGTGGAGCTGCCCGAGCTCTTCGCCACCTGCTCGGTCGTCAGCCTGCACGCGCCGCTGCTGCCCGAGACGGAAGGCCTGGTCAACGGCGAGCTGCTCGATCTCCTTGAGCCCGGCGGCACCCTGATCAACACCGCCCGCGGAGCGCTGGTGGACGAGCCTTCCCTCGTGGACGTCCTGCGCCGCAGGACCGACCTCACCGCGGTCCTCGACGTCACCTGGCCGGAACCGCCGGCTCCGGACTCGCCGCTGTTCACCCTGCCCAACGTCGTCCTGACCGCGCACGTGGCGGGGGCCCTGGGCGGCGAGCGGGCGCGCATGGGGGAACTGGTCGTGGACGAGCTGCGCCGCCTGGTCGCGGGGGAGGCTTTGCGGCATGCCGTACCGGCTGAGCGGGCGCACATCATGGCGTGACAGCCGGGGAGCGAGCGCGCGTCCGTGGCGTGACGGTGGCGCGGGCCGCCGGCGTCTTCACGACGCCGGCGACCCGCGAGGGGATCCACGCGAGGGGATCTAGGAGTGGGCCAGCGTGTACAGCCGGTTGTGCTCGTCCCAGCGGGCAGTGCTGATGACCTTGGTCGCGTCCGGCACGCTGCCGCTGCGCAGGTTCCTGGCCAGCGCGTTGAGGCGGCTGGCCGAGGCGGTGACGGCTTCGCGCAGGGCCGTCGGGCTGCCCCAGTGGGTCTCGCCCTCCTTCAGGCTCTTGCGCAGGCCGGTGGCGATCGCGGACAGGCGGGTGCCGTACGACCGGGCGCGCAGTCTGGCCAGGTCCTCCGCCACCAGGGACACCGTGTCCGCCAGCGCCTTCGCGTCGTAGGTCTCCTTCCGCCCCGCGTCGGCCTTCTCGCCGTGGCCGCCCCGGTCGCCGGTGTCCACGGTGGCGAAGGGGAGCAGGTTGCGGAAGTTCAGGTAGGCGGTGGCTGCCTCACCGGCCGTGGCCGCGGTCAGCGCCTCCAGCGCCGCGTCGAACAGCTCGTCGAGCTGGCCGCCCTCCAGCTGGATGATCGGCAGCAGCCGGTCCAGCTTCATGACCTCCGACGTGAGGTCGTCGGTGACGAGCTGGCGTACCGTCGCCATGGCGCGGTCCTCGTTCGCAGCCCCGACGAGCTGGCGTGACAGGGCGGCGCACTGGACCACCCAGGCGGTCGTGTGGCAGCCCATCCCGGTGACCCCGGGAGGCGCGGGCGCGCGGCCGTTGACGACCAGCGGCTGACCGGCGGTGAAGGTCACCACGAGCGGGTCGTTGGCCGCGTCGTCCACCCAGGCGTTGGAGCCGGTGGCGTCCGGCAGGGCGGACATCCTGGTCCAGGCCGCGGCGATCCGGGTCAGCAGTTTCGTGATCGCCTCCTGGCCGAGGTCGGCCCCGGGGAACAGGCGGCGCAGCTCGGCGGTGAGCTTGGCCTTGGCCGCCTCGGCGGCGGAGGCGCCGAAGAAGCCCGAGTAGGTGACACTGCGCGGGTACGCGGTGGCGACCAGGCTCTGATGTTCGTGGACCAGCGTCGGAATGATCGCCTCGACCCGGGCGGCGGCGTCCTTGGCCAGGGCCTCGATGGCCTGGACCGAGAGCAGGGCCCGGCTGAGGGAGGTGCCGACGTGCCGGCCCTCGCCGTCGCGCAGCTCGCGCAGCCGTTGCTTGCCGGTGCCCGGAGACAGGCCGACGACGCTGCGGGCCGCCGTCTTGATGGCCTTGGCGGCGTGGAAGAGCTCCTGGTCGTCGGTGGGCCTGGCGTACCTCTGCGCGATCGTCTCGGCCATGGTCTCGACGTCGGTGGGGGTCATGGCGATCGAGCCGATGCCGCTGACCAGCTTCTCCAGGTTCTCGGCCAGAATCGCGAGCTCCTTGTAGCTGGCGCGCGGGACCTTGGCCGCCTCGGGGTCGAGCAGGAAGATGATCCCCGACTCGCGCAGGGCCGCGTCGTAGGAGAACATCCGCCACAGCGCCTCCTTGACCTGGTCGGCGGTATAGGGCGGGTCCGGGTCCTTCGGCGGCTGCGGCTTGGGCTGCGCGGGCCGGCCGGGCTGCTCCGTGTCCATCTGCTCGGCGGCCAGCTTCGCCTCTTCCTGGCGCTGCGCTGCCAGGCGGTCGATGAACAGGGAGTGGCGCTCGTGGGCGATGAGCATGTTCCGGTAGCGGCCCTCACCCGATCCGATCGAGCCGCGGGCCGAGGGGTTGAAGACGGTGGCGTACGGGAGGTAGTTCACGTAGGCCAGATGGTGGGCGACGGCCACGCCCAGCGTGTCGGCGGCGCGGGCGCGCTTCTCGTCCGCGGTCTCCATCGAGCCGTCCGCCTTCTTCCGCGGGCCCTCGGCCAATATCCTGCGCGCCAGATCCAGGCCGGTCACCGTGCGATGGGCGGCGTCCTCCAGCCTGGGCGCCCGCTCCTCGTGGTCCTCCAGCCACAGGAAGAGCTTCATCTGGGTGGAGTCGAGCCTGGACATCCAGGCGGTCGCCTCGTCGTGCAGGGCCTGGACCTTGTTGATGGCCTCGGTCAGGGTCAGGTTGTGCAGGACCGCCTTGAGCGCGTCGAGGTGGACCTGCCAGGCGATGGTGTGGTCGCCCATGCGCGCGCCGAAGGGGGAGGGGGTGCGGGGACGGGGGCTGATGACCACGCGCCGGATGATGTCGCTGCCCGGGTTCGGCAGGATGGCGGGTCGCAGGTAGACGGTGGCGCCTTTGGGCAGGTTGGGGTGGGACTGGGCAACCAGGGGAATCGGTCCTTCCACCGGTGTGGTGTCGGTCTCGCCCGCGGTCGGATCCTGGTCTAACTTGAGACGCTTCATTGCGCTCCGTCCCTGTTCGGCGCTGATATGAACTCCCTCTTTTCCCGCGGAAGTCGTGGTCGCGGCTAGTTGCCATGTCGTCACATTTCCGGATCGGAGGGCGTTTACGCTGGTAGGCAGGGTGAAGCAAGGTGAAGGCAGGATGAAGGCTCCGGGGGGAGGCTCATTCATGAGGTGTTCACGAATGCGCGTGCTGGTGGCCCTGGCCGGGCTGCTGGCCCTGTACACGCCTGCCGGGGCCACGGCCGCGGTGCGGGAGTTTCCGGAGCTGACCCCGGCGGTGGCCGCCCGCCTGGACTCCGTCGTACGGAAGACCATGCGCGAAGCGGGCGTGCCCGGTGTCGTCGTCGGCCTGTCGGCGCCGGGCAAGGGCTCGTACGTGCGGGCCTTCGGCGTCGCCGACAAGGCGACCGGCGCCGCGATGACGCCCGGCGTGTACTCGCGGATCGGCAGCGTCACCAAGACGTTCACCGTGACCGCGCTGCTCCAGCTCGTCGACCGGGGCAAGGCCGGCCTGGACGACCCGATCGCCACCTACGTCGAGGGCGTCCCGAACGGCGAGCGCATCACGCTGCGCCAGCTCGCGGGCATGCGCAGCGGGCTGTTCAACTACAGCGAGGACGAGGAGTTCTTCAAGGCGCTCACCGGCGATCCCACGCGCTCCTTCACGCCGCAGGAGCTCCTGGCCTTCTCCTTCAGGCATCCCGTGCTGTTCGAGCCGGGCGCCGAGTTCTCCTACTGCAACACCAACCTCATCCTGCTGGGGCTGGTCGTGGAGAAGCTCGGCGGGCAGCCGCTGCACGAGTTCGTCAGCACCAACATCCTGAAGCCCGAGGGACTGAACCGGACACTCTTCCCGACCGATGCCGCCTTCCCGAGCCCGCACCCCCACGGCTACACCAACCAGACCGCATTGGGCGCGGTCGAGGACGCCACCGGCTGGAACCCCTCCTGGGGCTGGGCCGCGGGCGCGATGATCTCGGACCTGGAGGACCAGCGGAAGTGGGCGAGGATCCTGGCCACCGGCACGCTGCTGACGCCGCGTACGCAGGCCGAGCGCCTCAAGACGGGAACGACGCAGATCTCCGGCACGGGCTACGGGCTCGGCATCTTCAACGTGGAGGGCTGGATCGGGCACAACGGCTCGCTGCCCGGCTACCAGGCGTTGACGATCTACCTGCCCGTCTATCAGGCGACCCTGGTCATGCTGCTCAACACCGACATCTCGTACGAGGGCCAGGAACCCAGCACGGTCCTCGGCCGGGCGGTCACCGGCGTCGTCACCCCTGACCACGTCTACCAGCTGGGCGGCTGAGCACCCCGGGCAAGACGAGAGGGCCGGCCCCTTTCGGGACCGGCCCTCAACGGTCAGACGGTCAGCCGAGACCGTTCTTGAGCGCGGTGATCAGTTCACCGTTGCTGGTGTCGCCGCTGAGCTCCCAGAAGAACGCGCCGCCGAGGCCCTGGTTCTTCGAGTAGGTCATCTTGCCGCCGATGGTGGCCGGGGTGTCGTAGCTCCACCACTGGTTGCCGCAGAAGGCGTAGGCCGTGCCCGCGACGGTGCCGGTGGAGGGACAGCGGGTCTTGAGCACCTTGTAGTCCTCGTTGCCCGGCTCGTAGGTGCCCGGCGCCGGACCTGTGGCGGTTCCGCCAGGTGTGGCCTGGGTGACGCCGGTCCAGCCTCGGCCGTAGAAGCCGATGCCGAGGAGCAGCTTGCTCGCCGGGATGTTCTTGCTCTTCAGCTTCTGGATGGCGTTGTCGGAGTAGAAGCCCGCGATCGGGATTCCGGTGTAGGAGGTGAGCGGTGAGTGCGGAGCCGTCGGGCCCTGCGCCGCCCAGGCGCCGAAGAAGTCGTAGGTCATGACGTTGTACCAGTCGACGTACTGCGCGGCGCCGCCGTAGTCGGCCGCGTCGATCTTGCCGCCGTTGGTGCCGTCGGCGGTGATGGCCGCGGTGACCAGGTTGTTCGGGCCGAAGCGGGCGCGTACGGCCTGCATCACGTTCTTGAAGGACGCGAAGCCGCTGGTGTCACAGGTCAGGCCGCAGGCGTTGGGGTACTCCCAGTCGATGTCGATGCCGTCGAAGACGTCGGCCCAGCGGGGGTCCTCGACCATCTGGTAGCAGGACTCGGCGAAGGCGGTGGGGTTGGCCGCGGCCTGGGTGAATCCGCCGGACCAGGTCCAGCCGCCGATGGAGAAGAGGATCTTGAGGTTCGGGTACTTCTTCTTCAGCTTGCGCAGCTGGTTGAAGTTACCGCGCAGCGGCTGGTCCCAGGTGTCGGCGACGCCGTCGACGCTCTCGGCCGCCGAGTAGGACTTCTCGTAGTCGGCGAAGGAGTCGCCGATGGTGCAGCGGCCGCCCGTGGTGTTGGCGAAGGCGTAGTTGATGTGGGTCATCTTGGCGGCCGAGCCGCTGGTGTCGATGTTCTTGACGTGGTACCCGCGCTGGTAGACGCCCCACTGGACGAAGTAGCCGAGCACCTTGTTGCCGCCGCCGCCGGGCCCGCCGGTGGTGGTGGCCGTGACCTCGGCGCTGTTGGCCGAGCGGTTGCCCGCCGCGTCGCGGGCGCGGACGGTGTAGGTGTAGGCGGTGTTCGAGCTGAGTCCGGCGTCGGTGTGGGTGGTTCCGGTCACGGTGGTGACCAGGGTGCCGCCCCGGTAGATCTCGTAGCCGGTGACGCCGACGTTGTCGGTCGAGGCGTTCCAGGCGAGGGAGACGCTGTTGGAGGTGACGCCGGTGGAGCGGAGGTTGCCCGGCACCGTGGGCGCCTGGTTGTCACCGCCGCCGCCGGAGGTGGTGGCCGTGACCGCGGCGCTGTCAGCCGAGCGGTTGCCCGCCGCGTCACGGGCCCGGATGGTGTAGGTGTAGCTGGTGCTGGCGGTGAGGCCGCTGTCGGTGTGGGTGGTTCCGGTCACGGTGGTGACCAGGGTGCCGCCCCGGTAGATCTCGTAGCCGGTGACGCCGACGTTGTCGGTCGAGGCGTTCCAGGCGAGGGAGACGCTGCTGGCGGTGACGCCGGTCGAGCGGGCGTTGCCGGGAACGCTGGGCGCCTGCGTGTCGGTGCCGCCGCCGCCGGTGGTCTTCCACAGGGCCGCGACGTTGGGCGGCTCCCAGCCGGGCTGGGAGGTGTGGCTCTGCCGGCATTCGTACTCGACGCCGTTGTAGGTGACCCGGGTGCCCGCGGTGTACGCGGTCCACGGGGCCCAGTCGGCGAAGGCGACCTGGGTGCTGCTGGCACTGAAGGCCATGGGCGGGGCGACCACCGCTGCGCCGAGTGGCAAGAGTAAGGCCGCCAGGACTGCGAGTGTCTTGCGATGCTTCATAGTGCTCCGACATCCGGTGCTTGGGGGGTGGGATGAAGAGAGGCTCAGAAACTCTTAGGAAAGTTTCCTTTTAATTACATGCGACGTTAACCCTTGCCCGCCAGGTCGTCAATATCTGGATCAAAAGGCGCCGCCCTCGACGAGGATCGGCAGGCCGATGCCGATCAGGACGACCGGCAGCACGACGTGCTCCCGGCGGCCGGGCTTCCCGGCGATCAGCTGCCAGGTGGCGACGAAGCGGCAAGGTGGCGACGAAGCGGCCAGGGAGTGGGGAAGCGGCCGGGGAGTGGGGAAGCTGCCAGGTGGCAACGAAGCGGCCAGGTGGCGAGGAAACGGCCAGGTGGCGAGGAAACGGCCGGGAGTGGGGAAGCGGCCGGAGCTAAGCAGCGGCCCGCGAGGTCATTGCGCGGCTTCCGTATCCTTACGAGGTGATCCGCGCCGTGGTGATTGATGTGGACGACACGCTCTGCCTCACCGAGGCGGCGTGCTTCGAGCTCGAGAACGAGGTCCTGGCGTGTATCGGCCGTGAGCCGATGTCCCGGGACGCGCACCTGGCCACGTGGGGGCAGCCGCTGCTGGAGGCGATGCCGCTGCGCTCGCCCGGCATCGACGTCGAGGCCTTCACCGCCGCGTACCCGGCCGTGCTCCGGCGGTACGTGGCGACCGGGCGGCTGGACGTCGTGGCGCAGGAGAACCTCCAGGCGCTCGACGCGCTCGCCGCCGCGGGCCGCAGCCTCATGCTGCTGACCTCACGCACGGAAGCCGAGGTCGAGCACCTGCTGGCCCCGGACCACGCGCTGACGGGCCGCCTCGCCGCCGTCTACCACGCGGGCAACATGCGCTACGGCAAGCCCGACGCCCGCGCCTTCGACGAACTCCTCGCCGCCACCGGGCTCGACCCCCACCACTGCCTGTACGTCGGCGACTCACCCGGCGACGCCCATGCCGCCAACGGTGCCGGCCTGCGCTTCATCGCCTGCATGCAGAGCGGCGTCAGACGACGCGCCGACTTCGCCGCCCATCGTGTCGACGCGTTCATCGACACCTTCCCCCAAATGGTCGAGGCCGTGGCCCGCCTGGAGAGCGCGCCGTCATGAACGTCGTGACCGTGGCATGCCTGGAGGGCGCGCGGTGGCGAACGTCGTGACCGTGGCCCACCTGGAGGGCGCGCGGCCGTGAACGTCGTGACCGTGGCCCACCTGGAGGGCGCGCGGCCGTGAACGTCGTGACCGTGGCCCACCTGGAGGGTGGCAAGGAGCGGCGCACCGTCCCGACCCGGATTGTTATCGCGGGCGCACCGCGGTGACGTAGTAGATCATCGGGTTGAGCTCGCCCTCCCCCTCGACCAGGAACCCCGCGCCGGGGATCAGATCGCCGAGGAGTTCGCGCGGACTGTGGCGCATGGCGGGACCGGTGAGCGACCGCACGAGCCGCCCGGCCAGCCGGCCGGTCGGCGGGCGGAACTCGGCGATGAGCAGCCGGCCGCCGGGGCGCAGCACCCGGAACATCTCCCGTACGGCGGCGCCGCGCAGGTCGGCCGGGATGTGGTGGACCGCGAGCGTGGACATGACCACGTCGAACGAGGCGTCGGGCAGGGCCAGCGCCTGGGCCTCGCCCACCAGGTAGGTGCAGTTGCGCGGGGCGCGCGAGCGGGCGTGCTCCACCATGGGCGGCGAGGGGTCCACGCCGGTGACCTCGGCCGCGATCGGGGCGACGATCCTGGTCAGGTAGCCGGTGCCGCAGCCCACGTCGAGGAGCCGGTCGCCGGTCCGCACTCCGGACCTGGTGGCCAGGCGGGTGAAGACCTCGCGGCGCCTGCCCAGGAATCCGAGGGTGGCGCCCATGCCGTAGGCGCGGGGGTGGTCGATCGTGCCGCCGTGGTCGGCGTGCTCTTCGTGCCGGTGCAGAAGCTTGCCCAAGCCCATGATCGCCTCCGATGTCGAACAGGGTGTTCTGTAGTGAATAGTCTGTCTGTCGGTGTCGCCGGGGCAACAAACAGTTCTGCCCGGCTGTGCCGTACTGAACACAAGGAGGGACATTGGACCGGCGGGTACGGCGCACGCGGCAGGCCGTCCAGGGGGCGCTGGTGGAGCTGACGCTGGAGAAGGGATACGACGCGGTCACGGTCACCGACATCATCGACCGGGCCGACGTGGGCCGATCCACGTTCTACGCGCACTTCACCGACAAGCAGGACGTGCTGTTCAGCAATCTGGAGGCGTTGACCTTCCTGCGTGCCGAGCCGGGCGCGGACGGGCCGTTGTTCGCCTTCAGCCTGCCGATGTTCGAGCACGTGCACGAGCAGCGGCGGCTGGTGAAGGCGCTGCTCGGTAGGCGTGGCGGCGGGGTGGTGGTGGCGCGGGGCGAGCGGATGCTGGGCCGGATGATCCGCGCGGAGCTGGAGGCCAGGAAGGGCGAGGTGTCCGAGCTGGTGGTGAGCTGTGTGGCGGGGGCGTTCATGACGTTGCTGCGCAGGTGGGTGGATGAGGAGATCGCCGCCACGCCCGCCGAGCTCGACGCCGCCTTCCGTGCCACGGTCCTGCCGGGGGTGGAGGCCCTGTGATGTCCCCTTCCCCCCTGCACTACCACCGGCACGGCAGGCTACGGCACTCTCCCGGCCGGAGGGAGCTTTCTAGACTGTCCGGCATGAACGACCCCCGCCGTGCGCTCCTGTGGATCGGCTTCCTCGTGTTCGCGGTCATCAACACCATCGCCAACACCATGGGCGGCATGGGCCAGGTCGTCGGCCTGATCGCCGGAGTCGTCTGCCTCGGCTTCATCGCGGCCCTGATCATCCACCACTACACCGGGCGCCGGCCATGACCCCGGCCGGCGCTTCCTCTTGAGAGGGTGCTCCCATGGCATTGGAATCCATCAACCCCGGCGAGCTGGACCCACCGGCGACCTACAGCCACGTCGTCGTCGCCACCGGCACGCGGATGGTCTTCATATCCGGTCAGGTGGCCGAGGACCGGGCGGGCAACCTCGTCGGGCCCGGGGACATGACGGCCCAGGCGCGCCAGGTGTTCGCCAACATCGGGCACGCGCTCGCCGCCGCGGGCGCCCGTCCCGACCAGGTGACGAAGCTGACGATCTTCGTCGCCGGATACCGGCGTGAGCACCTCGCGCAGATCGAGGAGGGCAGGGTCGCCCTGTTCGGTGAGCACAAGCCGGCGGACACGCTGGTGGGGGTCGCGGCGCTGTCCAGGCCGGAGTACCTGCTTGAAGTCGACGCCGTCGCGGTCACGACGTAGCTACGGCTTGCGGCCCACCGCGGCGTACATGTTGGTGGCGGTGTCCGGGAGGGGCCGGTCGCCCGGGGCGGGGCGCCAGCGGGGCATCGGGACGACGCCGGGGTCCAGGAGGTCCAGGCCGGTGAACAGGCGTTCCACCTCGGCGCGGGTGCGCAGGTACATGGGGATGCCGCTGCTGGTGTACTCGCGGGCCAGTTGCTCGGACTCGGGGGCCAGATCGGCGGTGGGGATGGTGACGGCCAGGTAGCTGCCGGCGGGAAGCGGGGCGATCAGGGCCTCCACCAGGCCCTGGGCGTCTTCCACGAACTGGAGCATGGCGATCACCGTCAGGGCCACCGGGCGGGTGAGGTCGATCACCTCGTGCAGCGTGGGGTCGCCGAGGAGCGCCTCGGGGGAGCGCATGTCGGCCTGGATGTAGGCGATGCGGCCCTCGGGCGTACCCGCCAGCAGGGCCCTCGCGTGGGTCAGCACGATGAGGTCGTTGTCGACGTAGACGATCCGGGCCTCGGGCGCGCTCTCCTGGACGACCTCGTGCAGGTTCGGGGAGGAGGGGATGCCGGTGCCGATGTCGACGAACTGCTGTACGCCCGCGTCGGCCAGGTAACGGGCCATCCGGTGCATGCAGGCGCGGTTGGCGAGCATCGAGGTGCGCAGTCCCGGCCAGTTGGTCAGCACCTTGGACGCGGTCTCCCGGTCGGCGGCGAAGTTGTCCTTGCCGCCCATGATGTAGTCGTAGACCCGCGCCGAGTGCGGCCGGTGGGTCTGCAGATCCACCGGTGTGGGCCGGTTCTGTGGAACGTCCTGCATATCCGGATTCCGCCTTCCGGTCGTGGTCTTCTGGCCCCGCACTCAAGATCCACCATAGGGCACAGAGCGGGCAGGGCGCCCGACCATGGGCGGGCCGAAGCGAGTGACGGCTGGTGTGCCGCGCGCGGTCGGCCTCCGCTCATCGGCCAGACTCCCTTCGTCGGCTCGGCGGAGTCCCGGTACCAGGCCGCCGACCGGCTACTGAACGATCATCCGGAGCTCGACGCCGTCGTCAGCGCGCCCGAGGGCGGCGCGCTCGGCATCCTCCAGGCGGCGGAACGGCGCCGCATCCGGGCACCTGGAGACGTGCTCATCGCCTCGTGCGTCGACCACTCCTCCCTCTGGAGCGCCAAGCCGCCGATCACGGCCATCGACCTGAACCCGCGCCTCATGGGCCGGTACGGAGCCGAGCTCCTCGCCGACCTCCTGGAAGGCAGGGCCGCGGCCCCCGTCACGCGGGCCCTGCCGACCCGTCTGGTGGAGCGTGACTCGACCCTTCCCCGAGCTCCGCGATGACGGCGCCCTCCACCAGCTCGCGGGCGCGCTCCAGGGTCATCGAGCCGCTGAGCCAGCGCTCGCTCACGCCTTCGACCAGGGCGGTCAGCCGTTCCGCCACGTCCAGCGGATCGGCCCGCTCGGCGGCCAGCCCTGCCGCCTGAGCCTGCCTGATCATGGCGGCGAGGTCGTCGACCCAGCCGCGCGTGGAGGTGCTGAGCGGCTCGCGCAGGTCGGGGTTGAAGACCGCGCTGGCTCGCAGCTCACCCCAGGCCGCGCTGTTCTCCCGGACCGCGGGGGTGTCCTGCAGTTCGAGGAGCAGGAGCAGTTCGAGCTGCTGGCGCGGGTCCTTGCCGATCTCCATGGCCTCGTGCGTGTAGCGGCCGGCACGCTCGTTGACGAACTCCAGTGTCTTGCGCATGAGCCCGGCCCGGTCGCCGAAGTGGTAGTAGATCAGCGCGGTCGACACTCCGGCCTCGGCGGACAGCTTCTCCACCCGTAGCCCGCGCACGCCGCTGTGGGCGATGACGCGGACGGCCGCTTCCAGGATCTGCCGCTGGCGATCGGACGACATTTCACCTCACGTCGCAGGTTCGGGGACACCTTGACTGAATCTTCAGTCGGTGGGCACTATAGCAACTCCGCAAGGCTGACTGAATTTTCAGACAGGAGTGATCATGCGTATGCCCGCCGAATGGGCCGTCCATGACGGCTGCCTCATGGCCTGGCCGACCCGGGAGGAACTGTGGGGCGACGTGCTCACCTCCGCCCGGCAGGAGTACGCGGCGGTGGCCCGCGCCATCGCGCGGTTCGAGCCGGTGACGATGGTGGCGCTGCCCGGCCAGGGTGAACAGGCGCGTGAGCGGTGCGGCGACACGGTCGAGGTGATCGAGCTGCCGATCGACGACTCCTGGCTGCGCGACTCCGGCCCGATCTTCGTGCTCGGCCCGGACGGCTCCCGCGCCGGCGTGGACTTCCGCTTCAACTCCTGGGGCGGCAAGCACCACCCCTGGGACCGCGACGACAGGATCTCCGCCCTGCTCCTGGAGCGCCTCGGCGTCACCCGCGTCGAGTCCCGCATGATCCTTGAGGGCGGCGCGATCACCGTCGACGGCGAGGGCACGCTGATCACCACCGAGCAGTGCCTGCTCCACCCCAACAGGAACCCCGGCCTGACCCGCGCCGACATCGAGGACGAGCTCAAGGCCAGGCTGGGCGTCACCAAGGTGATCTGGCTGCCGTACGGCGGGCTGGAGGACAGGGAGACCGACGGCCACGTGGACGGCGTCGCCGCGTTCACCGCCCCCGGCAGAGTGCTCATCCAGCTCCCCGACGACCCGGGGCACCCCGACTACGCCCGCATGCGCGCCAACAAGGCGGTCCTGGAGGCCTCCACCGACGCCGCCGGGAGACCGTTCGAGCTCGTCGAACTGCCCCAGAGCGTGTTCACCGAGGTGGCCGGGGAGACGGTCGAGGTCGGCTACCTGAACTTCTACGTGGCCAACGGCGGCGTGGTCGTGCCCGTCGCCGGGGCCGAGAGCGACGAGAAGGCCCTGGCCGTCATCGCCGGTGCCTTCCCCGGCCGCACCGTGGTCGGCGTGCGCACCCCGGTCATCGCCTACGGCGGCGGCGGAGTGCACTGCGTCACCCAGCAGATCCCGGCCGCCGGGCAGGCCTCGTGAACTACGTCGAACTGACCTCCTACGGCTCGCCGCTCGGCTCGCCCGCCCGGCCCGGCACGGAACCCGGCACCCTCCTGCGGGCCGGCCTGGTCCAGATGCGCTGGCAGCCCGACGAACGGGCCCACGACGAGGCGCTGCGCACCGGGGTACGCCTGGCCGCCGGCCTCGGCGCCGAGGTGGTCTGCCTGCCCGAGCTCACCCGCAGCCCCTACTTCGCCGCCGACAAGACGCGGGCGCAGGACGCCGCCCGGTACATGGAGGACCTGCCCGGCGGCCCCACCACCGCGCTCGCCACCGAACTGGCCGCGGACCTGGGTGTCACGGTGCACGCCTCCCTGTACGAGCGGGCCACCGACGGCGGCCTCGGCTACAACACCGCGATCTGCGTGGACCCGGACGGCACGCTGCTGGCACGCACCCGCAAGCTGCACATCCCGCGCTTCCCCGGCTACCACGAGGACCTGTGCTTCCGCCCCGGCGACACCGGCTTCCCCGTGACCGAGATCGGCGGCGCCAGGTTCGGCTTCCCCACCTGCTGGGACGAGTGGTTCCCCGAGCTGGCCAGGACCTACGCGCTGGAGGGCGCGCAGGTGCTGGTCCACCCGACCGCGATCGGCTCGGAGCCGGAACTGCCGCACTTCGACACCCGGCCCATGTGGGAGCACGCCATCTCCGCCAACGGGCTGGCCAACGCTCTGTTCATGGTGGTGCCCAACCGGGTCGGCGCGGAGGGGCTCATCACCTTCTACGGCTCGTCGTTCATCTCCGACCCCTATGGCCGCGTGGTGCTGCGCGCCCCCCGGGACCGGCCCGCCGTGCTCGTCGCCGACCTCGATCTGGACCAGCGCCGCGACTGGCTGGAGTTCGGCCTGATCAACACCCGGCGGCCGGAGCTCTACGGCGCGCTGACCCGCCCGATCTGACCCCAGGGAGAGCCCATGCGGATCGCAGCACTCACGGCCCTCGTCTTCATGGCGGTGGCCTGCGGCGGGGCCGCCACCCCCCACTCCACCGCCGGCACGAGCTTCACGCTGTCGCCCACGACCCCGCCCGCCAAGGGCGAGATCGAGGGCTTCACCTGGTCCATCTACGCCGAGCCGCCGACGCTCGACTACGTCTACGCCTTCGACTACCCGCAGAACATGATCCTGTCCAACGTCTGCGAGAGCCTGATGCGCTGGACCCCGCAGCTCGGCCTGGAACCCGGTCTGGCCGAGGAGGTCGAGCAGCCGGACGCGAAGACGTTCGTCTACCGCATCAGGCCCGGAGTGAAATACCACGGCGGCGGCGAGGTCACCGCCGACGACGTCGTCTTCAGCCTGCGCCGCCACCTGGACACCGCCCTGGGCTCCTACTGGGCCAAGTCCTTCGACCGGGTCGCCTCGATCGGCAAGAGCGGCCCGATGGAGGTGACCGTACGGCTGAAGCGGCCGGACTCCCAGTTCAACCAGTGGATGGCCACCTCGGCGGGAACGGTCGTCAACCCGCGCTCCGTCCAGGCAAAGGGCCGCGACTACGGCAACCCGGACGGCGGCGTCGACTGCACCGGCCCCTACCGGCTCGGCCCGTGGCGCAAGGGCGAGTCGATCGCGCTCGACCGCTTCCCCGGCTACTGGGGCAAGAAGGCGAAAGCCGGGCAGGTGACCTTCCGCTTCATCACCGACCCGGCCGCCAGGACCAACGCGATGCTGACCGGCGAGGTCGACGGCGGCTACCTCATCGCCCCCGAGAGCTACGCGGGCCTGCGCGCGGGCGGCAAGGGCTCGCTCTACTTCGGCAAGAGCCTGACCACGGTCAACCTCGCCTTCACCAACCTCAAGGGCACACTGAGCGACGTCCGGGTACGGCGGGCGCTGTCGCTGGCCCTGGACCGCGACGGCTTCATCAAGACGGGCCTGCAGGGCGTCGGCTCGATCGCCACGGCCCCCGCGCCCGGGGACGCCTGGCCCCGGCAGACGGCGGCACAGACGGGTGCCAAGCGCGACGTGGCCGCGGCCAAGGAGCTCATCCGGCAGGCCGGCGCCACCGGCAAGAAGATCACCGTGGCGACCAGCCCGATCGGCACGGACGTGTCGCTGCTGGCCACGGCCGTACAGGCGGCGGGCACCGAGATCGGCCTCGACGTCGAGCTCAAGACCATCGCGCCCGACGCCTACACCGCGCTGTTCTCCGACCCGAAGGCCCGCTCGGCCGTCGACCTGTTCCCCTGCACCTACTACCTGTCGATCACCGACCCGCTGGCCAGCTACTCGATCTTCCGCAGCGACGGCTTCGAGAACTACATGGACTACGCCGACCCCGCCTACGACGCGCTCGTCGACGAGGCAGTCGCCGAGTACGACCCGGTCAAGCGGGCGGCGCTGACCGCCGGGCTGGGGCGGAAGGAGGCCGAGCAGGTGCTCTGGATCCCCGTCGCCGAATGGCCCACGTCGCTGTACCTCAGCAGGCGCATCACCGGTGCCCCGACCTCCATCGCCTACATGTACTACCCGTGGGCGGCCGACGTGGGCGCGGCCGGATGATCGCCCGCTTCCTGCTGCGGCGCCTGCTGGAGCTGGCCATGACGCTGGTGGCCGCGTCGTTCCTGGTGTTCGGCGCGGTCCACCTGGCCCCTGGCCGCCCGGAGACCTTCCTGCTCGGCGGCCGGGCGGCCAGTCCGGAGGCGCTCGCGGCGATCCGGGCCCAGTACCACCTGGACGACCCGTTCTTCCTGCAGTACCTGAAGTGGGCGGGCGGCGTGCTCACCGGCGACCTGGGCCGCTCGATGCAGTACCGCAGCCCGGTGCTCGGGCTGATCGAGGCCCGGCTGCCGAGCACGCTGCTGCTCATCACGATGGCCGCCGTGCTGGTCGTGGTCTTCGGCATCGGCCTGGGCCGGCTGGCCGCGGTGGGCGGGCCCGCCACCGACTCGGCGGTGCTCGTCGGCACCTCGGTCGCGCTCGGCACCCCGTCGTTCGTCGCCGCCATCGGCCTGCTGTGGGTGTTCTCCGTGCAGCTCGGCTGGTTCCCGACGATCGGCAGCGGCGACGGGCTGCCCGACATGATCTACCACCTGACGCTGCCGTCGCTGGCGCTGGCCCTGTACTGGACCGGCTGGCTCGCCCGGGTCACCCGCGGCGCCATGAAGGACCAGCTCGCCCTCGAACACGTCACCGTCGCCCGCAGCCGCGGCCTGCCCGAACGCCTGGTGATCCGCCGGCACGTCCTGCGCAACGCGCTCGGCCCGGTCGCCACCGTCAGCGGCCTGACCCTGTCGGGGCTGGTCATCAGCACCGTGCTGGTCGAGGCCGCCTTCGGCATCGGCGGGCTCGGCGCGCTGCTGGAAAGCTCCGTGCAGGTCAAGGACTTCCCCGTCGTCCAGGCCATCACCCTGCTGGTGGTCGCCCTGTTCACGGTGACGAACCTGATCGTCGACCTGTGCCAGCCGCTGGTCGACCCCCGCGCCCGGCTCGGCGTACGGAGTGATGCCGGATGACCGCCGTCGACCCGATCATCCACCGCCCGGTCCTCCGCGGCCTGCGCACCGGCCGGAACCGGCTCTACCTGACCTGTCTCGCCTTCGCCGCGCTGATGGTCGCGGTCGCGCTGGCCGGGCCCTGGCTCGCCCCCGCCGATCCCAACGCGAGCGACCTCGGCGCCGCCCTGACCGGCCCGTCGCCGGCCCACCCGCTCGGCGCCGACGCCGCCGGCCGCGACACCCTCTCCAGGCTCATCGCCGGAGCGAGCGCCTCGTTGCTGGGCCCGATCGCCGTCGTCCTGTTCTCCACCGTCGCGGGAGTCCTGGCCGGCGTCACCGCCGGCTGGTTCGGCGGCCTGCCGGACACGCTGCTGTCACGCGCCGCCGAACTGCTGCTCGCCTTCCCCGCCCTGCTCGTGGCGATCGTCTTCGTCTCCCTGTACGGCACCGGCCTGGCCGCCCCGGTCATCGCCCTCTCCCTGGCCTATCTGCCGTACGTCAGCCGCCTGGCCCGCGACCTCACCCTGTCAGAACGCCGGCGGCCCTACCTGGCCGCCTACCGGGTGCAGGGCTTCTCGGGCCTGTCCATCTGCGCGCGCCATCTCATCCCCAACATCGCGCCCGTGGTGCTCGCCCAGTCGTCGGTCAACTTCGGCTACGCCCTGCTCGACCTGTCCGCCCTGTCCTACCTGGGCCTGGGCGTGCCGCCCCTGACACCCACCTGGGGATCGATGATCAACGACGGCCAGTCCGCCCTGCTCCAGGGCCATCCCCTGTCGGCCATCCTGCCGTGCGCGGCGATCGTGCTCACCGTGGTGGCGTTCAACGTCGTCGCCGAGCACTGGGCCGACCGTGTGTCACGGAGGCGGGGATGAGCGTGCTGCGCGTCACCGGCCTGCGGATGTGGTTGCCCGGCGCGCTGCGGCCGGTCCTCGACGGCGTCGAGCTGAGCGTGGGCGAGGGCGAGACCGTGGCGCTGGTCGGGGAGTCCGGCTCGGGAAAGAGCCTCACCTCGCGGGCCGTGCTCGGGCTGTTCCCCGACGGCGCCGAGGTCGAGGGCGGCGTGGAGGTCGCGGGGCAGGACGTGCTCGCGCTGACCCCTGCCCGGCTCAGGGAGCTGCGCCGCCGTACCGTCGCGATGATCTTTCAGGACCCGCGGGCGGGCATCAACCCGCTGCGCAGGATCGGCGACTTCCTGGTCGAGGGGCGGCCAGGGTCGCGTGATCGCGCCCGCGAACTGGTGGCCGCCGTCGGGCTGGAGGCGCGGGTGCTGCGGCAGTACCCGCACGAGCTGTCGGGCGGCATGCTGCAGCGCGTCATGATCGCCGGGGCGCTGATGGGCGATCCGAAGCTGCTGCTGTGCGACGAGCCGACCACCGCCCTCGACGTCACCACCCAGGCCGAGATCGTGGCCCTGCTGGGCGAGGTGCGGCGGAGGTTCGGGACCGGGCTGCTGTTCGTCACCCACGATCTGGAGCTCGCCGCGGCCATCGCCGACCGTGTCCACGTCATGTACGCGGGCCGGATCGCGGAGAGCGGACCGGCGGGGACGCTGTTCTCCCGCCCGCGCCACCCCTACACCGCGGCCCTGCTCGCGGCCACCCCGCGGGTGCAGGCGCCGCTGGCGCGGCTGGCCACCGTTCCCGGGCAGCCGCCCGATCTGCGGACCGAGCTCACCGGCTGCGCCTTCGCCCCGCGCTGCCCTCGCGCGACGCCGCAGTGTCATGACGACGTTCCCGCGCCGCTCGCCCGCGGCGAAGGGATCGTCGCCTGTCACCACAGCATCCCCGGGGGAGAGCGTGCTTGAAGTTGAAGGGCTGTCCAAGTCCTACGGAAGCGTCCAGGCGGTCCGCGACGTCAGCTTCACGCTGGCCGAGGGCGGCTCGCTCGGCGTCGTCGGCGAGTCGGGGTCGGGCAAGACCACCACCGCCCGCATCGTCCTCGGCCTGGAGCGCCCCGACGCCGGACGCGTCACCGTGGGCGGGCACGACCACTCACTCCGTCGTCGCGGCCGTGCCGGACGGCTGCGCCTGGCCCGTGAGGTACAGATCGTCTTCCAGGACCCGTTCCTGTCGCTGGACCCGCGCCTCAGCGCCAGGACGGTCCTGCGGGAGACCCTGAAGCTGCACTTCCCCGCCCTCGACCCCGCGCGGCGGATCGCCGAGCTTCTCGACCAGGTGGGCCTGGGGGAGCGGGAGGCGGACGCGCTGCCGCGCCACCTGTCGGGCGGCCAGCGCCAGCGGGTCGCCATCGCCCGCGCGCTCGCCGCCGAACCCGCCGTCCTCGTCCTGGACGAGGCGGTCGCCGCCCTCGACGTCTGCGTCCAGGCGCAGATCCTCAACCTCCTGGCCGATCTGCGCGAGCGGACCGGCACCGCGTTCCTGTTCATCACCCATGATCTCGGCGTGGTGAGCCAGGTCACCGACCACCTGGTGGTCATGCGGCGGGGGGAGGTCGTCGAACGCGGTACGACGGCGTCGGTGCTGGCCGATCCACGACACGCCTACACGCGGCTCCTGCTGGCGTCGGTACCCCGGCCGCCCGGCTAGGCTGCTCCTAACCAAAATTTCAGTCAGGGGGACTGTGATGCGTATTTCTCGACGTCAGACGCTACAAACGGCGATATTCGCGGCCGTGGGAGGCGCGCTGAGCGCGTGCGGCTCGTCCGTGACGGGATCCGGGGCGGCGAAGCAGGGGCCCAGCCCGGAGGCGGCCGGGTGGCTGATGCCGGAGGAGACGCATCCGCACCAGAAGACGTTCATGTCGTGGCCGACCGAGCTCATCTGGGAGTCCGACACCGCGGGAGTGCGCGACGACATCGCCGGCATCGCCCGCGCGATCGCCGGCTTCGAGCCGGTGGTGCTCCTGGCCAACCCCGGCGACGTCAAGGCCGCGCGGCGCGCCTGCGGTTCGCAGGTCGAGGTCGTGCCGATCCCCGTCGACGACCTGTGGATGCGCGACACCGGTCCCACGTTCGTGCTGCGCGGCAAGGACATCGCCGGCGTCGACTTCAACTTCAACGGCTGGGGCGGCAAGCAGAAGCACGCACGTGACAAGGACGTCGCCCGGCAGATCCTGGCCAGGGAGCGCGTCACCAGGATCCAGGCGCCGATCGTCGGCGAGGGCGGCTCGATCGAGGTCGACGGCGCGGGCACGCTGATGGCCACCGAGAGCTCACTGATCAACGACAACCGCAACCCCGGCAAGAGCCGCGCCGACATCGAGCGCGCGCTGACGCGGACCGTCGGCGCGACCACCTTCATCTGGGTGAAGGGCGTCAAGGGCAAGGACATCACCGACTACCACATCGACGCCCTGGCCCGATTCTCCGAGCCCGGCGTCGTGGTGATCAGCACCCCGCCGCGGGACGCTCCCCAGGACGTCTGGACCGGCGCCTACGACCAGGCCCGCAAGGTGCTCGACAAGGCCGTCGACGCCCGCGGCAAGCGGCTGGAACTCGTCGAACTGCCCGAGCCGGTCGACATCGGCAGCCGCGGCGAAGGCTTCCTCGCCACGTACGTCAACTACTACGTGGTCAACGACGGCGTCATCCTGCCCCGCTTCGGCGACAAGAAGGCCGACAAGGACGCCGCCGCCATCGTCGGCGAGCTCTACCCCGGGCGCGAGGTCGTCCAGGTGCCCGTCGACACCCTGGGCGAGGGCGGCGGCGGCATCCACTGCGCGACCCAGCAGATGCCCAAGCCGAACTAAGGCGCCTTGACGGCGACACGCATGCCGACCTGCACGTACGGCCTGCCGTCCGGCAGCGTGGCGCAGACCACCGGCCAGAACTCCTCCCCGACCGGCATGCCGGCGGCGGCGAACACCGTGGCGCCCGCCGACCGCGACACCGGCACCAGATCGGCCTCCAGCGGCGGGGAGAAGTGCCGCATCTCATCGACGAACTCGTAGCGCAGGCGCCCGCCGCCGTCCGCGCCCCGGCTGATGGTCGTGACGACCCCGGCCCTCGGGTACGTCCCGGCCAGCGGCGTCAGGTCCACCTCCGGCGGGTTCGCCGGCGGGGCGAAGGGCGGCGGCATGCGTACCCCGGCCAGTTCGCCGAGCAGCTCCCGGAACAGGCCGGCGTACAGGCGGCCGGCCGCGCCGCCGTTGGCCAGCAGCGCGACGGCCACGCCCGCGCCGGGCAGCACGCGCAGGAAGGAGAACTGGGAGACGGCGCTGCCGTCATGGCCGAAGCCGGGGACCCCGTTCCAGTCGTGCAGGGTCCAGCCCAGGCCCCAGCCGTCGGCCGAGACGGACCACTTGTCCAGGCTGTCCGCCTCACGCCGCCGCATCGCGGCGACCGCGCCGGCGGGCAGCACGGGGGCGCCGCCGGGGGCGAGCCCGCCGTCCAGGTGCATCTTGGCGAAGCGCACGACGTCTCCCGCCGAGACGATCACCCTCCCGTACGGCCCCGCCGAGCGCGGCATCATGTCCCAGGCCGGCGCCGGTTCTGGCGCCCGGCCGGGCTCGCCCATGTGGCCCATGGCGGCGCGGAAGCGCAGCGCCTCCTCCGGCAGCGTCATCGAGCGCTCCAGCCCCAGCGGCTCGAACACCCGCTCCCTCAGCGCCTGGTCCCAGGTCCTGCCGGTCAGCACCTCGATCAACCGGCCCAGCACCACGTAACCGGAGCTGCCGTAGGACAGCACCATGCCGGGCGGGCAGTCGAGCGGCACCTCGCGCAAGGCCCGGACGTACCCGGCCAGGCAGTCGTCGCCCCGCCCCGAGTCGTACATGAAGTCGTTGGTCATGCCGCCGGTGTGCGAGAGCAACTGCCTGATCGTGATCGTCGCGGTGGCGTCCGGGTCGGGGGTGCCGAACTCGGGCAGCGAGGCGGCCACGGGAGCGTCCAGGTCCAGCTCGCCCGAGGCGGCCAGCTGCATCACGAGGGTGGCGGTGTACACCTTGGCCAGCGAGCCGGCCAGGAACACCGAGTCGGGTGTCGCGCGCACACCGGTGCCCCGGTGCAGCAGCCCGCTGGCCAGTTCGTGGACGGTGCCGCCGGTCAGCACCGCCAGCGTGGCCCCGGGCACGTGGTGGGCGGCGCGCAGCTCGTCGAGCCTGGACTGCCACCGGTCAGTGGCGAAGGGGGTTGTCATGGCTTCCTCCGTACAGTGTTCGGGTTCCGCACACTGTACGGAGAGCGTTCGGTGTGCGCAAGCCGTACACTGTGCGGAAGAGAGTGCGCGAGACGAGGAGACGACATGTCCGGCGAGAGGGAACTGTCGGTGTGGACCCGTCCGCGGCCCCGGCGCAAGGAGCAGCCGGCCCTGAGCCGCGGGCAGATCGTCGCCGCCGCGCTGGACCTGCTGGACGCCGAGGGCATCGACGCCCTGAGCATGCGCAAGCTCGGTACCCGGCTCAACGCGGGCGCCACCTCCATGTACACGCACGTGGCCAGCAAGGAGGAACTGCTCGAACTGGTCGTGGACGAGGTCTACGGGGAGATAGAGCCGCCGGAGCCGGGGGAGGACTGGCGGGCGGTCATCGTGCGGTTCGCCGGGAACGTTCGGGCGGGGCTGCTGCGCCATCCCTGGATGGGGTCCGTGCTCGGCGAGGCCGGAGTGGCCTACCTGGGGCCGAACGTGCTGCGCATGTCGGAGGGCACGCTCGCCGTGTTCGAGGCGGGCGGCTTCTCCCTGAAGGCGGCCGACCGGGCGCTGAACACGGTCATGGCCTACATCATCGGCCGGGCGACCAGCGAGGCCGCGTGGCTGACGAGGCTGGCGCGCCGTGGCCAGAACGAACAGGAATGGGCCGAACGTCTGTGGCCCGCGGCCGAGGAGGCCGTCAGGGCCTACCCGAGGCTCGCCGCCCTGTACGCCGACCAGCGGGGCCAGGACCAGCGGGAAGCCCGGGAGCGGGAGTTCGAGGACGGGCTCGAATGTGTTCTGGACGGCCTGGCGGCCCGGCTGAAGTGAGGGCAAATCACATATGACATGGCGAAATTACCCATCGCCCTCATAGCGGCATCATAAGCTGCGAGCTCGGCATAGAACCCCACGTTAAGCGCCATCTGCGCTAACGGAGAGACATATCGTGATTTATGTTCATGCCGATACTTGTGAAGAGTCAAGTGATGCTTGACGCCCTGTGGGTGTATTCACCATGATCAGCCGGGTTGGAAAAGTGCGGATTTGCGTGCCGGCAAATCCCGACAGGAGGCCCGGAATGGATCGCACCGTCGTTGGCACCCCTCGTCACCCCACGGCCCGCACCCGCGCGCCCGAGGGAGCAGCCTGACCGATTCGTCCCCCTCCGATCCTCATGACATCCCGACCCGTCCTTCCCCTGGCCGACGATCTGTTCCTGGTCGCCTGGGACGTCACCATTTCCGGGCAACCCCGCCTGCACCCGCACGGCATCGCCCTGGCGCTGGCCGGAGCCCTGCTGACCGAGCTGGTGTACGCCGGGCGGCTGGCCGTACGCGGAGAACAGCTCGTCGTCGTCGGCCGGGGCGCCGTCCAGGACCCCCTCACCGCCAGCGTGCTGGCCGAACTGGTCGCGCACCCGCAGCACACCTCGATCCCCACCTGGCTGGCCTACATGGAGAGCCAGGCCACCACCATGGTCGCCGACCGGCTCATCGGCGACGGGCTGCTCGTCCGCGAAAAGCCCCGCCTGCTCAAGAACCGCCAGTGCCGCTACCGCTACGCCTCCCGCGCCGTCTTCGGCCGGGCCGCCTGGCCCCCGGAGCGGCTGCGGGGCTGCCTGGTCGCGCACCGCCCCGTCCCCGACCAGGACATGATGCTTCTCGCGCTCGTCGACGCGTGCGGCCTGACCCCCGTGCTGCTGAACGACCCCGCCATGCGCCGGACCGGCGAGGCCTATCTGGCGACCGTCCTGCGCGCCCTGCCCGCGCCGCTGACCGTCCTGGCCCGCCAGGTACGCGCCGCCGTCGGCAACGCCGTCCTCACCTATCGCACCCGCCGCCTCTGACCCCCTGGAAAGGACCCCCCGTGACGACGCAGCATCGCCACCCCCCGGGCGACCGGATCACCGCCGCGCTGGCCGCCAACCGTCTCGGCGTGCCTGCCGTCGCGTTCTTCGTCCTGTCGGCGGCCGGGCCGCTCAGCGTCATCGCCGGAGTGGTGACCACCGGCTACGCCGTCACCGGGATCACCGGCCTGCCGATCGCGTTCCTCGTGGTCGGCGCGGTCCTCGCGCTGTTCGCCGTCGGGTACGTGGCGATGGCCCGCTACATGGCCAACGCCGGGGCCTTCTACACCTACGTCACCCACGGCCTGGGCCGTCCCGCCGGAGTGGCCGCCGCCTGGGGGGCGCTGCTCGCCTACAACTCCATCCAGGTCGCCCTGTACGGCGTGTTCGGCGCCGCCTCCGTCCCGCTGCTGGCCGCCTGGCTCGGCATCACCCTGCCCTGGTGGGTCATCGCCCTGGTGGCCTGGGCCCTGGTCCTGGTGCTCGGCCTGTCCCGCGTCGATCTCAACGGCCGCGTGCTGGCCGTCCTGCTGACCGCCGAGATCGCGATCATCCTCCTGTTCGACCTGGCCGACCTGTTCAACCCCGCCGGGGCGTCGCTGGCCTGGGAGGCGCTGTCACCGGCGGCGTTGTTCTCGCCCGGGATCGGGGCGCTGCTGGTCATCGCCATCCTGGGGTTCGTCGGCTTCGAGGCCGCCGTCGTGTTCTCCGAGGAGTCGCGCGACCCGCGCCGCACCATCCCCGCCGCCACCTACCTGTCCGTCGCCGTGATCGCCGGTGTGTACGCGCTGTCGTCCTGGGTCATGCAGGTGGCCATCGGGCCCGCCAACATCGCCGCCGTCGCCCGCCGCGACAGCGCGGAGACCATCTTCATCCTCGCCGCCGACCACATGGGCGACGTGATCGCCACCATCGGCCGGGTCCTCTTCATCACCAGCACCTTCGCCGCCATGCTCTCCTTCCACAACACCAGCGCCCGCTACCTGTTCGCGCTCGGCCGCGAACGCGTGCTGCCCGAGGTGTTCGGACGCACCACCGCCCGCACCGGCGCCCCCAAAACCGGATCCATCGCCCAGAGCTGCCTCGGCCTGCTGGTCATCGTCGTCTACGCCATCCTCGGACTCGACCCGATGGTCCAGCTGTTCTACTTCGGCGGCACCTTGGGCGGCTTCGGCATCCTGGTGCTGCTCACCGTGACCGCGATCTCCGTGCCGATCTACTTCGCCCGCAACCCCCACACCGAACCCCGCACCCACGCCCTCATCGCCCCGGTGGCCGCCGCGATCATCCTGGTGGTCATGCTCGGGCTGGCCGTCACCAACTTCGCCACCCTGCTCGGCGTGCCCGAGGGCGAGCCGCTCGCGGTCATCCTGCCCAGCCTGTACGGCATCGCCGCCGTACTCGGCCTGATCTGGGCCTTCGTCCTGCAACGCCACCGCCCCGGCATCTATCACCAGATCGGCCAGGGCGCCAAGGCCGTCGCGTCCTGATCCGCCACCCCGAAGGAGCACACCCGTGTCCGAGTCCCGCGTCGTCCACCGGGCCGCCTACACCGACGTCGACCAGGTGGCCGCCCTGGTCGGCACCGCCTTCGCCGGTCTGGGGGTCGTGGCGTACATGATCTCCGACCCCGGACGGCGCGCGCCGGTCATGTCCGCCTGGGCCGCCATCCTCGTCGAGGACGCACTCAAACACGGTCACGTCGACCTCGTCACCGATGGGCCGGACCTGCTGGGCGCCGCCGTCTGGTTCCACCGCGAGGAGCCCCTGCCCGCGCCGGACGACTACGACCGGCGCCTGGCGGAGGCGGTGGGAGAGCACCAGGAGCGCTTCCAGATCGTCGACGAGCTCCTGGAGGAACACCATCCCCACGCCCCCCACCACCACCTGCTGTTCCTGGCCGTGCACCCGGACCACCAGAACCGCGGCCTGGGCAGCGCCCTGATGGACCACCACCACGCCACCCTGAACGGCCTGCCCGCCTACCTGGAATCCGCCAGCCCGGAAAGCAGCCGCCTGTACGCCAGGCACGGCTACGTCGAGCGCCGGCCGATCGTCCTCCCGGACGGAGCCAGATTCTGGCCCATGTGGCGGCCCTGACGATCGGCCACCGACGGTGCCCCCGTCGTCGCCGGGCTCAGCCGAACGGCGCGCTCACCTCGTAACCCGAGGCGGTGGCCGCCCGGCCGGTCACTGGTGCCGGGCGACGAGGGCGCGGAAGGCTTCCACGTCGCCGATGACCTCCTCCACCTGGTCACGCTGCCGGTACATGCGCAGGTAGCGGGCGCCGATGGCGTCGGGGTCGCCCTCGCCGCCGCCGGGGACGACCCCCGTGGCGATCGTCACCGTCCCCACGTGGACGCCCTCGGGCTTGAGTTCGGCGTGCAGGGAGTGCGCCCAGTTGCGCAGGCCGGCCATCGCCGCCCCCACGTTGGCCAGGAACGGCGCGGGGACGGTCGAGGAGACGCCGGTGGTCAGCAGGATCGCGCCGTCGCCGCGGGCGCGCATGTCCGGCAGCACCTGGCCCACCGCGTGCACAGCGCCGAGCAGGTTCAGCTCGAACTGCGCCGTCGCCGACTCCACCGTGGTCTGAACGGCGCCGGTGATCGGCCCGGTGGGGCTGGGGCCGTACTCGAGGACGTCGATCGCCCCCAGCCGCTCCTTCGCCGCGGCCAGCGCGGCGGCGAGGACGTCACGGTCGCGGATGTCGGCGGGGAAGGCGGCCGCGCCGATGCCCAGGCCGGTGAGTTCCGCGACCAGCGCGTCCAGCTTCTCCGGGGTACGCGCGATCAGCCCGACCCGGAACCCCGCGCGCCCGAACGCACGCGCGACCCCCATCCCCAGCCCCGGCCCCGCACCCACGACCACCAGTGTCTTAGCCATGACCTGCTCCCTTACTCTTTGTTCGTAGCAGCATGGCTTGTTACTAATGTGGGGGACAAGACGGCACATCTGTGCCGGTGACGCACACGGAGGTAAGTGTTGGCGACCCGCGGCGTACTCTCCCCGCCCCTCGACGAGCCGGATCTGGAGGCGTGCCGGGAGGTGCTCCAGATCCTGGCGCTGATCGGCGACAAGTGGAGCATCATGGTCATCGGTCAGCTCCAGGACCGCACCCTGCGCTTCGGCGAACTGCACCGCGCCGTCACCGGCATCTCCCAGCGCATGCTCACCCGGACCCTGCGGCAGCTCGAACGCGACGGCCTGCTGTCGCGCCACGTCCACCCCAGCGTCCCGCCCCGCGTGGACTACGCGCTCACCGAACTCGGCACGACGCTGCTGGACTCCGTCGTCCGCCTCGGCGAATGGGCCAGGACACACCGGCACGAGATCAACGGCAACCGCCGCCGCTACGACGCCGAGGTGGCCGCCCGCTCGGCGGCGCCCTAGCGATGGGCGGCGGCCGACACCGCCGCCAGCCCGGCCAGCCCGATCAGCGCCGCCGTCACGGCCCCCGCGTCGAACAACGGCCCGATGACCAGTCCGCCCACGAAGGCCGCCAGCCCGGACACGAACGCGTACATGCCGTTGTAGACCCCGACCCGTCCCCCGGGCGCGCGGCCGACGATCGTCTGGAAGGCGGCCGGCGTGGTCAGGCCGTTGCCCAGCCCACTCAGGACGGCAGCCGCCACCAGCACCGCGACCTCCCACCCCGGCAGCACCGGGTAGGCGGCCAGGACCAGGTAGCCGCCACCCAGGCAGAGCAGGCCGCCGCGCATCACCCAGGGCCGTTCCGCCCTCCTGGCCACGAACGGCTGGACGCCTGCCGTCGCGACGGCGACCGTACAGAAGAAGAGGGTGATCAGGCCGGAGTGGCCGACGCTCAGCGGCACCACGGACACGGCCTGGCTGACCAGCAGCGTGCCCGGCGCGGTGACGACGGCGAAGCGCAGGAACGGCCGGTCGCGCACGACCTCGGCCACCCCCCGCGCGAGCACGAGGCCCTCGGCCCGCCCGTCGGGGCCGCCCACCCGGCGCAGCATCCAGAACAGCACGGCCGCCACCGCCCACGCGGCGGCCGACACGCTCGCCACGAGCGCGAACCCGCCCGCCAGCAGCACCAGCCCGACCGGCGGCCCGGCGACCGCGGCGATCTGGCCCGTCACCACGTAGGTGCCGAAGCCCTTGGGACGCACCCCGTCGGGCAGCCTGGCCAGCAGCGTCTGCGCCGCGGGATGGAACAGCGCCCCGCCGATCGCGAGCAGCAAGGCACCCGCCACGAACCCGCTCAACGTGTCGGCCAGCCCCAGCAACCCGAACGCGGCGACCCTGAGCACGCACGCCGCCGCCCCGGCCAGGCCGGGACCGATCCGGTCCACCAGCCAGCCGAAGGGCAGGAACAGCGCGTACTGCATCCCCACCCGCAGGCCCAGCACCAGCGCGATCGTGCCCGCGAGCAGGCCGACGTCGTCGCGCAGGTGCGTGACCAGGTGGGCCATCACCGCGTAGTAGCCCAGCGAGGCGGCCAGTTGCACGCACACCACGGCCGCGATCACACGACGGCCCGAGACGACCGGTGCTTCGGCGGGCGGGGAGGTACGCGGCAAGGTCACCAATCCGGGAGCGGGGGAGCTCCCGAGGATACCGGCCTCAGCCGACGGCCTTCTTCACCAGCGCGGTGATCCGGGCCTCGACCTCGGGCGTCATGTCGAGCAGGCCGAAGGAGGTCGCCCACATCGGGCCGTCGTCCAGCTTCGCGTCCTCGCTGAACCCGAGCGTCGCGTACCGGGTCTTGAACTTCGCACTGCCCTGGAAGAAGCAGATGATCTTGCCGTCCAGGGCGTACGCGGGCTGGCCGTACCAGAGCTTGGGCGCGAGGCCCGGGGCGGCGGCGGTGACGATGGCGTGGACCCGCTCGCCCAGAATCCGGTCGTCCTCCGGCATCTCGGCGATCTTCTCCAGCACGTCCCGCAGGGCCTCGGCGGCCTTGTCGGCCTTCGTGCCGCGGCGCGCCGACTTCTTCATCTCCGTGGCGTGGTCCTTCATCGCGGCCCGCTCCTCGGCCGAGAATCCCTCATAGCTGCTCATGGCAGATCTCCTTCGTGAAACTGGACTTGAAACGTATCGCCCGCCGGTCAGGACTCGTCGATGACCTGGCCGTTCTGGGCAGTGGCGTCCTTGGTCAGTGCCATGGTCAGCGGGGCCTCGGGGAAGTTGGGCAGGTCGGCGAAGGCGGCGCCCATCTGCCCGATGCTCTCCCAGTGCCAGGTGTCGGTGTAGGAGCCGTCCTCCAGCCTGACCAGCACCGCGTGGGTGAGGCCGGGGTGGCTCTCGCGGATGGTGGCGATCAGTGAGCCACGCCGGGCCAGGAACTCCTCGAGGTCGGGCTCGGCAACGGAGTAGCGGTGCGCGCGTACGACGGAACGGTTCATCAGTGCTCCTCGGGTTGTTGTCCGTGTGAGAACAGAGTGCGCGCCCGGGTTAATACATCCGCTGTGCGCCGGCGATGTATGGGACGGCGGTGCCGTCTACCCCCACTGGCCGGGCTGGTAGCCGCCCGCGGGCTGCCGGGTGATGACGTTCATGCGATTCCAGGCGTTCATGACGGCGATGGCCGACACCAGGGCGGCGAGCTGGTCCTCGTCGTGGTGCTTGGCGGCGTTCGCCCACGCCTCGTCGGTGACGCCGCCGGCCGCGTCGGCGACGCGGGTGCCCTGCTCGGCCAGCTCCAGGGCGGCCCGCTCGGCGTCGGTGAAGACCGTCGCCTCCCGCCAGACCGCGACCAGGTTGACGCGCACCGAGGATTCCCCCGCGTGCGCGGCGTCCTTGGTGTGCTGGTCGACGCAGACGGCGCAGCCGTTGATCTGGCTGACGCGCAGCTGCACCAGCTCCAGCGTCGTGGCCGGCAGCGACGAGCCGGCCACCGCTCTGCTCACCGAGACGAAGTACTTCGCGGCCTTGGCGCCGACCGGGTTGGCGGCGTAGTCGAACCGGGCGTCCATGGAGATCTCCTTGCCGTGGTGGTTGTTACACCCACACCACGAACCGCCCGGCCAAGAGGGGACACCCGGAGACGTTCAGTAGAGGAAGATGCCGGTGGTCCTGGTCGCCGGGGTGACGCCCATGCCGATGATCGGCGCCTCCGCGTGCGGCAGCGCCCTGATGTGCGAGCCCGCGTAGCCGTCCGGGGTGAGGAAGGCGTCCCAGGCCGCCGCCCACAGCTCCAGCTCGCCGGTGTCGGGGTTGATCACCGGTTCGGGGCGGGGCCGTACCCGGCGCTGGACCACCGCGCCGGTGGCGACCCCCTGCTCGACGGCGGCGCGCCAGGTGCCGGCGGGCACGTCCCAGCCCGCCACGATGCCGCTGCCGCCGAAGTCGGCCCACGGCTTGATGATCAGGTCGTCCTGCTGGTCCAGGCACTGCTCCGGCAGCTCGCCGGGGACCAGGCGCCTGGTCCAGGGGAGCACCCGGTCCACCAGCTCCAGTTCCTCCGCGGACAGGGTCGCGCGGCAGCGGGAATCGGACAGCAGCGCCAGGCAGCCCTTGTTGTTGTAGATCTCGCTGGCCAGCGTCGTGAACAGGACCGCCGCGCCGTCGGCGTGCGCCCGCAGCACCGGCTCCACCGCCTGCTCGCCGCCGGGCGCGGCCATGATCTCGCCGATGTTGAAGTAGCGCAGCACCAGGTCCACCCGCCGCCCGCCCAACGTCAGGGCGGAGCCGTCGTAGGCGGTCTGGCTCAGCTCGCCCAGCACCACCTCGATGCCGAGCCCGGTCAGCGCCTCGGTGAACGACTCGACCAGGTTCAGGTACGTCCCCAGCTCTCCGTCCGCCTCCACGAAGCCGACGACCGGATCGCGCGAGCCGGTGACCGGTGCCGCCGCCGCGCGCAGGGCCGCGGCCACGCGCTCCCCGGTGTGCACGAAGTCCAGCGCGTGCTCGACGGCGAACGAACGGAACGCCGGCACCTCCAGGAGCGCCGCGGAGATCTGGGCCCGGTCGGCGCCGCCGAGCGCGCTGCCGAAGTTGAACTCCAGCAGGCGGAAGGAGTCCCCGTCGTGGTAGAGGTCGGCTCTGCCGTACAGGGTGGGGCGTTCCGGGAACTTGGCCAGCAGCGCCGAGCTGCGCGCGTCGAAGCCGAGCGCGGCGCAGAAGGCGGCCACGTCGCCGGCGTGCAGGCGTTCGGGCAGCGAGACCAGCACGTCGAACAGCCGCGTCAGGTCGGCGGCGAAGCCCAGGATGCGCTCGCGCGCCATGAAGAACGGACGCGGCAGCAGCCGGTGCGCGCAGGAGGCGGCGAACTTCTCCGTCAGCCGGATGTCGCTCATCGCCTTGGCCAGTTCGCTGCGGCCCGCCTCGCAGCGCTCGATGTAGACCTCGGTCACGTGGTCGGTCATAACGGTGCTCCTTCGACCAGGAAGACCCCCGTGGACGGTCCTGCTCCCAGCCCCCTGACGATGCTGGCGCCCTCGGGCATCGCCCTGGCGTAGCAGCCGGAATAGCGCCCGCCGGGCATGACGAACGGCCCCAGCACGCCCACCCAGCGCGACACCTGGTTCGTCTCCGGGTCCATGACCTCGAACGGCTTCGGGCGTACCCGGCGCTGGACGATGGCGCCGGTGGTCCTGCCGTCGTCGAGCGCCTCGCGCCAGTCGCGTTCGCCGCTCTCCCAGCCGACGACGATGCCGGTGCTGCTGAAGTTCGCGCGCGGCTTGAGTATCAGCTCGTCGCGGTGCTCACGGCAGTAGTCCACGAGGTCGACCCGCTCGCCCTCGATCACCGAGTGGGACGTGCTGAGCGTGCGGGTCAGCGGCAGCACCCGGTCGACCAGCGCGATCTCCTCGGCCGTGAACGCCTCGCGCCACCGCTCGTCGGAGAGCATCGCCAGGCAGCCCTTGCTGTGGTAAAGCGCGCTGTCCAGCGTCGCCCACAGCACCAGCCGGCCCTCCGCGTGGAGGCGCTCGATGCGTTCGACCGCCACCATCGGGGCCTCGCCGGAGACGATCTCGTTCTCGGTGTAGTACCGGAGCACGAGGTCGATCCGGCGACCGCGCAGCCACAGGCGGTCGTCGCGCTCGGTGACCTGGCCTACCTCGCCGAGCAGCATCTCGATGCCCTGGCCCGCCATCGCCTCGCGCAGCGACTCCACCATCGGCAGGTACACCTCCAGCCCGCCGTCGCACTCCAGGAACGCCACCACGGGGTCGGCGCCGCCGGTGATCGGGGCCGCCGCCCTGCGCCACTCCTCGGCCAGCCGCCCGGCCGCGTTCACGTAGGACAGGCCGTGACGCTCGGCGAACTCACGGAACGCCGGTACGCGCATGAAGCCCGCCTCGACCGCCGATCGGTCGATGCCGCCCAGGGAGCTGCCGACGTTGAACTCCAGTGCCTTGTAGGAGTCGCCGTCGTGGTAGACGTCGGCCCTGCCGTACAGCAGAGGGGTGGCGCGGTAGCGGCGCAGGACGGCGTGCTTGGCCGGCTCCAGGCCCAGCTCCTTCAGGTAGGCGTCGAAGTCGCCGTCGAACAGCCGCGCGGGCAGCTGGAAGACCAGCTCGTAGAGGGCGTGCAGGTCGGCGGCGAGCGCGCGGGTGGGCTCGGCGTCCACGAACAGCGGGCGCGGCAGCGTGAGGTCGCCGCCGTGGGCGGCGAGGAAGGCCGGGCCGAACGGCGCGGCGTCCTTCGCCTCCAGCAGTGCCCGGTTGCCCGCGGACACCTCACCCAGGTAGCGCTCAGTCATCGGAGCGAACATCTGAACCTTCCTCTTCCGACGGAAGCTCGCGCATCCACCGCAGCGGCGAGAAGTAGACCGGCAGCCAGGCCACCGTCAGGCCGATGACCGACACCCACAGCGCGGCGCGCACCCCGGCGAACTGGCCGACCAGGCCGGCGACACCCGCGCCGAGGGCCAGGGAGCCGGTCATGAGGAAGCGCATGGTGGCGTTCATCCGGCCCAGCAGCCGGTCCGGGGTGATGCGCTGGCGGAAACTGACCAGGACCACGTTGTTCATGCCGATTCTCAGGGTGACCGCGAGCCAGCACACGTACGTGACCCACTGCCAGACCCCCGGCTGGACCAGCGGCACCAGCAGGCACAGGGGCGCGCCGGCCAGCCCGGCCAGCCACAGCGACGGACCGTAACCGATGCGGTCGGCCACCCGCCTGGCCATCGACGAGCCGATCAGGATGCCCACGCCGCCGAAGGTGAAGAAGATGCCGATGTCGCCGGCGTTCAGGTGGAGCAGGCGGGTGAACACCAGCGGGATCGAGATGATGCCCACCATGAGGAACAGGTTGGTGACCGCGCCCTGCAGCGCGATCGGCCGCAGGAGCCGATGGCGCAGCACGAACGAGACGCCCTCGCCCACCTCGCGCGCCAGGTGCCGATCCGCCCGGCGCTCCGGCGCCGGCTCCTTGACCCGGATGCCGAACAGGCACAGCGCCGACCACAGATAGGTCGTCGCGGTGACCGCGATCGCGATGGGCGCGGCGGCCAGCTGGACCAGGAAGCCGCCCAGGCTCGGTCCCGCCACGGTGGCGCCGGCGTCCCAGGACTGCAGGTAGGAGTTGGCCTGGACCAGGCGTTCCCTGCCGACGGCCGTCGGCAGGTAGCTCAGGCTGGCCACGTCGAAGAAGACCCGCCCCACCCCGGTGAGCAGCGCCACCGCGAACAACTGCCAGATCGTCAGGACGCCCATCAGCCAGGCGATCGGGATCGAGGCCATGAGCAGGGCCCGGCCCAGGTCGGCGACGACCATCACCCAGCGCCGCCGCGTACGGTCCAGCCACGCGCCCGCCGGAAGCCCGATCAGCAGGAACGCCATCGTGTCCAGCACGCCGATCACCGCGACCTGGCCGGGGGAGGCGTTCAGCGCCGAGATGGCGACCAGCGGCAGGGCGACGAAGGCGATCTCGACGCCGACCAGGCTGGCCGCCGCGGCCATGAACACCCGCCGGAAGGCCTGGTGCGAGAAGAGGGAGGGGACTTTTTCTGTCGTGGCCATTCCGTGGACCTATCCGTTGGCGGTGGTGGGGCCGGCGGCGAGCTGCTCCATCGCGAATGCCTCGTCCTCGCGCACCGCAACCGCCAGGCGCCTGCCCAGAAGCTGGTCCATCTGGTACGGCTTGAGCCCGTCACCGGGAGATTTGCAGGCGACGTCGCACTCGGTCAGCAGGTGCCCCTCCGGCAGGTCGTGGGCGGCGACCAGCTTCTTGCCCAGCTTGCGCACCGCCGCCAGCTCCTGCGCGGAGCAGGACTTCTCCGGGGAGCCCAGCATCTGCCGCGTCGTTTCCAGCGCGGCGGTCAGCGTGCCGAGCTGCGGCGGGGTCAGGGAGAAGTGGTGGTCGCTGCCGGGGCGGCTCTGGTCGAGCGTGAAGTGCTTCTCGATGACCCGCGCGCCCAGCGTGAAGGCGATCAGGCTCGCCTCGACGCCCAGGTCATGGCCGGAGAAGCCGACCACGACGTCCGGATAGTCCTCGCGGTAGCGGGTGATCACCGACAGGTTCAGGTCCGCGGGACCGGCGGGGTAGACGGCCGTGCACTGCAGCAGGGCCAGGTTCGGGTTGACCGGAAGGATGGTGTCGACGGCCCGCCGTACCTCGTCTCCGGTGCCGCCGCCCGTGCTGACGATCAGGGGTTTGCCGGTCTTGGCCGCGTAGCCGAGCAGCGGGGTGTTGGTGAGGTCGGCGGAGGCGATTTTGATGGCAGGAGGGTCGAACTCCATCAGGAAGTCGACGCTCGGGAAGTCGAAAGCGGTGGAGAAGAAGTCGATCCCCGCTTCCTTGGCCACCTGCGCGAGGTGCGTGTACTCCGTCCTGCCGAATTCCAGGGCCTCTCGGTGTTCTCCGTACGTGGGGCCGAAACTGTTCCGTCCTTCGTAGGGCTGCGCGTACATCGCCTTGGTGAACAATGTCTTGTTGTCGCGCTTCTGCAGCTTGGCGGCGCTCGCGCCCTTGACGGCGGCGCTCAGCACGAGTCGCTCCGCCTTTTCGAGGTCGCCTTCGTGATTGTGCCCGATCTCCGCGATGACGTATGCGCCGGAGCGGTCCGAGATCACCTTGTCGGCTACTGCCAGTTCCCGCGAACTCATCTTACCCCTTTTAAGGGAGTGCATTTTAATTTGCTTTGTCCCGCGACTTTCATAATGAACATGCGGCGGAATGCGGGCATCAGGGTCAAGAGATACATGACGGCTCATCGCACTGTCAACAGAGGCCATTTTCACGCGCGCGGCCTTAAAAGCCGGATAGGGATGTCCCTTTAAGCGGACGGCGGTGACGTGCGGAGGGCCGGCATCGGCCTTGTGGCACGGCGACCACCGGCGTTGCCCAAGACGGGGCCGCCGTGCCCGATCGGTAAGACCTATTGCCGGGCCCTGGGTTTTCGCGGCTTTAAAGCGGCGCTTCAACCAGGGGGACAGAATTTTTCACTATTTATTCGGTGCTAGCCCGAATAGACCGGCGCCAGGTCGACGAAGATGCGGTAGTCCGAGATCAGGCCGTCGTCGCGGGTGTGCCAGATCGACACGGCCGCGACGCTGACGTGCGTGCCGTCGAGCCGCCGGTAGGTCACCTCGGTCTCGGCGACAGTGTCGGCGCCGGCCTGCCACGTTCTGATGATCTTGTGGGTGAGGCCGGCGATGGTCGCGTAGAACCCCCGCAGCCCGTCGGTGACGGCCCCGTGCCCGACCATGGGCGCGGAGTTGCCGAACACCATCCTGACGTCGTCGGACAGTAACCGTACGAACGCGCCGGGTTCAAAGGTGTCGACCGCCTGGAAGACACGTCGTGCCTCATCATGGGACATGCCGAGCTCTCCTCATCTGGTACGGAACCGCCTACCCGCACACACCGCCTCGCCAAGCCATTGTCAAAATACTCACTACCGGCGTTCTGCCCGAGGTTTCCCGCGAGATATCGGGTGCTTTTCGCGACGGCCTCATGCGGGGTCTTCACCGGTCAAGGAGCGCACGCCGGCTATGTCGTACTCGGCCACCGATGCCGAGATCATCGCCGCGCTCTGGTCGTCGCCGGGACCGCTGCCCCGAAAGGCTTCAACGGCCGCCTGCGACTCCCAGCGCTCGAAGATGTTGATCCGGCCGGAATCGAGCAGGTCCGCGGAGATGGAGAAGTCGAGGCATCCCGCCGCCCCGCGAGCCTGCCGAACGACGTCCACGCAATCGGCGAGGTAGGAATCGCGCTGCCGGGGTTCGACGGTGATGTGCCCTGCGACGATGACCACGGGGTGCTCCAGTTCTTGCGTCTTCGTCCATGTCACCCATGTAGACGCCGCGAGCACGCAAAACTCATCGGTCGCGTTTCACCAGGAGCACGCAGAACGCCGTGGCCGCGAAGAGAACGGCGGCCGTGGCCAGCAGGGTGGTGTGCATGGCGCTGGTGAAGCTCGCGGTGAAGACCTCGTTGCCCAGGCGTCGGAAGAGGGCGGCTTCACCGGGGCTGAGGCCCGTGGGCGGGCCGGGCGGGCTGAAGCGCCGGGCGCCGTCGCCGATGGCGGTCATGAACTCGTCGCGCAGGTGCTCGGGCAGCCGGGCCGCCTGCCGTACGGCGTCATGCCGGAGTGTGGCGTTGAGGCGGGCGGTGAGCAGAGCGCCCAGGACGGCCAGGCCGACGACGCCGCCGATCTGGCGGATGGTGTTGGCGACGCCGGAGGCGGCACCGGCCAGCCGGGGACTCACGCCGTCCATCGTGACCTGCTGCAGAGGGGCGTAGGTGGCGCCGTTGCCGAGGCCGATGATCATCAGGCCGGGGAGCAGGCTCCAGGCGGTGCTGTGCGGGCCGGTGGTGACGGCAAGGACGAGCAGCCCGAGCGTGAGCGTGGCCAGCCCGGCGGGCAAGACGTGTCTGCCGCCGAACCGGTCGGACAGCCGCCCGCCGCAGGCGGACGCGAGAGCGGTCAGGTCGGCGCCGGGCAGCAGGGTCAGGCCGGTCTCCAGCGGGCTGTGGCCGCGGGCCGTCCGCAGGTAGAGGACCACGACGAGCGGGATGGCCATCATGCCTGCGTAGAAGAGGAAGCCGATCCCGTTGCCCACCGAGAAGCCTCGGGCGGCGAACAGGTCCATGGGGATGAACGGCTCGCCCTTCCTGCGGCTCTCCCAGATCACGAACACGACCAGCAGCACGACGCCGACGACGATGGCGGGGGCGATGGGCCCCCAGCCGTGGCGCTCGCCCTCGACCAGGCCGAAGACGATGCCGGTCAGTCCGCCGGTGGCCAGGGCCACGCCGATCGGGTCGAGTTCGTGGCTGCCGCCTGAGCGCATCGGCGGGGCGTAGACCAGGGTCAGGATGATCGTGATCACGCCGATCGGTATGTTGATGAAGAAGATCCAGCGCCAGCCGAGGTGGGCGAGGACGAAGCCGCCGACGATCGGCCCGGCGACCGGGGCCAGGCCCGCGATCGCGCCGAAGACGCCGAACGCGCGGCCGCGCAGCTCCGGTGGGAAGATCGTCAGGATCGCCGAGATGACCTGGGGGAACAGCAGAGCCGTGCCCACCGCCTGCAGTACCCGCGCGGCCAGCAGCCAGCCTCCGGAGCCGGCCAGGCCGCACAGGGCCGAGGCCACGGTGAAGAGCGTGGTGCCGATCAGGAACAGGCGCCGGTAGCCGAAGATGTCCCCGAGCCGTCCGGTGGTGATCAGCAGCACCGTGAAGACCAGCAGGTAGGCGTCGAGCACCCACAGCACCTGGTCGTACGAGGCGCCGATGTCGCTGATGAGCGTGGGAACGGCGATGTTGACGATGGTTCCGTCCATCAACGCCATGAAGAACCCGGCGCAGAAGACACCGAGCACCAGCCACGGTCGCCGCGTGGCCGATGGGACCTCTGTCATGCTGTTTGACCTCCATGAACACGGAAGAACCGGTCATGGCCACGCGGTGCTCGCTCGGGAGGGACGTTCGTCACGGTGGCGGGCCCGGGGCTCGCGACCGGTCGTGGATCTCTGCTCGGCGGCGGCGGGGAACGCCGCGAAGGGGAGAACGTGCAACCGGTCGAGCTAGGGGCGGGACACGGGTTCCCGTGCGCTCCGAAGCAAGGACGTCGGCCCGTTGACGGCACGCCAGACTGCCAGCACCATCGCAGAGATACTCTCTTCCAGGTGTGGAACGACTTCCACCTTTTCCGCGGCCATCGGGGCCCGAAGAAGCTGGTTGGCGAGGCGTGAGCCCGCGGTGAGAAGTCTCGCCTGGAAAGCTAGCAAGCCCCATGGCACCTCGCAACAGGGCCGGGTGTCACCGGGGCTGAGGCCCGTGGGTGGGCCGGGCGGGCTGAAGCGCCGGGCGCCGTCGCCGATGGCGGTCATGAACTCGTCGCGCAGGTGCTCGGGCAGCCGGGCCGCCTGCCGTACGGCGTCGTGATCGCCCCCCGGCGAGGCCACGCCGGCCGGTGACGGAGCGGAAGGCTTAGCTGGGCGGGTCCAGGACGGTGTCGATGAGGTAGACGGTCGCGTTGGCCGTCTGGATGTCCGGGCACGTCACCTCGGCCTCGCTGTTCAGCGTGATCGTGTCGCCGCTGGTCGTGGCGGTGATGGTGCCGGTCTGCCTCGTGGTGAGCTTGGCGTTGTCCAGGTCCGCCGGGGTCATGCGGCCCTGGACGACGTGGTAGCCGAGGAGGCTGATGAGCGCCTCGCGGTCGCCCAGCCATTTGTCGAGCCGCCCCTCGGGGAGCTTGTCGAACGCGTCGTTGACCGGTGCGAAGACGGTGATGTCGCGGGAGGTGTCGAAGGTGGCGGCGTAGGACGCCTGGTTGATGGCCGAGACGAAGGTCGACAGTTCCGGAATGCCGGACATGGCGGCGACCACTTGCTGTTCGGCCATCCATTTCCGGCTACCGGGCCCGGTGGCCGGGAGGATGTCGCAGCCCGCGGGCGCCACGTGGGGCCGGCTGGTACGGGGAGTGGGCTTGGGGGTCCATGGCGGGGGCACCGGCGAGCCGTCGGGTGGCGGGGCGGGTGAGCCGTCCGGCGGCGGGGCGGGGGAGTCGTCTGGTGAGGGGTCGGGCGGGTCATCAGGTATGGGTTCGGGCTGTTCGTCTGGTTCCGGGTAGGGCTCGATCTCCGGTGCCTCGTTGGGCTCGGCATCCGGAGTCGTGTCGGGTGCGGGGGAGGAGAGCACTGTCGAGGCAGCCGGTGGCGCGCCGGCCAAGGTCACACAAATCCCTGCAAAAACGGACGCTAGTCGCATTCTATGATTCATGGCCTTATACCCCCCGAAAACAGTCGTCAGCAGGAGGCTGTCACCCGGGCGGCGGCCGCGACCAGCGCACATCAGGCGGCCCCGAGGGCGGAGTTCACCGCCCTTCAGGACGCACGGACGTGCGTGCTCAGTTCTTCTGGACGATCAGGTGGTGGTCAGTTCTTCTTCTGGACGATCAGGTAGTCGAAGTCCGTGGGCAGGACGGTGATCCGATCGGAGAACCACTCCACCGAGAATTCGCCGTCACCCTGGCCGCCCACGCATACTCCCGACATGGCGACACCGGCCAGCCCCCGGTGCGCGGCGTCCGTGGTGAGCAGGATGATCCCGGAACCGTCCGCGAGAGGCGAACTGATGCGCACCGCCTCCCCGCTGTCGCTCACGGCGTCCGTCGAGTTCACCCCGGCCAGCGCGGGGTCGCCGGAGTCGATGACGACCCAGTTGAACCCGACCTCCACGGGCGTCGGCGACAGGTCGAGGGTGGCGACCGTGAAGGCGCCGTCGTTCTTGGCGTCCACCTTGAGACCCGTGATCGCTTGGTCCGCCGGCCCGGTCAGCTCCACGGTGAGCAGGATGACCGAGCCGCTCGTGGCCGCGGCCGCCGGCACGTCCAGGCTGGTCTCCCCCTCCGGGATCGACCCGGAACCCGCCTCGAACGGCATGCCGCCGATGGTCCCGCTGGACCGCTTCACGACGAGGTAGTCGAAGGCCATCCCTTCCACGCTCTCCCCGTCGATCGGCCGGACCGAGAAGGAGCCGCCATCGCGGCCGGTCACGCCGAGGGACCCGGTGGGCAGTTCCGCGCGGGTGCGCGGCTGACCGAGATTGGCCGCCTTCCCGCCGATCCTGGACAGGTCGGAGGTCACGAAGATCTTCGCCTGGTCGGACAGCCCGTTCACCGCGACCGACGCGTACCCGTCGGTGAGCGTGCCGATTCCGGCGGCGTACGGCTCCCGGGAAGTGAGCGCCGGCCTCGATTCCGGCTCCGGCCGCCACGCGTTGATCACGACGATCGCGGCGACGGCGATGAGGATCAGGCCAAGAATCACGACCAGGGTCTTCAATGCCCACAGCGGGATCAGCGGCAGCACCACCCGGGTGCCGTCGACCCGGAACGACTTCTCGCCGTCGTCCATGCTCGCCGTCACGGAGAAGGGAATCTCCGCCGGCTTGCCGGTGAAGGGAGGGCGCGCGGACACCCGCAGCGGCACCACGGTACGGCCGGCGTCGATCAGCAGATTGCTCACCGGCATCCGGAAGCCCAGGGCCTCCTCGTCGTCGGCGGCGCGCAGCCGGGCCCGGTGGGTCAGGTTGCCGCGGCTGTCGAAGGTGATCGAGTGGCGGGTCGCCCACCGGCCCCGTGAGATCCCGGGGGTCAGGTCGACTCTGAGGTCGTCGAAGCCGCCGACGTCGCAGGTGCCTTCCGCGATCGCGTAGACACCTCTGGTGACCAGGGAGCGGGCCAGCACGGTGAACTCCGTCGTACCCGCGGCGACGGAAGAGGACCGCGGCGGGTCGAAGACGATCGTGGAGGTGGCCGTGCCCGCGGGCGGGACCACGAGTTCGTCGGGCTCGACGGTCGCGAAGGCCGCCGCGTCCCCCTTGACGCTGACACTGACCCGCTCGACCCGGGTGCCCCTGTTGCGCACGGTCACGGTCGTGGACGCCTGCTCGCCGGGCGTGACGGGTACCGATCGTCCGGACAACGCGGCGAGCAGTTCCGCGTGCTGCTCGGGCGGGCGCGGCTCGGCGGGCTGCGGCAGGCGGTTGTCCTCCGGCTCGCCGCCGTGTTTGTCCCAGGCCAGGTACTCGCCGCACTGGACGCAGAACCGGGTGCGGTCCGGGTTGGCGTCGCCGCAGTTCGTGCAGATGATGCTCATCCCAGTCCTTCGGTGCCGTGGCGGTCTTCCGCGCGTACTCCGAGCGGCCCGCGTACCGGTGGCGCGACGGGGCCAGGCGTCTCCGGCCTGATCGGGGCGCTGATCACGACATTGACGAACGGCCGCGCCCCCGCGACCGAGGCGGCCACGAGAGCGCGGTCCTCCTGCGGCGGATGGGCCGCCACCAGCGTGACCGGGAGCGCGAGCTCGGCCAGTGAACCCGTCAGGTGGTCGGCCGGGATGGTGTCGTGGGTGAGAAGCACGCGCAGGATCGTGCCCAGGAGACGATGCTCCTCCTCCGGCTCCGGCGCGCGGACCGTCACCGCGTACGACAGGCTGACGTACCGGGGAGGGCGGTGCCTCGCGGTGACCGCGCCGTCGGCGTTGGTTTCGTTGATCATGCCCTGCCGGCGCTTGCCCAGGTCCTCGCGGATGTCATAGAGGCGCAGGTGCACAGTGGGGGCCTCGTCTCCGGCCGACGGCTCCGGGCCGGGCGCGCTGAGAAGAACCTCGGTCTTGGAGCGGGACAGCGCTCCCCGGCGGATCAGCTCGCGCAGCGCGTCGTCGGCTTCGCCGATCACACCGTCCCGCTCGCTCACAGCAGCCCGTTGCGCAGGGCGTAGGCGACCGCGTGCGCGCGGTTGCGGAGGTGGAGCCTGGTGGTGATGTCGTGCAGGACGGTCTTCACCGTGCGTTGCGAGTACGCCAGCTCGGCGGCGACCTCCGCGGTGTCATACCCCTCGGCGATGAGGCGCAGCACCTGAACCTCGCGCTCGGCCAGGCCGGAGAAGGTCAGCCCACGCGGGGTGAGCAGGTCGCCCTGAACCCGGCTGACCTGGGCGAGCAGCCTGCCGAGGAGATCGGGCGGCATGGTGCCCCCGCCGGTGGTGGCCGAGCGGATCACGGAGACGAGGCGTTCCGGGCTCGCCTCGGCCCGCCGTACGACGCCCGACACCCCGATCTCCACGATGGCGAGCAGCCCGGAGTCGTCCACGGACCCGGCGACGACCACCAGCCGGAGGTCACCATGGCAGCGCAGGGTGCGCAGGACGCCCAGCGTCTCCTGGCACACGGAGTCGGCGACCACCAGCGCGACGTGTGCGTTCTCCGGGCGTTCCGTCTCCAAGATCTCAACCTCGGGCCGCTGCCTGAGCTGGCTCAGCACCCCGGCACGGGAGATGGGGTCGTGGGCCCGCACGACCACCTGGATACGCTCCATCCGATCTCCATTCGGCGCCCGCTCGATCGGGCAAGGCGGATACCTACGAAAATCGCATATCCAGCATTCCGAAGGAGTCCGCATCGCTCTGGGCGTCGCCAGAGTTCGGCCAACAAACCTTTACCGCATGATCGTCTGGGCGTCTTTGGCGCATCGCGGGAGCGGATTCTATCGTCCATCTGACGCACACGAATTCGACGGGGGCAGAAAATGGCGACACTGAGCGTCGGAACCACCATGAACGTGTCGGTGCGATCCATCGCCGACACCACGTCCTCGGGCCTGGGCAGCTCGTTCAATGTCAGCAACGGCTTTCCCGTGTCGGGGAAGGCACTGGCCACGCCCGGTGTTCCGCTGACGGTTCAGATCTCCGCCGAGAACGACAGGGGAGACGGCAACACCTGCACGTTCGCGGTCTCCGATCCGGAGGGCAGCGGGCTCTTCTTCGGGGAGGCCTCCCTGACCTGGCAGGAAGGCGACAGCAGCGTCGGCTGGGTGGAGTTCAGCGGCTTCCCGGTGCGGGCCGACGGGGTCTCACCCGTGGGTGACTGCGACTACGCCATTTCCCTGGTTCACGACACCGGCTCAAGCGGCACGCGAGTCGGCATCCGCGTCTTCACCCTCTGACAGGCAAGGAAAAGAACATGACAGAACCGGACCTGGAGACCCTCCCCGATCTGGAACTCCCTCAGCAACTGCCGGAAGCGGGGGTGGACGTCACCGAACTTCCGGTATTCGACGTCTGCGTGCGTTTCAACGGGCGTTCGTGGCGCTCTCTCAGGGTCGCCGCGCCTTCGCCGGAGGACGTCGCGGCAATCATGGACAACTTCGTGGCCAACATCAACGCCATATTGGTGCAGCGGCGCTATCCACCGGGAATGTGCACGTGGACGCATAACGCCTGCCCGTGAAGTGGAAAGTGCCTCTTGAAACCTTCGAGAGGCACTTTCCCCGTTCAGGGTCAGCCCGGCGGGTTGAGTATGGTGATGCGGACGCTGACGTGCGCGGGCACGCCCAGTTCGAGCACGTCCTGGAGCCATTCGCGGTCGACGACCGTCTCGTCGGGCAGATGGATGGTGACCACGGCCTCGTCCGTGCCGGGCAGGTAGCCGCGCGGCCGGGTGGACCAGCCGACGCCGCCCGAGTCGGTGACCTGCGCGTCGATGCCGGTGAGGGTCTTCACCAGCCTGGTCAGCGCGTCCAGGGTGCCGCGACCCTGGTGCAGGGAGACGGCATCGGCCACGAGCGCGCGCCGCTGGTCCTCGGTCATCTGCTCGCCGAAGCCGATCGCGACCCAGCCCGCCAGCCACGGGAGCATGTCCGTGGGCGTGAGGGCGGGGTCGAGGTAGCTGTCCAGGCAGTCCAGCGTCGTGAGGACGGGGGCGAGCACCTCGTCCAGCGCCTTCGTCAGGTCCTGGGCCTTGCCTTCGGCGAAGATGGCCGGTAGCTGCTCGCCCATGGGATGGGCGCTCGCCAGGTGGCTGACCCCCTTGCGCATCGCTCAGTCCCCCACTCTGATCTGGTGGCGGTAGGAGAAGACAAGGGCGTCCGGCTCCAGGACGATGCGCTGGGTGGGCTCGCCGCGGTCCCCGGTGACCGGATCGGCCTCGAACAACTGGATGTCCTCGACGAGTTCGACGCCCGGGACCCGCTGGAGCACGGCGTGCACGTCCCCCGACTGCACCATGCGGCCGAACGGCCAGCCGGTGCCGAAGTGGCCACCGGTGATCGGGTTGAGGTAGGCGCCGAGGGCGGACACGGCCTGGGTGCGCACCGCCTCGCGCTCCGAGCCCGACCTGCCCTTCAGCCTGGCCACGACGGTGACGCCCTGGTAATAGGGCGGCTCGACGAGCACGCGGGCACCCAGGCAGCGCCGTTGGTCCAGGTACAGCCCGATCTTCCGGACCAGTTCCTTGGAGGGCTGGAGGTGCTCGAAGCTCATGTTCGTCGCCTCCACCCGTGGGACGACCAGCACCCTGACCCCTTGGTCCGACGCGGTCACGCACTTGATCCGCGCCGCTTCCGGTGCCGCCTCCCGCGCGAGTTCCTCGTAGTCCTCGGCGGTGACGGCGCGGTCCCTGATGCGCAGTTGCAACGGGCCCCGGGCGGCGGCGTTGGCCACCGACTCGCCGTCCACACCGCCGATGGCGGGCTCGCTGTTGACGACCGACTTCACGAACGGCACCGGCTCGCGCTGGACGACCAGCACCTCGCGCGCCACGTTGCCGCGGGACCCGCCGCCGGTCAGGTAGTGCGGCACCTGGATGAAGGCGCCCTTCTCCGGCACGTCGCCGTACCGGCGCAGCGAGCCGTCCTTCTGCCGCACCGCGGGCCCGAAGACGATCTGGCCGGCCGCCCGGTCCACCATGATGTGCCGGTCGGCGGGTTCCGAGTGGGCGAAGGAACTCACCTCGGTCCACTCCTGGGTGCCGCCACGCGCGTGCACCCGCACCACCATCCGCTCGCCGGCGAGTATGGGCGGGCGCTGGACGGTGAGCCGCTGCCCGGGAACTCCTTCCGCCATGCCGACGATCTCGTTCGACACGACGTCGGCGTGAAACGCCGCGACCGTCCCGCCGACGGTCCTCGCGCTCACCTCCATGACGCGCGGTGAGGCGGTGTACGACGGCCGGCCGTCCCTCGCCTCGACCACGCGGCACCGGAGCCAGCCCGCCCGCTGCTCGCCCACCACGGAGGCCGCGTGGCCGCCCGGCACGTGCACCTTCACCACGCCGTCCTGGGTGAGCCCGCCCGTGGTGTCATGGTCCACCGCGCAGGGCGCCCAGTCCTTGGCCTTCCCGTCCCAGTACTGCCATTCGAGAGGGGGATCGCGGGGATCGATTCCGGGCCCCGCGAGCGCGCAGGAGAACGTGAGGCTGACCACGCATCCGGGCACGGCGTTCGAGAGCCCGAAGTACACCGCGTCACCCTGGCGGGGCGCGCGGGAGAAGCAGTCCACACCCGTCCCTTCCGCGAGCGCGTCGCTCTGGTTCACCGGCGCGGATCCGACGGCTCCGGTGGCGAGCCGGGTGAGCGAGCACGGGACGATCAGCAGGTCGTCCTCCGTCGTGAAGACGATGGGCTCCTCCGCCTGCGCCACGTTGCTCTCGCTCGCCACCTGCGTGCCCTTGGGGACCGTGACCGGTTGTTTCCTGGACGCCGACAGCATGAACGTGAGGTCGCACCGCGCCGGTGCCGGCGGAAACCGCCGTACGCCGATGAGGTCCAGGTAGCGAAGGTAGTGCAGGTCGGTGACCCGATTCAGGCGGTAGAGCAGCTGGTCGACCATGAACGCGAACGCCTCGATGAGCGTGATGCCCGGATCGGAGACGTTGTGGTCCGTCCACTCAGGACAGCGCTCCTGGACGAGGCGCTTGGCCTCGTCCACGAGGTCCTGGAAGCTCCGGTCGTCGAGGTTGGGAGCCGGCAGGGTCATCGTGCTCCTTCGTGCGGCGGGATGACGTAGAAGGGAAAGACGAGGTTGCGCGGGTCGTTGTCGCCGCGAATCGTGTAGCGGATGTCGATGAGCAGGATCCCTTCGTCCGCGCGGCCGAAGCCCACCTGGACGTCGTGGAGGTCGACGCGGGGTTCCCAGCGTTCGATCGCCCGCCGTACCTCATAGGAGATGAGTCCTGCCGTGCCCGCGTTGGCGGGCGCGAACACCAGGTCATGGATCGCGCAGCCGAATTCGGGGCGCATCGGCCGCTCGCCGGGAGAGGTGGCGAGGATGAGGTGGATGCCCTCCGCGACCTCCCGCTCCGCCGCGACGAGCGCGATCGATCCGGTGCGGTCCACCGCTATGGGGAAGGCCCAGCCCGATCCGATGAAGTCTCTGCTCATGGTCATCCGCCGATCGTCACCGTCGGGCAGCCGACGAGGATCATGGCGCCGCATCCGGCACGGTCGCCCACGCGTACGGCGGGCAGCCCGCCGATGAGCACGCTCACGCTGCCGGGCCCGACGATGGGCGTCGGCGGATGCGGCGTGGTGGGGGAGGGGAACGAGCAGGCGTGCATCGCGGTGACCGTTGCCGCCGGCATCCCGCCGATGAGTACGGTCGGCACACCGGGCCCGGTGATGACGCCGGGATGATCCGTCGGGTCGCCCACCCGTGCCGCGAACCCCATCAGTTGATCCTCACCTGGGTGCCCCTGATCTCCACGTCGGCCAGGCCGCTCATGGTGACGCGGGCACCCTTGAGCTCCAATGGGCCGTTGCCCGCGTCGATGGAGACGCCGTTGGCCCCCTTGATCGCGACCATGCCGGTGAGCGCGTCCAGCCGTACGGTCAGCCGCTCGTCACCGGAGGCGAGCAGGACGCCGCTGCCGTCGGTGACCGAGTCGACGAGTTCCAGCCGGTGGCCGGCCCGGGAGACCAGGGCGCGGACGTTCACCTCTCCGCTGACGCGGTCGATCATCGAGGCGGACAGGCCAGGTGGCGCGTCCTGGCCGTTGTAGAGCCCGCCGAGCACGTACGGGTGGTCGAAGTCGCCGTTCTCGAAGCCGACCAGCACCTCGTCGCCGACCTCCGCGGGCAGCACCGCTCCGCGCTCGCTCCCCGCCCCGGCCGTGATCACCCTGGCCCAGCCACTGGTGTATCCGTCGGCCAGCCACGGCATGCTCAGCCGCAGCCTGCCCTGACCCGCCGGGTCGTGCACGTCGCTCACGATCGCGGGCACCAGTCCCGTGCCGCCGCCGGGTGCGGGGCCCTGAGGGGATCCCGCCGACACGGCGAAGGCGGTGGTGTAGCCGGTGACCTCGGAGAACACGTGCCGGGTCGTCGACAGCGCGTACTTTCCCTCGAAGGGCGCGCCGACGTTGGCCAGCGCCACTAGGGTGCCCGCCCGCAGCGCCGGATCCCCCCTGACCACACCCTCCAGTTCGGCCGCGCCACCGCCCAGCTCGGCGGCCAGCGCGCCGGCCGCCGCGGTCACTTCGGCCTGCGTGCGGTACGTGCTGTCGCCGGCCATCAACGACGGCGCCCCGAACCGCCTGCCCAGCGCGACCGGGTCGGCGCCGGGCACCTCCGCCTGGATCGCGCGGGGGGTGGCCACGGCGGCGACCTCCTGCTTGTTCTCGGAGTCCCAGCCCCGTACCTCGACCTCCGGCACCTGGCCGCCGGCCGTGACGGTGGCGCGGAGCGAGAGCAGGGCGCCGCCCGCCGCCACGGTGACCGCCGGCGCTCCGGCCGGCGGTCCGGGCCGCCGGAACGACAGCTTCCCGTCGGTGACGCGCACCCTGGCCCCGGTACGGCGGGCCAACCGGCGCAGGAACTCCCAGTCGCTGATCCCGTCCTGGTTGATCTGCGTATCGGGGCGGCCGCCGACACCCGGCAGCGGGTCGATCTCTCCCGGTTGCAGGCCCGCCCGCCGGGCCACCTTGCGCACGATGTCCGCCACCGTCATGTCCGGATATACGGCCACTCGTCGTCCGCGCATGAGCCGGTGCGCCTCGTCCATCCCCCGGACCTCGGCGAAGGCCCCGTCGGCCGCCAGGTCGAGGGCCACCGAGGTGACCTCACCGCTCATCAGGAGCCGGGGGCCGCCGGGATCGGAGGTCTGCACGCGCAGCCGTACCTTGGCGCCGATGGCGAAGCCGCCCTTGCTCAGCACCGCGTTGGCGTCGTCACGGAAGCGCAGCACGAACACGTCGGGAAGATGCTCACTGTCCTCGACATATCCCGACACGAGGCGCACCGCGACGTCCTCCGGCAGGGGACCGCCCTCGACGTCCACCACGAGGCCGCCGGTGAACAGCTCAGCGGCCACTGGTCAGCTCCTCGATCGTCGGGAGCAGCAGCCGCGTGCCGGGCCGCAGTCGCAGCGGGTCGTCGACGTCGTTGGCTTCGGCGACGGCCCGCCACAGGGCGGGGTCGCCGTACGCGCGGTAGGCCACCGCCGCCAGGGTCTCACCGGCCACCACCACGTGCACCTCGACCGCGCCCAGCGCGCCCGAGGTCGGATTCTGCTTCGACGGGACCCCGGCGACCTCCTCCATCGTCACCGAGCAGACCGCCCTGATCGGCAGGCCACCCGGGGTGAACAGGGTGAACCTCGCCGCCACGTCGCTCACGAACGCGGTGAACCCGTTCAGCAACCCCCACCGCAGCACCACCCACGGCGGGCACGACTGGGCGTTGGCCAGCGTCCTGTCCGTGGGAACCACGCACGTGAACAGCTTCTCCACCGCCTTGACGACCTTGTCGTCCATGGTGTCGCTCGCGTCGAAGAACATCTCCAGCGTCAGCTTGCACGGCTCCGGGCCCTGGAACTGGGGCACGCCGCTCTTCCGGGTGTTGCGCTGGGGGCTGCGCCGCCACCGCGCGGCCTTGGTGAACGACAGCTCGTTCGGGTTGAACTGGAAGCCGATGGTGTCGTAGCGGGTGCCCGGCTTGCCGAAGCCGCCGCTCGGCGGATGAAGGAGCTCCAGATAGGCCCGTTCCAGGCTGGGCGGCGGCCCCTGGGCGGCCATCCCGGACGGCGCGGAAGCCTCGAACGCGACAGGCGTGGACATGGTCAGCCTCCCCAGCCTGGTCCGAAGAACCCGTGATGGGCCAGCTCGACCGTCTCCATGGCGGCCCTGGGCGTCCCGGCGTCGAAGCGCGGCCCCGTCCACCTGACCGGAACGACGTCACGCAGCCCCCAGCTCGTGATCAGCTCGCCCGCGAGCGTGCGCGCCTCGATCGTCGCCGTCCTGCGCGCCACACCGTGCACCGTCCCCGCGAACCATCGGGTGACGTCCTTGCTGGCAGCGGTGACGGGCCGGGACAGCCGGACGTTGGAGAACCGCACCCGGGTCGGCAGCTGCCAGACATACCCATTGTTACCGCCCTCCTCACGCTCCTCCATCTCCACCTCGCAGCCGAGCCCGTCGCAGCTGTCGAACGTCCCCAGATCATGGCCGTCGATCTTGAGCACATAGCACACCGCGACCGCGATCTCCTCCTCCGCCATCTCCGCCCCCTCAGAACCGAGAGCCCATGAACAGCCCCCGCCGCTCCCGATCCAGCCGCGAATCGGCCCTCAACCTGCGTACCAGCAGCTCATAGACCGTCTCCACCAGCTCTTCCACCTTCATCGGCCCCTCTTCACCGCTCTCCGCCGGCCGCGCGCCCGGCTTCCCTGACCCCCGCACCGCCGACCGCTCCTCCCCGTCCCGCGCCTCCCGGGCCTCTCGTGCGGCGTGCGTCCCGCGCACCTCACCCCCAGATTCCTCGGGTACGGCCCGCGTCCCGCCCCAGGACTCCCACTCGGCCCGCGTCGCTGGAACGGCCCGCGCCTCCACGCCATGCGTGTGCACGGCAGGCGCCTCATGCCCCCGCACCCGTGCGCCCTCCGGGCCGGATGCGTGCCCGCCGCCCGTTGACACGCCGGACGGTGTCGCGGCCGGCTCCCTGTGTCCTGGCTCGTGCCTGGGGTGCCGGCCGTTCGCCGGATGCTCTGGCGGGGATGGTGTCCGCCGTACGTCGCCGTCCCTTCCGGGGCTGGCCCCACGCAAGATCCTGGGATCCGCGGAGAGGCCCGGCGCGAAGGAACCCAGAGCGGCAGGCCCCGGTGGCGGGCCGGACGTGCCGGAGTCCCGGCGCGGGGTGGCACGCTCGCCGGGGGATTCGGGAGTGGTCCCCAGCTCCGGCGTTCGTCGCCCGCCGGAGGTCGTGGCCTGTTCCGGGGCAGGTGGGAGGGGCTGGGAGATGAGTGGTCCGCCTAGACCCAGCGGACGAGCCGGAGGGGCATGGCCTGCGGGTCGCGGCATGACCGGGGGGCGAAGTCCGCCATCGGGGGTGCTCAGAGCGGGGTCGGCCCATGGGGTTGCGGGCGCGTCGCTGCCTGGTGTGGTGGGTTCGGCGGGCGCACTGGGGATGGGCTCGCGGGTGGTGGGTTCGGCGGGCGCATCGGTGGCGGGTCTTGAGGTGTGGTGCTGCGTTGGAGGTGGCTCGCCTTCGGGGGTGACGGGCGGCGTCTGCCGTACGGGATCAGCGGGTTGTGACGTGGCACGCCCGGGCCGCGGCGCGAGCGGAGGCTGCGGCGTGAGCGGGGGGTGCGGCGTGAGCGGGGGCCGCGGGGTGAGCGGGGTGGGTTTGGGACGCGGACCCACGGCCGGTGCCGGGTGAGAGGCCGGGGGCACCGGCTCCACGGAACGCGTCAGCGGGAAGGTTGGGGCGGGCGGCACATCCGCGGGCGGTCCGGGGGCGAGCACGGGCGGGATGGACGCGGGATCGCCGGGGGGTGCGGCGGGCCGCGCATCGGGCTCGGGTGAGGCAGGCAGGGGAGCGGACCCGGGGGAGTGGGTGCAAGGCGTGGGGGTGGGGTGTGCGGTGAGCGGGGACTCGTCGTCCGGCAGGGCGGGGTGTGCGCTGGGCGAGGGGTCGGTGGGCGGTTGGGCGGGGCGTGGGCCGGGCGTGGGGTCGGTGGGCAGTGGGGTGGGGTGTGTGCTGGACGTGGGGTCGGTGGGCAGTGGGCCGGGCGTGGGGTCGGTGGGTGTTGGGGTGGGGTGTGGGCTGGGGGCAGGCGCCGTGGGCGTCGTGGGCAGCGGGGTGTGGTGGCCATGGAACGGGATCGGTGTGGCCAGGTTGTGGACGAGGCCGGAGGGGGCTTCGGCGGACTGCTCGTGGGTGAGGAAGGTCAGGAAGGACGGGTTGCGCCAGGACGCCAGCGACGCCGCGAAGCGGGCGGGGTCGAGCAGCACGGGGTGTGGGGGGAGGGAAAGGGCGATGGGGGGCAGGGCCTGCCAGGCAGCGCGTGAGGGGGGCGCTGACGGCCGCGGGCGGCGGGAGAGGCGCCAGGGCCATCTCATCGAGGGGTGCCCTGCGAAGCGCGGACGTCCAGGGCGGCGATCTGGGCCACGAAGCGTTCGCGGTCGGCGTGCTCCAGGTCCAGGATGTCGTCGAGCGGCCAGTGGAAGTGGTACGCGACGTAGGCGATCTCCCCATAGAGACGGTCCGGCGCGTGGGTCACGATTCCCCCAGGCGGCTGCCCGAGAGGTCGACGGTGAACCCGTGCCCGCAGGCGGGGCAGCCCACGTCCGCGCGCGCGTGCCCCTCGCTGTTGACCCTGCGGTAGAGGTCCTGGAGGAAGGCGAGGTCGGCGGCGAAGAGGTTCTCGATGATCCCGGGGTGGACGTCGGCGATGCCGCCCAGGCGGGTGACCACCCGCCCGAGGAGCACGACCGTGAGGTAGGCGGCGTTCTCCCGCACCCGGTCGTCGCGCAGGGGGATGAGCTCGTCGCGGGCGGTGGCCAGGCGCATGACCCCGTCGCGGTGGAGGGTGCCGGAGGCGTCGAGGTATCCGCGGGGCAGCCGGAAGGGGAATTCGGTGCGCAGGGGCGCCTCTCCGGCGGGCGGCGCGGGGTCGGCGACCGCCGTCGATCGCCACATGCTCACTCCACCTCCATCTGCTCGTACGTGACGACCAGGGTCTCGGTGAGCACGTTGGTGTCGCCCGCCTTCATGGCGCTGATCTCCAGGCTCTTCGGCCAGGCGTTGACCAGCTTGTAGCGCTTGATGGGGTTGTTCTCGTAGTCGTAGACGATGATCGCGCCGCCTTTTCTGGCGTTGGACATCCGGCCGAACTGCGCCTCCTTGGCCCATTTCTCGAAGCTGTTGTCGGCGGTCAGGCCGCGTACCAGCGTCACCTCGCCGGCTCTGACGCGGCCGGGCAGCTTCTTGACGATGTACTTGCCGTCGGCGGTGTTCTGGCGCAGCTCGATGACGTCCTGCTCCATCTTGAGCCCGGCCACCTCGCTGATCTGTTTGATGACGATGCCGTCCACCTCCAGGCCGAAGGAGTGGGCGACCGCGGTGTCGAGGTCGGGAAGTGCCATCTGCGATCTCCTGTGCTATTCGCTGACGAGGCTGGTACCGCTCGCCATCTGGGCCAGCCTGAAGACGACGAACTCGGCCGGTTTCACCGGTGCGACACCGATCTCACAGACGACCATGCCTTCGCTGATGCTCTCTGCCGGATTGGTCTCACGATCGCACTTGACGTAGAAGGCCTCGTCCGGGGTGAGCCCGAACAGCGCGCCCCTGCGCCACTCCATGACGAGGAAGGCGGCGATGGTACGCCGGATCCTGGCCCACAGGGCGTCGTCGTTGGGTTCGAAGACCACCCACTGGGTGCCGTTCAGAATCGACTCCCGCAGGTAGTTGAACAGGCGCCGGATGTTCAGGTACTGCCACTGCGTGTCGGTGACGGCAAGGGTGCGTGCTCCCCACACCCGGATCCCCCGGCCGGGCATGACCCGGATGCAATTGACGCGGAGGTCGATCTGGTTCTGCTCCGCCTGGGTGAGCTGCGACTCCAGGGCGATCGCGCCATGGATCACCTCGTTGGCCGGCGCCTTGTGCACCCCGCGGGTGGCGTCGCTACGCGCCCAGACTCCCGCGACGTGACCACTTGGCGGGATGAGCCTCTCCCCCTTGATCTCCGGATCGAAGACCTTGATCCACGGGTGGTAGAGGGTGGCCCACATGCTGTCCAGGCCGAGGTCCATCTGCCATTCCTGCAGCTTTTGCGCTGACAGCCCCGGCGGCGCGTCGAGGATCGCCATGCGGTCCTTCATCGTGTCGCAGTGGGAGTTGAGCTCGTTCTGCACGGCCTTCACGCCGTTGACATCGATGGCGCCGCGCTCGAACGCGCCCATCAGGTCGGGTATCGCGATCATCGTCACCGCGTCGACCGCGGCGAGCCCGCTGAGGCCGCTGCGCTGCTCCTCGTTCCCGATGTACATGTCCGGGCTCACCTTGGCGGGCAGCACCGGAGGCGCGGGCGCCGCCTTCAACACGACCGCCTGCGGCTCCAGCTTCGCCAGCTCCGCCTCGGCTTCCTCGACCTTGATCAGCTTCGACTGCCGGACGGCCGTCGCCAGGGTGCCCTTACCGGACTTGGGCGGGAACTCGAAGGTCTCCTCGACCTTGCCCTGCTTGACCTTGATCGTGAATCTTTCCTCTGATGCCTGCTCACCTTCGGTCTGCGGGAGCTTGGACACCTCTACGCGGATGTCCTCGCTCTCCCCCTTGGGCAGTTCCTTGGCCACGAGGCGGGAGGAGCCGAGCATCGCCTGTGGTGTGGGGGCCGCGGCGCCGTCTCCGCCGATGCGGACCACGTAGCAGGCGCTGCCGCCGTTGAGGAAGAACCCGTAGACGGCGTGCGCGAGCAGGGCGCCCGCGAAGGACTCGCCGAACAGGCCCGTGTACTGGGTCCAGCTCGTCACCAGGGTCGGCTCGCTCGGTCCCATGCTCGCGAAGCCGACGAACGCGGCGACAGCCGTACCCACGCCCTCGATCGGCCGGGAACCGGAGTCGACTGTTTCGATGTAGACGCCCGGCGACTGATAATCAGGCATCGCTCCTCCTCGGCAATTGGGCTACGTCGAGTTCTCCCCACTGCGTCGCCGCGGGGGCAGCATCATCGGGCGTTCATCGAGGCGGAGAGCGCCGGCCTGCCGGACCGGCCTTTCGGGCACACATCGTGCGGGAGCCATGGACCGCGCCGTCCACAACATCTTCAAGATTCCGCGCGTCTGAGTGACTATGAACTCATCTACCGAGCACATCGGCCGCCGGTTCGGAGCATGGGCGAGCGCCGCCGCCCTGACGATGGTCCTGGGCGGGGGCGTCGCCAACGCCGCCACCGCGGACGGCGTGACGGCACAGGCCGCCACCCGGGTCGACTGGGCGTCCGTGGTGGAGCCGATGCTGAACTGTCCCAAGCCGAGGCCGAAAGCCGCCTGGTACGTCGTGCGCGCCCGCGTCGCGGCCGTGGGCGACCTCACGCGTGACGGACGCCGTGAGACCGTCGTCGTCTCGTCGTGCCCGAGCCCGACGTCGAGCAACCCCTTGATCGCCTTTGTGTACGACGGGGTCTCCAAACCCTCGGCCCCCCGCCTGCTCGGCCGGCTCGGCAAGAACCGCTACTTCACGTCCATGAAGGTCTCGATCCGCGGCGGCCTCGCGCACCTGCGCGGCAAGGTGGTCAGCGACCGAGCTCCCAGATGCTGTCCGGATCTGATCGTCAGCCAGACCCACAGATGGGACGGCACGACATTCCGCCGGACGGCGGAGAAGACGACGCGCATCTCCTGAGCCCGCGAAGTTCCCACGTCTCAGGGACGACGGCGGCATCGGTGTCTCGCTCACCGGTGCCGCCGTCGTCCTTGTCCGGGGGTGGCGGTCATGGCCCGCGCCACGTGGTCGGGCACGCTCATGAGGACCTCGCTCAGCGTCCGCAATACGGAAAATATCTACCGCTATGCGGAATATATGCGGGTTTCCAGGAGTGCAAAAGCCTTGACGTGGATTGTGAGCCGGGTCATACTCTCGCAAAGCGGAAACAAGTTTCCACATCATGGAAAACCCGCCAGTCGACCGCTGGAGTCCCCGCATGTCGGTGCAAGTCATCACGATTATCGTGCTCGCCGCAGTATTCCTCGTCGCCACCGTGTTGCCCGTCCATATGGGTGCCCTGGCCTTCGTCGCCGCCTTCATGGTCGGCGCCTTCGTGCTCGGCGAAGGCAAGGACGACATCGTCGCGGGCTTCCCCGGCGACCTGTTCGT
>NZ_JBITIO010000003.1:941349-967762 GCF_044459065.1 Nonomuraea sp. NPDC050394 | reverse complement strand
GAGCCAGCGCGGGGTGCCGGGCGTGATCTCGCTGGCCTTCAGCCACGCCTCGTAGCTCGCGGCCGGGATGCGCACGCCGCGCTTGCCCGCGCGGATCGCGCCCTCGAACTCGCCTGCGTTGACGGCCCGGTAGATGGTCATCGGGGCGACGCGCAGTTGTGCGGCGATCTCGGCGACGGTGAGGTACTTGTCTTCGCGCGCGGGCTCGTCAGCCAACGTTGTCGTGTTGGTGCTGGTCATGGGTTGGGTTCCTTGATGTTGAGGATGTAGGGGCGTCCGCAGGGTGCGGTTCGGTGTGGGTGGTCGGTGGGGGCGTGCCAGTGGGTGCGGGTGCAGTGGGGGCATGCGTGTACGTGGAGTTGCATGTAGCCGGTGTTGGGGCTGATGACGATGTGGGCGTCGGCGCGGTGAGGGTGATGCAGATGTCGGCTTTGTGTGGCTGGTTCATGTGGGGGCAGACGGTGGCGCATGTGGGGGTGCAGTAGCCGGTGTCGTCGGGTTGTCCGCAGGTGAGGCATCGGGGGTTGCAGTCGCCTGTGATGAGGCGTCGTGGGGGTCTGCGGTGGCGGGTTCTGGTGTCCCGGTCTGGGGCTGTCCGGGACCCCGTCCTCTCTATAGAGAGGAGAGGACGGGGACAGGTCCCGGCCACGCTGCCCGGCTCAAGATCGTCTAGCTGTCCGGGGCCTGTCCGGGACAGGTGTGAGCTGGGCTTTTGCTGGTGATCGTCTTGAGGGCCGGACAGGTCAAAAAGAGTCTGAATACCCTCGGGGGGTTTCTGGCTAGTGCGGCGCTGCGACCTGCGGCTACGTGTAACAGACAAATGTTCTGCCTCCTGTCCGGGACAGCGCGAACGGCAGGTCACAGATTTGCGACACACCTGCCAGGGGGTATTTAGCGATCTTGTGCGGGCGCCTGTCCCGGACAGTTCCAAGATCTTTAGACAGGTCCGTACGGCGTCCCGGACAGCCCGGCGGGCGCTCACTTCAACCCCGCGCGGCGCGCCGTGATGGCCGCCGAGATGGTCTCGTTCGACGCCCTCTTCCCCGCCGCGGCGAGCTCCTCGCGGATCGCATCCCGACCGGCGTCCAGAGGCACGAGCAGCTGCTCCAGGAACTCCACGACCTGGGCGACCTTCGGCGGCAGCCCCGAGCCGCCGACGGCGAGCTCGTGGTGCAGCGGGTCGGCCCGGCGGCGCAACTCGATCAGCGGCACGCCGTGGTTCGCGCGGGACATCTCACGCTTCAGGTACAGCGACGTCTCGGACACCTTGACCAGCAGCCACACGGCGTCGACGTCGGCGCCCTTTGCGCTGGAGCCTCGCTGGCCTTTCTCCAGGTCCTTGCCGGAGTGGTCGAGGCGGATGACGGAGATGCCCATGCCTTTGAGGGGGGCGAGGGCGTGCCGGTAGAGGTTGGCGAAGGTGTCGGCGTCGTTCTCGCTGCCCTCGATGACGCGCGAGACGGTGTCGATCACGACGAGCACGGGCCGGTGGTGCTTGGCCAGGGCGAGCAGGTGCTGCCCGCCGGAGGCGGAGTCGAGGACGGGCAAGCTGGGGAAGCTGAAGTAGATCAGGTTCTCCTGGAGCACCTTGAGGTCGTTGGGGCCGTAGCCGAGGTTGGTGAGGCGCTCCACGATGTCGGCCTGGCTGTTCTCGATGTCGACGTACAGGACGCGCTCGGGCGGCCGGGCGGGTTGGCCGAGGACGGGTCGGCCGGTGGCGAGGGCGGCGGCGATTTCCAGGGCGAGGAGGCTCTTGCCGGCCTTGGGCGGGCTGTAGAGGGCGATGGAGCGGCCGCGCTCGATGAGGTTCTCGACCAGCCAGGGGACGTCTTCGGGCTGGGAGGAGAAGGCGATGGGCCAGTCGATGGGCGTGTAGAGAGCTGCGACGGCGTTCGTGGCGTCGGCGCTGGTGTGTGCGACGTCTCCTACGGCCTTGGCCAGCTCGTCCTGGACCGCGATGAGGGCGTCGGCGACGGTCTGGGTGTCGGGGGCGTTGTTGATCCATTGGAGGCCGCGAGTGAGGGCCTGGAGGGCTCGGCGGGTGGTGGCGTGCCGGTTGACGATGCGGGCGTGCCAGACGGGGTCTCCGGCGATGGGGGCGTTGCGGAAGAGGTCGGCGAGGTAGAAGTGGGTGCCTTCGGGGGCGCCGACGTTGTTGATGGTGCCGTCTGTGGTGAGTTTGTCGGCGACGACGTGGGGATCTGTGGGGCCTTCGGCGTCGACGAGGTCGAGGATGGCCTTGTAGATGATGCGGTGGCCGGGGTGGAAGAACGCTGCGGGGTCGGGCAGTGCTGTGCGGACGTGGCTGACGACGTAGGGGGTGGTCATGCAGATGCCGAGCACGGCTTGCTCTGCGGCGCGGTCCCAGAGCGTGGAGTCCTGCTCGGTGGTGATCAACCGTGCTCCCGGGGGGTGGTTCGTGTGCTGGTGGACTGCGGATGGTGGTCTTGGCCTGGGCCTATGGGTTTCTGAGGCGCTGGTTGCGTTCCTTCTGTTCGGCGACGGTGGTCTTGGCCGCGGCCTGGACAGCCGGGGAGGCGCGGCGTTTGCCGGTGGCGATGTTGCGGGCGTCGGTGACCCAGCTGTCGGCGAGCGAGGGGTACGGGTTGTGGGGCGTGTACGAGGGGCATTCGCCGCAGTAGCAGCGCTTGGGTGCGCAGTGTCCGCCGGTGGGTTCGGGTCGGCCTGCGAGGGCTGAGGGGGTGTGGGCGGGGCAGCGTGGGCCGGGGAGGTAGGGGCGTGTGGGGGTGGCGCCGCAGTGGGTGGCTGCGGCGCCGTTCCAGTGGGTGCAGGGGGTCATCCGGCGGCCGGGGTGCCGCGCATGATGGTGATGCCGAGCTCGGTCTGGAGCTTGTCGACGACGGTCTTGACGGCGTCGCGGCGGACGTTGTCGGCGTTGTCGAGCAGGTAGCCCATCTGCAGGGCGCCGCCCTGGATGCGGTAGCGGAACCGCGCGGTGACCACGTACGGCTCGCTGTCGTCGAACGGGGTGAGCCCGAGCTCCAGCTGGCCGGGAACCTCGATCTGGCCCTTGGCGCCGGCGCCGGCGTCGGTTTCCTCGGTGAAGACGAGCCGCTTGTTTCCGTTGGCCAGCACGGTCGCGCTGTTGAAGGTGACGCGGGTCTGGGTCTGGAAGTGCTGGACGAGCTCCAGCATGTCGGCGGCGGTGGGCTTGCGGATGTCGGCGCGGTTGTCGTCGATGAAGTCGGCGAAGTCGGCCTGGCGGATCAGCTTGCGGTCGTGGTAGGTCCAGCGCTTCCAGGCGTCGGTCTCGGCGAGGGTGAGGGTGAGGCGGTGGTCGCCCCAGCGAGCGGAGGCGTCGGCGTCGAGGTTCTCGGTCTCGCAGTGGGCGTTGAGGACTGCGGTGATGGTGCCCGCGTCGATGTTGACGTAGGTCTCGGAGTAGGGGTCGGCGTGCTTCTTGTAGTAGGTGAGGAAGCTGGCTGCGTCCTCGACGCGCACGGTGCCGGTTTTGCGGCGGGGGTGTTCGAGGTTGCGGTCGAGGAGGTCGATGGTGGTCACGTGGTTGTCGTGCTTGAAGGCGTAGATGCCGCCGGGCTCCAGGCGCTCGGCCAGTTGCGCCTCCTGGAGGGCTTCGATGAGGGCGTCGTTCTCGGTCCGGGTGGCGGTGGTGGTCACTGGGCGAGGTCCTTCGGCTGGTTGGTGGGGAGGTCGACGCGGCGCAGGCCGGGCAGGGCGATCTGTCGGGGGTCGTCGCGGAGGAGGTTTCCGGAGTCGTCGGCGAAGAAGATGGCCGCGCGCGGCGGCGCCTTGGGTGCCTTGAGGGTGACGTCGCCGCTCACCGCCAACGCGTCCTCGTTGCCCTTCATCGGTTCGACGACGATCTTCAGGGTGAGCTCACCCTTCTTGCCGTGCTCGCGGACGGCGGCCACGAGGTCCTGCATCAGGGCGGCGGCCTGGTCGGCGACTTCGCCGGCGCGGATCTCCTGGAGGATGGCGGCGAACGGCCTGGTCTGGCCGGTCGTCGTATCGGTGTCGGTCACGTGCTTCCTTCCGTATCGGTTTCTGCTCTGGCCTCGCGCTCCATCCGGCTCGTGCAGGCGCGGCAGTCGAAGCGGCGGTGGACGCGGTCGGGTGTCCACTTGGCGAACTGGTGGAGCGGTTTGGTCTCACCGCACGACCGGCACTCGCGGGGGATGCCGTCGAGCGTCAGGACGGTGCGCTCGGTGGGGGTGAGGGCGGCGACGACGCCGCTGGTGCCGGCGTCCTGGGGGAGGGCCAACACCCAGTCGCGGCACTCGGTGAGCACGGGGCAGCCGCAGCAGAGTTCGCGTGCTCGGGCGATGGTGTCGGGGTCGGTGGCGTCCATGAGGTCGGGCTGGCCGATGCAGGGGCCGACGCCGTCCCAGGTGGGCATGTAGCTGACCTCGGGCATGTCCAGGGCCTCTGCGGGGGTCTGTTTGCTGATGGCGATGTAGCGATCAGCGGTGCGTCGGGTGACACCGAGTCGGTCGGCGGCCTGGGTGATCGTGAAGCCGCGGGCACGCAGTTCGGCGAAGCTCTCCCGGCGGCCTTGCGCTTGGTAGTACGGCCCGCGGGTCGTGGCCAGAGCACTCATGGGACAAGCCCTTTCGGCCATGCGACCTTGGCCAGTGCGTCGCGCTGTGCCTGGGGGAGGGTGACGGGCGGGTGGCCGAGGTGGTCGAGGCCTGCGGCGCGTAGCCACCAGGCGTCGACCTGGTTGTCGTCGCGCAGGTCCAGTCCGGCGCGCTGGAAAAGCGCCATACGCATGTCCGGCTTGGTCGCGCCCCCGCGGCCGGTGGCGTACTTTTTCAGCGTCGTCGGGGGGACGACGGCGTACGGCACGTCGAGGGCGGTGAGGCGGTAGACGATGTGCCACCACAGCCCGGCCGCCTCGTGGTGCCCGGAGCCGAGCGCCCGCGAGTAGGCGGGGCCCTCGATGACGACGAGGTCGGCGGTCTGGGCCATGCCGTCGCCGAAGATCTCGCTCGCGATGTAGGCGAAGCGGTCGCAGCCGCGCAGGTCGCCCGCCTTGATGGTGCGGATGCCCGGCTTGATGGTGCGGGTGCCGGGGGTGTCGGCCAGGCCGGTGGCGGTGAGGGAGAGGTCGAGGCCGACCACGAAGTGGGTCATCACACCTCCAGGGCGGGGATAGAGGACGGACGGGCGGCCGGGGCCGCGCTCACCGTCACCAGGAGCGCGAGCGCGGCGGCGGCCAGCAGGCCGAGGAGGACCCCGGCCAGCAGGGCGACGACAGCGAGGCGGGTCACGAGCGCCCCCACTGCTCCAGCGAGGTGCGGGCGTCGTGGAGGATCTCGACGAGATCGGCAGTTGTGCGGGCATGGGCGGCGCGGTTGAGCAGGTCGCGGTAGGTGTCCCGCTCCTCCTCCAGCGCGACGCAGGCGGCCTCATGCACGCACTCGTCCGAGCCGTCGCACTCGGCACGCTCGGCGGGCGGGAGACCCTGCTCGGCCTCCAGCACGCTGACGCCGGCCGCGACCGCAGTGAGCAGGTCGCGCGCCCATGCGAGGTCGTCGAGGATCAGGTCGTCGCCGTTCCCGAACGCGACGGGTACCGCGGGCTGGCCGGTCTCGTGCCGGATGAGGTCGCCCGCGAGCGGCTTGCCGAGCGGGTGCCAGGTGGTGCGTCGGATGGTGCTCACGCCAGGACCTCCGCGGGCTGGTAGGGGATGAGGGGCCACTCGTCGCGGACGTCGCCGTGCGGCTTGCCCTGCTTGGCCAGGTACTGCCGGAAGCTCGCCGCCTGCTCGGCCTTCGCCCGCACCTGCAACTCGTGCAGCTCGTGCAGCGGCATGGCGGCGATGCGCGGGTTGCGCTGAGCGATCCGGTACGCCACCCGGGCCGACACCAGCGCGTCGGCCTCGCAACCGTGCGCTGCGTCGCCGATAGGCACGCCGTAGTGCGCCGACATCGCGGTGAGTGTCCGCTTGCCCTTCCGGTACGGGTCAACCTTCTTGTCCAGGCAGTACGGGTCGATCACCACCGCACAGGCGGCGGCGACCCGGTCACCGAACGGCTCCATGCCGCACCGGCGCGACTCCCTGTCGAGAAGGGAGATGTCGAAGGGCGCGTTGTAAACGACCAGCGGGAGCCCGGCATAGACCGACGCCAGAATGGACTCACAGATCTCGTGGATCGCGGCATCGACGTCCTTGCGGCCCTCGGCCCGGATGCGCTCGGTCGTGTACCCATGTATCTCGGCCGCCGAGGCGGGGACGTCGATGCCGGGGTCGAGCACCCAGCTCTGGGTGACGACGCTGCCGGCCGAGGGGTCGATCTCCAGCACGGCGGCGGTGAGGACACGGTCCTCCTCGATGCTCACCCCGGAGGTCTCAGTGTCCGCGCTGGCCATGGGCTGGGTGTGCCAGGTGGCTGTCAAAACGGCACCTCCGCCTCGGCACCGGTGGCGACCTGCACGGGCTCGTTGAACTTCCCGGCCTGGACGAGCTTCAGGAACGCAGCCAGCTCGCCAGCGGTCGCGGCCTGCGACTGGACGCCCATCGCGCCGTGGATCGCGGTGTGCAGCTCGGCCATGCCGCGCGGCCACGCGGCCACGATCTGCTGCCACACCAGGTCGCGGTCGGCGCCGGGCGCCGGGGCGGCCTGGGCCTCGTCGGCGGGTGCGGGAGCTGCGGCGAGTGCCTGCCCGGCGGCCTTGAGCCGCTTGCCGATCGCGGTCATCTCGTCGGACTGCGCCTGCGTTGGCGAGATACGCGAGGCGGCTGCCTCGTCCCAGATCACCTTGAACTCGGCGAACGTCGACACCGCGCGGGCCCGCGTGAGGAAGTTCTCCGCGCTCGGTCCGGCCGGTGCCGCCTCGATCTGCTGGCGCTGCGGCTGCTCGACCGCCGGGCGCTCGGCCGCGCCCAGCTCTGCCACCGCACCCTCACCGGCGAGCAGCTGCGCGGGGGTCACCGCCACGTCGAGCTTGGGCACCATGAACTGCGCGACGTTGCCATCCTCGCGGACGATGCGCTTCTCCTCCATGGCCAGCCAGGCGTCCACGTAGCCGTGGGTGCCCGCCAGGAAGTGAGCGACCTCGGGCAGCTCGGTGGCCGCGTAGTAGCCGTGGGAGGTCAGCAGCCACACGCCGAGCCCGGGGACGTCGCGCAACATGACGTTGAGGCGCGTGGTGATCTGGCACGCGCGCCGGTCGGGGTCGCACATGCACGGCTGGTCGGACTTCTGCTCGGTCTCGCCGTCGCAGCGGCGGACGCACTTCGACCCCTTGTACATCTCGTACCACTGGGTGACGGGCTCGCGCGGCGGAACGAGCACCGGGAGCCGATCGGCGTCGGTGAACACCTCCCACTCGGCCGGGCCGCCGTTGGCCGGGGTCCACGCCTGTACGGCACCGCCGTACAGCGCGGCGACGTCCTCCAGGAGCGGGCGGGATGCGGAGGTGAGGCGGAAGCGGTTGAGCTTCTCGGGGCGCAGGATCGGCTTGCCGGTCTTCTGTGACACCTTGCCGGTGTCGACGACGCGGCCGATGCGGATCTCGCCGAGCTGTCGCATGCGGCGCTGGAGTTCGATGATGGGCATGGTCAGGCCACCTCCTGGGCCTGGCGGACAGGGACGGGGAGGGCGGCACCGATCACGGTGGGCGCGATCTCGGCGGACCACTCGGCCACCTGGAGCGCGTGCAGAAACTTCTCGAAGACGTCGGCTCCGCACCGCACGGGGTAGACCCGGTAGCCCTCGGGCCGCAGATGCAGGACCACGCCCTCGTCGTGGGTTGCCGGCATCGGCTCGCGGGTGCCGTCACGCAGCCAGCACACCTCCGCGTGCCGGTAGGCGCTCATCTGCATCCCGGCCTCGGGGTAGACACCCTTGAGCAGGCCATTGGACAACCGGACGTCCAGTTCGCCGCCGGTTTTCGTGTCACCGAGGGCGGAGCGTCCCTCGTGGATGTAGGGCGAGCGCAGGATGTAGTCGAGCTTTCCGGCGTAGCCGTGCTGGTAGCTGCCGACGACCATCTCGGACGCTTCGAAGACGACCTCGTACTCGGCGACGAATCGGAGGAAGTTCTCCACGTAGGGGCGCATCTCGGGGTCGTCGAGCAACTCCCGTGAGATGGGCTCGTCAAGGACGTGAGCCTCGATGATCTGGTGCACGGCGTCGCCGATGTCCGCGCGCTCGTCCTTCTTGCGCGTGTGAGCCCGCCGGAGCCAGTCGTACGTCTCCTGTGCGTCGGCGGGGTGGCGCGAGGCCCGGACGAGTCGCGGCAGGTGCTCCATCGCGGTTTCGGCGGTGATGTTCCCAGCCCAGTACGGCAGCGCCGGCTTGGGCACGCCCTTCTCCAGGACGGTGGTGACGCGGCGGAGCTTCGTGCCGGTGGTCGGGTCGGTGTACCAACCGCGGGCGGGCTTCGGGATGCGGGCGGTGCCGATGGGCACACCGCTGCCGGGGCACGGGTCGCCGTTGGCCTTGTGCTTGCGGATGGTGCCGTCCTTGTTGACCTGCTGTTCGGTGGTGCAGGTCGGGCACGCGTGGGTGGTCACGGGCGGCTGCTTTCTGGGGCCGTGAGCCCGCCCGCGACGCGGGTGCCCTGCGGCCGGTCGAAGGGGTAGGGGTGGGCCCCCGCCGCGTGGGCGGGGGCCGTGACGTCGTCGTCGCGGAGGAGTGCGACCCAGTCGTCGGCGTCGTTGTCGATGGCGGCGTGCGCGTCTTCGCGGCGGGCGCGGCGGCGCGCCAACAAGCCGGTCACGTCTGCCGCCCGGCGGCCTCGTGCGCGTCGGCCATCGCCGCCAACTGGGCGGCCAGCTCGCGGGCCTCCGCCGGGTCGAGCTCCCACACATCGACCCCGCGCGGGGTGAGCACGATCCCGTCGGAGGTCAGCGCGAGCAGGTCCCCGCCGTCCTCCCACTGGATGCCCAGCTCGGCGGGCGGCTCCAGCACGATCGCGGACGTGAGCCGGGCCTCGGCCTCGCGGAGGCGCACGAGGACGGCGCCCATACGCTCGCCCATGTACGACGTGAGGTTGAGACAGAAGAGGTCCTCGCCGCCGCCGGGCTGCGGGTGCTCGTGGGCCAGGCGCTGCCGTACGGTCTCGGCGAGGTGTTCAATCAGGGCATCGGTGGCTGAGATGCTGGTCAGCCGCGCGAGCTCGCTCATCGGTCACCGCCGATGCAGCCGCCGGAGATGAGCGTCAGCTCCATCCCCACCGGCACCACAGCCGACTCAGCCGCACACCGGCAGCGCGCGTCCTGGAACAGCACCGCCACCTGGGCGCCCGCGACACGGTGCACGAGGCAGATGCGGACCGGCTCGCCGCCGTTCCACTCCGGCGCGGACACGAGCTGGCCCTGGTGCAGGTCGACGGCCACCATCACGCACCAGCCGAAGCGGTCTCGCGCACCTGCTCGGCCTCGCGGACGATGCAGTAGACGCTGACCGGGACGCCCGCGAACGTGCTCGACGCGCGCACCGTGGTGCAGCCGCCGTCCGTCCGCTCCGTGCACTCCACCATCAGCAGGGCAGCGAACTCGGCGACGGTCTCCCGCTTGAACGCGTGGCCGGACAGTTCGCCGGGGGCGAACGAGTTCAGCGACCAGTTGATCTCAGCCGGGCTGGTGCGGACGAGGGTGGCCAGCGCGACGGCGGCGCGCTGGCGGGCAAGCCGGTCGAGCAGCTCGTCGGACACCGGGCTCCACACGCCGTCGGCGCCCTTGACGACGAGTACGGAGTCAGGGAAGCGGGTCGTCAGGGCGCGGTGCATGTCGCGGGCCTCGGCCTGGTCGGTGGTTGGCTCGGTGCTGCTGATCGGGTCGCCGTCTCGCCAGATGTGGACGGCGTAGCTGATGTTCATGGGGTCGAGCTGCTGCTCGGTCTGGGGGATGATGTTCATGAGACTTGCGTCCCTTCTCTGTGGGGGATTGCGGTCTGCGAGGTCCGGCCCTGCACGGCTGGGCCTCGCCGCGTTTCAGGACTGAGCGGCGCGCTTCTTGATCCACGCCTCGACCGAGGCGACGGAAACGCGCGACTTGGGCTTTTTGGAGCCCTTACGGGCGACGTCAACAACGGTCAGTTCGCCGTCGGCGACGAGTCGGTAAGCGTGGGCCCGCGAGACCTTCATCGCCTTGCCGGCCTCGGGGATGGTGAGCAACACCTCACCCTCACCTCCGTTGGAAGAATTTGCTGACAGTGGATGTGAAAAAAGGGTCCCGACCTCGCATCCCAACGCGGCGGCGATCCGCTCGGCTGTTGCCGCGCTGCACGTCTGTCGGCGGCCGGATGTCAGGTGCTGGATCGCCTGCTTGGACAGGCCTGCTGCGGATGCGAGGGTGGCCGTGTCGTGGTGGCCTGCCATGAGCTCACGCAGGAGTGCGCGGCTTCGGAGGGCCAAACCGGGACGCCCAGACACGTGGGGAGACCTCCTGAGACGTTGGAAGAATTTTCCAACACTCTAACCACACCCAGAGACTCGTGTCCACCACATGGACAGTTGGACCCCCATGTAGCCGGGAGGATCTGGTTTGATAGCGGGATCTTGTTGTCTGTCATGTCTCGGGATACAACGGGGCGAAACGGCCCCCTGTAAGAATCATCCAACAGTCATGACTCATAACAGGGGTTGCAGTTAGGCGAGGGCTACCACGAGAGGCGTCATGATGCCGCCGCGAGACATCAATGGCACCACCAGCGAGTACCCGTTCACGACGTACATCCAGCAGTACCTGGAGCGTACAGATCTGAGCGCAAGAGCGCTGGCCAGGCAATCGGCAGACCCCGAGACCGGCCAAAAGCTCAACCACACCTACGTGTCTGCTCTTGCAGCGAACGACGTTCCCAAGGCGCCAGAGCTGTGGCGTTTGCGGTCGCTAGCAGCAGCGATGTCGAAGACCGGCGAGGCATTGAGTGAAGGCGAGTACCGCCGGCGCTACGAGGAGCTCAAGCGACTGGCCGCCGCCCAATGGCTCGACCTCGGTGAGGTCCTCCAGGTGCAGACCGGGAGTGGCAGCTGGGTCACGGTCAATGTGCCGCCGGGCCTGTCCGAGGCGGGCCGGCAGGACGTGATCAGGTGGGCCGAGAGCATGGCGAAGAATTTGGATCAAGCAGACTGACCATTTGAGTCCTGACCGGAAGGTGGCTGTACGCTTACTTGTCGTAAGAATCTTCAACCATTCCGTTGTCCCAGGCGTCACACTGTCGTTCCAAAGCTCAAATGCCCGGAAAGACTCGGTGATGCTCACATGGCCGGAACGGTCCGCTATCGCCTCCTCCCGTCCCACCAGCTCCCGTACGGCCCGATCTGCATCCGCCGCAACGCGGTAGGCAACATCACCGTCGCCGTCGACGAGACCCAGATGGACCCCATCCTGGGCCCCACCATCGCACGCCTCAGCGACGGCATCCTCGACGTCGGCAGCGTCACGCCGCTATCCCAGGTACGGGTGCACCGGGATCACGCAATGGCCGCTGACGAGCTCGTCCTCGTCTCCATCGAAGCCGCCACCGTCGAGGTGTTCCTCCCCTCCGACTTAGTCAAGCCGGCCGTCACCGACCAGCTCGGCGTCCACGGCACGCTCGCGCTCCGCGAGCTCATGCGCATGTCCCCGATCATCGGCCAGGGCCCCCGCCCGGCCGCGTAGCCAGGGAGGTATCCATGCACCTACGCAAGACACGATCCGGCCGCTGGCAGGCCAACGTCCGCCTGCCCGACGGGAGCCGCCGCTCCGCGACGTTCGACCGCCGGGCCGACGCGGACGGCTGGGCCCGTCGCGCAGAGGCTGCAACCCAGGTTCTGGCCGCCACGAACCACCTCACGCTCACCTGGGCGGTTGACGGGCTCAACATCCACATCCCCGATGACCTCATCACCATGGACCGCGCACTCGTCCTAGAACGCCTGCTCAAGGAGGTCTTCGCCGGGGCGGAGGGCTGATGGCGTCCTTCCGGAAGTTGCCATCGGGACTGTGGCAGGCCGTAGTACGCCTGCCGTCGGGCAAGCGGATCACGAAGACCAGCAAGCTCAAGAGCATCGTCAAGACCTGGGCCACCGAGCAAGAGGACAAGATCGCAAAAGGGCGGCGGATCAACCCGAACGCTGGCCGGATCACGGTGGGCCAGTGGTACGCGAAGTGGTGGCCGGCCCGCGTCGTCGAGGATGAGACGCGCCGGGGTGATTCCGGCCAGTTCACCAACCACATCCTGCCGTACTGGGAAGAGTGGCCTACGGGCGAGATCGGCCGCATCGACGTGCAGACCTGGGTCCGGACGATGGAGCGGCAAGGAATCGGGCGCCACGCGATTCGCCGCTCTTACAACCTGTTCTCCACGCTGCTCGGAGACGCGGTGCTCGAGGACCTGCTCCAGATCAGCCCGTGCCAGAAGATCGATCTTCCACCTACGCCGCCGAAGGCACCTGCGTGGTTCACTCGCGGCCAGGTCGATCAGATCGTGTGGCGCCTCCCGTCCGGGCACGCGGCGATGGTCGAGCTCATGTGCTACAGCGGCCTCCGGTGGGGTGAGGCCGCGGCCGTGGCTGGTGCTGACCGAGACAACGAGACGGGCAACCCGATCGACTGGCTTCGTGGGCGCATCCTCGTCCGGGGATCTCTGACGCAGAAAGGCGTGTGGAAGGAGTATCCGAAGAACAGCTCATCGCGGCGTGAGGTGCCGGTGCCGCGCCATGTGCTCGATCTCCTGGCACCGCTCTTCGAGGGCCGGGCGACGGATGCGTGGGCGTTCGTGGCTCGCCGGCGCTCCCCGAAGACGGGGGAGTTGCCGACGCTGTCGGGGGCGAACTTCCGTGTGGTCTGGTATCAGGGGATCGACGCCGCGAACGAGGCGATTGAGAAGCAGAACGAGGAACTGCCGAAGGCCAAGCGGATGGGTCTGGTGCCTCGGCTTGACGTGCATGACTGCCGTCACACGGCGGCGAGCTGGCTGGTGCAACAGGGCGTTCCTCTCTATGACGTGAAGGCGCTCCTGGGCCACTCCTCGATCCAGACCACGCAACGCTATGCACACCTGGCGCCGGATGCGCACGACGCGGTGGAGGACGCATGGTCGAAGATCATCGCGCATCAGCAGCGCACAGCGGCCTCTGGCATGTGATCACAGGCCGTTGACCTGCTTCAACGCCGATTCGACGCCTTCCCGATGACCCACCACGTGGAGTGCGTGGCCCTCCTGGTCAAGGCGTAGCAGCGGGGACACAGGGTACGGCTCGCGCCGTGGTTGGGCAGACCAGGTCATGAGGCGGCGGGAGATCGGCCGGAGCAGGCTCAGGGTCACGAGCCGTCAGCAGATCGCCCAGTTACGGGCCCAGCGAGCCCACCAGCGGCGATGACGTAAAACTCAGAACGTCGTCCGGCTGGACAAGAAGGTCCACTTCATTATGCTGACGGCGCTGCCGGCCGCCATGGTGATCGCGCTGGTGCTCGGGCGGCTTGATCGCCGTCATGCGGCTACAGCCAGCCCATGCGCTGGGCGGTGCGGATGGCCTCCAGGCGGTTCTGGGCGTTGAGTTTGGTCATGGCGCTGGACAGGTAGTTGCGGACGGTGCCTTCCGTCAGGTGGAGTTCGGTGGCGATGCGGGAGATGGGGGCGCCGTCGCCGGCCAGGCGCAGGGCGTCGCGTTCGCGTTCGGTCAGCGGGCTGTCGCCGGCGGCCATCGCGGCGGCGGCCAGTTCGGCGTCCAGGTAGCGGCCGCCGGCCATCACCTTGCGGATGGCCATCGCCAGCTCTTCGGCGGAGGCGTCCTTGCCCAGGAAGCCGCTGACTCCGGCGGCCATCGCGCGGCGCAGGTAGCCGGGGCGGCCCAGGCTCGTCAGGATGACGATCTTGCACTGGTCGCTGATCTGCTCGGCGGCGGTCAGGCCGTCCATGCCGGGCATCTCGATGTCGAGGACGGCCACGTCGGGGTTGTGGGCCCGGACCGCGGGGACCACCTCGTCGCCGCGGCCGACCTGGGCGACGACCTCGATGCCGTCCTCAAGGTCGAGCAGGGCGGCCAGGGCGCCGCGGATCAGGTGCTCGTCGTCGGCGAGCAGGACGCGCGTGGTCATACCGCGGCCCGCAGCAGGTAGACGCCGTCGGCGGCGCCGGCGCTCAGCGTGCCGCCCGCCGCGCTCAGCCGCTGGGACAGGCCGCGGAGCCCGCCGGGCTCGCCGGCGTCCGGCGAGATCCCGTCGTTGGACATCTCCAGCACCCCATTCTTGATCGTGATCGTGCACCGCTGGGCGGTGCTGTGCTTGAGGATGTTGGTGGCACCCTCGCGTACCACCGCGGCCAGCAGCGTGCGGGCCTCGGCGGGCAGGTCGCCGGTGTCGTCGGTGTCGATCGCGCAGTGCACGTCCGCCGCCTCCAGCACGGCGCGCACGCTCGCGAGCACCTCGCCGAGGTCGAGCGCCCGATAGTTCTGTACGGCGGTGCGAACCTCCCGCAGCGACCGCCTGGCCAGGTCCCGCACCTCGAGCATCTCCGCCGCCGCCCGCTCCGGGTCGGCGCCCAGCGTGGTCTCGGCCCGCCCGGCCCCGGCGGCGATGTCGGCGAGGCTCTGCCCGAGCAGGTCGTTGAGGTCGCGGGCGAAGCGCAGCCTTTCCTCCGATACGGCCAGCGCCGCCTTGGCCTCCTGGCCTGCGTAGGCTTCCTGGGCGATCCGCCAGATCCGTACGTTGGCGAGGGTGCCGCCGGTGACGATCAGCGTCAGGACCATCGTGATGAGGACGAACGGGAGGCCGCCGAGGATGGCCACGTACACGAACGTCAGCCCGGTGACGACGGCGGCCATGATCCAGAAGACGCGCCTGCTCAGGAACGGCGACACGATCCCGAGCCACACCGGCACCAGCCAGACCATGGAGAAGGCGGCGAAGGCAAGCGTGATGACGGCGGCGACCGCCAGCAGGAGGGTCGGCCGCCGGCCGCCGCGGGTCGCGATGCGCAGCGGCCGGGTGGACAGCGCGAAGAAGACCAGGAGCAGCGCGAAGGCGGCGACGATCACGGGCTTGGGCGCCCAGTTCTCCTCCCAGGCGAGGGTGAGCTGGATGAGGCTGAGGAAGGCGGTGAGGTTGATGAAGTCGTTGGAGTACAGGAACAGCCACCGGATCCTGTCGAGCTTGCCGGCCCGGATCATGCCGGGACCGCCGCGCGCAGGAGGAACTCGCCCGAGCCCGAGTCCGAGTCCGAGTCGGTGACGGACGCGGAGGCGGAGAAGGTGCCGCCGGCGGCGGTGAGCCGTTCCGACAGGCCGCGCAGGCCGCTGCCGGTGGTGCGCCGGGGGCCTTTGACGCCGTTGTTGCGCATTTCCAGCACGCCCCGGTCGATGGTGATGGCACAGCGCGTGGCCGTACTGTGCTTGAGGATGTTGGTGGCGCCCTCGCGTACCGCCCAGGCCAGTAGCGTGCGGGCGGCGGGTGTCAGGTCGTCGATGTGGGCCTTGACCGTGCAGCGGGCGCCGGCGGCCTCCAGGGTGGCGCGTACGGTGGCCAGTTCCAGGGACAGGTCGAGTGAGCGGTAGCCCTCGACGGCGGCCTGGACCTCGGCCAGCGCGACTCCGGCCAGTTCGCGGACCTGGGACATCTCGCCCGCGGCGCGGCCGGTGTTCTTGGCCGACAACTTCGCCGCGAGTTCGCTCTTGATGCTGATCACCGACAGGCTGTGGCCGAGCAGGTCGTGCAGGTCGCGGGCGAAGCGCAGCCGTTCCTCGGCGACGGCCAGGCGCGACTTGGCCTCCTGGCTCTCGTGCGCCTCCTTGATCGTGCGCCAGAGCCACACCCACAGCCACATGGCCAGCGGGGTGATCACCAGGGTGACACTCTCACCTACCAGGGCCACGAACAGGGACATCTCGGAGACGTAGACGGCGAGGGGGATGGTGATGGCGGCGAGGGCGACGCCGAAGGCGACGCTCACCCGCCACGGGACGTTGATCGCCAGGCCGGCCAGCCACAGACCGGCGACGATCTCCCAGGTGCTGGTGCCGAGGCCGGGCGGGATGAGCGTGATCGAGGCCAGCATGGCCAGGCCGGAGACGACCAGCAGGACGGTGGGTCTGGGCTTGTCGTCGTAGGCGGCGCGCAGGATGAAGGGGAAGAGGGCGAACTGCGTCAGCAGGAGCACCGCGACGAGGAGCGCGCGCTCCTCGGAGAGCGTGCCGATGGCGGCGAGGCTGAACAGCATCGCGATGAAGGCGACCGCGATGAACGCGATCATGCCGTCCATCCAGTAGAGCAGCACTTTTCTGGCCAGCTCCGGCCGGGCCGCCATCAATGCCCCTCCTCCGACAATTGCCCCCTGACGCGGAGAATCCTACTGTTCACGCACGGGTGCGCCAGAGGATACGCGACACCGGCTGAGACGGAGTCGCCCCGCGCATCGACAGCCAGGCCAGCTCGTACCGGGCGGCGAACGTCGTCAGCTTGCGCGCGTCGATCTCGCCGAGGTCGCCGGGGCTGAGCAGCACCGAGGTGAGCGCGAGGCTCCGCCACGCCTGGGCGGGGTCGGTGATGCCCAGCGTCCGCGCGATCTGCCCATGAGCCGCCCGTACGGCTTCCGCCACCCGCCGCATCCGGCCCTCGGGCGCGTCGCGGGGCTCGATGGCGGCCAGCAGGTTCACCGTGGAGATCCGGGTGCCGGCGTCGTGGGTGAGCTTGAGCAGGGCCGCGTCGTGTTCCGACAGCCCGCCGGGCCCCAGCGGGAAGGTGAAGGTGAGGTGCAGCGGCCGCTCCTGCTGCAGCGCGCGCAGCGCCCTGGCCCGGCGCAGCACCACGTCGGCGTTGGCGCTGTCGCGGATCTCGAAGTCGGCGAAGCGGGCGTCGAACGCGCTCAAGACCCGGCGGTAGGCGGCGGTCAGCGAGGTGGTGCCGTCGCAGGCGTCGGCCAGTTCCCTGCCCGCGGGGCCGCCGAAGGACAGGCCCGCGTCGGCGCCGCCGGCGCGCAGCTTGCCGATGCGGTTGGCGACCGGGTTGCTGCCGGGGTCGAGCTTGCCGCCCCACTTGGGCACGCAGCCGTCGCCGCCGGAGACCACGTGGCCGAGCGCGTACCAGCGCACGCCGGTGCGGCGGCTGTGGTCGGGCAGGTTGAACTCGGGCGTGCGGGCGGTGTCGACGAACGCCAGGAACGCGCTGGGTCCCTCGGCGGCTAACGGCCGCGGGGTGGCGGTGACCGTCGGCGCCGGCTGCGGGGGCTTGGCGGGGGCGGCCACCGGGGTCTCGGGGGTGGCCCGTGCCGGGAGCAGCCATACGGCCACGCCGGTGGCGGCGGCCAGAGCCAGGGCCGCCGCCATCACGATGGAGCGCGGGGGAGTGCCCGGCTCTCTTTTGCGCCGGCTGTTCGGCATAAGCGACCCTTCGTGGCTGGGCGGCTACCGAAAGTGAAACTAGCAAGGCTACACGGGGGCGCGAGGCCGTTCTCCGGATTTAATGGGCCTATGAAGTTGAGGATCTTCACCGAACCGCAGGAAGGCGCCTCCTACGACGAGCTGCTGGCCGTCGCGCAGGCCACCGAGCGGCTGGGGTTCGACGCGTTCTTCCGTTCCGACCACTATCAGCGCATCGGCCAGGGCGATCCGGGCAGCGGCTCCACCGACGCCTGGATCACCTTGGCGGGCCTGGCCAGGGAGACCTCCCGCATCCGGCTCGGCACGCTGGTCTCGCCCGCGACCTTCCGCCTGCCGGGCCCGCTGGCGATCAGCGTCGCCCAGGTCGACCAGATGAGCGGCGGCCGGGTCGAGCTCGGCTTCGGCACCGGCTGGTACGAGAACGAGCACACCTCCTACGGAATCCCGTTCCCACCGGTCGGAGAGCGTTTCGACCGGTTCGAGGAGCAGTTGCGGATCGTCACCGGCCTGTGGGACGCCGAGGGCACCTACTCCTTCGACGGCGCCCACTACCAGCTCAAGGACTCGCCCGCGCTGCCCAAACCGGCGCAGCGCCCGCACCCGCCGATCATCATCGGCGGCTTCGGCGCCAAGCGCACGCCCCGCCTCGCGGCGAAGTACGCCGACGAGTTCAACGTGCCCTTCCGCACCGTGGACGAGAGCGGCACCCACTTCGACACGGTACGGCAGGCCGCCGACGCGGCCGGTCGCACGGTGCGCATGTCGGTGGCCCAGACCGTCTGCGTGGCCGCCGACCAGGCGGGGCTGGAGCGCCGGGCCGGGGCGATCGGCACCGACCTGGCCCAGCTGCGCGTCAACGGCCTGGCCGGGACGCCGGCGGAGGTGCTGGGCAAGCTGGAGCAGTTCTCCAAGGTGGGCGCCGAGCGCGTGTATCTCCAGGTCATGGACCTGACCGACCTCGACCACCTGGAGCTGATCGCCGCCGAGATCCTGCCTCACGTGTAAAGCCGCCGCCGGCGGGCGGCGATTTTAGTTGGCGCCGCCCGTACCGGATAAGTCAGACTTCCGGAGTGCTATTGACGATCTCGACCACCGCCGAGCCGGCCACTGACCTGGGCTTCCTGCTGCACAAGCATCCCGACCGGGTGCAGGAGTTCCGTCAATCGACGGGAACGGCGACGGTCTTCTATCCAGAAGCGGACGAGCGACGGTGCACCGTGGCCCTGCTGCTGGAAGTGGACCCGGTGGCGCTGGTCAGGTCGAGCGGCAAGAGCTCGCCCGACTTCAGCCTGTCGCAGTACGTCAACGACCGGCCGTACGCCGCCTCCTCGCTGATGGCGGTGGCGCTGGCGGACGTGTTCAGGACGGCGCGGGCCGGGCGGTGCAAGGCGCGGCCCGAGCTGCCGGGGACGCCGCTGCCGCTGGAGATCGCGCTCGTCTGCAGGGGCGGGGCGGATCTGGCCCGCGGGGTGTTCGAGCCGCTCGGGTGGGCGGTGGAGGCGCGGGCCGTACCGCTGGACGAGGGGTTTCCCGAGTGGGGCGACTCGCGGTACGTGCGGCTGACGCTGCGCGGGACGCTGCGGCTTGCCGACGCGCTCAACCAGCTGTACGTGCTGCTTCCGGTGCTCGACGACGCCAAGCACTACTGGGTCGCGCCCGACGAGGTGGACAAGCTGCTGCGGGCCGGTGAGGGGTGGCTGCGCGAGCACCCGCTGCGCGGCGTGATCGCCCGCCGGTACCTGGGGCGGCGCTGGACGCTCGCCCGCTCGGCGCTGGCCCGGCTGGCCGAGCTCGGCGACGAGACCGAGGAGCAGCTGGAGCCCGCGGTGTCGGAGGAGGCGGCGCCGGACGAGACCGCCGCGGACGAGGCGGTGGCGGCCGAGACCGAAGAGGCCCTGGCCGGCACTCACGAAACGCAGGAGACACCGGGGGCGCAGGCGGAGACCGGCGGGCCGGCGAAGGCGCGGCCGCTCAACGTACTGCGCCGTGAGGCGGTCCTGGCGACCCTGGAGGAACTGGGCGCCACCAGCGTCATCGACCTCGGCTGCGGCCAGGGCGAGCTGGTCGGCGCGCTGCTGGCCAGGCCGCGGTTCACCCGGATCGCCGGCACGGACGTCTCGCCGCTCGCGCTGGCCATCGCCGCCCGCAAGCTGCGCCTGGAGCGCATGTCCGACAGCAAGCGGGCCAGGCTCACCCTGTTCCAGGGCGCGCTGACCTACACCGACAAGCGCTTCGCCGGCTATGACGCCGCGGTGCTCATGGAGGTCGTCGAGCACGTCGACCCGCCCAGGCTCGCCGCGCTGGAGCGGGTGGTGTTCGGCGCCGCCAAGCCGCAGCACGTGCTCGTGACCACGCCGAACGTCGAGTACAACGTGCGCTACGAGTTCCTGGACGGGCTGCGCCACCGCGACCACCGCTTCGAGTGGACGCGCGCGGAGTTCGCCGCCTGGTGCGCGAGCGTGTGCGAGCGGTTCGGCTACACCGTCGGCCTCCGGCCGGTCGGCGAGGAGGATCCCGAGCTGGGGCCCTCGACTCAGATGGGGGTGTTCACTCGTGGTTAGCGTTCCCGAACTGTCCCTCGTGGTGCTGGTGGGGGTCTCGGGCAGCGGGAAGTCGACCTTCGCCGCCAAGCACTTCAAGCCGACGCAGATCATCTCCTCCGACTTCTGCCGCGGCCTGGTCTCCGACGACGAGAACGACCAGAGCTCCACCCCCGCCGCCTTCGACCTGCTCCACCACATCGTGGGCGTACGGCTCGGCCGCGGCCTGTTCACCGTGGTCGACGCCACCAACGTGCAGTACCAGGCCCGCAAGAGCCTCATCGAGCTGGCCAGGCGGCATGACGTGCTGGCCGACGCCGTCGTCCTCGACGTACCCGAGGACGTGGCGATCGCGCGCAACGAGGCGCGGCCCGACCGCGACTTCGGCCCCGGGGTCGTCATCCGGCAGCGCAAGGACCTGCGCCGCTCCCTCGGCAAGATCAACAAGGACGGCTTCAGGAAGGTCCACGTGCTGCGCGGCCTCGACGAGATCGAGAACGCGCAGGTCACCTACGAGAAGGCGTGGAGCGATCTGCGGCACCTGCACGGGCCGTTCGACATCATCGGCGACGTGCACGGCTGCCGCGCGGAGCTGGAGCGGCTGCTGGCCGAGCTCGGCTGGCAGGGTACGCACCACCCGGAGGGCCGCACCGCGGTCTTCGTCGGCGACCTGGTCGACCGCGGCCCCGACACGCCCGGTGTGCTCCGCGTCGTCATGGACATGGTCGAGGCGGGCACCGCCATCTGCGTCGCGGGCAACCACGAGCAGAAGCTCGTACGCGCGATGAACGGCCGCAAGGTCCGCGTGGCGCACGGCCTGCGGGAGTCGCTCGACCAGCTCGCCGCGAGCGACCCGGCCTTCGTCGAGCGGGCGCGGACGTTCATGGACGGCCTGCTCAGCCACTACGTCCTCGACGACGGCAAGCTCGTCGTGGCGCACGCCGGTCTCAAGGAGGCCTACCACGGGCGCGCCTCCGGCCGGGTGCGCGCGTTCGCGCTCTACGGCGACACCACGGGCGAGACCGACGAGTACGGGCTCCCCGTACGCTACCCGTGGGCCGAGGAGTACCGGGGCCGGGCCATGGTCGTCTACGGCCACACCCCGACGGTGAAGCCGGAGTGGGTCAACAACACGATCTGCCTCGACACCGGTGTGGTGTTCGGCGGCGAGCTGACCGCGCTGCGCTACCCGTCGCGCGAGCTCGTCTCCGTGCCCGCCGAGCAGGTCTGGTACGCCTCGGTCAAGCCGCTCGGCGGCCACACCCGCGACCCCGGCCAGCTCGACATCAACGACGTCCAGGGCACCCGCTACGTCGAGACCCGCTTCGGCCCGCGGGTCAAGGTGTTCGACACCAACGCCGCCGCGGCGCTTGAGGTCATGAGCCGCTTCGCGGTGGACCCGCGCTGGCTGATCTACCTGCCGCCGACCATGGCGCCGCCGGAGACCTCCCAGCTCGACGGCTACCTGGAGCACCCGGCGCAGGCGTTCGAGGAGTTCGCCGCCGCCGGGATCACCGAGGTGGTGTGCGAGGAGAAGCACATGGGCTCGCGGGCGGTCGCCGTACTGGCGAGGACGCCCGAGGCGGCGGCGGCGCGTTTCGGCGTGACGGACGGCAGCGCGGGCGAGGTCTTCACGCGCACCGGGCGGCGCTTCTTCGACGACACGGCGCCGCTGGTCGAGCGGCTGCGCGCGGCCGTGGCGCCGCTGTGGGACGAGCTCGGCGCCGACTGGGTGGTGCTCGACTGCGAGCTGCTGCCGTGGTCGGCGAAGGCGGGCGAGCTGATCAGGTCGCAGTACGCCTCCGTCGGCGCGGCGGCGCGCACGGCGCTGCCCATGGCCACCTCGCTCCTGGAGACGGCGGCCGGGCGCGGCCTGGATGTGAGCGGCCTGCTGGACCGCACCCGGCGCCGCCAGGACAACGCTGCCCGCTTCCGCGAGGCTTATGCGCGCTACTGCTGGCCCGTCGACGGCCTGGAGGGGGTACGGCTGGCGCCGTTCCAGATCCTGGCCTGCGGGGACGGGCAGAGCGGCCGCAACACCGCGCTGGAGCCGCACGCGTGGCACCTGTCGGCGCTGGGCCGCCTGGACTCCGAGCTGATCACGCCGACCAGGCACGTGTTCGTGTCGCTGGACTCGGACGAGTCGCGGGCGGCGGCGACGGCCTGGTGGGAGTCGCTGACGGCGGCCGGGGGCGAGGGCATGGTGGTCAAGCCCGCCGTGTACACGCCCGGCCGGGTGCAGCCCGGCGTCAAGGTGCGCGGGCGGGAGTACCTGCGCATCATCTACGGCCCTGACTACACCGAGGCGCTGGAGGTGCTGCGCCGGCGCTTCCTCGGCAAGAAGCGGTCGCTGGCCCTGCGCGAGCACCAGCTGGGGCTTGAGGCGCTGTCGCGGCTGGCCGAGGGCGAGGCGATGTGGCGCGTGCACGAGCCCGTCTTCGCCGTGCTGGCGATGGAGACCGAGCCCGTGGACCCGCGCCTCTGACAACTTCCGGTCGCCCGGTCGCAACTTCCGCGGGTGCCGGGGGCCGCGGCGCCGATCGTACGGTGGCGGTCCCAACGGCGTTCGGAAGGAAGTCGTCATGAGAGCGTCCCTGCTCGCGGGGCTCTGCTTGCTCCTCGTCTCGGGGGCCGCGCACGCCGCGGCCCCCGAGCCCACCGTGGTCGAACTGGACTCCGGCCGGATCCGCGGCCAGGCCGGAGCCGCGGTCACCACCTTCAGCGGCATCCGGTACGCGCGTGCGCCCGTCGGCCCGCTGCGCTGGAAGGAACCCGTCAGGCCCGAGCCGTGGGCGGGCGTGGCCGACGCCACCAAGCCGGGTGAGCAGTGCACGCAGACGGAGGCCGGCAAGCGGGCCGGCGCTGAGGACTGCCTGTTCGTCAACGTCACCGTCCCGGCCAAGCGCACGGGCAGGCGGCTGCCGGTGATGGTGTGGCTCCACGGGGGCGGCTACACCACCGGCTCCGGCGCGGCCTACGACGCCCGCCGCCTGGCCGCCAAGGGGGGCGTCATGGTGGTCACGGTCAACTACCGGCTCGGCGCGTTCGGCTACCTCGGCCTGCCCGGCCTGGCCGGATCCGGCACCTTCGGCCTGGCCGACCAGCTTGAGGCGCTGCGCTGGACCAAGCGCAACGCCGCGGCCTTCGGCGGCGACGCGGGCAACGTGACGGTGTTCGGGGAGTCGGCCGGCGGGATGAGCACGTGCGCCCTGCTCACCTCCCCCGCCGCGCGCGGGCTGGCCGACCGGGCGATCATCCAGTCCGGCTCCTGCATGCTGGAGTGGGTGAGCGGCACGTACCTGCCGATTCCCGGCATGCCGGCCTTCACGCCCTACGTCCCGCTGAAGGCCAACCACGCCACCGGCCTTGAGGCGGCGAGGAAACTGGGCTGCCCGGCGGGCGGGGAACTGGAGTGCCTGCGCGCCAAACCCGCCGCCGCGCTGATGCCGGTCAACGAGAGCTTCTCCAGCAATCTCGCGTACGGCACGCCGCTGCTGCCCCGCGAACCCGCCGAGGCGCTGCGCCAGGGCAGGTTCCTGAAGATCCCGGTGCTGTCCGGCGGCACCAGGGACGAGGGCAACGGCTTCATCTCCGGCGCCGCCCAGGCCGGGTTCCCGGTGACGGCGGAGAACTATCCGCAGCTCATGAAGGGCGCCTTCGGCACGCACGCCGAGGCCGCGATGAAGAAATACCCGCTGCGCGCCTACCGGAGCCCGGCCCTGGCCTGGGCCACCGTGGCCGGCGACCGGGCCTGGGCCTGCCCGACGCTCTGGGCGGACCGGGAGATGGCCGAGCACACCCGGGTCTACGCCTACGAGTTCGCCGACGAGAAGGCGCCCAACCTCGGGCGGGTGCCGGCCGGCTTCCCGCCGGGGGCGCAGCATGCCAGTGAGCTGCCGTACCTGTTCGACCTGGGCGGACAGCCGTGGGACGACTTCACCGCCGGGCAGTGGCGCCTGGCCGACCAGATGATCGCCGCCTGGACCTCCTTCGCCCGTACCGGCCGGCCGTCCGGCTGGCCCGCCTTCACCGGCGAGCGCGCCGTCAGCCTCAAACCGGCCGAGCAGGGCGGCGTCGGCCCCGTCGACCTGGACCGGGCGCACCGGTGCGGGTTCTGGAGCGGGACCCTGTCCGGGGAAGAGACACTGGGGTGATGACAGACTCGGCAGGCGTGATCAGGGTGCTGCTCGTCGACGACGACCCGATGGTCCGCGGCCACCTGCGGACCATCCTCGGCTCCAGCCCGGAGATCGAGGTCGTGGGGGAGGCGCGCGACGGGGCGGAGGCGGTCGAGGAGGTCCTGCGGGGGCGGCCCGACGTGGTGCTCATGGACCTGCGGATGCCGGGCGTCGACGGCGTCACGGCCACCCGGGAGATCGCCGCGCTGGCCGGCCCGCCCACCGTGATCGCGCTGACCACCTTCGACTCCGACACCCACGTGCGCGCCGCGCTGGCCGCCGGGGCGAGCGGCTACCTGGTCAAGACCACGCCCGCCGAGGACCTGCTCAACCTCATCAGAGTCGCGGCCGACGGGCACGTGGTCATGTCGCCGATCGCCGCGCGACGCCTGGTGACCCAGTCCGCGCGCGGCGAGAGCGCCCGCGCCAGGATCGGGGAACTGGCCGAGCGCGACCGCGAGGTGCTCGTCTGCCTGGGCGAAGGGCTCACGAACCCGGAGATCGCGCAACGGCTGTTCCTGTCGGAGACGACCGTGAAGAGCTACGTCTCGCGGCTGCTGACCAAGCTCGGCCTCACCCACCGCACCCAGGCCGCGCTGCTGGCCCACCGGGCGGGGCTGCTGCCCGGTGATCCGCCGTGACCGGGCCCGGCCTCAGCGCGGGCGACCGCCGTACAGTCGTGCGGGCCTCGTGGGGCGCGGCCGTCCTGTGCGCGACCGCGCAGGTCTTCCTGTTCGCGGGCAGCGGCCAGGTCACGGAACTGGTCGTGAACCTCCTGGTCGACGTCTGTCTTCTCGGCGTGGTACGGCTCCCGCGTACCGTCGGCGCGCTCACCCTGGCCGCCACGGCGGCGACGGCCCTGAGCGCGGAGACCACGCAGATGTCCGCTCCGCTGGCGGCGCCGCTCGTGGTGTCGTTCCTGGTGTACATGCTGCCGTGGCGCCAGGCGTTCGCCTTCGCCGCCGCGCTGGCCCTGCTGGCGATCCCGATCTGGGCGCCGACGTGGACCGCGCTGTACTTCGCGCTGTCGGCCACGGCGCTGCCCGCCGTCGTGGCGCTCTGGCTCAAGACCCGCTACGAGCTGATCGGCTCGCTGCGCCGGCGGGCGGAGCTGGCCGACGCCGAACGCCGTCTGCTGGCCGAACGCGCCGAGGTCGCCGAGCGGCGTCGGCTGGCCGCCGAGATGCACGACATCGTCACCCACCACGTCACCGAGATCGTCCTGAACGCCGAGGCGCTGCGCGTGACCGCCCGCGACGAGCCGGCCCGTACCGCGGCCGACCAGATCCGCCGTGCCGGGGCGCGCACGCTCAACGAGCTGCGCGAGCTGATGCAGGTGGTCGCCGGTGACGAACTGCCGGGCACGAGCGTGGGCGGCCGGGCGCCCGACCGCGACACCGGGGGAGACCTGGCGGAGCTGGCCTCGGGGGAGGGGGTCACGCTCGCGGTCACGGGTGACGCTTCGGCGGTGCCCGCGGTGGTGGCGCGGGCGGCGTACCGGGTGGTTCAGGAGTCGCTGACCAACGCCCGCAAGCACGCGCCCGGCGCGCCGGTGACGGTCTCGCTCTCCTACTTCGACGACCGGGTGGAGGCCGAGGTCCGCAACCCCGCGCCCCGCTCCACCCCCGCGCCCGGACTGGCCGCGGCAGGCTCCGGGATGGGGCTGATCGGGCTGCGCCGCAGGGTGTCGCTGCTGGGCGGGACGTTCGCGGCCGAGGACGACGCGCAGGGCGGGTTCGTGGTCACCGCCACGATCCCCACCGACCAGCGGCCCTGAACTGTCGGTGGCGGGTGCCAGACTCCTTCGGCATGACCGTAGATGTGCGGCTCCGCGCCGTGGAGGAGGCCGACCTTGAGACGTTCTTCGAGCAGGAGCACGACGAGGAGGCCAGCGCGCGGGCCAACTTCCCCTCCCGCCCGCGCGAGCGGTTCATGAACCACTGGCGGGCCAACATCCTCGGCGACCCCGACGTCCTGGTCAGGACCGTCACCGTGGACGGCGCGACGGCGGGCAACATCGTGTCCTGGACGGAGGAGAGCCGCCGCTTCCTCGGCTACTGGCTGGGCCGCGAGCACTGGGGCAAGGGCGTCGGCACCCGGGCGCTGACCCTCTACCTCCAGGAGGAGAAGGCCCGCCCGCTGTACGCCGACCCGCACAAGGGCAACACCGGCTCGGTGCGGCTGCTGGAGAAACTCGGCTTCAGGCACGCGGGCACGATCGTCCACGACGGCGAGGAACACTTCATGCTCATCCTCGACTGACCCCCGGACCCCCGCACCCCCGCACCCCCGGACCCCCGCACCCCCGGACCCCCGCACCCCCGGACCCTCGCACCTCGGGACCCCCGCACCTCGCGACCCCCGGACCCCCGCACCTCGCGACCTCCGGACCCCCGGACCCCCGGA
>NZ_JBITIO010000003.1:707621-941251 GCF_044459065.1 Nonomuraea sp. NPDC050394 | reverse complement strand
GACCTCGGGACCCCGGACTTCCGGACCTCGGGACCCCGGACTTCCGGACCTCGGGACCCCGGACTTCCGGACCTCGGGACCCCGGACTTCCGGACCTCGGGACCCCGGACTTCCGGACCCCCGGAGGCCTGACCCTCACTGCGGGGTCAGGGGTGCCGGAGTCTGTGGGTGTGAGTCAGGGGTGGGTGGTGAGGGGTTCGCGGGTGCGCTGGGCGTGGCGGACGGCGGGGCCCAGGGCCAGGCCGGCGGTGAGGAACAGGCCGCCCAGGACGAGCCAGCCCGCCGTGCCCCAGCCGATCAGCAGCGTGGTCATGAGCACCGGTCCCAGCATGCGGGCGATCTGCGGGCCCATGCCGAAGAAGCCCTGGTACTGGCCCTGCTTGTCGGCCGGGGCCAGGCCGAAGCCGAGTTCCCAGGCGGCGGCGCCCTGCATCATCTCGCCGAACACCTGGACGAGGGCGGCGGCCACCAGCACCGCCACCGCCGCCCACGGGCCGAGGTGGGCGCCGGACACCGCGTACACGAGGCAGGCGGCCAGGAAGACCCAGCCGGACCGGGCGCCCACCTTGGCGGCGCTGGGCAGGTCGGTGACCTGGCGGGCCACCCGTACCTGGAAGATCACGACCGAGAGCATGTTGACCACGAGCAGCGCGGCGGCGACGGGTTTGGGGGCGTCGGTGCGTTCGACGATCCAGAGCGGCAGGCCGAGGCTGAGCAGCGGCATGTTCAGGTACATGATCGCGTTGAGGAAGGTGATCAGCGCGTAGGGGCGGTCGCGCAGGACGGCCAGGCGCGGCGCGCGGGTCCCGGGCGGGCGCGGTGCGCGGGTCTCGGGCGGGCGCGGCGCGTGGGTTCCGGCCGGGGCGGCGGGGACGGGCGGCACCTCGGGCAGGCGGAGCAGCATGAGCGCGGCCAGCAGGAAGGCGACGGCGTCCAGGGCGAAGACGGCCAGGTAGGCGGGCGCGGTGTCGAAGGAGAGCGCCAGCCCGCCGATTCCGGCACCCACCGCGAGCCCGGCGTTCAGCGTCGACTGCAGGTGGGCGCGGACGGCGGTGCGCTCCTCCGGAGGCACCAGCCCGGCCAGCAGCGCCTGCCGGGCGGAGGTGAGCCCGCCCTGGCAGCAGGCGTACAGGCAGGCCACGAGGATGAACAGCGGGTAGGCGCGCACGACCAGGAAGGCGCTGAGGGCCAGCGCGGTCGCCACCGCGAGCACGACGGCGGTACGCCGCGGCCCCCACCGGTCGGCCACGTGTCCCAGCGGTACCCCGGCCAGCATGCCGCACGCCCATGCCACGGTCAGCGCCACGCCGACCTGCGCGGCCGAGAGCCCGACGACCCGGGTGAAGAACAGCGCGGAGGAGGCGTAGAAGGCGCCGTCGCCGAGGGAGTTGGTGAGCTGCGCCAGCGCGAGGGTCCTGGCAGGCCCGGGAGGCGGGACGATCCGTGACATGCAGGTACATTAATCGCCAGACTTAGCCCGATATAAGCGCCATTTTCCCTCTTTCTCATTGGGCCAAGTCCGCTCCTGTTTCGGCCGGTCCCACACCACAGCTCCCTCTCTTTGCCTAAGTGGAGCCGTTTATTGATCAATCTCCGGGTACGTCCGGAAACATGGCCACACCGCAGTCGCAGCAGGAGAACCTGGGGCACGTCGTCTTCATCACGGCCGCGGCCGCCATCGGCGGCTTCCTGTTCGGCTACGACAGCTCCGTCATCAACGGCGCCGTCACCGGCATCCAGAAACACTTCCAGGTCGGCTCGGTCGAGACCGGCTTCGTGGTGGCGATCGCGCTGCTCGGCTCCGCCATCGGCGCGTGGGTCGGCGGCGGGCTGGCCGACCGGTGGGGCAGGACCCGCACCATGCAGGTCGCCGCGGCGCTGTTCGCGATCAGCTCGATCGGCCAGATGCTGCCGTTCGCGATCTGGGACCTGGCGTTCTGGCGGGTGCTGGCCGGTGTGGCGATCGGCATGGCCTCGGTGCTCGGGCCGACGTACATCGCGGAGGTGGCGCCGCCCGCCTACCGGGGGCGTCTCGGGTCGTTCCAGCAACTGGCGATCGTGCTCGGCATCGCGGTGTCGCAACTGGTCAACTACCTGCTGGCGCGGGTGGCGGGCGGCGACGTGAACAACCCGCTGTGGGGCCTGCAGGCGTGGCAGTGGATGCTGGGCGCGTGTGTGGTGCCGGCGCTGCTGTACCTGTTGTTCGCCTCCACCATCCCCGAGTCGCCGCGCTACCTGATCGCGGCCGGGCGCTCGACGGTGGCGCGGAAGGTGCTGGCCGAGGTCGAGGGCCCGGACATCGACCTGGACGCCCGCGTGGCCGAGATCCAGCACTCGCTGAAGACCGAGGCCCGCCCGACGATGAAGGACCTGCGCGGCCGGGCGCTCGGCCTGCTGCCGATCGTCTGGATCGGCATCATCCTGTCGGTGTTCCAGCAGTTCGTCGGCATCAACGTGATCTTCTACTACTCCTCGGTGCTCTGGCAGTCGGTCGGCATCGACCAGAGCAACTCGCTGCTGATCAGCTTCTCCAGCTCCGTCATCAACATCATCGGCACGTTCATCGCCATCTCGCTGGTCGACCGGATCGGCCGCCGGCCGCTGCTGCTGATCGGCTCGGCGGGCATGGCGATCTCGCTGGGCACGGCGGCGTGGGCGTTCAGCGCGGCCCAGACGGTCAACGGCGCGGTCACGCTGCCGAACCCGCAGGGCACGATCGCGCTGGTCGCCGCCAACGTGTTCGTGCTGTTCTTCGCCCTGTCCTGGGGCGTGGTGGTCTGGGTGCTGCTGGGGGAGATGTTCCCGAACAGGATCCGCGCCGCCGCCCTCGGCGTCGCCGCCGCGGCCCAGTGGATCGCGAACTGGCTGATCACGGTCTCGTTCCCGGCGCTGTCGGAGTGGAACCTGCCGTTCACCTACGCGATGTACGCCGCGTTCGCCGTCCTGTCCTTCCTCTTCGTCGCCAAGTGGGTCAAGGAGACCAAGGGCCGCAAGCTCGAAGACATGGGCTAATCTCGCCGCTGTGATCGACGACGTGCTCGGCCCCCATCTCGATGTGCTCTTCTGCGGCATCAACCCCGGGCTCATGTCGGAGGCCACCGGGCATCACTTCGCCCGGCCGGGCAACCGGTTCTGGCCCGCGCTGCACCTGTCGGGGTTCACGCCGCGCCTGCTGGCGCCGGCCGAGCAGCACCTGCTGCCGTCCTATGGGCTGGGGATCACCAACATCGTGCCCCGGGCGAGCGCGAAGGCCGCCGAGCTGTCGCGGGCCGAGCTCGCGCAGGGGGGTGTACGGCTGGCGGCGCTGCTGAGTGAACACCGGCCCAGAATGCTGGCCGTGCTCGGGGTGTCGGCCTTTCGCACGGCCTTCGCCGTACCCAAGGCGACGATGGGGGCGCAGGAGCGGAAGATCGCGGACACGCCCGTGTGGGTGCTGCCCAACCCGAGCGGGCTGAACGCGCACTGGACCCTCGACGCGATCGCGGCCGAGCTGCGCAGGCTGAGGGAGTCGCTGGCGCCGGGCGGTGAGCCCGGCGTGTCAGCGTAGGGACCGGCGGATGGCCGCGCGGCGGATGGAGCTGAAGATCATCGCGCCGATCGCGAAGAGCAGCACGAACTTCAGTGCCCCGAAGCCGCCCACGATCATGGCGACGATCCCGAACACCACCAGGAACGGCACGATCGGCCCCGGTCCGTGATGGTGGCGGGCGTGGCCCTGGTGCCGCATCTTGTGGCGCATGTCGTGCCACTGCCGGTGCGCGTCGTGCATCTGGTGACGCGCCTCGCGCATCTGGTGACGGTGGGCCCGCATCATTTCCTGGTAGGCGTGCCGGTCGTCCCAGGCGCCCTCCCTGACCGGAGGGGGCGGCGCGTAGCCGTACTCCGAGGAGGGGAGGTCCGCGGTGATCGCGGTCAGGTCGCGTGCGGTGCGGGCGGCCAGCGTGCGGTCGAGTCGCTCGTCGAGCTCCTCATGGTTCAGGCGGCCCTGCGCGAAGTGCTCGCGCAGGGAGGCCATCGTCCGCTCACGCTCGGCATCGCCGATCCGGAGGTCGTGCGCGTCCACTCAGGTCACTCCTCGCCAGGGTCGCCGTCTGCCAGGATCTGGTAGAGCTTGCGGCGCGTCTCCGTGAGGACCTTGCGGGCCTCGCGGATCTGCGCCTCACTGCCAGTCTGCAATACCTGCATCATGGCGAAGGCGGATTGGCGGGCAATATCCCACAAATCTGCAGTGTTGTCGTCGATGTCCGGGCGCATCTCGTCCCACGGGGCGCGTACCTCGTCGGCGTGCGCCTCGATGTAGGCGGTTCCCGCCTCGGTGAGGCGGAAGGTCTTGCGGCCCTCGCTCTCGTCGGCGACGACCAGGCCCTCGTCCGTGAGCTGCTGGAGCGCCGGGTACACGGCGCCGGGGCTGGGCTTCCAGCCGCCCTCGCTGCGCTCGGCGATCTCCTGGATGATCTGGTAGCCGTTGCGGGGCTCCTCGGCCAGAAGGGCGAGGATGGCGGATCGGACGTCGCCGCGCTTGGCCTTGCGGGGCCGGCCGCCCCAGCCTCCCCAGCCGCCGCGACCTCCGCCGAAGGGACCGCCCTGGCCCCAGGGGCCACCGGGACCGAAGCCGAACGGGCCGGGACCGCCGCGCCTGCCGCGGCCTCGGTGCTCGTGCGGACCGCCGCCGCCCCGATGGCGGTGGTGGTGCTCGGCGCTCTGCTCGAAGGCCTCGGAGAGGTTCCTGATCGCCTCACGGGCGGCGCGCTTGAACTCGTGTGCGTGGGGCCAAGGGCCACCTGACGCTTGTGCGGAAGACATGTCTTGCTCCTATCGTCGAATGCTGTCGATGCTTCAAAGATATATCGACAACCGCTCGATGACAAGCCTACGTCGTCCGCTGCCGTTCCGCGTGCGCGCGCACCTTCGCCCGGTTTCCGCACACCCGCATCGAGCACCATCTCCGGGTACGGCTACGCGTCCCGTCCCAGAAAACCCAGGCGCAGGCGTGGTTCGGACACCTCTTCAGCCGCTGCCATTCGCCGGTGGCGGCGGTGTGCGCCCAGGCGGCGGCGATGGCCGCCAGCGGTCCCTCCGCCCGCAGCGGCGCCTCGGCGCTGAGGCTCACCGTCACCGGCAGGTAGGCGAGTACCTCCTCGGCCTTCGTGATGGCCTGCCCGTCCGGCTGCCCGCCGTTGTTGGCGAGCAGCCGTTCCCTGAGTCCCGCCCGCAGCAGCCTGGCCTGCCGGAAGGCGCGCTCGTCCACGCTGCCGGGCAGGTCGTGGGCGGCCAGCCAGCTCCGCAGCCCGCCCGGTTCTGACAGCAGGTCGGTGCCCTCTTCGACGTCGATCGTGTTCGCGAACGCCTCGATGAGCAGGGTCGCGGGAGACGGCTCCATCATGCCTTCCATCTAATCACCTAGACGGTTAAGATCTAACCTTCTAATGCGATAGGTGGTTGGAATGAGAAACGAAGGCGCCCTGGTCGGGTTCACCGCGGTCACGAACCTGGCCGACGGCATCGGCCGGATCGCCCTGCCGATGGCCGCCGTGGGGCTGACCTCCTCACCGGCGCTGATCACCGGCGTGGGCGTGACGCTGACACTGCCGTGGCTGCTGGTCTCGCTGCACGCGGGCGTCCTCGCCGACCGCGGCGACCGGCGGCGGCTGGCCGTCGTGGCCAACCTGGTCCGGCTCGGCGCCGTCGCGGTCCTGCTCGCCGCGGCGATGGCCGATTGGCGGTCCATCCCCCTCCTGTACGCCACCGGTCTCACGCTGGGCGTCGCCGAGGTGGTCGCCAGCGCGGCGATCGGCGCCCTGGTGCCCGCGGCCGTACCGGCCAAGCGGCTGACCCGCGCCAACGCCTGGATCGCCGGGGCCGAGACGCTGATGAACGAGTTCGCCGGTCCCGCGGTCGGCGGCCTGCTGGTCGGGATCGGCCTGTCGGTGGCACTCGGCTCCGCGGGAATCGGCTTCGCGCTGGGCGCCGTCCTGCTCGCGCTGCTCGTCGGCCGCTTCCGCGCCGCATCGGCACCCGAGTCCGGCCGGACGTCGGTCAGCGGCGAGATCCGCGAAGGGCTCGCCTTCCTGTGGAACCACCGGCTCCTGCGCACGCTCAACCTGGCCGTCACCGTGCTCGGCGCGAGCTGGGCGGCCTGGCTGGCGCTGCTGCCGATCTACGCGATCCAGGAACTCCGGCTCGACGCGGCCGGGTATGGCCTGCTCATCAGCGCCATCGGGCTCGGCGGCCTCGCCGGGGCGCTGACGGTCGCATTGATCAACCGGCTGCTGGGCGTGCGCTGGGCCCTGTTCGCCGACCTGGCCGGGACCTTCCTCATGGTGCTCGTCCCGGCCGTGCTGCCCGTGGCGTGGGCGGTCGGCGTCACGGCCTTCGTCGGCGGCATGGGCGGCACGCTGTGGACGGTCAACTCCCGCACGATCGCGCAGCGCATCGTGCCGGACCGGCTGCTCGGCCGCTACACCTCGGCCGGGCGCATGCTGGGCTACGGGGCGATGCCGGTCGCCTCCCTCGTGGCGGGACTCGTCGCCCAGTTCGCCGGGGTCCGGGTGGCCTTCGCGGTGTTCGCCGCGTTCGCTCTGGTGATCGTGGTGCCCTTCTTCCGGGCGGTCACCCCGGCCGCACTGGCCGAGAGTGAGACAGATCACGAAAAAGTTGCGGAATCCGGGAACAGCACGGGAAAGACGGCCGTTATCTAGAGCAGACGAGGTCGTTCCGCGTCGGCAGGGCTGGGGGGTGCTGTCGCCGCTGGAAACGACCTCGTCTGCGTTTTCAGCAAGTTTCAGTAGATGTCGACGGTCATGAACTTCCACGGGTCGGGCCGGCGGCTCTCACCCGGGGTCCAGGTTCCCGTCCTCTGCAAGGTCACCGGCGTGTTGTCGGCCGAGCCCGCCGCGCCGATCAGCCATGTCGGGTCCTTGCGGGAGGCGTGGCCGCCGCCGGACAGGTTCCAGCGCATCGAGTCCGAGTACTGGCCGATCGCCGCCGAGCAGTTCGCCACCTGCACCGGCTGGCCCTGGGCCATCGTGCCGCCCTCGACGTCGGCGCACAGGCCGGGGTCGGCCAGGTTGTGCAGCTGCCCGGAGACCGTGTTGAACCCCCAGAACTGGTCGGCCCTGCCGTCGCAGGAGTACAGCAGCAGGTTCGCGCCGCCGGCCGGCTTGGTCCCCGGCACGTCCAGGCACTTGCCCGACAGTTTCAGCTGCTGGTAGACGACCGCGGTCTTGGCCTCCCAGGTGAACACCTGGCGCTGGTCGCCGCCGTCGCACGGGGCCAGGACCATGCCGTCGCCGAGGGCGCGGGCCGTACCCGGGAAGGTGGCGCACAGCGACGGCGCTCCCGCCGCGTGCAGGCGCGCGCCGTCGAAGGTCCAGCGCTGTGCCGGGCTCGCGTTGCAGTTCCACACCTGTACGGCGGTGCCGGCCACCAGGTTGCCGCCGTTGATGTCGGCGCACCGGTCCTGCGAGAGCTGGGAGTGGACGGCCTGGGTGGACGGGTCGTACCAGAACGCCTGGTTCCTGGTGGCCTCGCACGGCCAGTTGAGCAGCTTGCGGCCGTTGCGCGAGGAATTGCCCTCCACGTCCACGCAGGTTCCGGTCGCCGCATGCCTGAGCTGCTTGAACTCCGGCAGCCCCGCGTAGAGCCGCGGGCTCAGCGAGCCGGCCGGGTTCATGCAGGTGGCCGCGGTGGTGCCGGCGTTGTAGAACTGGGTCAGGCAGGCGCCGAACGCCGCGTGCCCGGAGGAGTTCGGATGGAACGACTGCCGGACCGCGTTCGGGTTGAAGAAGTCGCCGTTGACCGCGTGCAGGCCGGTCACCCAGGTGGTGTCCTGGCAGGGCTCGGTGCCGTGGAAGAGGCGGCTGGCGTCCAGGTAGCGCGCGCCGGCCTGCCGGGCGGCGGCGCGGATGCCCTGCTCGAAGATCGGGACCGCCTTGTTGCGGGCGAAGGCCAGGTCGGACAGGTAGCCGAGGCAGCCGCCGTTGTACCAGCCGGGGAAGTTCGGGTTGTCCTCGACGTCGGGGCTGGCCGGGCCCGGGTAGGACATGGCGACGAGCTGGTAGTCGCCGGGGGCGTACCCGGCCTCGGCCATGATCTGCTTGACGTCGGTCAGCGCCTTGGCCACGCGCGGGACGATGAAGTCGACGCGCTGCTGCCAGGTCGGGTCCTGGTTCGGCCAGCAGTTGCCCTGGAAGAGGACCCGCCGGGTGACGCAGTCGGTCATGGTGGGGCCGAACTCGGGCCCGCCGTCGTCGTTGGCGCCGGCGACCACGGTGATCATCTTGATCCGGGTGTTGCGGGCCTTGATCGACAGGTTCTCGCCCTGGTTGAGCTCCTCGTACTGGTGGGTGCCGCCGATGGTGATGTCGTTGGTCGCGCCGCCGGAGCAGGACAGGTTGTAGGTGACGTCGGCGGGGATCCGCGTGACGTGCACCGCCGCCTTGGTCGAGCGGTGGCACCAGTTGTCGGGGCCGTCGGTGCCGGGTTCGTAGAGAGAGCGGTCCACGGCGCCCTCGCCGGAGATCTCGCTGTCGCCGAGCGTGGCGAGGGAGGTCTTGCGCTGGGGCAGCGGGCGGATGGCGTCGTCGCCGTAGAGCTTGATCGCCTCGGCCTTGCGGATGGTCTCCAGGTGGGGCGGGAGGGGGCTGGCGGTGCTCGCCTGGGCTTGGGCCGGTGTGACGAGCACGGTCAGTGCCGCCAGCAGGGCCAGGGGTAAGCGCATCGGGGGGTACCTCCGGCAGTCGTGAGTGATACTCACAAGTAACCCCAAGATTCCGGAAATGTGAACAGGGCTCATGTGAATTGGTCCTGCGTCCGGCGTGCCGGGCCCGAGGTGGGTGGAGCGGGCGTCAGGGTGTACGGCGGGCGCGGGGATGGCACGAGGCGGTTTCGCCGGTTCTGGCGGCCTTTCTGAAGTGCCAGTGGCCTTGGGGATACCTCCGCAGGGGCGGGATTTTGCATTACAGTAACTCTTTGTGATCTTCGCATGATGGGGCATTCGCACGCGATGACCGGAGCGATCGCGTGGCTCGGACTGGCGCCCGCGTTCGCGGCGCTGCCGTTGCTGAACGAGTCGAGCCGGTTCATCGAGACCGGGATCATGGCCAGTGCGCTGACGCCCTCCGAGCTCATCGCCGGGGCGCTGGTGTGCGCGGGGGCGGCGATGCTGCCCGACCTCGACCACCCGAGCGCGACCATCGCGCAGACGTTCGGGCCGGTGACGTGGGCGTTGTCGAAGGTGGTCGCGTGGATCAGCGGCGGGCACCGGGGGATGACGCACTCGCTGGCGTTCGCGGTGGCGGTGGGGTTCGGGGCGCACTGGCTGGCCAGCACCTATCCGATCGGGCGCGACATCATGGTCGTCCTGCTGATCGGCCTGGCCCTGCGTGCCATCGGCATCGGCATCCCCGGCAACAAGACCGGCTCCGCGATGGTGAACATCGGCCTGACCGCGGGGTTGTTCGTCGTGTTCATGTCGCTCGGGGTCGGGTACGCGTGGCTGGGGCTGGCGGTGGGGATCGGGTGCTTCATCCACGTGGTGGGTGACTGCATGACCGAGAGGGGGTGCCCGGTGCTGTGGCCGCTGGCGGCGCGGTGGGTGCTGCCGTGGAAGATCGGGATCAAGACGGGCAAGAAGTTCGAGCAGAAGATCTTGGCGCCGGTGTTGTCGGTGGCGATCGTCGGGCTGTTGTTCTGGCGGCTCGCGCCCCTGTGAGCGCGGTTTAACTTGATGTCGAGATACTTTAGGGATATCTTGATGTCGAGATATCCGCTGCAACCTGCGGGTTAGGGTTACCTAACGTCTTGTCCGGTCCCCGGGTGCGGCAGGATTTGACTGAGTATTTGGTCCACCGAGGAGGCGATTCACCGTGTCCGCGAACAGCTTCGGCAGCCGTGACACGCTACGCGTCGGCGACGCGTCGTATGAGATTTTCCGGCTGGACGCCGTCGAGGGCTCGGCGCGCCTGCCGTACAGCCTGAAGATCCTGCTGGAGAACCTCCTCCGCACCGAGGACGGCGCCAACATCACCGCCGACCACATCCGCGCCCTGGGCGGATGGGACCCGAAGGCCGCGCCGAGCGTCGAGATCCAGTTCACGCCGGCCCGCGTGATCATGCAGGACTTCACCGGCGTGCCCTGTGTCGTCGACCTGGCCACGATGCGCGAGGCCGTACGCGAGCTCGGCGGGGACGCGACGAAGATCAACCCGCTGGCCCCGGCCGAGATGGTCATCGACCACTCCGTCATCGTCGACTTCTTCGGTCACCCCGACGCCTTCCAGCGCAACGTCGAGCGCGAGTACGAGCGCAACCGCGAGCGCTACCAGTTCCTGCGCTGGGGCCAGACGGCCTTCGACGAGTTCAAGGTCGTCCCGCCCGGCACCGGCATCGTGCACCAGGTCAACATCGAGCACTTGGCCCGCGTGGTGATGACCCGCGACGGCAAGGCCTACCCTGACACGTGCGTGGGCACCGACTCCCACACCACGATGGAGAACGGCATCGGCGTCCTCGGCTGGGGCGTCGGCGGCATCGAGGCCGAGGCCGCGATGCTCGGCCAGCCGATCTCCATGCTGATCCCGCGCGTCGTGGGCTTCAAGCTCAGCGGCAAGCTCCCCGCCGGCGCCACCGCGACCGACCTGGTGCTGACGATCACCGAGATCCTGCGCAAGCACGGCGTGGTCGGCAAGTTCGTCGAGTTCTACGGCGACGGCGTCTCCTCCGTGCCGCTGGCCGACCGGGCCACGATCGGCAACATGAGCCCCGAGTTCGGCTCCACCTGCGCCATCTTCCCGATCGACGGCCAGACCACCAACTACCTGCGCCTCACCGGCCGCTCCGAGGAGCAGATCGCGCTCGTCGAGGCCTACGCCAAGGCCCAGGGCCTCTGGCTCGACCCGGACGGCGCCGAGCCCGAGTTCTCCGAGTACATCGAGCTCGACCTGGCCACGGTCGTCCCGTCGATCGCCGGGCCGAAGCGCCCGCAGGACCGCATCGCCCTGTCGGCCGCCAAGGACACCTGGCGCCACGACGTCGCCAACTTCGTCGCCGACGACGAGGCCGGCAAGGAGAGCTTCCCGGCCTCCGACCCGCCCGCGCAGAGCGCGAACGGCCGGCCGCACAAGCCGTGCCCGGTGACGCTGGCCGACGGCACCACGTTCGAGATCGACCACGGCATCGTCACCATCGCCGCGATCACCAGCTGCACCAACACCTCCAACCCTTACGTGATGCTGGGCGCCGCGCTGCTGGCCCGCAACGCGGTCGACAAGGGCCTGAACCGCAAGCCGTGGGTCAAGACCTCGCTGGCTCCCGGCTCGCAGGTCGTCACCGGGTACTTCGAGCGGTCGGGGCTGCAGCCGTACCTCGACAAGATCGGTTTCAACCTGGTCGGCTACGGCTGCACCACCTGCATCGGCAACTCGGGCCCGCTGATCCCCGAGATCTCCCAGGCGGTCCAGGACAACGACCTGGCCGTCACCGCGGTGCTGTCCGGCAACCGCAACTTCGAGGGCCGCATCAACCCCGACGTGAAGATGAACTACCTGGCCTCGCCGCCGCTGGTGGTCGCCTACGCGCTCGCGGGCACGATGGACATCGACCTCAACAACGAGCCGCTCGGCGTCGGCAACGACGGTGAGCCGGTCTTCCTCAAGGACATCTGGCCCTCGCCCGAGGAGATCGCGGACGTCGTCAACTCCTCGATCGGCCGCGAGATGTTCGAGCGCGACTACGCCGACGTCTTCAAGGGCGACGACACGTGGCGTTCGCTGCCGATCCCCACCGGCAACACCTTCGAGTGGGACCCGGACTCCACCTACGTCCGCAAGGCCCCCTACTTCGAGGGCATGCCGGTCAAGCCGGAGCCGGTCACCGACATCTCCGGCGCCCGCGTGCTGGTCAAGGTGGGCGACTCGGTCACCACCGACCACATCTCGCCCGCCGGCGCGATCAAGGTCGGCACCCCGGCCGCGCAGTACCTCGACGAGCACGGCGTCGCGGTCAAGGACTTCAACTCCTACGGCTCGCGCCGCGGCAACCACGAGGTCATGATCCGCGGCACGTTCGCCAACATCCGCCTGCGCAACCAGATCGCCCCCGGCACCGAGGGCGGCTACACCCGCGACTTCACCCAGGCCGGCGCGCCGGTGTCGTTCATCTACGACGCCTCCGTCAACTACGCCGCCGGCGGCACGCCGCTGGTCGTCCTCGCGGGCAAGGAGTACGGCTCCGGCTCCTCGCGTGACTGGGCTGCCAAGGGCACCGCGCTGCTCGGCGTCCGCGCCGTCATCGCCGAGTCCTACGAGCGCATCCACCGCTCGAACCTGATCGGCATGGGCGTTCTGCCGCTGCAGTACCCGGAGGGCGCCTCGGCCGCGTCCCTGGGGCTCACCGGCGAGGAGACCTTCGAGATCACCGGCGTCGTGGCGCTCAACGACGGCGGCATCCCGCAGACCGTGCACGTGAAGGCCGGCGACGTCGAGTTCGACGCGGTCGTCCGCATCGACACCCCCGGCGAGGCCGACTACTACCGGCACGGCGGCATCATGCAGTACGTGCTCCGCTCGCTGCTGACCAAGTAGCCGGCACGAGACGCCCCGCCGCTGTCCGCTCGCGGCGGGGCTTTCTCATGGGGTACGGCCGGCCCTCACGCCACCCGGGACCGCGCCGCCGACCAGGTGTCGCAGGAGGCGGGCCGGGCGCCGGTGAAGCCGCGCTTCAGCCAGTAGACGCGGTTGGCGCCGCTGCCGTGGGTGCGGTAGAGGTCGTCCCCGCTGGCCCGTACCGTCTCGACCAGGGCGGCCCAGTCCTTCGTGTCCCGGGGCAGCGACCGCCACACCCCGGCCAGGAACACCCCGGCCAGGCAGTCGGCCTGCAACTCGTAGCGGCGCCCGCGCTCGGCGGTTGCCTTGCCGCGCTCGTAGGCGGCGCGGATGCCGGTCAGGCTCTGCAGGTGATGTCCGTACTCGTGGGCAGCGATCTTGAGCGGCAGCAGGTCGGTCCGCCCCTCGATCCAGTCGCCGGACAGCGGGAACACCAGCGTGCGCGGCCCCGGGCAGTAGAAGGCGGCAGTCCCCTCGGGCCAGTCGAACCCGCAGATCCGATCCTGCGGCACGTCGAAATAGCGCACCTTGGGCTTGCTGAACGGCATCCGCGCCCGCGCAAAATGCCCGCCCCACGCCTTGTCCAGACATTTCACCATCGCTACGAGATACTCCCTGGGCCGCGCCACTCCGCCGGAGATCAGCTCGGGCTCCTCGCACGACTGGGCTGCGAGCCTGCCGGTGCCCGCCCACGGGTCGGCGGCCGGAGCGGTGGTGAGGGTCAGTACGGACAGCACGGCAACGGTCTGCATCAGGGGCACGAACACGGATCATAGGGCTGTTCCCGGTCTCGGACGATCGAGGGGCGCCGGAGAGCGGGGTGCCGGCCGGGTGGCCGGGCGAGGGCGGTGGGAGGGGACGGGCGGGGCGGTGGTTGACTCTCCGGCATGAGTGATCTGGCGCTTGTCCTGACAATTGGTAGTTTGGCGGTTTTCATCGGGGCAATTGTCCAGGGAGGCGTCGGGTTTGGGCTGGGGCTGATCGCCGCGCCCGTGCTCACGATCCTCGACCCCGGCGTCATGCCCGGTGCGATCCAGGTGGTCAACTTCACGTTGCCGTTGTTCACGCTGGCCGCCGAGTGGCGCAAGGTGGACTGGCGGGGGCTGGGGTTCGCGGTGCTCGGCCGGCTGCCCGGAACGGTCATCGGAGGATTCGTCGTCGTCTACGTGTCGGCCCACACACTCGGCGTGCTCGTCGGAGTGATGGTGCTGATCGCGGTGGGGCTGACGGCGCGGGCGCTGAGCGTGCCGCGCAACGGCGCGACACTCGCCACCGCCGGGTTCGTCTCCGGCGTCACCGGCACGGCCACGGGCATCGGCGGCCCGCCCATCGGCCTGGTGTACCAGAGCGCCAAGGGGCCGCAGATCCGGGCGACGCTGGCCATGTTCTTCGCCCTGAGCGCCGCCCAGTCGCTGGCCGTCCTGGCCTTCGTGGACCGGTTGCCCGGCAAGGCGCTGGCCACGGGGGCGGCGCTGCTCGTACCCATGATCGCCGGATTTCTCGTGTCCGGGCCGCTGCGGCGCTATCTCGACGGCGGGAAGGTGCGGGCGGCGATCCTGATCGTGGCGGCCGCCTCCGCGCTGGTGCTCATCGGGCAGAGCGTGATGCGGTGACGGCTCAGGCCGAGCAGCAGTCGCAACCGGAACAGCAGTCGCAGTCCGAGCAACAGTCGCAGTTCGTGCAGCAGTCGGGCAGATGGCAGCAGACGTCCCCGCAGTTGGCGCAACTGGAGCACCGGGAATCCTCCTCCTCCCACGGAGGCTGGTAGAGCCCGCAGGTGCAGCAGGAGAAGGCGGCACAGGCCAGCGAGATCAGCCCGCCGGGATCCGGCTTGCGGGGATGAGGCTCGGGAGGCGAACCAGGTGAGTGCGTCGGCGGTTCGGAGGGCGCGGTGCCCTCGGCGAAGGTGCGGGTGATCGCCCGGGACGTCTCATGGACCAGGAGTGCCGTGGCCAGCCGGGGCCGGGGCAGCTCCAGCCCGTGCACGGCCTCCCGCAGGTCGGCCTGCGCGCGCTCACAGTGCGAACGGGCGTCCGCGAGGGCCGTGCCACTGGCCAGCAGCGGGTTGTAGGCCCCCCGCTCGCGATCCTCGGTCAGGTCCTCCACGGCGTCCAGAAGGTGGGCCAGCCGCCCGAAGGCCCGCCCGGCGCGTTCGAGCGGCTCGCGGTTGCCGGGCCGCCCCGTCAGCACCGCCGTGTGCGCGAAGGCGGCGGCCACCGCGTCCTCGGTGGGCGCCGTGAGCGTGGCGAGCGTACGACCGCCGGACCGCTCAAGTTCCACCTGGGCGAGGGCCGCGCCGGTCAGCGGGGCGGGGTCGAAGGACAGGGCGGCCGCCGTCGAGGCGCCCGCGCCGGACCAGCGTCCGGCCAGCCGCCCGGCGGTCGCGGCGACGAGCCGGCGCCGGTAAAGTCCGTCGCCGTCGGCGATGTGGTCGCGCAGCTTGGCCCCGGCCAAGATGAGGGAGACCGACGCGGCCAGCCGGGCCCCTTCCGACTGCACGACCCCGGCCGTCCTGAACCCCCGCAGAGCGCACGGCCCAGCGGTACGCCTCCGGGCAGGCGCGCCCATCTGCGCCTCGGCCAGCACCGACACGAGCAACGCGTCATAGTTGGTCGCCAGCCGCGCCGCCTGCCCATGCTCGTCCCGCAAGGCCAGGCACAGACCGCACAGATGCCCCAGCCAGTCCTTGAACATCCCCCCGCACATGCCGTGCCGACATGGCCGGACAATCCCGAACATATGCCCCCTCATCCGGTACGGCGGAGCTCACCGTAGCACCCGTGACCTAGGACAGGGGAGGGCCTCAGTGCATGGTCCGCCAGGTCTGCTCCTCCACCAGTTCCCGGCTCCGCCACCCGGCGGGCGTCCTGGCCATCTGGTGGTGATACCAGCCGCCGCCCTGCAGGATCCCGGCCGGCTTGGCCAGTTCCCGGCTGGGCGCCAGCGTGTCGGTGAACGCGGCCGAGACCTCCGCCGCGTCCCCGCGCACCGCGACCCGGGTGGCGCCGATCAGGTGGAGCCGGCCGGGCCAGTGCGGAAGAACGTCCGCGAGCCAGGCCTTGACCTCGGGAAACGGTCCCTTGATCCCCCCGGCCGAGGTGTAGTCGAGCACGGCGTCGGGCGTGAACACCTCGTCGAGCAGGTCCCAGGCGCCGCTGTCCAGCGCGTAGGCGTAGGTGGCCAGGCGGTCGGAGATGGCCCAGTGATCGTCCATGGGCCCAGACAACGCGACAGCGCGTACCCGAGCAAGGCCCACGTTTCACGATTGTTATGCGGAACAACAAACTCCGCCCTCTGAGCCCCTTCCCAAGAGGTCCCCGGCGGAATACGTTGCCGCAAACAACATTCAGGGAGGTCTGCCATGCGCAAGGGGATCCTGGGCGCCGCCGCGCTCATCCTGGGTCTGGCCGCCTGCGGGGGCGAGAGCGGCACGACCACCGGCACCACCGCCACGACGGGAGCCGCCACCGCCAAGCCCGGCAAGGTCGGCGTCATCCTGCCCGACAGCAAGTCCTCGGCCCGCTGGGAGACGGCGGACCGCAAGTTCCTGGGAGAGGCATTCACGGCCGCCGGGGTCGCCTTCGACATCCAGAACGCCCAGAACGACAAGTCCGCGTTCCAGACCATCGCCGACCAGATGATCACCAACGGCGCGACCGTGCTGATGATCGTGAACCTCGACAGCGGAACCGGCAAGACCGTTATCGACAAGGCCAAGGCGCAGGGCGTGCCCACGATCGACTACGACCGGCTCACGCTCGGCGGCAACGCCGCCTACTACGTCAGCTTCGACAACACCAAGGTCGGCACCCTGCAGGGCGAGGGCCTGAGCAAGTGCCTGGCCGAGAAGAAGGCCGACAAGCCCATCGTCGCCTACCTGAACGGCTCGCCCACCGACAACAACGCGACCCTGTTCAAGGAGGGCTACGACGGCGTCCTGAAGCCCAGGTTCGACGCCGGTGAGTACGTGAAGGGCCCCGAGGAGTCGGTGCCCGAGTGGGACAACACCAAGGCCGGCACGCTGTTCGAGCAGATGCTCACCAGCCAGCCGAAGATCGCCGGCGTGCTGGCGGCCAACGACGGGCTCGGCAACGCCGCCATCACCGTGCTGAAGAAGAACAAGCTCAACGGGAAGGTCCCGGTCACCGGCCAGGACGCCACCGTCCAGGGCCTGCAGAACATCCTGGCCGGCGACCAGTGCATGACCGTCTACAAGGCCGTCAAGAAGGAGGCCGACGCCGCGGCCAAGCTCGCGGTCGCGCTGGCCAAGGGCGAGAAGCCGACGGCGAGCGGCACCGTCAAGGACTCCCAGACCGGCGCGGACGTCCCCGCCGAACTCCTCGACCCCCAGCCCATCACCTTCGACACCGTCAAGGACGTCGTGGCCGACGGCTACGTGACCAAGGACGAACTCTGCACCGGCGACTTCGCCGCCAAGTGCACAGAAGCCGGAATCAGCTAACCCAACCCCCTCTAGATCCCGAAATTTCGGCTTAAGGTACGGCAAGCGGCCCACAAGGCGGCCTGCCGTACCCTCCTCCGAGGGAGCCCCATGACGACCCCACTTCTCGAAGTACGCGGCCTCGACAAGAGCTTCGGCCCCGTCCAAGTGCTCCACGACGTCGCCTTCTCCGCCTACGCCGGCGAGGTCACCGCTCTGGTCGGCGACAACGGCGCCGGCAAGTCGACGCTCGTGAAGTGCGTGGGCGGCATCCACCCCGTCGACGCCGGCCGGATCCTCTTCGACGGCGACGACGTCCAGGTGAGCACCCCGCGCGACGCCGGAGCGCTCGGCATCGAGATCGTCTACCAGGACCTCGCGCTCTGCGACAACCTCGACATCGTCCAGAACATGTTCCTCGGCCGCGAACGCCGCAGCGGCCTGGTCCTGGACGAGGCGACGATGGAGGAGATGGCCGAGCGCACGCTGTCCGGCCTGTCGGTACGCACGGTCAAATCCATCCGGCAGCAGGTCGCCAGCCTGTCCGGCGGCCAGCGGCAGACCGTCGCCATCGCCAAGGCGGTGCTCTGGAACTCCCGGGTGGTCATCCTCGACGAGCCCACCGCCGCGCTCGGCGTCGCCCAGACCGCCCAGGTACTGGAACTCGTGCGCAGGCTGGCCGACCAGGGCCTGGCCGTGGTGCTCATCTCGCACAACATGAACGACGTGTTCGCCGTCTCCGACCGGATCGCGGCGCTCTACCTCGGCAGGATGGCGGCCCAGGTCCGCACCGCCGACGTGACGCACGCGCAGGTCGTCGAACTGATCACCTCCGGTCGCAGCGGAGAACTGGGGATCGCGCCATGAGCAAGCTCGTGCAGGACAAAGAGGCCATCATCGCGGCGGTGCAGACGCCGTCGATCGGGCACAGCGCCCGCGCCTACGGGGAGCGGGTCCGCGGCGGCGACATGGGCGCGCTGCCCGCCGTCATCGGCCTGGTCGTGCTCTGCACGGTCTTCGCGATCGCCCGGCCCTCGTTCCTGACCGCCATCAACTTCGCCAACCTGTTCACCCAGGGCGCCGCGGTGACCGTCATCGCCATGGGCCTGGTCTTCGTCCTGCTGCTGGGCGAGATCGACCTGTCGGCCGGCTTCGCCAGCGGCGTCTGCGCGGCGGTGCTCGCCGTGACGCTCACCGACCTCGGGCAACCCTGGTACGTGGCCGTGATCGCGGCCATCCTCACCGGCTCGGTGATCGGGGTGATCCTGGGCTCGCTGGTGGCCAAGGTCGGCATCCCGTCCTTCGTGGTCACGCTGGCGGCGTTCCTCGCCTTCCAGGGCGTGGTGCTGATCATGCTGGACGAGGGCACCAACATCTCCATCGCCGACCCGGTCATCGTCGCCATCGCGACCAAGAACATGACGCCCGCGCTCGGCTGGGCGCTCTACGCCGCCGGCGTGGTGATCTACGCGGCACTCCAGCTCACCCGGGCACGCCGGCGGGCCGCGCGCGGGCTGGTGGCCGACCCGTTCTCGCTGATCGCCGCGCGGGTGGGCAGCCTGGCGGTCATCGCCGGGCTCGCCGTCTACGTCCTGAACCTGGAGCGCAGCCGCAACCCGCTGACGATCTCGCTCACCGGCGTGCCCATCGTCGTGCCGGTCATCCTGGCGCTGCTGGTCCTGTGGACGTTCGTGCTGCGCCGTATGCCCTTCGGACGGCATGTCTACGCGGTCGGCGGGAACGCGGAGGCGGCCCGCAGGGCCGGCATCGACGTCGACCGCATCAAGATCGGCGCGTTCGTGATCTGCTCGTCGATGGCCGCGGTCGGCGGGATCATCGCGGCCTCCCGCGCCAACTCCGTCGACCCGAACACCGGAGGCAGCACGGTCCTGCTGTATGCCGTCGGAGCTGCGGTGATAGGCGGGACGAGCCTGTTCGGCGGCAAGGGCAGGGTCCTCGACGCCGTGCTGGGCGGCGCCGTGGTGGCGGTCATCGAAAACGGCATGGGCCTGATGCAGTACGGTTCCAGCGTGAAATACCTGGTCACCGGATCTGTCCTCTTGCTGGCCGCGGGCGTCGACGCGCTGGCGCGCAGGCGGGCGGCCGCAGCGGGTCTGAGGTGATGCGGGCGGGGCCATCCCAGGAGGACATCAGGCGGCACAACCTCGGCACGCTGCTGCGCCATGTCCATCTGGGCGGGCCGATCTCACGTGCCGAGCTGACCTCGCGCATGGGCCTGAACCGCAGCACCATCATGGCGCTCACCTCCGACCTGACCGCGGCGGGCCTGGTGCGCGAGGAACTGCCGCGCGAGACCGGCCGCGCGGGCCGGCCGTCGCTGGTGGTGCGCCCCGAGTCGGCGCGTGTCTACGTCTTCGCCTTCGACGTGGGTCCCGACCGGCTGGCCGTCGCCCGCGTCGGGCTGGGCGGGGTGATACTCGACCGCAGGGAGTCGGTACGGCGGCGCGGCCCGTTCGACCTGACGGAGCTGACCGGAGAGCTGGCCGCGGCGGCCCGGCAGATGCGGCGCAAGGCCCGCCACGACGCCGTCTGCGTCGGGGCGGGCGCCGCCGTGTCCGGCGGCGTGCGCAGAAGCGACGGCGTGATCAGGTTCGGCCCGAACCTGCACGCCGACGAGGCGCCCTTCGGCGAGGCACTGGGCAGGCGGCTGGCCTTCGGGTTGCCGGTGAGCGTGGGCAACGACGCGAACCTGGCCGCGCTCGCCGAGCACAGCCGCGGCGTGGGCGTGGGCGTGCGCGACCTCGTCTACCTGCACGGGGATGTCGGCGTGGGCGGCGGGATCATCGCCGGCGGCCACCTGCTCGGCGGCCACGACGGCTACGGCGGCGAGATCGGCCACATGGTGATCAACCCGGGCGGCGGGCAGTGCGCCTGCGGCTCCCGCGGCTGCCTGGAGGCGGAGGTGGGGGAGCGGGCCCTGCTGGAGGCCGCGGGCAGGAGCCCGGAGGAGGGCCACCAGGGCCGTGACGCGGTACGCAAGGTGGTCGACGCCGCCGACCGCGGGGACATCGTCGCCCAGGAGGCGCTGCGCCAGGTCGGCGACTGGCTGGGGCTGGGCGTGGCGAACCTGGTCAACCTGTTCAACCCGGAGATGGTGATCTTCGGCGGCATGCTGCGCGAGGTCTACCTCGGCTCGGCCGCCCAGGTACGCAGCCGCCTGGCGGTCAGCGCCCTGGCCCCCCAGCGGGAGAAGCTGCGCCTGCGGACCTCCGCGCTGGCCGACGACGCGACCCTCGTGGGCGCCGCGGAACTCGCCTTCGCCCACGTGCTGGCCGACCCGCTGGAAGTCCTGGCCCGCGCGGGCGGCTGAGCGCATCCCAAGGTGCCCGGCCCCGGCCGGATCGTCCCGATGGCCGAGGGCGGGACCGGGCACGACCCCCGCGTCGCGGTGCGGGCGGGGGCCGGTCCCATGGCCGTGGTGATCAAGGCCGCGTATCCGTCGCGGCCAGTCGGACGCCCGGAGCGTGGACCGCCGGAGCCTGCGGTCAGGTCACCTGGACGCAGGGAAGGCCGACCGAGCTCCAACTCCCGTTCGGGTTCAGGCGCCAGCCTTCCGCGCAGACCCATCCCGCGTTGTGGCCGGCACCGGACGCGCTCGGCCAGTCTCTGGTGTCGCTCCAGACGTCCATGTTCGGGCCCCAGAGGTGGATGCGCCCGTGGAAGAAGTTCCTGGCTCGTCCGACGGCGGTGTAGCGGCCGGCTCCGCCCTGGCACTCCACGTAGACGTCGTGGTTCGTGCCCCAGTCGCAGCCGGGTATCGCCTTGGCCTGGCCGTGTGCGGGAGCTGTCAGAGTGCCGGCGAGGACGAGCGCGGCGACTGCGCCCAGCACCGTTCTTAAGCTGCGGTTCATGATCGTTCTCCTTGATCGGGTACGGATGTCACTGCCTTCGCCGCTGCCCGGACGCGCTTGTCGCGGTGCGCCGGGCAGGACCCGCTGCGGGACTCCCGTCGTGGGCGCCGCTCCAGGTCGCGAAGGTCTTTCCGTTCCGATGTAGCACGGCGGAGTTGATCGGGCTCCGGCCGATCAGGCCGATCAATCAATGGCGAACAACCGCCCGGGGGCGGCGGCACCAGAGCGCCAAAGATCGCGAGGAGTGCTAGGAGACCCGTGAGGCAGGGGCGGTCCAGGTGTTGCAGGCCGCCGGGGCGGCGGCGGTGAAGCCCTTGTCGAGCCAGTAGCGCTGGTTCCTGCCCTTGCCGTGGTCCTTGATCTTCGTGGTCTCGTCGCCGGAGTTCTTGACGATCTCCAGCAGGTAGTCCCAGTCGTCCTCGCTACGGTCCAGCGACTCCCACACGCTGCCCATGAAGACCCCGGCCAGGCACTCGGCCTGGAGCTCGAACCGGCGCGTCTGCTCCAGTTCCTCCTTCTTGCTCCGGTACGGCTCGTAGAGGTAGGCGTGGTGCAGGCCGGCGATGTTCTGCAGATGGTGCCCGTACTCGTGCGCGACCACGTCCATGAGGAACAGGTCCGAGGGGTCCTCCAGCATCTTGTCGTCAAGGCTGATGGCGAAGCGCCGCGACTTGACGCAGTAGCTGCCCGCCTGGTCGGCCCACTTCTCGCCGCAGAAGCGGGTGCCCTTCTTGGTGACGAACGTCAGCGACGGCTGCCCGAACTCCAGCCCCGCGCCGGTGAAGTGCGCGCGCCACGCCTTGTTGAGACAGGCGTGGACGGCGCGGACGTAGACCTTGGCCTGCGCGACGCTCCCCGCCGCGACCGGCTTCTCCACGCAGGCGCCCGGCGCGAGCGCGCCGGTCCGGTACATCTTGTTCTGGGTGAGGACGGCACTCTTGATCGGGTACGCGGACGCGGCCGCGGTACCCGTCGAGCCGGCCAGGACCACCCCGGCCAGGAGGACTGACACCACGGCATAAAGGGGGAACCTCATGGAGAAAGTGTGATACGTCCTGCTTGACAATCAATTGCCATTCAGAGAACGCGCGACTTTCCCGCCTTCCACGTGTTGCAGTACTGCGCCGAACGGCCGCCGTATCCGCGGTTCTGCCAATAGGCGAGATTGGCCGGCCGTCCGTGGGTCTTGCTCTCCCCGGCCCTGCTGACCGACTCCATCCACTGGTCCCAGGTGATGCCCGGATCGATGGATTCGAGGGTGGAGCTGTAGAAGGCGCCGGCGAAGCACTCGGCCTGCATCTCCAGGCGGTGGCTGAGGATCGTGCGCGCGCCGCCCGACGAGCGCCAGTACATGGCGTTCTGCGCGGTCAGGATGCCGGTGAGGTGCTGGACGTGGTGTCCCCACTCGTGGGCGACCGAGTGCGCGATGTTCATCTTGAACGGGTCGGTCAGGTCACGCTTCATGATCCGGATGGCGACCGTGCGCTGCTGCGGGCAGTACTGCGCGCCGTTGCTGGTGATCTTCCCGCAGACCGACCGGCTGCCCGTCGTCACCTGCACCTTCGGCGGCGTGTACCGCAGCCCGGCGGCCCTGAACCTGGCCGCCCAGAAGCGGTCGGCGCACCGGGCCATCCCGGTGTGGAAGGCTCGGAGCGAGGCGGCGCTTCCCCGGCGGATCTCCGGAATGGCGCACGAGAGCGCCGACGTGGTACCGGAGCGATAGATCTTGTTCTGGGTCAGTACGGCGGGCGGCACGGCGGCCGCCGGTTCTGCCGAGGCGCTGGCCGTACCGGAAAAGGTAAGACCCGCGATCATGCACACAGATGCCGCAATAAGGGGAAGTCGCACGATCGCGGATCCTAGACCAGTTCGGGGCGCTCCGGTTAGGAGACCCGGGATTTCGGCGCCGCCCAGGTGTTGCACGCGCTGGGGGACTCGGCGTCGAAGCCGCGCTTGAGCCACCAGGCGATGTTCTTGGCCTTGCCGTGGGAACGGAAGTCGTAGCCGTTCTCGGCGACCTTCACGATGTAGCGGAAGTCGAACTCGCGCCGGCCCAGCGAGTGCCAGATCGAGCCGATGAACGCGCCCGACATGCACTCGGCCTGCAGTTCGACCCGGCGGCTCTCGTCGAACACGCGGGCCTTGCTCTTGCCCTTGAGGTTGTCGACGACCCTCAGCATGCCGGTGAGCTGCTGGATGTGGTGACCGTACTCGTGGGCCAGGACCTCCATCAGGAACAGCTCGAACGGCTCGGCCAGGATCGCCTCGTCGAGCAGGAAGGTGATCTTCTTGTTCTTCGGGCAGTAGATGGCCTGGGCGCCCGCGGGGAACCTGCCGCACGAGGTCCGCGCGCCCGGCTTGGCGATGACCTCGAAGCCCGGCTTGGCGAAGGGGATGTTCTTCTTGGCCAGCTGCCTGCTCCAGGACTCGTTCAGGCAGTCCATGAGGAACTCGAGGTAGACGCGGGCGTCGTCCAGGTCTCCGCTCTGGACCGGCTGCTCGTCACATTCCTTGAGCTCCAGCGCACCTGTCTTGTAGACCGGGTTCTTGGTCAGCACCGGTGAGTAGGAGGGGGGAGCGGCGTGGGCCACACCGGTGAACAGCACGCTCGCCAGGGCGCCGGAAATGAGCGCCAAAATGGGGGTACGCATGAGAAGGCACCTTATTTGGCGCATCTGCCGTTGGTAAAGCACATTGCGGCCCGTGCCGCGAGGGGCACAGACCGCAATGTGATGATATTTCGGGCTATAGGAGGACTAAGGGGCTATGCCACGTAGCGGGCGGAGACCTTCCACGTGTTACACGAGCCCACCTGGCCGGAGTTGAAGCCCCGGTTCATCCAGGCGGCCTGCGAGGAGCCCTTTCCGTGGTCGTTCTGGGCCCAGGCCTTGTGGCCGTTCTGGCGGAACCACTGGACCGTCCGGTCCCACTCGGCCTGGTCGACGGGCAGGGTGTCGGCCACGGTGTTCATGAAGACCGCGGAGAAGCACTCGGCCTGAAGCTCCGAGCGGCGCGACAGCTGCAGCTGCATCGACTTGCCCGAGCTGTTGCGGGCCGCCCAGTAGTAGTTCCAGATGCCGGAGATCTGCTGGACGTGGTGACCATACTCGTGCGCCATCAGGCGGGTGATGCCCAGGGCGTACGGGTTACGGAGCTGCGTCTTGGTGATCAGCATGTACATCGTGCGGTCGCCCGAGCAGTAGAGGCCGTCGGCCCCCGCGCTCCACGGGCCGCAGGCGGTGCGGACCTTCTTGGTGATGATCCGCAGGCGCGGCTTGCTGAACGACAGGCCCGCCTTGCGGAACTGGCTGCTCCAGGAGGCGTTCAGGCAGTTGGTGACGCGCTGCAGGAAGCGCTTGTAGGCGGCGGTGCTGCCACGGGGCAGGTCGCCGGGCGAACAGTTGGAGTCGGCGAGCCGGCCGGTGCGGTAGAGCGGGTTCGCCGTCGCGGCTGCTTTGCCACGGGGCGGCGCCGCCTGCTGCAGCTGCGCCCCCTGGTTGACGGGCTGCGCTTCGGCGGTCGCCGTACCCACGCCCGCCAGAGCAAGCACCAGCCCTGCGGCCACGAGTGACGAGAGTTTCCTCATGGGGAGAGTGTTCATAGTGAGGGAAAGACTAGGTCAAGATCGGACAAATGTGGGCTGATTTGACTCGATGCAGTCAGCGCCGGGGGCACGAACTAGACTCGTGCGCAGTGGCGAGCACGAGCAGGAGGGGCTGATTCCGTGAGCGGGCTGCTGAGCTCAATCAAGGGACCGGAGGACGTCAGAAGGCTCGGGGCGGCGCAGTTGCCGAGGCTCGCGGGGGAGATCCGCGACAAGCTCGTCGACTCGTGCGCGCGCTTCGGCGGACACCTGGGTCCCAACCTGGGTGTCGTGGAACTCACGATCGCTTTGCACCGGGTCTTCGACTCCCCGCGCGACCCGATCATCTGGGACACCGGCCACCAGGCGTACGTCCACAAACTGCTCACCGGCCGCCTCGCGGGCTTCGAGGCGCTCAAGCAGGAGGGCGGCCTGTCCGGCTACCCGAGCCAGGCCGAGTCCGAGCACGACTTCGTCGAGAACTCCCACGCCTCCACCGCGCTGTCCTACGCCGACGGCCTCGGCAAGGCGTTCAAGCTGCGCGGCGAGCGCGACCGCAGGGTCGTGGCGATCATCGGCGACGGCGCCCTGACCGGCGGCATGGCCTGGGAGGCGCTCAACAACATCGCCGCGATCAAGGACCTCCCGGTCGTCATCGTGGTCAACGACAACGGCCGCTCCTACTCCCCGACCATCGGCGGGCTGGCCTCCCACCTGTCCTCGCTGCGTGTCAACCGCCGCTACGAGGACATGCTGGAGTTCGTCAAGGACAAGATCGGGAACGTTCCCGTCCTCTACGACGCCCTCCACGGCATCAAGAAGGGCGTCAAGGACGTCATCGCCCCGCAGGTGATGTTCGAGGACCTCGGCCTGAAGTACCTGGGCCCCATCGACGGCCACGACGAGCAGGCCATGGAGGCCGCGCTGCGCAAGGCACGCGACTTCGGCGGCCCGGTCATCGTCCACGCCCTCACCCAGAAGGGCCGCGGCTACTCCCCGGCGGAGAACCACGACGAGGACCAGATGCACGGCCCCGGCGCCTTCGACAAGTCGACCGGGCGGGAGAAGCCGAAGCCCCGCATCTGGACCGACGTGTTCAGCGAGGAGATGGTCAAGCTCGGCCGCGAGCGCTCCGACATCGTCGGCATCACCGCCGCCATGCTCCACCCGGTGGGCCTGGCCGCCTTCGCCGAGGCCTACCCCGAGCGCATCTACGACGTCGGCATCGCCGAGCAGCACGCCCTGACCAGCGCCGCCGGCCTGGCGCTCGGCGGGATGCACCCGGTGTTCGCCGTGTACGCCACCTTCCTCAACCGCGGCTTCGACCAGTTGCTGATGGACGTCGCCCTGCACAAGCTGCCGGTCACCCTGGTGCTCGACCGCGCGGGCGTCACCGGCGACGACGGGGCCAGCCACAACGGCATGTGGGACCTGTCCATCATGCAGGTCGTCCCCGGCCTGCGGATCGCCGTACCGCGTGACGGCGAGCGCATCGTCGAACTGCTGCGCGAGGCGGTCGCCACCACGGACGGGCCGACCGTGCTTCGCTACCCGAAGGGCGCGCTGGCCGAGACGATCGAGCCGGTCGGCAAGCTGGGCGAGATGGACCTGCTGCGGGTGGCCGACTCGGGCGAGCCCGACGTGCTGCTGGTCGGCGTGGGCCCGATGGCGCACATCTGCATGGACGCGGCCAAGCTGCTCGACGCCCAGGGCATCACCGCCACGGTCGTCGACCCGCGCTGGGTCAAGCCGCTCGACGACGCCCTGGTGGTGGCGGCGGGGGCCCACAAGCTGGTGGCCGTGGTCGAGGACAACGGCAAGGTCGGCGGCGTGGGCGACGCGGTCTCGCGGTTGCTGCGCGAGGCCGACGTGGACGTGCCCGTCCGCTCCTACGGCATCCCGCAGCGCTTCCTCGACCACGCCAAGCGCGCCAAGATCCTCGGCCAGATCGGCCTGACCGGCCAGGACCTGGCCCGCGAGATCACCGAGGCGATCGCCAAGCGCGGCGCCCCCATCGAAAGCCCGACCGCCCGCAACTGACCCCGCCGCGCCGCCGTGCCCACGCCGCACGGCGGCGCGTTGTCCGGAAAGTCCCTGGTCGCCGGGCGATCGGCGCTGTTCGTGATGGGCGGAGGAAGGCATGACAGCGGGGTAAACGGGCACTGACTGATCGTGGATATCTTTCGCACCAAGAGCGTCGAGCAGTCGATCCAGGACACGGAGGCGCCGGAGCACCGGCTGAGAAAGCGCCTGACCGCCACCGACCTCACGGTCTTCGGCATCGGCGTGATCGTCGGCACCGGCATCTTCGTGCTCACGGGCCAGGTGGCCAAGCAGACCGCGGGACCCGCGGTGGCCCTGTCCTTCATCGTGGCCGCCGTCGTGTGCGGGCTGGCCGCGCTCTGCTACGCCGAGTTCGCCTCCACGCTGCCCGTGGCGGGTTCCGCGTACACGTTCTCCTTCGCCACGCTGGGCGAGTTCCCCGCCTGGGTGATCGGCTGGGACCTGATGCTGGAGATGGCGCTGGCCGCGGCCGTGGTGGCGGTCGGCTGGTCGGGGTACTTCGCCTCGCTGCTGCAGTCGATCGGGCTCACCCTGCCGGACTGGATGGCGGGCGACAGCCCGGTGGTCAACGTGCCGGCGATGGTGATCGTGCTGATCCTGACGGCGATCCTGGTGGCCGGCATCAAGCTGTCGTCGCGGGTCAACCTGATCATCGTGATCGTCAAGGTCGCGGTGATCCTGCTGGTCATCGTGGCGGGGCTGTTCTTCGTCAACGCGGCCAACTACACGCCGTTCATCCCCGACCCGATCTCCACACCGGCCGTCGAGGGACTGAAGGCGCCGCTCATCCAGGTGCTGTTCGGCATCACGCCGGTGGCCTTCGGCGTGATCGGCATCTTCTCCGCCGCCGCGATCGTGTTCTTCGCGTTCATCGGCTTCGACATCGTGGCGACGGCCGCGGAGGAGACCATCCAGCCGCAGCGCGACCTGCCGCGCGGCATCATCGGCTCGCTGGTCGTCTGCACGGTGCTGTACGTGGCGGTCTCGCTGGTCGTGGTCGGCATGCAGCCCTACAGCGAGCTCAGCACGCGGGCGCCGCTGGCCGACGCGTTCACCGCCGTGGGCCAGAACTGGGCCGCCGCGCTGATCAGCATCGGCGCCATCGCCGGTCTCACCACCGTGGTGATGATCCTCATGCTGGGGCAGAGCCGGGTGCTGTTCGCGATGTGCCGTGACGGCCTGCTGCCGCGCGGCCTGGCGAAGGTCCATCCGAAGTACGGCACGCCCGCCCGCCTCACGGTCATCATCGGCGTGGTGACGGCGCTGCTGGCCGGGTTCATCTCCCTCGGCGCGCTGGCCGAACTGGTGAACATCGGCACGCTCTTCGCGTTCGTCGTCGTCTCGATCGGCGTGATCATCCTGCGCCGGACCCGCCCGGACCTGCACCGCGCCTTCCGCACGCCGCTGGTCCCGCTGCTGCCGATCCTGTCGGTGCTGGCCTGCCTCTACCTGATGCTCAACCTTCCGGTGGAGACGTGGCTGCGCTTCCTGATCTGGATGGTCATCGGCGCCGCCCTCTACTTCCTGTACGGCTACCGCCACAGCCGCGCCCAGCGCCTCGTCCCGGGCATCAAACCCGACTAGCCGCCCGGAGCCGTGCCGGGAAGCACGTCCCGGCACGGCCCGTCACGCTCAGAACGTGTAGACGGCCCGTCCCGCGGCCTTCATCAGGCAGCCGTTGCCGAACCTGCCGGTGAAGGCGACCTTCTTGCCCCGCCACACGCCCGTGACCCGGACCCTGTGTGGCATGTACTCCCTGGTGCAGATGGCCCGCTCGTTCTTGAGCTTGGCCGGGTTGCCCTTGACCGAGCGCAGCAGCCGGCAGGCCGCCCGCGGCGACGGATGGTTCCCGCCGTCCCGGTCGCAGGTCAGCCGGACGGCCTTGGTGGTGTCCCCCGTGGTGACGCTGATCTTCAACGTCGCGCGGGGCCGTTGCGAGGCGGCTGCCGGGGCGGCGTTCCCCCAGACGACGGCACCGGCCAGCACGACGAGCGCGAGCGTCTTCACATGTGTTCCCTTCCTCGGACGGGCAAGGTCACACACGCTACTTCCTCCCGGCTGGAAGGGCCCCGTGACACGGGGCCCTTCCGCCGCTCACGGCACGGAGGCGACGCCGGGCTCCAGGAAGCGCGGCTGGGAGATGCCCGCCCTGTCCAGGTACGGCGTGACGCCACCCAGATGGAACGGCCAGCCCGCGCCCAGGATCATGCACAGGTCGATGTCCTGGGCGGCGGCCACCACGCCCTCATCCAGCATGAGCCGGATCTCCTCGGACAGGGCCGACAGGACGCGCTGCCGTACCTCCTGCGCGGTGGAGGGACGGGTACCGCCCGCGAACAGCGCCACGGCCTCGGGGTCGAGGGAGAAGTCGGGCGCGTAGACGCCAGGCTTGCCCGAGGCGACGAGCTTGGCCATGTTGCCGCTGACGCCGAACCGCCCGGGGAAGGCGGCGTGCAGCGTCTCCGACACGTGGTGGCCGACGGCGGGCCCGACGAGCTGCAGCAGCGCGAAGGGCGACATCGGCAGGCCCAGGTCGTCCAGGGAGTGCTCGGCGACCTCCAGCGGCGTCCCCTCGTCCACGGCGGCGATGACCTCGCCCATGAAGCGGGTGAGCAGCCGGTTGACCACGAACGCGGGCGCGTCCTTGACCAGCACCGACGACTTGCGCAGTGACTTGCCGACCGCGAAGGCGGTGGCCAGGGTCGCGTCCGAGGTGCCGGCGCCGCGGATGATCTCCAGGAGCGGCATGACCGCGACCGGGTTGAAGAAGTGGAAGCCGACCAGCCGCTCGGGGTGCCGGAGCTCGGCGCCCATCTCGCTCAGCGACAGCGAGGAGGTGTTGGTGGCCAGCACGCACTCGGCGGAGACGTGCGCCTCGACCTCGGCGAACACCTTCTTCTTGACCGCCATGTCCTCGAAGACGGCCTCGATGACGAAGTCGGCGTCGGCGAAGGCGTCCTTGGTGAGGGAGCCGGTGACCAGGGCCTTGAGACGGTTGGCCTGGTCGCCGGAGATCCGGCCCTTCGACAGGAGCTTGTCCACCTCGGCGTGGACGTAGCCGACGCCCTTGTCGAGCCTGGCCTGGTCGAGGTCGGTCAGGACGACCGGCACCTCCAGGCGGCGGGCGAACAGCAGCGCCATCTGCGAGGCCATCAGCCCGGCGCCGACGACGCCGACCTTGGTGACCTTGCGGGCCAGCGACGTGTCCGGCGCGCCGGCGGGCTTCTTGGCGCGGCGCTGGACGAGGTCGAAGGCGTAGAGGCCGGCGCGCAGCTCGTCGCCCATGAGGAGGTCGGCCAGGGCCTCGTCCTCGGCGGCGAAGCCCTCGTCGCGGGTGGCGGTGCGGGCCAGGGCGACGAGGTCGAGGGCCCGGTAGGGGGCGGGGGAGGCGCCGCGCAGCTTCATGTCGACGAGGAAGCGGGCGTCGTTGACCGCCTTCTCCCAATCGGCATCCGGAAATGTCGGGCGGTCGATGGAAATGTCGCCCTTCAGGACCTTCGATGCCCAGCGGAGCGACTCCTCCAGGAAGTCGGCGGGCTCGAACATCGCGTCCGCCACCCCGAGCTTGAACGCGTCACGGCCCTTGAGCATGCGGTTCTGCGACAGCGGGTTCTCGACGATGAGCTTGAGCGCCGCGGCCGGGCCGATCAGGCGGGGGAGCAACTGCGTGCCGCCCCAGCCGGGCACCAGGCCGAGGAAACACTCCGGCAGGGCCAGCGCGGGCACCCCGGAGGAAATGGTCCGGTACGTGCAGTGGAGCGCGATCTCCAGGCCGCCGCCCATGGCCGCGCCGTTCACGAACGCGAACGACGGAACGGGCAGCTCGCCCAGCCGCCGGAACACCTCGTGCCCCAGCCGCCCGATCTCCAGGGCCTCCTCGCGCGCGCGGACCAGCGCCGCGCCCTTGAGGTCCGCGCCGACCCCGAAGATGAACGGCTTGCCGGTCACACCCACCGCGGCCAGATCGGTACGCGCCGCGATCCCGTCCAGCGCCGCGCCGAGCGACGTCAGCCCGCCGGGCCCGAACGTGTTCGGCTTGGTGTGGTCGAACCCGTTGTCCAGGGTGACCAGCGCCATGGTCCCGGCGCCGCCGGGCAGCTCGACGTCGCGTACCAGCGCCTTGGTGACGACCTCGTCCTTGAACAGCTCCGTCACGTTCACGCTCATGCGAGGTTCTCCCAGATCACGGTGCCGCCCATGCCCATGCCGACGCACATGGTGGTGATGCCGTAGCGGACGTCGGGCCGCTCGGCGAACTGGCGGGCGAGCTGCGTCATCAGCCGCACGCCCGAGGAGGCCAGCGGGTGGCCGAAGGCGATGGCGCCGCCGTACGGGTTGACCTTCTCCTCGTCGATCCCGAAGTGGTCGAGGAAGGCCAGCACCTGCACGGCGAAGGCCTCGTTGATCTCGAACAGCCCGATGTCGGAGACGTTCAGACCGGCCAGGCGCAGCGCGCGCTCGGTCGACGGGATCGGGCCCACGCCCATCACCTCGGGGTCCACGCCCGCGAAGGCGTAGGAGACCAGACGCATCTTGGCGTCCAGGCCGAGCTCCTCGGCGACGTCGGCGGCGGCCACGACGCAGCCGGTGGCGCCGTCGTTGATGCCCGAGGAGTTGCCCGCCGTGACCCGGCCGTGCGAGCGGAAGGGCGTCTTCAGCGCCGCGAGCGCCTCGACGGTCGTGCCGGGCCGCGGAGCCTCATCCTGTACGGCCAGCCCCCAGCCCTTGTCCGCCGTCCGGATCGCGGTCGGCATCAGGTCCGGCTGGATCTTGCCGTCGGCGTAGGCCTTGGCCGCCTTCTCCTGCGACAGCGCCGCGTAGGCGTCGGCCCGCTCCTTGGAGATCTCCGGGTAGCGGTCGTGGAGGTTCTCGGCGGTCATGCCCATGACCAGGGCGCTGCCGTCCACGAGCTTCTCCGACAGGAAGCGGGGGTTGGGGTCGACGCCCTCGCCCATCGGGTGGCGGCCCATGTGCTCGACGCCGCCGGCGATGGCCACGTCGTAGGCGCCGAACGCGATGCCGCCCGCGACCGAGGTCACCGCGGTCATCGCGCCCGCGCACATGCGGTCGATGGCGTAGCCCGGCACGCTCTTGGGCAGCCCGGCCAGCACGGCGGCGGAACGCCCGATGGTCAGGCCCTGGTCGCCGATCTGGGTGGTGGCCGCGATCGCGACCTCGTCCACCCGCTCGGGCGGAAGATTGGGATTACGGCGGATCAGCTCGCGGATGACGCGGACGACCATGTCGTCCGCGCGGGTCTCCGCGTACAGTCCCTTCGGCCCTGACCTGCCGAAAGGCGTGCGCACGCCGTCGACGAACACGACGTCACGAGAGGAAGGCACGGATTCGCTCCTCGTTGCTGGACAGCTTCCGTGCCTATGCTACTCGCCAGTAACTACTCCGCAGACGAGGGCGGTGAGCAGGAGCGCGCCCACCGTGAGGGCGGCGGGCTCCCACAGATGCGCCCGGCCGCCGAGCAGGGCGACCACGGCCAGCGCGGTGGCGGTCCAGGTGACCGCGGGGCGTCTCGCGGCCCTGATCGTCGCTTTCATCCGGTATGACTGCTTCATCCGGTACGGCTGCGCCGTTCCCGTTGCTGTCGCTGTCGGCGTCGGCACCGGCATCGACATCGGCATCGGCGTCGCGAAGGGCAGGGTTGGGGTGTCGGGTGCGGCCGGGTCGCTGGGACGTGCGGCTTGGGCGTGGGTCTGGTTCGGTTCGGTGGGGTGTCTGGCGTTGTCCGGGTCCCAGGGATCGCCCGGGGAGCGGCCGGAGCGGGCGAGGCCGACGAGGGTGGACAGGGCGCCTCTGGCCCACCAGGTGGCGAAGAAGACCGCGGCCACGTAGCCCGCCAGCGTGAGGAGTTCGACGGCGCGGGTCAGGGTGTCGGCCGTGCCGTACAGGCCGGACTCGCGGAACAGGCGCGGCACCGTGTAGCCGAGCAGCAGCGTCACGGCCCAGCACGCGGCCACCCCGAGACGGCTCAGGGCGCGGGTGAGAGGGGCGCCGGTGACGGCGTAGAGCTCCAGCTCGCGCCGCCGCACCCGGCGCATGCGCACGCCCCACACCGCCTGTGTCGCCGCCAGGGCGGGCAGGGAGGCCAGGGAGAGCAGGAGTGCCGCGATGGCGTACGGCAGTGTCTCCTCCCTGGTCGCGGCCCGTTCGGCGAGCATCTGGACGGAGGCGGGCAGCGCGATCGAACCGGAGAGCGCGATGAGCGCGAGCCGGCGCGCGGCCCGGGCGTGCGTACGCAGCCCGGTCACCACCCGTGCGCCGGGGAGGGGGGAAATCTCGGTCGAAAGCATGACGTCATGATGGCGTCACCGAGCGTGTCCGTGCCGGTGAACGGGCTACTCGGATGGAGCCCTAGATCCTTCGTAGACGATCAGGTCGAGGAGGCCGGGGAAGCGGTCGTCGAGGTCGGCGCGGCGGAGCCGGATGAAGAGCTTGCGGCCCTCGGGGCGCTGGCAGATGACGCCGCTCTCGCGCAGCACCCGCCAGTGGGCGGTCAGCGTTGACTTGGGCACATCCGGCAGGATCGAGCCGCAGAACTCTTCCTCTTCCGAGGCGGCCAGCTTCCGCACGATCGCGGCACGGACCGGGTGCCCGATGGCGGCCATCACATCCACCAGGTCGATCTGGTCGCGTGTCGGATGCAACATACGGCCCATTGTACGCATCTCCCGAACAGTGATTTGACAGGCACGGTACGTCCGTACGAGGATTCCGAACTGACAAACGGTCGTGCTTTCCGGGGGTCCTGGGCGGTCGGGTCTTCGGCGAGCCCGGACCGGCGGGTGGAACCGGGGTGGGGGTTGTGGTGTTCGGGTGGGGGAGTCGGCTGAGGAGGGTCGGATGTATGACGTGGTGATCGTGGGCGGCGGGCCGGTCGGGATGTTGCTGGCCGGGGAGCTGGGCTTGCAGGGGGTGCGGGCGCTGGTGCTGGAGCGGCTGGCCGTACCGGCGGGGGAGTCCAAGGCGGGGACGCTGCACGCGCGGACGGCGCAGAGCCTCGACCGGCGCGGACTGCTGGAGGCGGTGGGGAGGGCGAGCTACGGCAGCCTGCGGTTTCACTTCTCCGGGATGTTCGAGCTCGATCTCGGGGCGGTGGCCGGGGACGGTCCGAGCCTGGTGGGGAGTCCGCAGGCATGGGCGGAGCAGGTGTTCGCGCGCCGGGCGGCGGGGCTGGGGGCGGAGATCCGGCGGGGGCAGGAGGTGACGGGGCTGGTTCGGCATGAGGACCGGGTGGTGGTGACGGCCAACGGGCGGGAGGTGGCGGCGCGGTTCGTGGTGGGGACCGACGGGGCGCGGAGTGTGGTGCGTAAGGCCGCAGGGATCCCGTTCACGGGGACGGGGGCCCGGGTGGCCGCCTTGATGGGGGACGTGCGGCTGGAGGATCCCTACGGGCTTCCTGGCGGCTACCACCGCACGCCCCGTGGCTGGCTGATCGCGTGGGTGAATCCCGCCGGGCACAGCCGGATCACCACCTATGACTTCCGCGCGCCCCACGCCGACCGGGAGGCGCCGGTCACGCTGGAGGAGCTGCGGGAGGCGGCCGAGCACATCGCGGGCGTTCCCGTGCCCATGCGCGATCCGCGCGCCCTTTCCCGGTACGGCGACGCCGCCCTGCAGGCCGAGCGGTACCGGAGCGGCCGGGTCCTGCTGGCCGGGGACGCGGCGCACGTGCACTTCCCGTGGGGCGGGCAAGGTCTCAACACCGGGCTGGAGGACGCGGTCAACCTGGGATGGAAGCTGGCGGCGGAGGTTCGGGGGCGGGCGCCTGACGGGTTGCTCGACAGCTATCACGCCGAGCGGCATCCGGTGGCGGCGCGGGTGCTCTGGAACGTCAGGGCCCAGACGGCGCTGGCCAACCCGGATCCGTCGGTGGACCCGCTGCGGGAACTGTTCGCGGAGCTGATGGGCTTGGAGGAGGTGAACACCTACCTGAGCGGGATGATCAGTGGCGTCGACACCGCCTACGACGTCGGCGTGCCGGGGGCGGGGCGGATGGCTCCCGATCTGGCGATCAAGACCGACGACGGCGACATACGGCTGACAGAGTTGCTGCGCGGCGGCAGACCGTTTCTCCTGGACCTGGCCGGGCGGGACGATCTCGTCGAGGCGGTGTCCGGATGGCCGGTGGAGGTGGTTCGCGGCCGGGCGGAACACGAGGCGGAGGCCCTGTTGATCCGTCCCGACGGTTACGTGGCGTGGACCTCGCGGGCCGGGGCGGACACGCTGGGTGAAGCACTGGGACGCTGGTTCAAACCTGTTACGGACGACTATTTGTGGTGATCGAGTGAAATTTCCGGACAAGAGGTGGTGGAGTCTGTTAGGAAGGTCGCGATCCACACCCGGTAGCTAGAGAGGTACACCGTGTCGCGCGACGAGAAGGACAGACCATTCGAGGACGAGCAGGGCAGGTCGTTAAACCCGGACATGACCGGTGACGTGCTCTCCGACCGGTGGGAGACGGACGCCGCGGACACCGACGAGCAGCCGGCCGTCGTGCTCAGCGAGACCTACCACCTGCCGGGCGACCCGGGCACGCCAGGGGAGCGTTCGGAGACCTACCACCTGCCCGAGCCGGACGCCCTGGTCCACCAGGACATCCTCCTGGACCAGAGCGCCCTCAAGAGCCACCCCGACCCGGCCGATCCACTGGACCTGAACTCCGGCGCCGACCGCCCGGCAGGCACCGCCTTCGACGCCACGGCGGGCTACGACGGCACGCCCGGCTACGAGCCCGGAGCAGGCTATGAGCCCGGCATGGGCTATGAGCCCGGAACGGGATACGAGGCAGGAACGGCGGGCTACGAGGCCGGCACGACGGGCCCTGAATACGACGCCGGAGCCGCGGGAGCCGGTTACGACGCCGTAGCGGGGCCCGATGGAGACCGTGACGAGAACGAGCCCGGATACCTGCCGCTGGACAAGTCCTACGAGCGGCCGTTCGGCGGTGATGACGACGAGCCGCGCCGGGGCTTCCTCGGTTCGGGCTGGAGCGGCTCCGACGAGCAGGACGCGGGGCAGGGGGAGGTGCGGCGCCGTACCAAGATGCTGGTCGTCGCGGCGGCGGCCATCGTGGTGATCGGCGTGGGCGCGGGCTGGATGCTGACCGGCTCCGGCTCCGAGGCCTGCACCGGCGCGCAGTGCTCAAGCGCCGGCCAGGTGAGCACCCCGGTGGCCCCGCCCGCCGAGGAGACGGAAGACCCGGTGGACCAGCCCATCGAGGCCACCCCCGAACCCGACATGTCCGAGTCGGTCACCCCCACGCCCACGGTGAGCCGCGCCCGGGCCACCCGCACCCCGGCTCCGCGTGTGACCCCGACCCGCGACGACGACCCCACCCCCAAGGCAACCTCCAAGGGCACCCGCGCCCCAGACCCCAAGGAGCCGGTCACCGACACCGCCAACGAGCCCCAGCAGCCGCGCACCACCCAAGCCCCCTCGACCAAGCAACCCACCCAGCCCACCCAGGCCCCCACCGCCACCTCCGCCCCGGTCCCCGCGCCAACGGAGAGCAAGAAGCCCGGCGGCCTCCTGGACTGGCTGTTCGGCTGACGAATCCCCGGGGCTCGCTTGGCAGGACGAGCCGCGGAACCCCAACGCGGGGCGTGCTGTGGTGTGGCGCGGGGTTGCTCCCGGGTGCGGTCAAGGCAGCTCACGGGTTGCTCTCGGGTGCGGTCCGACAGCCCACATGGGGTTGCTCCCGGGGGTGCGGTCCATACAGCCCATACGGGTTGCTCTTGGGTGCGGTCCAGGGAGCCCGCCATCCGTTACGGCACAGCCGCCCCGCCGCCACCCGCCGACGTGAGCGTGCGTGTCGTGGGGATCGCTTCTCACGTCGGACGTGGTCCCCGCCGCAACGGCGATGCGGTAACCGGCCGGTGGGTCCCCTTGATGACCGTCCCCTTGGACACGGCTTGGCTGGATGGCGGGCTACCACTTGGCCGGTTGACGGATCGCCGTAGCGGCGAGCGCCACGTCCGACGTGAGAAGCGATCCCCCCGATCGGCGCCGACGGGCGTCGGTGGGTGGTGGGGGAGTCTGGCAGACTGGGAAATCGCTTTCCAGGAGGTGTCGTGGTCACCCTCGAAGATGTGGCGAGGCAGGCGGGTGTTTCGCTGGCGACCGCCTCGCGTGTGCTGAACGGCAGTACCCGCCAGGTGGGCGCCGGCCTGCGCGCCCGCGTCGAGCAGGCCGCCGACGAGCTCGGCTACCGGGCCAACATCGCCGCCCAGACCCTTGCCCGCGGTGCCAGCAACGTGATCGGCATCGTGGTGCACGATCTCACCGACCCCTACTTCGCGGCGCTGGCCGACGGGGTCATGCGGGCCGCGGCCGGGGAAGGGCTGCTGGTCATGGTCGGTACCACCCACCGCGACCCCGAGCAGGAGATCGCCTACGTCGCCACGCTCAACGCGCAGCGCGTGCGGGCGGTGCTGCTGGTGGGTTCGCGGCTCGACGACCCCGAGGTCACCGGACGGCTGCGCGCCGAACTCGACCGCTATCTGTCCAGCGGCGGCCGTGTCGCCTGCGTCGGCCAGGACCTGCTCGGCGTCGACACGGTCGCCCCGGCCAACGGGGAGGGGGCGGCGGCGCTGGCGCGTTCGCTGGCTGAGCTGGGGCATCGGCGGTTCGCGGTGCTCGCGGGCCCGCCGCGGCTCATGACCGCCGCGGACCGTTGCGCCGGATTCGTCACCGCCCTCGAACAGCTCGGACTCCCGCGCCCCCGGATCGTCCACGGCCCGTTCGACCGCGACGGCGGTTATCAGGCGGCGCGGGAGACGGGCGACGCGACCTGCGTGTTCGCGGTGAACGACGTCATGGCCGTGGGCGCCCTGGCCGCCTACAGGGAGCGGGGCGTGCGGGTGCCGGAGGACGTGTCGGTGGCGGGCTTCGACGACATCGCGACCCTGCGCGACCACGCGCCCGCGCTGACGACGGTGCGGTTGCCGCTGGCCGACATGGGTGCGCGGGCCCTGGAGCTGGCCCTCACCTCGGACGGCAAGCCTGTCGTGGAGCCGGTCCGCGGCGAGGTGGTCCTGCGCGAAAGCGTCCGCCCCCTCTGATGCCCCCGCCCGTAGCCGCAGCACGGGCGCGCTCGGGCCGCGGCTGGGGCCCGGGTGCCCATCTGTGTCTTTTGTGCCGGTACGGCGGCGCCCCGCCGTACTCCCGCGTGTCGCCCGACCGGCGGCGCGCGTGCCACCACCCCTTGGGAGAACACTGTGAAACTGTCCGTCAGCACGCTGGGAATGCCGGGCTACACGCTCGACCGGGCGATCGAGGTGGCCGTGGCGCATGGCTGCCAGGGGCTGGAGCTGCGGCTGCACCCCGACACCGGCGTACACGCCGGACTGAGCCGCGACGAGCGCGCGGCGGCGCGGAAGGCGGTGGAGAGCGCGGGTCTGGAGATCTCCGCTCTGGCTGGCTATGTGCGCGTATGTGAGCCGGGTCCCGACGAACCCCTCATCGAGGCACTCCTCGCCGACCTCAAGCTCGCCGCCGACCTGGGGGCGCCGGGCGTGCGGGTGTTCCCGCGCGGCGACGACCCGGCCGTGGGCGCGCGCCGCCTCCAGGCGGTCTCCGGTACGGCACGCGAACTCGGCCTGCGCGTCCTCGTCGAAACCCACGACCTGATGGCCACCGGCGCCAAGGTCGCCGAACTCCTCGACGCCGCCGGCTCCCCGGACACCACCGGCGCCCTCTGGGACCTCCTCCACCCGTGGCGCCACGGCGAAACCCCGGCCGACACGCTGTCCTCGCTGGGCTCACACCTGGCGTATGTGCAGGTCAAGGATGCGGTGTCGGCCAACGACAGTACGCCGGTGCCGATGTGGTCGGGTTCCGTGCCGCTGCACGAGTGCGGGGAACTGCTGAAGTCGGCGGGGTATGACGGGTGGGTGTCGCTGGAGTGGGAACGCACCTGGTACCCCCAGGTCGCCCCGGTGGAGGACATCCTCCCCGGCGCCGCCGAATGGGTCCGCCGCTACCAGCCCTGACCCCAGCCGACCCCAGGCCCCCCACCAGGCACCGCCCACCCGCCCCTCCACCTGCCTGCGGTCAGCCGCCTCTCCCGCCCTGCAGCCCTCCCGCCCGGCAATCGTCCCGCCCTGCAGGCCCCGCAACCCCCAGCCCCCAGCCCCGCAGCCCCAGCCCGCAACCCCCCCAGCCCCGCAGCCCCCAGCCCTGCAGTCCTCACGCCCCGCGGTCGGCCGCTCCTTCAGCCCCTCTAGTCGTTCAGACGCCTGCAGACCCGGGCACTGGGGCGGAGATGAGTGGCCGGTGAGGTCGTGCCTCCCGCCCGGGGTGCCGGTACGGCGGGTTGGGTGGCATGCCGGGCGGTGGGCCCGATGCTGTGGTGGACGGCGGTTGGTCGGTGGCTGGCAGGGTGGCGTTGGGTCGTGGGCGGGGCGCGCGTAGGGTGGCGGCGGCGGTGCGCCGTCGTGGTGGCGGGAGATGGGAGTCGCGTGAAGGACAAGGTGCTTGTCGTCGGCATGGACGGCCTGCGGTTCGACCGGTTGCTGGCGCTGCGTCCCAAGGTGCTGGGGGAACTGCTCGATACCGGTGTGCATGGGACGAGCCTGCTGCCGTATGGGGAGGCCGAGGCCGTCTCCACGGGTGCCAAGGGGGAGGTCGTGCGGCTGGGGGAGAGGGCGATCGCGTCCAGGACCGACTCGGGGCCGGGATGGTCGTCGATCGCCACCGGGGTGTGGCCGGACAAGCACGGCGTGGTGGATAACAGCTTCACCGCTCCTGATTTCATGAAATATCCGGACTTCCTGACCCGGGCCAAGCGGGCCGACCCCTCCCTGACCACCTCAGCCCTGTTCTCGTGGGCCGCGCTGGCCGAGCACGGGGCGTTCGGGGAGGAGATCGACACCCGCGTGGTCCTGGACGGCTTCGCCATCACCTTCACCGAGGGCGACAAGCAGATCGCCGACGCCGCCGAACGCCACTTCGCCGAGCAGGCTCCCGACCTGTCCTTCGTCTACTTCGGCGACACCGACGAGGTTGCCCACAGCCTGGGCCCCCACTGCCCGGAGTACGCCGAAGCCCTCCACACCCAGGACAACTACCTGGGCCGCGTCCTCACTTCGATCAAGAACCGCCCCTCCTACCCCGCGGAACGCTGGACCATCCTGGTCACCACCGACCACGGTCACCTGGACGAAGGCGGCCACGGAGGGGTCACTCCCGAGGAACGCACCACGTTCGTGATCGCCGCCCGCCTGGGCGAGAACCTCGGCGGCCGCACCCTCCCCGAGGCCCGCCTGGTGGACATCGCCCCCACAGCCCTGTCCCAGCTGGGCATCACCCCCGCCACCGCCTGGAACCTGGACGGCCACCCCCTCCCCCTCTAACCCACCGGGGAACGTCAACCCACCCGAGGAACGTCAACCCACCCGGGGAACGTCAACCCACCCGGGGAACGCCAACCCGCACCGGAATGCCCACCCACCCGGGGAACGTCAACCCACCCGGGGAACGTCAACCCACCCGGGGAACGCCAACCCGCACCGGAATGCCCACCCACCCGGGGAACGTCAACCCACCGGGAACCCAGCGCGCCTGCCTCCCGCCTGCGAGGGTGCCGCCTCCGCTTCTGGACGCGCCGCGCCAGGTTGTCGTGCCTGCCGGAGGTGCCGCGTGCCGCAGAGCGCCCAAGGGCGGCGAGGTGGGTCGCACCGCGCAACGCGGAGGCGTGTGCTGGGAAGGTCCCGTGGTGTGAGGAGTCACCCGCGCGGGGGCCTGTGCGCCGTGTGGGGGAGCCTGCTGTGGGGGCGTGCGGCGTGAGGGTCGTGCTGACCCAGTGGGCGTGTGTCGGCGAGAGGTCGCGCTGCGCATGGGGGTGACGCGACGACGGGGGAGCGCCCGGCACGTGACGGCACGCTGACCGGGCCGCGTGACGTGAGGAGCGGCCGTCTTCTGCCAAAGTTTTTCATCACTTGTTGAATTCTCGCCGCCCACGCGCCACACTGTGAACGAAGGGTGTCTCTCAGGAGGACGGCGCATGAAAACCGCACTGGAGTTTTCCGAGATCCACGCCGGCATGCTCGCCGAAGTAGGCGGTAAGGCCGCCAACCTGGGTGAGCTGACCAGGGCGGGCCTACCGGTACCCCCAGGCTGGGTACTGACCACGGACGCCTACCACCAGGCGGCGGAAACCGCGGGACTCCAGGAGATCATCGCCCAGGGCGGCGACCTGGCGGCGAAGGCGCGGCGTCGCCTCCTGGAAACCGCCATCCCCGGCGAAGTGGCCGAGGAAGTCAGGAAGGCCTACGCGGGGCTGGGGGAGTCGGCCCCCGTGGCGGTGCGGTCGTCGGCCACGGCCGAGGATCTGCCGTTCGCGAGCTTCGCCGGCCAGCAGGACACGTTCCTCAACGTGGTGGGGCCGGAGGAGGTGCTGCGGGCGGTGCGGAAGTGCTGGGCTTCTCTCTGGACGGACCGGGCGGTCGCCTACCGCGAGGCGAACGGGATCGACCACGCGGCGGTCCGTATCGCGGTGGTGGTCCAGACGATGGTGGACGCGCAGGTGGCGGGTGTGATGTTCACCGCGAACCCGGTCACCGGCCGCAGGCGGGAAGCGGTGATCGACGCCAGTCCCGGCCTGGGCGAGGCGGTGGTGTCGGGGGCGGTGAATCCCGACAGGTTCGTGGTCGACGTGGCCACGGCCGAGATCCGCGAACGCCACGCCGGTGACAAGAAGATCGCCATCAGGTCGTTGCCCGGCGGCGGCACCGAACGCGTCGAGACCGACGTCGACGGCTTCTGCCTCACCGACGCGCAGGTGCGGGCGCTGGCCGAGCTCGGGGCCCGGGTCGAGGGGCATTACGGCGCGCCGCAGGACACCGAGTGGGCGGTCGACGCCGGCGGGCGGCTCTGGCTGACGCAGGCGCGGCCGATCACCACGCTCTATCCTCTGCCCGAGACCGGACACGACGGGCTGCGCCTGTTCTTCTCGGTCAACGTGGCGCAGGGGGTGATGGGGCCGTTCACGCCGATGGGAAGCGCGGCCATCAAGCTGATGAGCGCGGGCGCGGCCAGGATCGCGGGGTACCCGCCGGCCGACCCCCATCAGGGCGCCGGCCCGGTGGTCGAGGCGGGGCAGCGGCTCTGGATCGACCTGACCAAGGCGGCACGCAGCCGCGTCGGCCGCGCCGTACTGCCGAGAATGCTCTCCGTCGCGGAGGCGCGCACGGCGGTGCTGTTCAAGGCGCTCATGGACGACCCGAGGCTGTCGATGATCTACCCGTCGCGGCGGCCGTTCCTGCGTGCGGCGCGGCGGATCGCGCGGGCGGCGGGCGCGCCGCGCCGGATGCGGTGGGCGCTCACGCGGCCGGAACGCGCGCTGACCTACTCGCGGCGCGTCGGCGACGAACTCGCGCGGCGCCTGGAACTCCCGGGGGACGTATCCCCGCAGGCACGGATCGACCATGCCGAACGCCTGCTCGGCGCGACCTTCCCGATGATCTTCTCGATCATGCCCATCGTGCTCGTGGGGTACGGAATGTTCGGGCTGGCGTCGAAGTTGTCGGGCGTGCCGATCTCCGACATGCAGGACGTCCTGCGGAGCCTGCCCCACAACCCGACCACCGAGATGGACATGGAGCTGTGGCGGCTGGCCACGCGCATCGAACCGTTCGGCGACCGGTCGGTCGAGGAAGTCACCCGCCTCTACCAGGCAGGACAACTGCCCCGCGTGACCCAGGAGGCCATCTCCGGCTTCCTCGCCACCTACGGCCACCGCGGCGTCGCCGAGATCGACCTCGGCGTCAAGCGCTGGTCGGACGATCCGTCCCACATCATCGGCGTCCTGGCCAACTACCTGCGCATGGACGACCGCCTCGCGCCCGACGCCCTGTTCGAGCGCGGCGCCGCAGAGGCGCGGGACGCCGTCGAGCGCGTCGCGGCCGCCGCCGCGCGCAAGGGCCGCTGGCGCGCCGCGATCGTCCGCCGTGCCCTGGACCGCACCCGCCGTCTCGGCGGGCTGCGCGAGCTGCCCAAGTACTACGCGGTGCTGATCCTGGCAGGGGTACGGCGGAGCATGCGCGTCGTCGGCGAGCACCTGGCGGCGCGGGGCGTCATCGGCACCCCGGACGACATCTACTTCCTCACCTTCCAGGAGGCCAGAACCGCTCTCCAGCCCAGGAGCGAGGGCGACCTTCGCGAACTGGTGGCCGAGCGCAAGGCGGTCCACGAGCAGGAGGCGCGGCGCAGGCACGTCCCCCGCCTGCTGCTGTCGGACGGCACCGAACCGGAGGCGCTGTCGATCGCCGCCGCCGAGGGAGCCATCATCGGCACCCCGGCCTCGGCGGGCAGCGCGACCGGCCGGGCCCGCGTGGTCATGGACCCGGTCGGCGCGCACCTGGAGCCGGGCGAGATCCTGGTCTGCCCGTCCACGGACCCGGGCTGGACGCCGCTGTTCCTGACGGCGGGCGGCCTGGTGATGGAGATGGGCGGCGCCATGTCACACGGCGCGGTCGTGGCCAGGGAGTACGGCATCCCCGCGGTGGTCGGCGTCACCCGCGCCACCGAGCGCGTCACGACCGGCGAGACCGTCACCGTGGACGGCGCCGCCGGAACCATCACCCAAGAAGCCGCAGGCACGATCACCCAAGAGGGCACGATCACCCAAGAGGGCACGATCACCCAAGAGGGCACGATCACCCAAGAGGGCACGATCACCCAAGAGGGCACGATCACCCAGGAGGGCACGATCACCCAGGAGCGCGACCAAGCCCAGAACCCCGCCTAACCGACCACCTCGGCATACCGCCGCTTCATCGAAGCCACCACCTCGTCCGGATCGGCGGCCCAGATGTCGGCGTTGAAGATCTCCACCTCGACGTCACCGGTGTACCCGGCGGCGAGCACGGCACGGGTGATCGGCGGAAAGTCGATCACCCCGTCGCCCATCATCCCCCGCCCGAGCAGCACGTCGGCGGGCAGCGGATGCAGATAGTCGCATACCTGGTAGGACGCGATCCGCTCACCCGCCCGCGCGATCTGCTCGAACACCTGCGGATCCCACCACACGTGGAAGGTGTCCACCACGACCCCGACCTGCTCACCGGGGTACGGCATGGCCAGATCCAGCGCCTGCCCAAGCGTGGACACGACGGCTCGGTCCGGGCAGTAGATCGGATGCAGAGGCTCCAACGCCAGCCGTACGTTCCGCTCCCCGGCATAGGGCGCCAGCTCGGCCAGCGCCTCGGCCACCCGCTCCCGCGCCCCGGCCAGATCCCGCGAGACCCCCGCCCCGTCCCCCAGCGGGCGCCCGGGGATTACCCCGGGCAGCCCGCCCACGACCAGGACGAGACAGGCGGCCCCCAGCTCGGCGGCCTCGTCGACGGCCCGCCGGTTGTCATCCAGGGAGGCGGCCGCGGTCATGAAGCCGCCCCTGCACAGGGACGACACCCGCAGCCCGGCCGCGCGCACCAGCTTGGCGCTGGCGGCCAGACCCTGCTCGGCCACCTCCTCCCGCCACAACCCGACGGCCTCAAGCCCGTGCCGCACGCAGCCGTCCACGGCCTGGGCGACGGTCCAGCTCTTGGTGGTGCGCTGGTTGAGCGACAACGGGTTCACAGGCCGTTCACCGCCAGAAGCGCCGTCATCCGGCGGACCGCGAGCTCCTGGTCCGACAGCAGCCCCGCCTGGTCGGCCAGCCGGAACACCTCCGCCAGGTGGGTGATCGACCGGGCCGACTGCGCGCCGTTGACCATGCTGAACGCCTCCTGGTGACCGTTGAGCCAGGCGAGGAAGACGATGCCGGTCTTGTAGTGGAACGTCGGCGTCTCAAAGATCTTGCGGGACAACGCCACCGTCGGCCCGAAGATCTCATCGTAAAGAGCGAGATTCCGGGTGCGGAGCTGCTCGTCGGAAGCCGACTCCGCGGCGCTCAGCGCCCGCAGGGCGGCCGCCGCCGCGGGGGCGATCGCGTCGAAGATGCCCAGGAGCGCGTGGCTGCCCGACTTGATGAGCGACGGGTAGTTGAAGTCGTCGCCGGTGTAGAGGCGGACGCCCCGGGGGAGGGCGGCGCGCAGCCGTACCTCATGATCTTCGTCGAGGAGGGAGACCTTCACGCCGTCGACCATCGCGGCGTTGGCGTGGATCAGTTCCAGGAACGACTCGGTGGCCGCCTCGACGTCGCGCGAGCCCCAGTATCCGGCCAGCTGGGGGTCGAACATCTCGCCCAGCCAGTGCAGGATCACCGGCCGGCCGGCGAGGCCGAACAACTTGCCGTACACGCGGTGGTAGTCATCGGGGCCGGTGGCGGTCCTGGCGAGCTGGCGCGAGGCCATGATGATCACGCCGGCGCCGGTGGCCTGGACGGTGTCGATCTGCTCGGCGTAGGCGTCGGTGATCGCCTGGACGGTGTCCGCTCCGGGCGCGTGGTCGGTCCCGGCGCCGCAGGCCACCAGCTCGGCCGGGTCGCCGAACTCGCGTGCCTCGCCGGCGCTGCGGGTGATCAGTTCGCGGGTCGCCGCCCAGTCCAGGCCCATGTTGCGCTGGGCGGTGTCCATGGCGTCGGCGACGCGCAGGCCGTACGACCAGAGGTGGCGGCGGAAGCGCAGGGTGGCGGCCCAGTCGACCGCGGCGGGCGCGCCGGGCGTGTTGTCCCCGAGCGGGTCGGCCACCACGTGCGCGGCCGCGTAGACCACCCGCGCGCCGGTGGGTCCGGCGCCGTGCACGGGCCAGGTGACGGGTTCGCGCAGCGTGTACTCGCCGCCGGGCAGCCGGATTCTCACAGGCCCGTCACCTCGATCCTGCGGCCCTCGGCCGACGAGCGCAGCCCCAGCTCGGCCAGTTGCACGCCGCGGGCGCCCGCGGCGAAGTCGTAGGGGAACGGGGCGTCCTCCAGCACGTGCCGCAGGAACAGCTCCCACTGGATCTTGAACCCGTTGTCGAACTCCGCGTTGTCCGGCACCTCCTGCCAGTCGTCGCGGAAGCGGGCGGTGACCGGAAGGTCCGGGTTCCAGACGGGCTTGGGTGTTCCGGCGCGGTGCTGGATCCGGCAGTTGCGCAGCCCGGCGACGGCGCTGCCGTGTGTGCCGTCCACCTGGAACTCGACCAGTTCGTCCCGGTTCACCCGCACGGCCCAGGAGGAGTTGATCTGCGCGACGATGCCGCCCTCCAGCTCGAAGATCCCGTACGCGGCGTCGTCGGCCGTCGCGTCATAGGTCACCCCCTGCTCGTCGACCCGGGCCGGGATGTGGGTGACGGCCCGGGCGTAGACGGACCGGACGCGGCCGAACAGGTTCTCCAGCACATAGTGCCAGTGCGGGAACATGTCGAGGATGATGCCGCCGCCGTCCTCGGCCCGGTAGTTCCAGGAAGGACGCTGGGCCTCCTGCCAGTCGCCCTCGAACACCCAGTAGCCGAACTCCCCGCGTACCGACAGGATCCGTCCGAAGAAGCCGCCGTCGATCAGCCGCTTGAGCTTGAGCAGGCCGGGGAGGAACAGTTTGTCCTGGACGACGCCGTTCTTGACGCCGCGGGCGGCGGCGGCCTCGGCGAGTGCGACGGCCTCCTCGACGGACTCCGCGGTGGGCTTCTCCGCGTAGATGTGCTTTCCGGCCTCGATGGCCTTGAGCACCGACTTGACCCTGGCCTGGGTGACCTGGGCGTCGAAGTAGACCTCGGCGCGCTCCAGGGCGGCGTCGAGGTCGGTGGTGTAGTCGGTGAGCCCGTGCCTGGCGGCGATCTCGGCCAGCTTGGCCTCGCTGCGGCCGACGAGGATGGGATCGAGCCTGACCCGGGTGCCGTCGGAGAGGGCCAGCCCGCCCTGCTCGTTGATGGCCAGGACGGACCGGACCAGATGCTGCCGGTAGCCCATCCTGCCGGTGACGCCGTTCATCACCACGCCGATTCTGCGCATCGGGACCCTTTCTTCGGAAAGCGCTTTCCAGGACCGTACGGCGGGCGTGGGTGTCGTTGCAATACCGTGTGCCGCACAGTAGCTGGCGATCGTGCCCGGCACCCTCCTGATCGGCGAGTGGAGGACGAAGGAACCGATACCGCGAGGCCGGAGCGGCTCGATGCCCCGCCGGCGACCCTGAGAGGAGCTCCGGGCAAGCACGTACCCAGGAGGTAGGGGACGGGTGATACCTGAGGCTGACGCGAGCTGAGCACGCCGTCGCATACGGTCGTGAACCATGCGTCGTTTCCTGTTGGGTGTCCTGCTCGCCCTGACCGTCGCGGGTGCCGCCTCCCAGCCGGGCACGCAGCCACTCGACCTGCCCGCGATCACCGCGCCCGCCCTGGCCGAACGCTACGCCGCCCACGCGCGCGACGGTTCCGGACGGCAGTTCCTGGCCCTCGACCGGACGGGCGACGGGCGGGCCGTCGAGGTGGTGGGCGACCTGGCCGCCGCCGACTCGGTGATCATCTTCGTGCCGGGCACCGGGTACGGCCTGGCCCAGTTCAACGACAGCACCGCCGCGCCGGGCGGCGCCGCCCGCGCCCTGCACGCCCGCGCTCAGGCCCTGGCTCCCGGCACGAAGGTCGCGGTCATCGGCTGGCTCGGCTACGACGCGCCCGAGATGACCGACCCGGGCGTCATCACCACGCTGCCCGCCGCGAAGGGCGCCAAGGCCCTGCGGACCCTGGTGACCGCCCTGCTGCCCAAGCGGATCGCCCTGGTCTGTCACAGCTACGGCACGGTCGTCTGCGGCGAGGCCGCGCCCGCCCTGCCCGTCACCGACATCGTCGCCCTGGGCAGCCCCGGCATGGGCGTGGCCGGCGCCGCCGACCTCCGCACGCCGGCCCGCGTGTGGACGGCGCTGTCCCGCCGCGACGACGTCTTCCGCCCGGGAGTACGGCTCGGCCCCATCGGATTCGGCGCCGACCCCAACGTCGCGGCCTTCGGCGCCCGGATCATCGACGGCGGCGACGGCCGGCACACCGACTACCTGCGCCCCGGCCCCACCCTCGACCGGATCACCAGAATCGCCCTGACCGGCCGCGCCTGACCGCCCGGACCTGACCGCCGCGCCTGAGCGCCCGCGCCTGACCGGGCGGGCCTGACGGCCCTGCGCCGCGAACCAACCCGGGGCCAACAACAATCCAACGCGGGCGCCCTAGCGTTGCCCGACGACCGGCAGGAGGAATCTCAGGAAGGCACCGATCGCCATGATCGACGGGGACGGCACGACGGCACGCCCGGACATGCACTGGACCGAGGGATAGAAGCGCGGCGCCGCCTCCGCGGAGGCGGCGTCAGACCTCGCCCTTGGTCTCCAGCCGGTCCAGGGCCTTGGTGAGCGGATGCGCCGTGAGACCGATCTGCCACTCGCGGGCCCCCAGCGAACGCAGCCGCCCGGCCACCGTCGCGTCGTCGAGCACCGCGGGCGGCTCCCACGTCAGGCGCCGGACCGCGTCGGGCTGCAGGAGGTTCTCGGTGGGCATCCGGTGCTCGTCGGCCAGCGCCGCCACCACCGCGCGCGCCGCGGCCAGGCGCTTGGCGGCGGCCGGGTCACGATCGGCCCAGCGGTTGGCCGGCGGCGGCCCGTCACCGGGCGAGCTCGGCGCGGGCAACTGGCCGTCGGGCAGCGCCCGCGCGCGGCTGACCGCCGACAGCCAGTCGGACATGTAGCGCCGCGCGCTGCGGCCGGTGAACGCGGAGATCTCGGTGAGCGCCTTCTTGGTGCGCGGCACCTCCAGCGCGGCGGTCACGATCGCGGCGTCGGGAAGGACGCGGCCGGGAGCCAGGTCCTTCTCCCTGGCGATCGTGTCGCGCATCGTCCACAGCTCGCGCACGATGGCCAGCGCCCGCACGTTGCGGACCTTGTGGATGCCGGAGGTACGCCGCCAGGGGTCGGAACGCGGCGACGGCGGCGGTGTGGCCAGCACGGCCGCGAACTCCTCCTGGGCCCAGGCGAGCTTGCCGCTCTCCTCCAGCTGCGCGTGGAGCGCGTCACGCAGCTCCACCAGCACCTCGACGTCGAGCGCCGCGTAACGCAGCCAGTCCTCGGGCAGCGGCCTGGTCGACCAGTCGGCCGCCGAATGGCCCTTCTCCAGCCGCAGGCCGAGGACGGTCTCGACCATGGTGCCCAGGCCCACCCGCTCGTACCCGAGCAGTCGCCCGGCCAGCTCGGTGTCGAACATCCGGCGCGGCCGGAAGCCGATCTCGGCGAGACACGGAAGGTCCTGCGAGGCGGCGTGCAGGACGACCTCGGCATCGGACACGGCCGCGTCGAGCGCGCTCAGGTCGGGGCAGCCCATGGGGTCGATGAGCGCGCTTCCCGCGCCGATGCGGCGCAGCTGGACGAGATAGGCGCGGTTGCCGTAGCGGTAGCCGGAGGCCCGCTCGGCGTCGACCGCGACGGGCCCGCTGCCGGCGGCGAACGCCTCGATCGTGCGGGCCAGCCCCGCGGCGTCGGCGATCACCTGCGGGATGCCCTCGCGCGGCTCTAGCAGCGGGACGACGGTCTGTTCTTCTGTCACTGCCGAAAGGACTCCGGATCTTCACGATGGCGCGGCAGCGTGGCCACGTCGGGCGGGAGGGGTGGGATCCCCGCCGCCAGGCACATGAGGTCGCACCAGGCGGCGACGTGACCCGAGAGGTCCTCCTCCGTCGGGGACCAGGACGCCCTCAGCTCCAGCTCGGTGGTGACCGGGTCTTCCGCTTTGTTGCCGAACCCCTCGGACACGGCCCTTGTCACAGTACCGCCAGCGGCGGAGTAAGCGGCGTGGTGGGACTCCAACGCCTCGGTCAGCCAGCTCCACGCGACCGGGCCGAGCAGCGGATCGGAGGTGATCTCCGGCTCCATGTCGGCGCGCACGTAGGCGACGAGGCGGAACGGGCCGTCCCAGCCGCGCTGGCCGTCGGGGTCGAACAGCAGGATCAGCCGCCCCACCGCCAGCTCGTCGTCGTCGCGGTAGACGGACGCGCCGATGGCGGCCGAGTAGGGCGCCAGCCGCTGAGGGGCGGGCAGGTCCTCGAGTTCGATCTCGGGCCGCACGTCGATCGGCCGCAGGCTCTCCGCGGCGCGCAGGAACGCCGGGGGAGGCGGCGGCCGGTCACCGACGGTCATAGTCGAAGCGTAGGTCGCTGACGGACGGAAGGGGACCACGGGGGTGCTCATACGATGTGCTCAAGCCGCGGCCGTCACCAGCGTCCGGGTCCGCGCGGGCACTTGTGGCGCCCCGAGGAACACGGCCAGCCCGCAGTCCGTGCACGCCCAGTCGGGGCACGTGTCAGGCTCGTGCCCGTCAACGCAGAGCGGCTGCTCGAACAGCCGCTCGCCGGCGCAGTCGGGGCAATGTTCACTGCGGAGGGAGCTCCACAACGCGGTCATCGCACGGGGCCTTTCTTGTGATCGTGGGTCTGACGGTGACACGGCTCGCTGACAATTCCCCGCAACGCGCTCGGCGTGTCCCGAAAGTGGTTGCCGAATCGATGCCGCGCGGCGGCTTGGCGAACTCTTGATCCAGAATTTCCCGCCTTGCTCCGGTGCGCGGACCACGCGCGTACCGTGGCAGGCTTGGAGCGTGAATCTCGACGACTCCGCCTTCCTGCGCGCCTGCCGCCGCCAGCCCGTCCCGCACACCCCCGTGTGGTACATGCGGCAAGCCGGCCGTTCGCTGCCCGAATACCTGAAGGTGCGCGAGGGCACGGCGATGCTGGCCGCGTGCGCCGACCCCGACCTGATCGTCGAGATCACCCTGCAGCCGATCCGCCGCTACGGCGTCGACGCCGCCATCTTCTTCAGCGACATCGTGGTCCCGCTCAAGGCCATCGGCGTCGACCTCGACATCAAGCCGGGCGTCGGCCCCGTCATCGCCAGCCCGATCCGCGACGCCAAGGGCCTGGAGGCCCTGCGTCCCCTGGAGCCCGGCGACGTCCCCTACGTCACCGAGGCGATCGGGTCGCTGGTGGGCGAACTCGGGTCCACGCCGCTCATCGGCTTCGCCGGCGCGCCGTTCACGCTGGCGTCGTACCTGATCGAGGGCGGTCCCTCCAAGAACCACGACCGCACCAAAGCCATGATGTACGGCGAGCCGCACCTCTGGCACGCGCTCATGGACCGCCTGACCGGCATCGTCCTGGAACACCTTCGCGTCCAGATCAGGGCCGGGGCCTCGGCCATCCAGTTGTTCGACTCCTGGGTCGGCGCCATCGCGCCCGCCGACTACCGCGAGTTCATCGCGCCCCACACCAGCCGCATCTTCGCCGGGGTGCCGGAGGTGCCGCGCATCCACTTCGGCGTCGGCACCGGCGAACTGCTCGGCGTGCTCGGCGAGGTGGGTCCCGACGTGGTCGGCGTCGACTGGCGGGTCCCGCTGGACGAGGCCGCCCGCCGCGTCGGCCCCGGCAAGGCACTGCAGGGCAACCTCGACCCGGCCATCCTGCTGGCCCCGTGGGAGGTCGTCGAGGAGCGCGCGCTCGACATCCTGCGCAGGGGCCGCGCGGCCGAGGGCCACGTCTTCAACCTCGGCCACGGCGTCCTGCCCGGCACCGATCCGGACCAGCTCAAGAGGTTGACAGATCTGGTCCATTCCTTTGACCCCGATACCTCCCGGCTATGACCCCCTGACATACTTCGGGCGACTTAGTATGGTCGGGGACGTCGGGTGCGAGGCAACCGGGGGGAACCGGCGTGGAGTTCGGCGTTCTGGGGGAATTGGCGATCGTCCGTGAGGGCAGCGCGGTCGCGCTGACCTCGGCCAAGCAGCGCAACATCCTGGCCGTGCTCCTGAGCAGGGCCAACCGGGCCACCGCCGACGGCAGGCTCGCGGAGGCGGTGTGGGGGCAGGCGCCGCCGTCCCCGGCCACGGTCCGCTGGCACGTCCACCACGTACGGCAGGCGATCGGCGACGACCGCGTCACCCGGCGCGGCGAGGCCTACATGCTGCTCCTCGACCCGGCCGAGCTCGACGCCGCCCGCTTCGAGCGCCTGCTCACGCGGGCCCGCGCGGAAGGTTGCCCCGAGGCGGCGGCAGCGGCGTACGGCGAGGCGCTCGCCCTGTGGCGCGGCGAGGCCTACGCCGGCCTTCACGCGGTGAGCTGCGAGGCGGCCCGCCTGGAAGAGCTGCGCCTGGCGGCGGCGGAGGAACGGGCGGAGAAGCTGCTCGCGCTCGACCGTCCCGCGGAGGCCGCCGCCGAGCTGGCGCCGCTGGTGGCCGCCCAGCCCCTGCGCGAACGCCTGCGCGCCGCCCACCTGCTGGCCCTGCACCGCTCCGGCCGCCGGGCCGAGGCCCTGAGCTCCTACCGGGAGGGCCGTTCACGCCTGGTGGCCGAGCTGGGCGTCGAACCCGGCCGCCACCTGCGCGCCGCCCACGCCCAGGCGCTCGACGGCGACCAGCCGCCGCCGCACCCCGCCCAGCTGCCCCAGGACGTCGCCGCCTTCACCGGCCGCCGCCTGGAGCTCGCCGCCCTCGACCGCTCGCTCGAAACGGGCGCCACGGCCGTCATCACCGGCCCGGCCGGCATCGGCAAGACCGGCCTGGCGCTGCGCTGGGCGCACTCGCGCGCGGCCCGCTTCCCCGACGGCCAGCTCGCCGCCGACCTGCGCGCCAGGACCGGCCCGCTGCCACCCGCCGAGGTACTGGCCAGGTTCCTGCGCGCGCTCGGCGTCACCCGCGTCCCCGACGGCCTCGACGAGCGGGCCGCCCTCTACCGCACGCTGCTGCGCCGCCGCCGCGTGCTGCTGGTCCTGGACGACGCCGCCTGCGCCGCCCAGGTACGCCCGCTGCTGCCCGGCGCGCCCGGCTGCCGGGTGCTGGTCACCGGACGCGGCCGGTTCGAGGGCCTGGTGGGGGAGGGCGCCTCCTCCACGCGACTCGACGTGCTGCCCCCCGATCAGGCGGTGGACCTCCTGCGCCGCCTCGTTCCCTCTCCTCCGGCGCGAGAGGACGAGGGCCTCGCGCGGCTCGCCCGGCTGTGCGACGGGCTGCCGCTGGCGCTGCGCGTCGCCGCCGCCCGGCTCGCCACCCGCCCCGGCTTGACCGCCGGGCTCCTGGCCGGACGGATGCGCGCCGAACACAGCCGCCTCGACGAACTGCGCGCCGGCGACCTGGACGTCCGCGCCGCCATCGCGTCCGGCTACGACGCCGTCGGTGAGCGCGAACGCCTGCTCTTCTGCCTGCTCGGCCTGCTGCCCGCGGCCGTCGAGTGCACCCCGTGGCTGGCCACCGTCATGCTCGGCGCGGGCATCGAGGAGGCCGGCGGGCTGCTCGACCGCCTCGCCGACGAGCAGCTCCTGCGGCACGAGCGCGCCGACGAGCAGGGCTGGGAGCGCTACCGGATGTACCACCTGGTCCGGCTGTTCGCGGCCGAGCGGGCCGCCGCCGATGTGCCCGCCCGCCTGCGCGAACAGGCCGTGGCCCGCGCCATGGCCTCCCCGATGGGCCGCCGCCGGACCATCTCGTCCAAGCTGTGCGTGGTGTGAGCTAGGCGGCGGGCGTCTCCTCCGGAGCCGCGGGGACGGCCGGTCCGCGGGTACGGCCGCGCCGTACCAGGAAGATCACGAGCAGCACCACGGGCGCGACGATCAGCAACCAGGGCAGCACCACGCCCACGACGGTCACCACGACCTTGAGGAAGTCCACGAGCGCCCGCCACCCCGCGGCGAGGCCGCCGAGGAAGCCGGGCGGGTCGTCGTCGGGCGGCAGCACCTCGGCGGCCGGGCCCACGAGCCGCAGCGTCACCGTGGCCATGCCGACCTGCGCGGCCAGCTCCTTCTGCCGGGCCTGGAGAGACTCCAGCTCGGCCTCACGGTTCTGGATCTCGCGCTCGACCTGGAGCACCTGACCGATGGTCTTGGCCTTGCCCAGCAGCGATCGGAGCGAGGCGAGCGCGCCCTCGGCCGACTTCAGCCGGCTGTTGACGTCGGCGACCTCCATGGTCACGTCCTGGGTGCCCTGGGACATGGACAGCCGCTTGCCGAGGTCGCGGCCCAGGACGGTCAGGACCTCCTGGTAGCGGGCGGGCGGGATCTTGAACTCGAGGGTCGCGCTGGCCTCCCGCTGCTCGGCGGCGCTGGACTCCTCCTTCGACAGGTGCCCGCCGGCGCCGGTGACGAGCGTCTTGGCCCGGTCGGCGGCGGCCGTGACGTCTCTCGCCCGCACGGTCAGGGTGGCGACGTAGATGATCTGACGCTCCTCGGCCGTCACCTTCACGTCCGAGGTGATCGTCTTGCCGCCCGCTTCGTCCTTCGCCGTGTAGTCGGCATCCGCGCGGGCCTCACCGACCGCCGCGCTCTCGGGCCGGGCGGCCTCGCCGCTCTGGGCGACACCGCCGCTGCCGCTGCCGCCGCAGCCGGACAGCAGCACGACGGCCAGCGCCGCCGCCAACGCCATTGTCTTCATGACCATAAGGACGGGTCGCGCCCGGCGCCGGTTCTCACGGAGGCGTCTCGATAGGGTCACGCGTCCGACCGGCGCCGGCAGGCGGTAGCGTCAGGAAGCGTGGAAGGGAACCGGGCGCACGTCGTCATCGTCGGAGGCGGGATCTCAGGGCTGGCCGCGGCGTGGCACCTGCGGCACAACGGCGGCGAACGCGTCAAGGTGACCGTGCTCGAAGGCAGCCCGCGCATCGGGGGCAAGCTGCACACCTCCGAGGTGGCGGGGGTCCGCGTGGACGAGGGCGCCGAGGCGATGCTGGCCAGGCGGCCCGAGGGCAAGGACCTGGCCAAGGCCGTGGGGCTCGGCGACGACCTGGTCAGCCCCGGCACCACCTCGGCCGCCATCTACTCGCGCGGCGCGCTGCGGACGATGCCCAAGGGCCAGGTCATGGGCGTCCCCGCCGACCTCACCGAGCTGGCCAGGTCGGGCATCATCTCGCCGGCCGGGCTCCTGCGGGTCCCGCTCGACCAGGTGCTGCCCGCCACGCTCGTGCGCACGGACGTCTCCGTCGCCGCCTACATCCGGGCCCGCATGGGCGCCGAGGTCCTCGACCGGCTGGTGGAGCCGCTGCTCGGCGGCGTCTACGCCGGGCGTTCCGACATGCTCTCCCTGGAAGCCACGATGCCGGGCATCGCGATCGCCGCCCGCACGGAGCGTTCCCTGCTCGGCGCGACCCGCGAGATCGTCGGGGAGGCGCCCAAGGCGGCGGGACCGGTCTTCAACTCGTTGCGCGGCGGGCTGGGCAGCCTGCCCGAGGCGGTGGCCAAGGCCGGCGGCGCCGACATCAGGACCGGGGTGACGGTCAGGGAGCTGCGCCGTACCGAGTCGGGCTGGCTGCTGGTGACCGGGCCGGTGCCGCGGCCCGAGGTGATCGAGGCGGACGCGGTGATCCTCGCCGTCCCCGCCGCGCCCGCCGCGCGGCTGCTGCGCGAGGAGGTCCCGAAGGCCGCCGCCGAACTGGCCAGGATCGAGTACGCCAGCATGGCCATCGTCACCCTCGCCTACACCCCCGACGCCTTCCCCGAGCCGCCGACCGGCAGCGGCTATCTGGTGCCCCCGGTCGAGGGGCGGCCGGTCAAGGCGGCCACGTTCAGCTCCGTCAAGTGGCCGCACCTGTCCGGCGACCTGCTCATCGTGCGCTGCTCGGTGGGCCGGATCGGCGAAGAGCACCTTCTGCAGCGCGCCGACTCCGAACTGGTCTCCCTGGCCACGGCGGAGATGGCGGAGGTGATGGGGGTACGCGGGCTGCCCGTGGACACCCGCGTCACCCGGTGGGGCGGCGCGCTGCCGCAGTACAACGTGGGCCACCTGGATCGGGTGGCCAGGGTTCGCGCGGCGGTGGCCGTGCAGCCGGGGCTCGCCGTCTGCGGCGCGGCCTACGACGGGCTCGGGATTCCCGCGTGCGTCGCCACGGCTCGTACGGCTGCCGCCCGGATACTGGGAGAATTGACACATGACTGAGGGTGCGCAGAGGCCGAAGGCCCGCGATCTTAACCAGGTGATCCGCTACACCATGTGGTCGGTGTTCAAGGTCACCGAGCCGTGCCCGGGCAACCGCGAGGGGCTGGCCGACGAGGTCACCGAGTTGCTGGAGCAGGAGGCGCGCAAGGGCGTCGTCACCCGCGGCCTGTACGACGTGGCCGGGTTCAGGGCCGACGCCGACTACATGTTCTGGTGGCACGCGGCCTCGCCGGAGGACCTGCAGGACGTGTACTCACGCTTCCGCCGTACCGGCCTCGGCCGGGGCAGCGAGCCGGTGTGGTCGGCGATGGCGCTGCACCGGCCGGCGGAGTTCAACAAGTCGCACATCCCGGCCTTCCTGGCCGAGGAGGAGCCGCGGGGCTACGTGTGCGTCTATCCGTTCGTGCGCTCGCTGGAGTGGTACCTCCTCGACGACGCCGAGCGGCGGACGATGCTGGCCGAGCACGGGCTGATGGCCCGCGACTACCCGGACGTGCGGGCCAACACGGTGGCCTGCTTCGCGCTGAACGACTACGAGTGGATGCTGGCCTTCGAGGCCGACGAGCTTCACCGGATCGTCGACCTGATGCGGCACCTGCGGGGGGCGAAGGCCCGCGAGCACACCCGGATCGAGATCCCCTTCTACACCGGCGTACGCAAGCCGGTCGGCGAGCTGGTCAACGCGCTGCCGTAGGCGGTTTTGCCCGGCGCCTTCCGACGGGCCGGGCAAAATCTCCATCTCCCCTACCTGATCGCCTGGTTCTTGCCACAATCGTGAAGGAAATCCCTTGGGAGCGGGGGTGTACGGGTGGCGCGTTCCAGAACTCCCGGAAGACATGGACGGCGGCGCGCGAAGCCGCGGTGGCCGTGGCGGGCGGGCGCCGGTGGGGTGGCGCTGGTGCTCGGGATCGTGGCTGGGTGGTTCGCGCTGGAGCGCCCGGACGCGGGCGGAGGAGGGGCGCTGCCCTGGTCGGCTCCCGCCGCGGCCGGGTCGACGGGCAGGCCGTGGGCCGGCGCGGGAAAGCCGGCCGTGACGGACACACCGGCCGGGACGGACACACCGGCCGGGACGGACAGGCCGGTCGTGACGGACAGGCCGGTCGTGACGGACGCGCCGGTCGTGACCGGCGCGCCGGCGGAGACGGGCGCGGCGAGCCAGGCGACTGTGGTGGAGCCCTCCGCGATCAAGGCCGGGGGGCCGCACACCGACAAGAAGGCGGCCGAGCACTTCCGGACCCGCTGGGGATCCGGCGACCCGGCCGTCAAACACCTCAAGGACATCCGCACCGTCGGCGGATATCTGCGCATCTACACCGACCTGCCGGAAGAGGCGGACAACTCGAAGAAAGCCCTCACCCTGTGCGAACGCGGCCTCGACTACCTCCGCGAGCACGGCGTCACCGACCCCGTGGTCTTCGTCCAGGCGGAGTTCGGGGAGAACGGCAACCCGATCCTCGCCAACATCCTCGGCCCCGCCGACACGACCTGCCGTGTCACCCATCCCGACACCGACTGACCCGCTGAACCCGGGGGTGCTGCCCTGGAGCTCAGCGGATACGGACGCGGGTTTTGAGGCAGACCTCGCACCGCTGCGTGATGACGCGGCCGATCGCCTCAATCGTCACCCAGCGATGACGAAAATGGACAAGGCTCACATAGATTTCCCTACCCGCGCCGGGCGGTCGGTACGCGCTGTCGCCAGCTGATCACTCGGTGGGTTCGAGCCTGAGCGAGACGGAATTGATGCAGTACCGGTCGTCGGTGGGCGTGGCGTAGCCCTCGCCGTGGAAGACATGTCCCAGGTGGGAGTCGCAGCGCGCGCAGCGCACCTCGGTGCGGACCATGCCGTGGCTGTGGTCCTCGATCAGGGTGACGGCATCCGAGTTCGACGGCTCGAAGAAGCTCGGCCACCCGCAGTGCGATTCGAACTTGCCCTGCGACCGGAACAGCTCCGCCCCGCACGCGCGGCAGGAGTAGACGCCCTCGGTCTTGGTGTCGACGTACTCGCCGGTGAAGGGCCGCTCGGTGCCGGCCTCGCGCAGCACGTGGAACTCCTCGGGCGAGAGCTTCACCCGCCACTCGGCCTCGCTCTTGACCACCTTGTCCATGAGTCCAGCGTACGAGATCCGGCAAAAAGAGATCTCCGCAGGGGGAAGCATCCTTTCTGGGGCGAATCTGCGTCTTTATCAGTATGGGGGGCGTCATCGCCTCCTGTACTGGGGTGAGATCACCCGTCTGGTCGTCCGAGCGGCACAGCCCACGCCCGTGCTGGCGTCGCCGACGACCGTAAGGCCGGCCGGGCGACGCGCCAGCGCCCGGAACGGTGTCGAGTGATCTTCTGTCCGTCCGTCGAGCCCCCGGTCCCGCCACCGGCCGGGCTCCGGACGGCGCCCCTACTCTCTTCCTCTGATGCTTCTCCTTGTTGCGGCGAACTGTTGTCACGGCGACTTTCCGTTACGGCAAGCCGCCCCCACCGCCACCCGCCGACGCGGGCGGGCGCCGATCGGCGGGATCGCTTCTCACGTCGGACACATGCCTCGCCGTCACGGCCCTCCCTTGACCACCCGACCGGGAACCACCTTCCGGCGCCGGGTCCCTGGTGCGGGTTTCTTGACGGGGGTGGCGAGTATGGTCGTGGGCATGGCATCGCCGTACATAGAGCTTGAAGTCGGAGAGCGGATCGTCAAGGTCACCAACCCCGACAAGGTCTACTTTCCTGATGTCGGGATCACCAAGCGGGAGCTGGTGGAGTACTACATCAGCGTGGGCGAAGGCGCCCTGCGGGCCATGAAGGATCGCCCCACCAACCTCAAGCGCCATCCCGACGGCATCCAGACCGAGGCCATCTACCAGAAGCGCATGCCGCCCAAGCATCCCGACTGGCTGCAGACGGCCACGGTCACGTTTCCGAGCGGGCGCAAGGCCGACTCGCTGCGGGTGACGGAGGTCGCCGCCATCGCCTACTGCGCCAACCTCGGCACCATCGACTTCCACCCCTGGCAGGTGCGGGCCCAGGACGTCGAACATCCCGACGAGCTCCGCATCGACCTCGACCCGCAGCCCGGGCTGCCCTTCGACGCCGTGCGGAAGGCCGCGTTCCTCACCCGGGAGGTGCTCGGCGAGCTGGGCATGACCGGGTTCGCGAAGACGTCCGGCAACCGGGGCGTCCATGTCGCCGTTCGCATCCAGCCGAACTGGGACTTCGTCGAGGTGCGGCACGCCGGGATCGCCCTGGCCAGGGCCGTGGCCGACCGCGCGCCCGACCTGGTCACCACCGCCTGGTGGAAGGAGGAGCGGGGCGATCGGGTGTTCATCGACTTCAACCAGAACGCCCGCGACCGTACCGTCGTCAGCGCCTACTCCGTCCGCGCCCGGCCGGAGGCGCTCGTCTCCGCTCCCGTCACCTGGGACGAACTGGCCGACGCGGAACCCGCCGACTTCGACCTGCGTACGATGCCCGCCCGCTTCGCCGACAAGGGCGACGTCCACGCCGCCATCGACGACGAGGCCTACCCCCTCGACCGGCTCCTGGAGTGGTACGCCAAGGACGACCGCGGCGACATGCCCTACCCGCCCAACTACCCGAAGATGCCGGGCGAGCCGATGCGCGTCCAGCCCAGCAAGGCCAGAGCCAACAAGGACAAGGACTAACGCCGCGGCCACGACCACGTGCGGGGCGGCGTGACGGCCTTGTCCGCGGCGTTGAGCTTCGCCCCGGCCAGGCCCGGAAGGGCCAGTGACATCCGCGAATGCCCGGGTTCCCCCGGCGACCCGGGCTGGGCGGAGCGGGCTCTGGGTGCTCGGGACGAAGGGTCAGGCACATCGAGCAGGATTCGAGAAGCGGGGCCCATCCTGGCGCACCTAGCGTGGGCACCATGGCCAACCTGGAATTCGTCACCCTAGAGGTGCCCAGCCCCGCGGACGCCGAGCGCTTCTACGCCGCCGCCTTCGGCCTCGACGACCGGCTGCGCCTGCGCGCCTCGGACGCGCCCACGTCCGGCTTCCGCGGCTTCGCCATGTCGCTCGTCGTCGCCCAGCCCTCCACCGTCGACAGCCTCTACGGCACCGCCGTCGAGGCCGGCGCCAAGCCCCTGAAGCCGGTCGTGAAGTCCCTGTGGGGCTACGGCGGCGTCCTGCGGGCCCCGGACGGCACGATCTGGACGATCGCGAGTTCGTCGAAGAAGGACACCGGCCCGGATACACGGAAGATCGACGAGGTGGTGCTGCAACTGGGCGCGCAGGACGTGCAGGCGAGCAAGAGGTTCTACGTCGAGCACGGATTCGAGGTGACGAAGAGCTTCGGGAGCAGATACGTCGAGTTCTCGCCGCCGTCGAGTCCCCTCTCGCTGTCGCTCTACAAGCGCAAGGCCCTGGCCAAGGTCACCGGAGTGCCGCCCGAGGGCAGCGGGTCGCACCGGCTGGTCATCGGCAGTGACGCCGAGCCCTTCACCGATCCGGACGGCTTCGTGTGGGCGCCGTCGGCCTGAGCCGCGGCCGGCGGGCTGACGTTCCGTCCCGGGTGACCGGGGCACGGCGAACCCCGCCCCGCGTCACCGGGGCGTGATCGGAGGCTGCCAGGCTTGGCCGACGATCAGAGGCGGGAGGACGACAAGGTGCGGCAGCGGATGACGGTGACCATCCTGGCGGTCCTGGGGCTGGCGTTCCCGGGGCTGGCCGGCGCGGATACGTGGCATGCGATCGCGTGCGCCGTCAAGCCTCCAGCCGGCCGGCCGGCCGTGATCGTCGCGGACCGTGAGGAAGTCCTGAGGTTCTGGGCCGGGGCGAACTCCGGCGAGCCGGTCGCCTCCCACGGCATCATCGTCAAGCGGTTCCCCGGCGAGCCCGACGTGCCCGCTCCGATCGGCCTGGAACGTAAAGGGCCGCCGGGCTGCCCGGATGAGGATGACTGAACGGGCACGCCGAGGGGGCTAGGAGCGCCCGGGGGCGGTTCTGTAGAGGGCGAAGTGGGTCAGGTACGGCTGGGCGCGGTGGGCGGTGATACGCAGGCGGAACTCCTGGCCGGTTACCGGCTCGGCCAGGGTGAGGATGCGTTTGTAGCCGATCGTGCCCGCGGCGGCGATCTGGTGCCAGGTGCCGTCGGCCTGCCGTACCTCCACCACGGCCGACTCGACCTGCTGGCCGTGGCGGATGTCCTCCGCCAGGACGACCTTGTCGACCTCGTGGGCGGTGGGCAGCGTGATCTCCAGGGGGCCGGTGACCTTCCAGGAGGTGTCCTGGTCACCGTCCACGGCCGGGTGGCCGGTGGGCTTAGCGCCGGTGGCCAGGTTGAACGGGAACTCGCGGTCCAGCCTGGCGCGCCACTCGCGGAGCCTCGCCACGTCGGGGGCGGGTAGCCTGCCCTCCTGGTCCGGGGGGATGTTGAGCAGCAGGACGGCGTTGCGGCCCACGGACGTGAGGTAGATGTCCATGAGCTGGTCGACCGTCTTGGGCCGCTGGCCGGGGTGGTAGAACCAGCCTGGGCGGATGCTGACGTCGACCTCGGCGGGCCACCACTGGAGGTGGGTGGCGGTGGCGGCGGCCTCGGCGACGGCGGTGCGGCTGCCGGTGTCGGGGCTGCCGGGGAGGACGGCGTAGTCGATGAGGGCCTCGCCGGTCAGGCGTACGGGGATGGGGCTCCACTCGTTCTCGCGGGCCAGGCCGCCCTCGTTGCCGACCCAGCGCACGTCCGGACCGGCCACGGCGATCGTGGCGTGGGGTGCCAGGTCGCGGATGAGGGCGTACCAGCTGTCGAAGTCGTACTTCTCCGTCTTGCCGGGCGGGATGCGGCCCAGGGAGCCGTCGAACCAGACCTCGTCCACCTGCCCGTACTCGGTGAGCACCTCGTAGAGCTGGTTGAGCATGTACGCGCCGTAGTCGGTGGCCTCGTAGGTGCGCGTTCCGGCCGGAGGGCGGGTGTCGCCTTCGACCGGGGTGGGGATGAGGCGCGGGGAGCGGGGACTGCCGTTGGCGTAGACGCCGCGGGCGTAGGAGTTCTCGTCGGCCGGGGAGATGTACACGCCGACCTTCAGGCCGTGTTCGCGGGCGGAGTCGGTGAAGGCGCGCAGCACGTCGCCCCTGCCGTCGCGCCAGCTGCTCGCGGCGACGGTGTGGCCGGTGTAGCGGGAGGGGTAGAGGACGAAGCCGTCGTGGTGCTTGACGGTGAGGATGGCCAGCCCGAACCCGGCCGCCTTCAGCTCGCGGGCCCACTGGTCGGTGTCGAGGCCGGTCGGCTGGAACAGGTCCGGGTCCTCGTCGCCGTGGCCCCACTCCTGGCCGGTGAAGGTGTTGACGCCGAAGTGCAGGAAGGCGGTCTGTTCCAGGCGTTGCCAGTCGTATTGGCGCCGGCTGGGCCGGAGCATCGCGGCCTTGGCCACCAGCGAGGCCGGATCCTCCGCCGCGCTCACCGGCAGCCGCCAGCTCGGCTCCAGATCGCCCGTCGGGAGCGGCGGCCCGGGCTTGGGGTCGTTCGGCGCGGGGGCCGGCGCGCTCAGGAGGGCGGGGGCGTAGGCGCCGGTGAACGCGGTGGCGATGGCACGGCTGACCAGTGCCTTCATGCCGTGGCCGTGGGACGACGGGTGTGCGTCGTTGCCCAGGCCGATGGTGTCGGCGAGCTTCGGGGCCCTGCCCCCGGCCGAGGTGAGCGGGGGGAGCGGGGCGCCGTCCAGGTAGGCCCGCAGGGTCGCGCCGGTCGGGGTCGGCTCGTAGGCGAGGGCCACGGTGTGTTCCCTGCCCGGCTCGGGGGCTTCCACCGTGGCCCAGACGTCGGCGAAGCCGTACTCCATCTCGGTGGCCGTGCGGTGGCGGAACCAGATGCCGCCCCCAATGGACAGGATGGTGGCCGGCGCGTTCTGGGCCGGGTCCGGGGTGTAGGCGGCTTCCACGGCGATCGGGTGGTCCACGGTGGCCGCGCCGAGCGGCCGGGCCGGGTGGTAGGTCAGGCCTTCTTCGCCGCCCTTCAGGCGTACTCCGGCGCCGATCTCGTGTTCCTCACCGCCGGTGCGCCTGGTCAGCCGCCCGGCGGCGACCTCGCCGGTGGCCGGGGTGTAGCCGGTCCTGGTCGTGAACGATCCGCCGAACCCGACGTCCAGCACCATGCTTGCCCCTTGCTTCCTGAGAGGTCGGATGACCGCCGAGATCGTATGCGTGTTTCTGCATGGTTGGCCAGAGTCGCCGGCAGATTCATCCAACCTTGAACGTGACCGAACAAGGTTCTAGAGTCGGCCCATGAGCATCGGACTGACCGAGGAACACCGGGCGCTGGCCGAGTCCGTACGCGGGGCGGCCGCACGCGGGATCGACCGGGCGGCGCTGGCGCGGCAGGGCCTGTTCGGCGTCCACGTGCCGGAGTCGCACGGCGGCCAGGGCTTCGGGCTTCCGGAGCTCTGCGTCGTGCTGGAGGAACTGGGCCGGGCCCGCGCCGGCGGCGCCTTCCTGCCCACCGTCCTGGCCGCCGCCGCCCTCGCCGACGGCAACCCCCTGCTCGACGGCCTCGCCGACGGCACCCTCACCGCCGCGGTCGCCCTCTCCGGTACGGCCACCGCCCTCGGCCCCGCCGACGCCGACCTCTTCCTCGTGCCCGTGGACGGCGGCTGGGCACTGCTCGACGCGTCGTCCGTCACCGCCGAACCCCTGGAGGGCGTGGACCTCGACCGCCCGCTCTGCGCGGTGACCGTGACCGGGGTGCCCGAGGGGCGGGAGCTGGGGCCGGTGCCGGTCAGGGAACTGGCGGCCGTGCTGATCGGGGCCGAGGCGTGCGGCCTTGCCGCCTGGGCCGTGGACACCGCCGCCTCCTACGCCAAGGTCCGCGAGCAGTTCGGGCGGCCGATCGGGCAGTTCCAGGGCGTCAAGCACCGGGTCGCCGCCGCGCTGGTCGCCCTGGAGCAGGCCCGCGCCGCCGTCTGGGACGCCGCCCGCGCCCTCGACACGGCGGGGCGTACAGCGGCGGGCCGTACAGAAGCGACGGACCGTACAGAGGTGGCGGACCGTGCAGAAGTGGCGGGATGCGCAGGAGCGGATGAGGTGGGGCTCGCGGTGGCGGTGGCGGCGGTGCTCGCGCCCGACGCGGCCGTGCGCTGCACCGCGGACGCGATCCAGGTGCTGGGCGGCATCGGCTACACCTTCGAGCACGACGCGCACCGCTACTACCGCCGCGCCCTGTCCGGCCGCATGCTGGCCGGCGACCCGGGCGAGTGGAGCGAGCGCGTGGCCCGCCTGGCCGCGGCGGGCGCGCGGCGCGCCATGGAGCCCGACCTGCCCGAGGAGGCGGAGGCACTGCGGGAGCGGATCCGGGCGCAGGCGCGGGAACTGGCCGGAGAAGAGCCCCTCGCCCGGCTCGGCCGTTTCGCGCGGGAGGGCTGGATCATGCCCCATCTGCCCAAGCCGTGGGGCCGGGCGGCCACCCCGCTGGAGCAGGTCGTCATCCACCAGGAGTTCCGCGAGCTGAAGCGGCCCAACCTGGGCATCGCGGCCTGGGCGGTGCCCTCCATCGTCGCCTACGGCACCCGCGAGCAGCAGGAACGTTTCCTGCCCAGAACGTTCACCGGCGAGATCGTGTGGTGTCAGCTGTTCAGCGAGCCCGGCGCCGGATCCGACCTGGCGGGCCTGTCGACCAAGGCCACCCGGGTGGAGGGCGGCTGGTCGCTGAGCGGGCAGAAGATCTGGACGTCGCTGGCCCAGTACGCGCACTGGGGCATCTGCCTGGCCAGGACCTCCCCGGACAAGCACCGGGGCATCACGTACTTCCTGGTCGACATGGCCACGCCGGGCGTCACCGTCCGGCCGCTCAAGGAGATCAACGGCGAGGAGATCTTCAACGAGGTCTTCCTCGACGACGTCTTCGTCCCCGACGACCTGGTGGTCGGCGAAGTGGACAACGGCTGGAAGGTGGCCCGCGACACCCTCTCGCACGAGCGCGTCGCCCTCGGCGACTCCTGGGGACCCGGCTCGCGGCACACCGACATGATGCGGCTGGTCACCGTCCGCGACGGCCTGCGCCCGTCGCAGTGGGAACAGGCCGGCCGGTTGTGGGCGGAGGGCCAGGCGATCTCCGCCCTCGGCCTGCGGGTCACGCTGTCCCAGTTGTCGGGCGGCGGCACCGGCACCGCGGCGAGCGTACGCAAGCTGCTCGGCATGCGACACGCGCAGGCGATCTCGGAGTTCTGCTGGTCGGTGGACCCGTCCAGCCGCTACTGGAACCGCATGATCCTCGCCACCCGCGCCTTCACCATCGGCGGCGGAACCACGGAGGTGCAGCTCAACATCATCGCCGAGCGCGCGCTCGGGCTGCCCCGCGACCCTTAGAGTGATCGTCGTGAGTGAGGCCGCCGACACGATCCGGGCGCGGCTGCTGGCCGCGCTGCGCCGCGAGGCCGGGCCCCCGCCCGCCGCACCGGGCCCCGACGGCCTCTGGGCCGACATCGACTACGCCGACCTGGACGTGACCGTCTGGGCGCCGTTCGAGCACCTGGTCAGGCTCAGGGCGCTGGCCCCGGCCGAGCCCGGAGCGGCCGGGCGCGCCCTGGACGCCTGGCTGCGGATGGACCTGCGCTGCCCCAACTGGTGGTATGACCAGCTCGGCGCCCCGCGCGTCCTCGGCGACGCCGCGCTGCTGCTCGGGACCGCGCACGACCCGCGCCTCACCCGGATACTCGGGCGGGCCGCCGTGACCGGGATGACCGGCCAGAACCTGCTCTGGGCGGCCGAGGTCGTCATCCGCCGCTGCCTGCTCGGCGGCGACGACGAGGGGCTCGCCGAGGCGTTCGGCCAGGCCGCGACGCTGCTGGTCCCGGGCGAGGGCGAGGGGATCCAGCCCGACCACAGCTTCCACCAGCACGGCCCGCAGCTCTACTCGGGCGGCTACGGCCACAGCTTCGCCGTGGACATGGCGGCCCTCGCCACGCTGGCCGCGGGCACCCCGATGGCGTTGCCGGAGGAGGCGATGGAGGTCCTGGCCGCCTACCTTCTCGACGGGCAGCGCTGGATGATCCACGCCGGCCGCTACGACATCGCCTGCATGGGCAGGGAGAGCACCCGCGAGGGCAACGCCGCCCGCGGCCCCGCCCTGGAGGTGGCCGCCAGGTCCCTGGCCGCCGGCGGCGGGCCCCGCGCGGAAGAACTGCTCCACTTCGGCCAGGGCCCCGGCACCGGCGCCCGCTACTTCTGGCGCTCCGACTACCTGGCCGTCTACCGTCCGAGCTGGTCGGCGGCGGTCAAGACCTCCTCGACCCGCACGGTCCTGTCCGAGGCGGGCAACGGCGAGGGCCTGAGCGGGCGGCACCTGTGCGACGGCGTGACCCACCTGTGGCGCACCGGCGAGGAGTACCACGCGCTCTGGCCGGTGCAGGACTGGCGCCACCTGCCGGGCACCACCGTCGCCTACCGCGGCGGGCCGCTGCCCGCCGCCGACTTCGGCCAGGACACCGGCGGCTCCGACTTCGCCGGCGGCCTCACCGACGGCCCCTACGCGATGGCCGCCATGCACCTCGACCGCGACGGCGTCCGGGCCCGCAAGTCGTGGTTCTTCTTCCTGGACGAGTACGTGGCGCTCGGCGCCGGCATCACCTGCGCCGACCCGGACGTCCCCGTCCACACCACCATCGACCAGACCACGCTGACCGGCGAGGTACGCCTGGCCGACGGCACCCTCCACCACAACGGCGTCACCTACTTCTTCCCGCACCCGGCCCCGCTCACGGTCCGCTCCGGCGCGCGTTCGGGCAGCTGGGCCGCGGTCAACCGCTCGCAGTCGGCGCGCGAGCTGTCGGCGGACGTCCTGGAGATCTGGCTCGACCACGGCCGCGCCCCCTCCGACGCCACCTACGCCTACATCGCCGTCCCCGGCCCGCCCGCCGACACGCTGACCGCCCCGCGCCCGCTGACCGTGCTCGCCAACACCCCCGACATCCAGGCCGTACGGCACAGCACCCTCGACCTCACCCAGATCGTCTTCCACCGCCCCGGCACCCTCGCGCTGCCCGGCGGCTCCATCACCACGGACCGCCCGATCCTGGTGCAGGTACGCGGTCCGTCAGCCCTGTCCGCCGCCTGCCCCTTCGGCACCGGCGGCCAGGCCAACCTCACCCTCGACCACCACGGCACCACCCGCGAGCTCGCCCTGTCCCTGCCGCCCGGCCCGACCCTCACCCTCCAGGCGGCCGGCTAGACCGGGGGTGGTACGGGGCGGCCAGGTGGGCGTAGACGATCGTGTTCTCCTCGTAGCTGCCCGCCCGCGCGTCGAAGGCGCCGCCGCAGGTGACCAGGCGCAGGCCGGGGTAGGCCAGCTTGCCGTACACCTTACGGGTGGGGAAGCGGGTCTTGGGGGTGTGCTCGACCTTGTCCACCAGGAACACCGCCACCGACCGGTCGGCGCGCAGCACCTGCACCTGGTCGCCCTTCCTGACGTTGCGCAGGTACGCGAAGACGGCCGGTCCCGTCCTGGTGTCGAGGTGGCCGGTGATGACGGCGGCGCCGCGCTGGCCGGGGACCGGCCCGTAGCGGTACCAGCCGGCCAGGTTCGGGGGGTTGAGCGGCGGGTTCTCGATGGCGCCCTTGGCGTCCAGGCCGAGCTCCATCAGCGGGGCGGACACGCCGATGGAGGGGATGTAGACGGCGGTGGGGCGGGCGGGCTCCATCGGGGCGGCGACCCGGCCGCCCCGGGGGATCTTGATGTCGCGTGGCGGGGCGGGTGTGGCGGCGGCCGGGGCCGGGGGCGGGGTGAACAGGCCGTTGAGGCCGAGGGCGATCAGCGCGATCCCGGCCAGGGAGACGGCGCCCGCCCCGGCCAGGATGAGCCTCTGGGCCAACTACGCGCCGCCCTTGCGCCGCCGTACCGCGAAACCGGTGAGTCCCGCGCCCGTCAGGAGCGCGGCGCCGCCGACGGCGAACGGCCAGACGGCTCCCTCTCGCGCCAGCCCGCCGGCGCCCGTCTCGGGATGGCCGTCGGGGACCCTGCGCTCGTCCTCGTCCACGGGCTTCCACGGGTGTTTCGGCTCGTCCTCCTGCGGGGGCGGGCCCTCGGACCAGGAGTCCTGCGGCTTCGGGTCGACCGGGTTCGGGGCGGACGACCACGGGTCCTCCGGCTCGCCCCCGCCCGAAGGCTCGTCGCAGGGGATCAGCGGGATCGGCAGGCAGGTGGAGACCACGGTGGCGGCTTCCGATCCGGTCTGCGCCGAGGCCGTGCCGATGCCGGCGGCGAGGCTCACCCCGCCGATCACGAACGCCACCAGGGCTCCGGCGGCTGCGAGTCGTCGCGCTAATGCCATGGGCCGAGCCTCGCGAACTATTGGACCTGGAGTCAAGTAGTGTGACCGAAGTGAAACGCGTCACTCCCAGGTCTGGATGATGGCCGCCTTCTCCCTGGTGTACTCCAGGACGGCGTCGTGGCCGTAGCCCGAGTCCTTCACCCCGCCGAACGGCAGGCCGGGCGGCATCTGGCGGAAGGTGTTCACCCAGACGGTGCCGCTCTGCAGGTCGCGGACGAACCGGTGGGCGCGGGCCAGGTCGCGGGTCCAGACGCCGGCGGCCAGGCCGTACGCGGAGTCGTTGGCGATGGCGAGGGCCTCGTCATCGGTGTCGAACGGCATGGCCACCGCCACCGGCCCGAAGATCTCCTCCTGGCAGACGCGCAGCGCGTTGTCCGCGGCGGTGTAGAGCGTGGGGGAGACCCAGTAGCCGCCGGGCAGTCCGGGGACCACCTCGGCGCCGGTCAGCCCGCCGAAGACCAGTTCCGCGCCCTCCTTCTCGGCGATCTCCAGGTAGGAGGCCACGCGCTCGTACTGGCCCGCCGAGACGATCGGGCCCATCGTGGTGGCCAGGTCGAGCGGGTCGCCGAGGATGATGCCCCTGGCGGTCGCGGTGATGCGGGCGAGCATCTCCTCCCAGATCGAGCGGTGGATGAGGATACGCGAGCCGGCGACGCAGACCTGTCCGGCGTTGCCCGTGTAGATCGAGTTGACCGTCACGCCCTCGGCCGCCCTGTCGAGGTCGGCGTCAGGGAAGACGATGTTCGGGGACTTGCCGCCGAGCTCGAACGTCATCGGCTTGATGCCGGCCACCCTGGTGATCGCCAGGCCGGTCTCCGTGGAACCGGTGAGGCTGATCTTGTTGACGCCGGGGTGGCGGACCAGCGCGTCGCCGACGTCCTCGCCCATGCCGCTGACGATGTTGAGCACGCCGGGAGGGAAGACGCCGGCCAGCAGTTCGCCCAGCCGCAGCACTGAGACGCTCGCCTGCTCGGCCGGTTTCACGATCACCGTGTTGCCGGCGGCCAGGGCGAAGGCGGCCTTGGCGGAGAACGTCGAGATCGGGCTGTTCCAGGGGATGACGCAGACCGCCACGCCGTACGGCTCGCGCCGCGTCATGCCCAGCGCGTCGGGGCCGAGGATGACCGTGTCGCCCTTGACCGCCTCCAGGCACTGACCGGCGGCGATCTGCCACAGGTAGGCCATGCCGGGCAGGTCTCTCTTCAGGGTGTCGCGCAGGATGCGGCCGTTGTCCGTGGTCTCCAGGGATGCGAGTTCCTCGGTGTGCCGGGTGAAGATCTCGGCCACCTGCCGCAGGAAGTGCGCGCGGCCCAGAGCGGGCAGGGCGGACCAGCGGGGCAGCGCCTTCCTGGCGGCGGCGACGGCGGCTTCCGCGTCGGCCTTGCCACCTGCGGGGATGCGGGCCCACACCTCTCCGGTGGCCGGATTGACCGAGTCGAGGGTCCTGCCGTCGGCCGCGGGGACGAGCTTTCCGCCGATGAGGTTGCGGTAGTCAATCACGGAACCAAGCATATGCTTGGTTGGGATCAGTGGCCATAGGATGGCCGCCATGCAGCTGGCTCCCGGCGTCCGTGCCGCCGTCACCGACCGCCACGGCGGTGTGAGTGCCCCGCCGTACACCTCGCGCAACCTCGGTGGGCTGGTCGGCGACGACCCGGAGGCCGTGCGGGCCAACCGGGCGGGCCTCGCGGCCGAGCTGGGCGTGCGCGGGATCGTCTTCATGAAGCAGGTGCACGGCGCGGACGTCGTCCACGTCGATGAGCCCTTCGGGGACGATCCGCCGCCGGTGGACGCGGTGTTCACCGGTGAGCCCGGCCTGGCGCTGGCCGCGCTCGGGGCCGACTGCCCGTCCGTGCTGGTGGCCGATCCGGTGGCGCGGATGGTCGGGGCGGCCCACTCCGGACGTCCCGGCACCGAGGCCGGGATCGCCGGCTCGCTGGTGCGGGCCATGGTCGGCAAGGGCGCGCAGGCCGCGCGGATGGTGGCGCTGATCGGGCCCGGGGCGTGCGGGCGCTGCTACGAGGTGCCCGAGGACCTGCGCGCGCGGGTGGCCGGGAGGGTGTCGCGGACCCACTCCACGACCTCCTGGGGCACGCCCGCCCTTGACCTGCGAGCGGGCATCGAGGCGCAGTTGCTGGCGGCGGGCGTGGGCGAGGTGCGCCACGACGCGCGCTGCACGATCGAGACCGGCGACCTCTACTCCCACCGGCGCGAGCAGGTGGCCGGGCGGTTCGCCGGGCTCGTCTGGCTGGAGTGAGCCCCGGAATCAGCTCTTGCGCTCGCCCATTCCGCTGGCGAACGCCCAGTTGACCATGGCCAGGCCGCCCCAGATCCAGATCAGGCCCCCGGTGCTGGCGTCCAGGGCCAGCAGGACGATCGTGGCGGCGGTGCCCATGACCAGGGAGACGATCGCCAGGGCCAGTCGCATGCCGTCGGACCTGCTGCTCTGGCGCGCCACCTGCTTGGCGCTGGGCAGCCTGGCCACGCGCTCGTCGACCCTGCGATCGATCTCGGCGCTCATCTTGTCGATGAAGGACTCGACCACCGCGTCCTCGTACTCGGGTCCGAGGTCGCGGCGGGCCGAGACTGCCGCGCGTACGTCATCGCCGGTGCTCATATGTCGAGATATAACGGCTTTGGGGGTCAGCGGGCAAGGATGTCGTCGAGGTTATAGGCAACAGGTCTTTCAAGCTGCTCGTAATTGCAGGATTCGGGTGTCCGATCGGGTCGCCAGCGCCGGAACTGGGCTGTGTGGCGGAACCGGTCGCCCTCCATCGCGTCGTAGGCCACCTCCATCACCAGCTCCGGCCGCAGCGGGATGAACGACAGGTCCTTCTTGGCGTTCCACCGCGAGACCGCGCCGGGCATGCGCTGGCCGCCGCGCGCGGGCGTCGCGGCCGGGCCGCCCTCCTGCGCCTGCAGGATCGCCTGGTCGGCCCACGCGCCCCACGGGTGCTCGCCGAGCTGGGCGAGGTACGGCTTGAGCTCCTCCACCAGCTCCGCCCGGCGCGCCATGGGGAACGAGGCGGCCACGCCCACGTGGTGCAGCTTGCCGTCGGGGCCGTAGAGGCCGAGCAGGATCGAGCCGACGATCGGGCCCGTCTTGTGCTCGCGGTATCCGGCCACGACGACGTCGGCGGTGCGTTCGTGCTTGACCTTGAACATGGTGCGCTTGTCGGGGATGTACGGCTGGTCGCCGGGTTTGACGATGATGCCGTCGAGTCCGGCGCCCTCGAACATCTCGAACCACTCGCCGGCCTGCTCGTCGTTCCTGGTGACCGGGGTGAGGCGGATGGCGCCTGTCTGCCCCTTTTCAGGAAATATCCCCTCAAGGCGGGCGCGGCGGTCGGCGAACGGCGTCTCCATCAGCGACTCCTCGCCCAGCGCCAGCAGATCGAAGGCGATGAACGAGGCCGGAGTCGTCTCCGACAACATCTTCACCCGCGAGGCCGCCGGATGGATGCGCTGCTGGAGCTGCTCGAAGTTGAGGTGCGTGTCATGGATCAGCACGATCTCGCCGTCGACCACACACTTGCCGGGCAGCTCGCGTTTCACCGCCTCGACCAGCTCGGGGAAGTACCGGGTGAACGGCCGCTCGTTGCGGCTGCCCAGGAACACCTCGTCGCCGTCGCGGAAGATGATGCAGCGGAAGCCGTCCCACTTCGGCTCGTAGAAAAGGCCGCCGTCCTGCTTCGGCATCGCCTTGACCGCCTTGGCCAGCATCGGCGCCACCGGCGGCAGCACCGGCAGGTCGAGCTGGATCTCGGTGGGCTCCTCCATCGGCTCACTCCCTCACGTAGCGGTTGAACAGCACGCCGTCTTCCTCGAGCACCTGGGCCAGCGTCAGGCCGACGTTCGCGCTCTCGCCGTTGAGTATGCGCGCCGCGGTGCCGCCGACCAGCAGCGGGCTCACCGACAGGCACAGCTCGTCGATCAGGTCGGCCGCCGCGAGCTGCGCGTTGAGCCGCGGCCCGCCCTCGCACAGGATCCGGTCCAGGCCACGCTCACGCAGCGCCCGTACGGCCAGCGCCATGTCGACCCGGTCCGCGCCCGCCAGGATCACCTCGGCCTGCCTGCCCGCCGCCGCCCGCCGGTCGGCGGGGGCCGCCTCGCAGGTGATGACGATCGTGGGCGACTCGGCCTCGGTGAACAGCGGGCTGCCAAGGTCGAGGTCGAGCCGGCGGGTGATCACGGCGATCGGCGGGGGGACCTGCCTGCCGGGGCGGCGTTTGGCGGGGCCGTACCCCTCGGTGCGGACGGTCGCGGCCCCCGCCAGGATCACGTCGGCCAGCCCGCGCAGGACCCCGAACACCCGGCGGTCGCCCTTGCTCGACAGCCCCCCGGACAGGCCCTTGAGCCAGGCGGCGCCGTCGGCGCTGGCCACCATGTTGACCCGCAGCCACGGCCGGCCCTCAGGGTAGGCGTAGGCCTGGGCCAGGTCGGGGTCGTCATGGGTGTCCGGGTGAATGCGACGCACCCCTCTACCTTGGCACACACCCCCGACAACCAGCCCCACATCCCACCCCCGGTGGCCCGGAGCGCCCGGGGCGGGGAAGGACCCGGCGAACGACCGGAGCGCCCGGTATCCGGAAGCGGCGGGGCTTCCAGGGGCCGGGAGGAGTGGTGCGCCCCGAAGGAACAACCCGGCATGGGCCTTGTGGGGAGGCGGACCTGGATCGAGGTGCGTGCGAGCGGTGGGGAGACGGCCTGTCCGGGAGGGCGGTCCTCCTGGCGGGCAGGGAGACGGCGTTACCCGGATGTGTCCGGCGTGCGGGGAAGAGCCGGTACGCCAGGAGGTGGTGCGGCGGGATGCGCGGGCAAGGGAAGGGAGGCGTGCCGGGGTGCGGGCGGGGCGGGCCAAGGACGGCGGGTGGGGAATGTGGTGGTTTGGGGGGTGGAATGGCGCAGGACGGGTCGGGTGGGTGGTTGGAGGAGGATATAGCGCTTTCGTGGATCTGAAAGACGTACGTGATGTCTTGTGCTTAACGTGGCGATAGGGCGTGGGGACTACAAGGAGGCCCGGTGGGTCTGGTCACTGTCGTGACATGGCTGTTCACTGCGATCGTCGGCATCTACCTGCTCTACCTCTGGCTCTCGGGCGGCGGCCTGCGACAACAGGCGACGAAGGTCACCCGCTTCCCGGTGGCGCTGATCTTCTCCCATCCGGCTCTCGCGATCTGCGCGCTGGCCTGCTGGGTCGCGTTCCTGCTCACCGGGAACCGGGTGCTGGCCTGGGCGGCGTTCGGGGTGCTCGCGGGCGCGGCGCTGCTGGGGTTCACGCTGTTCACGCGCTGGCTCGGCGCGGGCCGGCACGCCAAGGGCGCGGAACGGCGGCTGCCCGTGCTGGCGGTGCTGCTGCACGGGGTGGCGGGGGTGACGACGTTCGTGCTGGTGCTGCTCACCGCGGCGGTGGCACGGGGCCAGTAGAGCCCCTGACCACGAGCTCGGGCCGCATCAGCAGCGATCGGCCGGTGGCCGGCTCGTCGGACTCGACGCACTCGCGCAGGTGGGTGAACGCGGCGGCGGCCATGTCGGCCATGGGCTGGCGGACGGTGGTGAGCGGCGGCGCGGCCAGGTCGGCGAGGACGATGTCGTCGAACCCGACGACGGAGACGTCCTGGCCGACGCGCAGCCCCGCGTCGCGCACGCCCGCGCTGACGCCCAGCGCGCACATGTCGTTGATGGCGACGATCGCGGTGGGCGGGTCGTCCTCGCGCATGAGGTCGGCGGCGGCGCGCCGGCCGAGCCCGGCCACGTCGAGGTCGCCGTAGGGCTCGTCGGCGGCGCCCGACCACACGATGGCCTCGTCGGGGGAGAGCCCGGCGCTCTCCAGGGCGTCGCGGAAGCCGCGGAAGCGCTCGCGCCGGTTGACGCTGCGCAGCGCGCCGGAGACGAACGCGATCCTGCGGTGGCCGAGCTCCAGCAGGTGGCGGGTGGCGAGCTGGGCGCCGATGACGTTGTCGACGCTGATGTTGACCATGCGGGACGGGTCGCCGGCCTGGGCGGTGCGGTCGAAGGCCACCAGGTTGAGCCCCTGCTCGACGAGGGGCAGCACGTGGTCGAGCGAGGGCAGTGAGGAGCAGAGCACGACGCCGCGGATGCCGTCGGCCCACAGCTCGTCGATGTAGGCGCGCTCGCGCTCGGGGTCACGGGCGCTGTTGCAGAGCAGCACGTGGTACCCGGCGGCCAGAGCCGCTCCTTCCAGGTGGAGCGCGAACGCGCCCCAGAACGGGTTCGCCACCGACGGGACGACCAGCCCGACCACCTGGACGCGGCCGGTACGCAACTGCCGCGCGGCGCGGTTGGGCCGGTAGCCGAGGTGCCTGATGGCCTCCTCGACCCTGGCCCTGGTCTCCGGCAGCATCCGGCCGGGGCGGCCGTTGAGGAAGTTGGACACGGTGCTGGGGGAGACGCCCGCGGCCTTCGCTACCTGGTGGATCGTTGCACCGCTCATGGCGGTCATTGTAGCGCCCTGCTGGAGGGTCCTGCTGCCCATGGTCTAGGGTGAACCCTCAGTAAAACGTTGCACAAGGAGGTCGTGTGTTTCCCGTTGACGGCCTGAGGGACCTGCTCACCACGACGCACGCCGCGCAGTGGCGCCGGTTGCACGAGCAGTGCGACTGGTACCGCCGCCAGCGGCCGCCCGCCGAGCATCCGCGAGCCAGCATCACCTACTTCGGCCCCGCCGCCGCCAACCTGGCCCTGGCCTACCGGCTGACCGGCAACCGCGCGTACCTGGAGGAGGCCTGGCGCTGGATCTCGACCGCGATCTCCTATCCCCACTGGGGCAAGGCACACCTGCCCGACCACGATCTGGACGCCGGCTGGCTGCTCCACGGACTGTCGATGGCCTGCGGCTGGCTCGGCGACGACCTCGGCCCCGGCCGCCTGGAGGCGCTGCGCGCCAAGCTGCGCCTGCAGGGACGGCGCCTGTACGACCACGCGGTCGCGAGCGAGGGCGGCTGGTGGTCCTCCAGCTACTGGCAGAACCACAACTGGATCTGCCACGCGGGCCTGGCCGCCGCCGGGTACCTGCTGGACGAGCCCGCCTGGACCGCCCGTGCCCGGCGCAACCTGGAGACCGTCCTGGAGTCGCTGCCCGAGGACGGCTCCGACAGCGAGGGCGTCGTCTACTGGCGGTACGGCGTGCCGTGGCTGGCCGTACACGCCGATCTGGTCGAGCGCCTGGAGGGCGTGAGCCTGTGGGACCGTGGCGGCTTCCTGCGCAACACCTTCGGCTGGCGGCTGCACCAATGCGCGCCCGGCTTCGAGGAGAACGCCGACCACGGCGACTGCCACGACCGCCGCAGCGGCCACAGCCCGGCCCTGTATCACAAGCTCGCCTCCGCCTACCGCGACGGCCGCGCGCGCTGGCTGGCCGACCTGGTGTCGGAGCGTTTCCTGTGGCGCGAGGCGTACGAGTCGGGCGTCAAGCCGGGCGTGCTGGCCGAGGCCTATCTCGAACTCCTCTGGTACGACCCGTCGGTCGCCCCGGAGCCGCCGCGTGAGACGAGCGCCTACTTCCCCGACCTCGGCCAGCTCACCACGCGGACGAGCTGGGCCGGCGACGCCGCGTACCTCAGCTTCAAGTCCGCTCCCGGCGGCGGGCACCGCGCGTGGCGGGAGTCGCGGCGGCTGCGCGACGAGCGCGGCTGGGACACGCTGAGCGCGGGACATCACCACCCGGACGCGGGCTCGTTCGTGCTGGCCGCGCACGGGGCCTTCCTCGCCGTCGACGACGGCTACTGCAACGCCAAGCGGGCGGCCCACCACAACCTCGTGCTGGTCGACGGCTCGGGCTGGGCGGGGGAGGGCCGCTACCACGTCTACAAGGACCTGCCCGACGACCGCGTGCCCGGCATGCGCGACGTGCTGGCCCGCGACGGCTTCGCCCACGCCACCTCCTCCACGGCGGTGATGTTCCCCGAGGAGCTCGGCGTGCTGCGCTGCGACCGCACGCTCGTGGTCACCCCGCGCGGCCGTACCGTGCTGCTCGACACGCTGGCCGCCGCCGAGCCGCGCGCCTGGACCATGCTCCTGCACACCGACTGGCCCGCCGATCCCGGCGCCTCCGATCTGGCGCTGGTCTCGGGACCCGCCCTCGCCTGGGTACGCCGCCTGTCGCCCGAGCCCGTCGAGATCACCCGGGACGTCACCGAGATCGAGGCCAGCCCCACCTCCTCCACGCCGAGCCTGCGCATCGTGAAGACGCTGCACACCGTCCGCACCACGACCGCGCGGGTGCGGGAGGCGCGCCTCCTGCACACGATCGAGCCGTCCGCCGCCCTGAACCCCGCCCCGCCGACGTCCGCGCGCCTCCCCCTCGACAGCGGGTACGGCACGGCGCTGTCGTTCGACGGCGAGTTGGTCCTTCTGTCGCCCGCGGAGCGGAAGATCACGGCGGCCGGGATCGAGGCCGAGGCGGCGGCGGTCATCGTCTCCGGCGGCAGGGCGGCGCTGGTGGAGGCGGTCGGGGTCCGGCGCGACGGCGAGCCGGTGCACGAGTCGCCGCGCCCGTGGACCGGCGTGATCGACTGGCCCTAACCGCGCCCGGCGCCGAGATGCAGGGCGAGCAGGAGGGGGACGGTGGGCCCGTACAGCAGTGGTCCGAACGGCAGCACGATCGTGAGGATGCCCGCCGCCACCGCCGCCCCCAGGATCGCGAGGCTGGGCCCCGGCGCCCCGAACCCGCGCAGCGCCGTCAGCGCCCACGCACGGGCCCCCGCGCCGGGCGCGCGGGCGGCGGCCACGGCCAGGTGCACGTGGTAGACGAGTGCGACGGCGAGCACGCCGAGCTGCCCCCACAGCAGCGGCCCGGCCAGCTCGCCGGGCCGCCGCAGCAGGAACAGCACGTTCGCGCCGAGCAGCGCCATGGCGGCGGTGGAGGCGAGCGCGTGCGGGAGCAGGGGGCGCAGGTAGCCGGGGAAGGCGCGCAGCACGCCGGTGAACACCCGGTGCTCGCCCTCCTCCCGCCAGGCCCGCAGCGCCGCCGCGGCGGCGGCCAGCGCCGGCAGCCACGTCACGACCCCCAGCGCGAGCAGGCAGAACCCGGCCCCGGCGAACGCCGGCACGGTCGCGTACCCGAGCCAGCGCACCATCGCCTGATCCCAGCGCCGCCCGCTCATGGCACCCGATGCTCCTCGACGGCCCCGCCCGCTCTTGGCAGCGGGTGCTTCTCGACGGTCCCGCCCGCCAGCGTCACGCTGAGAACGCCGTCCGCCACCGCCACGCCGAGCACCGCGGGCTCGGCACCCGCCGCCTGGTACACCGAGCAGAACGTGACCGGACCCCGCGCCGCCCAGTCCAGGCAGGTACGGGCCCGCTGCGGGTCGTCGGCCAGGCCCGGCGCGGGAAAGGCCGACAGCACGGCCGGGGCGTCGGCCACGTGCCGGCCGCGCAGTTCCTCCTCGCCCCGCCACACGGTCGTGACCACGCCGCCGCCTTCGACCGCCTCCGCCGGCACCCCGGGCCGCAACCGCAGCACCACCGGCTCGTCCGCCTTCGGCGCGAGCGCGCACAGGTCGGCCAGGTAGCCGGAGCCGGTCACTACCGTCCGGGTGAGGCGCACGCCCGGATAGGCGTCGTCGCAGCTCGCCGTGACCCGCCCGGGTTCGTCGGCGTCCAGGGTGCCGGTGGTCTCGGCGGGTACCGCGCCGGGCAGGCCGGGGGCGGGGTGGGCGTCGGGCCCGGCGAAGTGGGCGCGCCACCGGTCCTCGGCGTAGGGGACCTGGCCGGGGTCGGGCTGCCAGGGGGTGTGCTCGCCGTACAGGTAGAGGGCGAGTTTGTCGTGGTGGCCGTGGCTGCCGCCGTGCGGGCCGTAGTCGAGCACGGCGTGCACGCCACCCGCCCGCAGCACCGCGAGGCCCGCGTCGGGGAAACGCGTTCGCGGCGGTACGGCGGCGCGCGGCGGCCCGGCGAACCACCCGGAAAGGTAAGACTCCAGCCGGTCATGGACGGGCCCGGCATCGGCCACGGCGCGGGCGGTGACGGCCGCCAGATGGTCCGGCGCGGCGAAACCGGCGGCCAGGACCCCAAGTTCCGCGTGCTCGGCGGCGGTGGCGGGACGGTCGTAGGGGCCGTCGTGCAGCGCGGGAAGCACCCCGCCGGGTGAGGCCGTCCCGGCCAGTGCCGCGATCATGCCCAGCAGCCTGGCGGCGACCGCGTCCGGCAGGTCCCCGGGGCGGGTGCCGCGCAACTGCAGCAGGTAGGCGCGCAGGACGAAGCCGTGGTAGTAGGTCGAGGCCTCCCACTCCCAGCCGTCCGGCGCGACGGCGGCCAGGGCGTGCGCGTGCAGGCCGTGCGGGCCCCGCAGCCAGTCCGCGCCCGCCGCACCTTCGCGCCCGCCCTTACCCCCGTCCTTCGTCCCGCCGCGGATGAGGGCCGCGGCGCGGGCGGTGACGGCGCCGGCGGCGTTGAGCCAGGCGGTGTAGTTGGAGGTGAAGCGGTCCTGGGCGACGAGCGTGGCGCGGGCCTCGCGGGCCGCCCGCTCCAGCGAGTCCAGCAGCGGCAGGAGCGGGTCCAGGCCGGGGACGTCGTGTTCGGCCAGCGTCCATGCGGCGTGGCCGAGCGAGACCGCCCAGATCGCCTCGCTGAGCGCCTGGTGGAACATGCGGCCGCGGAGCATCCACGGCTGCGCCTGTTCGTGGCGGCCGCCGGAGGTGAGTTCCGCGTACCGCTCGCCGTACTCGATCAGCGGGGGGAGGGCCTGCGCGGGGGAGACGGTGGCGAGCAGGCGGATACGGCGCCCGCACGCCTGGTGGGCCAGGGCGGCCCACGCGCCGCGGACGGCGCGGGTGTCCACGCGGCAGCCGTACGGGCAGCGCGTCCCCTCCGGCGGGAACGCGCCCGACAGCAGGCCGTCGTGGGCGAGTTCGACGCCGTGTACGCCGCAGACGTAGGCGTGCCACCAGCCGCCGCGCTCGCGCGGCAGGCGCGGCGCGCTCAGCGGGGCCACACGCCACCGTCGATGTCGAGCGTGGTGCCGGTGACGAAGCCGTTGCCCGGCGCGGCCAGGTAGACGGCGGCGGCGGCCACGTCGGCGGGGTCGCCCTCGCGGCCGGCCGGGATGCCGCCGACGATGGCCGAGCGCGCCTCGGCGGAGGTGAACGTGTCGTGGAAGGCGGTCCGGCCGATGAATCCGGGGGCGAGGGCGTTCACGGTGATGCCCTGGGGCGCGAGCTCCTTGGCCAGGGCCTTGGTGAAGCCGATGACCCCGGCCTTGGCCGCCGCGTAGGCCGCCGAGCCCGGGCCGCCGCCGTTGTGGGCGGCCAGCGAGGACATCGTGATGATGCGGCCCTTCGCGCCCATGTGCGGTACGGCGGCGCGGCAGGTGCGGAAGGTGGCGCCCAGGTTCACGTCGAGCGTGGCGGCGAACTGCTCGTCGGACATGTCGGCCACGGTAGACCGTCCTACCAGATGCCCGGCATTGCACACCAGGACATCCAGGCCGCCCAGGAACGCCACCGCCTCGCCGACCAGGCGGCCGGCCTCCTCCGTGGAGGTCAGGTCGGCCTGGACGGCCAGCGCCTTGCGGCCGCACGCCTCCACACGCGCCACGGTGTCCGCCGCGCCCGCCGAGCGCCCGTAGTGCACCACCACGTCCGCCCCGGCCTCGGCCAGCGCCACCGCGATGGCCGCGCCGATACCGTGTGCCGCCCCGGTGACGAGGGCTCGGGTGCCAAGCAGGTCAGAACTCATCAGAACTCCTCAGGAAAACAGGGAACGCAGGGCCGCGAACTTGCGCGGCAGGTCGTACTCGGCGCCGCCCTCGTGGCCGTTGTAGCGGTACACCTCGATCGAGGCGGGACCGGCGTAGCGGTTGAGGGCGGCGTAGATCGTGGAGGGCGGGCAGACGTTGTCCATCAGCCCGGCCGAGAACCAGCCGGGGCAGGACGCGCGGGCGGCGAAGTTGACGCCGTCGAAGTAGGACAGTGTGGTGAAGGCCGTCTCCGCGGCGAAGCGGTGGCCGCTCAGCCAGCGGCGGATCTCCGCGTAGGGGCCGTTGTCGGTGATCTCGGCCGCGCGCCGGTAGTGGCACAGGAACGGCACGTCGGCCAGCATCCCCGCCACGTCGTCACGCAGCCCGGCCACGGCCAGCGCCAGCCCGCCGCCCTGGCTGCCCCCGGCCACTGCGACCCGCGAGCCGTCCACGGCGGGATGCGCCTTGACCGCGTCGACCGCGCGGACCGCGTCGGTCATGAGACGCCGGTAGTAGTGGCGCTCGGGGTCCTCGATGCCGCGGGTGACGAAACCGGGCGCGGAGGAGCCGTGGCCGGCCGGGTGCACGTCCGGGGTGTCGGCGGTGGCCTTGCCGCCGCCGCCCTGGCCGCGGTTGTCCATGATCAGGTGGGCGTGCCCGGCCGCGCTGTAGGCCAGCGACTGGTACGGCAGGCCGCGCCCCCCGTTGTACCCGATGTACTGCACGACGGCGGGCAGCGGCGCGGTCCGATGGCGGGGCAGCAGGAGCCAGGCCTTGACCGGCTGCCCCGCCCACCCGCAGAACGTCACGTCCAGGACCTCGACCGTGGCCAGGCCGCCCTCCCACGGCGCGAACTCCGCCCCGGCCGGGGACTCGTCGAGCGTGCGTTTCCAGAACGCGTCGAAGTCGGCGGGTTCCTCAGGCTCCGGGCGGTAGTCGCGCAGCCGGTCGAGCGGCATGTCCACAAGCACAAGCGATCCTCTCCAGATGTTCTCAGGCCAGGTCGGCGGTGAGGGTCGCTCCGTGGCGGCCCGCGGTCTCGGCGGTGATCCGGATCCGGCCCGCCAGCGTCCGCACGCGCACCCCCGGATCGGCCCGTACCACCCGCAGCCCCGGCCGGAACAGCTCCACCACCACCCGATCGCGCTTCTGCGTGGGATCGGATACCGCCACCGCCGTCGCCGGGCCGCGCCTGCGGGTCACCACCGACGCGGGACCGTCGGCCGCCAGGTCCACGGCCCGCCCGGCGGCCCAGAAGTTCGCCGCCAGGAAGTGGCGTCCCGGGCCGGCGACCGCGTGCACCGCCCCCGTCGCGGCGACCACCTGCGCGGCGGGCGCCGCCGACCACGCCGCCGTCCGCCCGGCGGAGGCCGCGGGAAGCTGGGTGTAGGCGTAGCCGGTGCCCGCCGCGTGCTCCAGCCACAGGGTCAGGTAGGTGCGGGTGACCTCGGTGGCGGAGCCGTACTTGATGTTGATGTCCTTCCACCGGCCGGTACGCGCCTCGCGCACGGCCCGCAGCCGCGTGGGAGCGGCCAGGACGTAGCCGCCGGTGCCGGCGAGATGGGCCCAGCGCACGCCGGTCAGCGTCCCCGGGCTGCCCGGTACGGCGGCGCCGTTCACCGTCAGCACGGCCTGCGGATCGCGCAGCTTGCGGTTCTCCAGCACGGTCTCCACGTCCTGGCCGGTGATCCCGGAGCCGACGCAGACGATCGCGTCGTCGACGAAGAACCAGCTCTTCAGCGCGCGCAGCCCGGTGCCGAGGCCGCGCAGGTCCATGCCGTAGGCGGCCAGCGTGGTGCCGGGCAGCGCGGCGCCGCCTGCCCAGTCGGCGGCGGACACGCGCCGCTGGTCCTGCCCGTCGGCGAGCGCGCGCCGCTCGACGGTGGTGCCGGGCAGGCGGTGCGGATCCACGGTCGGCCAGTAGTCCTCGCTGTAGTGGCCAAGGTCGCCGTCGTAGACCAGGACCATGCCGTCGGACAGGTGCCAGCCGCGCAGGTTCTCGTTCTGGATGGATTCGTAGTTGTAGATCCGCGTGGAGTACGCGCTGACCGCGTAGCCGAAGCCGGGGCGGTGGTGGACGGCCTTGTCCATCCGCGGGTACTGCCGGTGCAGGACCGGCGCCGGGTAGGCGGGCGCGGCCGAGCCGAGGGCCTTGCGGGCCAGCACGATCGACGACAGGTCGGTGACCTTGAGGAAGTCGCGGTAGGTGTCCTCGGTGATCCAGCGCTTGACCAGCCGCGTCAGGTGGGTGGCCCGGCTCGGGTCGGCCCCCGCCAGCCGCAGCGCCGCCTCGATCACCGGCTGCGCCGCGGCGTGCCCCTGCTTGCTCTCCCGCGCCACCTCGCGGCCGCAGACGGCCGCCATCATGTCGCCGCGGAACATCAGCGGGTCGAACGCCTCGTCCACCCAGCGGAACACGTTGTCCACGGCCGGGTCGCGCACCGCCCACGTGCTGCCGGCCAGCAGGTGCAGCAGCTTGGACAGCGTGTTGAGCAGTTCCTTGCCGTAGCCGCCGTTGTAGGGGTGCTTCCAGTGCTGCAGGAACGATCCGTCGGAGTAGAAGCCCTCGCCGGTGCCACCGGCGCCGCCGTCCTGGAAGGCCAGCACGCTGTTGGCGCCGCCGCCGCGTACGTCGCTGAGCGCGTCGCGGACCTCGCCCAGCGCACTCCCGTCGCCATCCAGTACGGCCCGCAGCGCCACGACCGTGCACACCCACACCCGGTTGGCCCCGGTGGCGATCTGCCGGTCGGCCCGCCACAGGTTGGGGTCGGGCGTGTAGTGGTGGACCGCCGCCGTCATCCTGGCCAGGCGCTCGGCCCCCAGAACGTCGTGCAGCAGCACCATCGTGTCGTTGAGCTGGATGGGCGCGCCGATCTCCCAGTCCCAGTCGTTGTCGTAGCGGGCCAGGGCGGGGCCGTAGCGGTGCCCGGACATCCAGTCCAGCGCGTCCAGGACCACCCGCAGGGTCGGCTCGTGCGCGTGATGTCCGGTGCCCGGCGTCGCCCACGACAGCGCGATCTTCGCCAGCCGCGAGAAGCTCGACGTCACATGGCCGGAACGGGCCGGATCGGCCAGATCAGGCCACAGCGCGCCACGGCCGGCGCCGGTGTCGAGCGTGGCGAGGAACCCGGCGGCGGTACGCCCGATCCGCGCCACGGCGGCGGCGACGTCAGGGTCGGCGGCGTCGATGCCGTCGCCGCCGGTCAGCAGTGCCCGCCACCGCAGCCGCAACGCCGCGGTATCGGCCACGAGAGCCTGGGCCGGGCCGGCGACGAAGGCGGCGGTGGCTCCTAAACCCGCGCCGATCAGGACGGTACGCCGGGTGAGAGGCAGGGACATGGAAGATCCTTCCGGGGGGGGTCACTTGATGCCGGCGGTGGCGAAGCCCTGGACGAAGTAGCGCTGGAAGGCGACGAACAGCAGCACCATGGGCAGCGTGGCCAGCGTCGTACCGGCCATCAGGAAGGCCCACTGCGTGTTGTTCTCGGTCTGGAACACCGACAGGCCCACCTGGATCACCCGCAGGTCGTCCCTGCGCGTGATCAGCAGCGGCCACAGGAAGTTGTTCCATGACCCTTCGAGCGTGAGCAGCGCCACGGTGGCGAAGGCCGGCTTCACCAGCGGCGTCATGATGCGGGAGTAGATGCCGAACTCGCCGAGCCCGTCCAGCCGCGCCGCCTCCTCCAGTTCCACGGGCAGCGACAGGTAGAACTGCCGGAACAGGAACACCGAGAACGGCGCGATCGCGCCCGGGATGATCAGGCCCCACCACGAGTCCAGCCACCCGGTGCCACCTTGGCCGAACAGGTCGTTGCCCCCGGCCAGCGGCATGAACCGGACGATCAGGAACTCCGGCAGGATCTTCGTGTAGGTGGGGATCATCAGCGCGCCCACGAAGGCGGCGAACAACCATCGTGATCCGGGCAGGCGCAGCCGCGCCAGCGCGTACCCGGCCATCGAGGCGAAGGTGACGTTGATCAGCGTGTGGCTGACCGCGATGATCAGGCTGTTGCGGGCATAGGTCGCGAACGGCGCCGCGGCGAAGGCGTCCACGTAGTTGCTCCACGCCCACGTGGTCGGCAGCAGGGGCGGCGGGCTGGCGCCGATGTCGGCAGGCGTCTTGAGCGAGGTGAGCACCATCCACACGAACGGCGCGATCATGATGACCGCGATCACGCTCAGCGCGGCGTAGAGGCCGATCCTGCGGCTAAGCCGTGACACGGTCGCCTCCGATGACCCGCCGGTTGATCAGCGTGAGGGCGATCAGGATGGCGAACAGCACCAGCGACTGCGCGCAGGCGTAGCCCATGCGGAACTCGCGGAAGGCCGACTTGTACACCTCGTAGGTGATCATCGTGGTGCTGTGGGCGGGGCCGCCGTCGGTCAGGACGTAGATCTGGTCGAAGGACTGGAAGGCGCCGATCACCGAGGTGACGAAGACGAAGAACGTCGCCGGGCGCAGCAGCGGCACCGTGATCTTGAAGAACTGGCGCACCTTGGAGGCCCCGTCGACCGAGGCCGCCTCGTACAGCTCGGGCGGCAGGTTCTGCAGCGCGGCGAGGTAGATCAGCATCTTCATGCCGATGCCCTGCCAGACGCCGACCGCGATCACCGCGGGCAGCGCCCACGTCGTGGACGACAGCCAGCTGGGCCCGGCGACGCCGAAGAACGACAGGACCGCGTTGAGCAGCCCGCCGCGCGGGTTGTAGATCCACAGCCAGACCAGCGCGACCGCGATCGTGGCCGTGACCTGCGGCAGGAACACCGCGGTGCGGAACAGCCTGCGACCGCGCACGTTGCCGTTGAGCAGGACGGCGATCACCAGCGCGATGCCCATCGCCACCGGCACCGTGAAGATCGCGTAGATGACGGTGTTGAGCACGGCACGGCGGAAGACCGGGTCGCCGAACATCTCGGTGAAGTTGGCCGGCCCGACGAACTCCGGCGCGCTCAGGATGTCGTAGGAGGTGAACGCCAGGAACACCGCGGCGACCAGCGGCAGCCCGGTCCACAGCAGCATGTGCAGGAACGCCGGCGCCACCATCAGGTACCCGGCGCGCCGGCGCGAGCGCGACGAGCGCGCCGGCCGGGGCGTCGCGCGCGGTGGACGGGGCGGGGCGAGCGTGCCGAGTGCCATCAGAGCCGGCCGATCGCGGCGGCGGCCAGGCCGGACAGCTCCTTGAGCGCCTCGGCGGCGCCGCGCTGGCCGACGACCGCGGTCTCCAGCGTCGGCTTGATCTTCTCGCGGATCTCCATCCAGGCCGCGGTGCCGCCCTCGGAGTAGGCCTTGTCCAGGTTGTCCAGCGCGAAGCCGACGAACTTGTTCTTCTTCACGTACTCGCTGTCGCGCAGGCTCCGCACCGCGGGCACCGAGCCGCGCTGCCGGGACGCGGGCAGGATCACCTCCGGGCTGGCCAGGAACTCCACCAGCGCCCGCGCCACGGCCGGCCGCTTGCTGTGCGCCGACACCGAGGCCAGCGTGCCGCCCTGCAGCATCGCCTCGTTGGTGTTGCGGACCACGAACGTGCCGATGACGTCGTCCTTGATCAGCTCGGGCGTCTGCTGTTCCATCTGCAGCCACAGCGCGGTCGTGGTCATCGCCATCGCCGCCTTGCCCTGCTGGATGAGGCTCGGCTGGCCGGTCTCGGACTTGAAGGAGTACTCGGTGCTCTTGTCGGCGATCAGGTCGAGGAAGAGCTGCAGCGCCGCGACCCCGCGCTCGTCGTCGAACAACGGGGTACGGCCGGCCTCGTCGAACAGCTTGCCCCCGTTGGCGAACAGCAACGTCTCCCAGCACTGCCGCAGGTCCACAGAGAACGGGTCGAAGCCCGCGGTGGCCAGCTTGCCCGCGCCGTCGCGCCTGGTCAGCTCCTTGGCGAGGGCGCGCAGCTCGGTCCAGTCCTGGGGCGTCCCCTTGATCCCGGCCTTGTCGAACAGGTCCTTGCGATAGGCGACCACCCGGGTGTCGAGCACCACCGGCAGCGCGTAGAGCTTGCCGTCGTGGCGGGAGGGCTCCAGCACCCTGGGCTCGTACTGGTGGCGGGCGGCCACGGAGTCGGGCAGCGGAGCCAGCACCTTCTTGTGCGCGAACGGCGGCACCCAGCCGACGCCCAGCATGAGCACGTCGGGCAGGAGCCCGCCGGCCAGCGCGGTGGTGATCTTCTCGTTGAGCGCGGCGTAGGTGGTGTAGTCGACGCGCACCCTGGTTTTGGGGTGCCGCTTCAGGAACGCGGGCAGCAGCGTGCCTTCGAGGAGGCGCTTGCCGCTGGACCCCTCGAACATCGGGGTCAGGAGCGTGATCTCGCCCTCCACGGCGCCGTCGGCGCTCCCGGCCGAGGAACCGCCGTCGGCGCACCCGGTGGCGACCGCGGCCGTGCCGAGGGCGCCTAGCGCAGCAAGGAAACCCCGTCTCGTCAGGTCCATGGGATGCCTCTCAGTTCTGGGGGGAAGGGGCGCCGATGAATCGATGCACCAACCATAGGGACGCCTCTTGCCATGGTCAACAGGGAGTTCACTGGGAGGGCACGAGGGCTTTGGGTCTTTGATGGTGCATCGGTACACCAACCAGGGGGCCGTGACGGCGGGGACCACGTGCGACGTGAGCAGCGACCCCCACGATCGGCGCCCGCGCGGTGCGGCGGGTGGCGTGGGGGTGGCTTGCCGTACTTCTGAGAGGGTTTAGGGGGTTTTGAGCTGCAGGAGCTGCAGGCTGCGCGAGGCGACGGCGACCAGCGCGGCGGGCAGCCACTGCTCGTCGGGGAAGGGCTCGTCGCGGGCGGTGTCGTCACTGGTGTCGAAGACGGTCTGCCAGGCCGCGCCGAACTCCTCGCCCGGCAGCGTGAACGTCATGTCCTCGTGGTGGGCGTTGATGAGCAGCAGGAACGAGTCGTCCTGGATGCGCTCACCGCGCGGGCCCGGCTCGGTGATGGCGTCGCCGTTGAGATAGACCATGAGCGACTTGGCGTAGCCGGTGTGCCAGTCGCCGGCGCTCATCTCGGCGCCGGCCGGGGTCAGCCACACCAGGTCGCGGCCGTTGTCGGCGGTGCGGCCGCGGAAGAAGCGGCGGCGCTGGAAGACCGGGTGCTCGCGGCGCAGCCTGGCCAGCGACCGCGTGAACTCCAGCAGGTCCGACTCGGTGTGGACGGCCGTCCAGTCGATCCAGGTCAGCTCGTTGTCCTGGCAGTAGGCGTTGTTGTTGCCACGCTGCGAACGGCCCAGCTCGTCGCCGTGGGAGAGCATCGGCACGCCCTGCGACAGGAAGAGCGTGGCCAGGAAGTTGCGGCGCTGACGGTGGCGCAGGCGGACGATGTCCGGGTCCTCGACCGGGCCCTCGGCGCCGCAGTTCCAGGAGCGGTTGTCGTCGGTGCCGTCGCGGTTGTCCTCGCTGTTGGCCAGGTTGTGCTTGCGGTCGTAGGAGACCAGGTCGGTGAGGGTGAAGCCGTCGTGGCAGGTCACGAAGTTGATGGAGGCGACCGGCCGGCGGCCCGAGGTGGCGTAGAGGTCGGCGGAGCCGGTCAGCCGGGAGGCGAACTCGGGCAGCGCCGAGCCGGTCCCGCGCCAGAAGTCGCGCACCGTGTCACGGTACTTGCCGTTCCACTCCGTCCACAGCGGCGGGAAGTTGCCGACCTGATAGCCGCCGGGGCCCACGTCCCACGGCTCGGCGATCAGCTTCACCTGCGAGATCACCGGATCCTGCTGGATCAGGTCGAAGAACGCGCTCAGCCGGTCCACGTCGTGCAGCTCCCGCGCCAGCGCCGAGGCCAGGTCGAAGCGGAAGCCGTCCACGTGCATGTCCAGCACCCAGTAACGCAGCGAGTCCATGATCAGCTGCAGCGCGTGCGGCGAGCGGACGTTCAGCGAGTTCCCGGTGCCGGTGTAGTCGAGGTAGTAGCGCCGGTCGCCGTCGTGCAGCCGGTAGTAGGCCGAGTTGTCGATGCCGCGGAAGCCGAGCGTCGGCCCCATGTGGTCGCCCTCGGCCGTGTGGTTGTAGACCACGTCCAGGATGACCTCGATGCCCGCCTCGTGCAGGGCGCGCACCATCGCCTTGAACTCCAGCACCTGCTCCCCGCGCGAGCCCGCGCTCGAATAGGGGCCGTGCGGGGCCAGGAAGGCCATCGTGTTGTAGCCCCAGTAGTTCGTCAGCCCCCGCGCCACCAGGAAGTGCTCGGGCACGAAGTGGTGCACCGGCATCAGCTCGATCGCGGTCACCCCGAGCGAGACCAGGTGGTCGATCACCGCCGGATGCCCGATCCCCGCGTAGGTGCCCCGCTGCTCCGCCGGCACCGACGGGTGGCGCATCGTGAGCGCCCGCACGTGCGCCTCATAGATCAGCGTCTGGTGGTACGGCGTGCGCGGCGGCCGGTCGTTGCCCCACTCGAAGAACGGATTGATCACCACGTTCTTCGGCATGTACGGCGCGCTGTCGGCGTCGTTGAACTCGGCCGGATTGGTGAACCGGTAGGCGAACAGCGCCTCGTTCCAGGTCAGCTCCCCGTCGATCGCCTTGGCGTACGGGTCGAGCAGCAGCTTGGCCGGGTTGCAGCGGTGGCCCTGCGAGGGCGCGAACGGGCCGTGGACGCGGTAGCCGTACCGCTGGCCGGGGGCGATCCCGGGCAGGTAGCCATGCCAGACGAACCCATCCATCTCCGGCAGATCAACGCGCTCCTCGGAGCCGTCGTCCTGAAAAAGGCACAGCTCGACCCGCTCGGCGACCTCGGAGAACACCGAGAAGCTGGTGCCCACGCCATCCCAGGTGCCGCCGAGTGGATAGGGCTCGCCCGGCCAGACCTCACGCATGTGACCCGATTGTCGCACGCGATCGTCCCGTTGCTAGAGCAGTTCCGCATTCAGGCTGATCGTGGTTCCCGCGAGGGCCTTGCTGACGGGGCAGTTCGCCTTCGCCGTCTCGGCCGCCTCCTGGAACTGGCCGGGCGTCAGGCCGGGGACGTGGCCCTTCACGCTGAGCACGATGCCCGTGATGCCCTCGCCCGGCTGGAAGGTCACCTCGGCGCGGGTCTCCAGCGACTCCGGCGGCGTACCGGCCCCGGCCAGGCCGTGGGACAGCGCCATCGAGAAGCAGGAGGAGTGGGCGGCGGCGATGAGCTCCTCGGGCGAGGTCTTGCCGTTGGCCGCCTCGGCCCTCGACGGCCAGGAGACCTCGAAGGTGCCGACGCCGGAGGTGTCGAGCGAGACCGTACCGGAGCCGTCGAGCAGCGCGCCCTTCCACTGCGTGGTGGCCGTACGCGTGGTCGCCATGGCGATAGTCCCTTCATCGATTGCCGATACAGGTCCGAACATATCCTGTATCGCCGCGGTGACCATGAGTGGTCGGTTGTAATCGGAGCGGAGCGTCGTAATCCCCGCAGCGGAGGGCCCCGTGCCGGAGGACGATGAACGGTATGCCGCGTTGTACCACCGCCACTACTCCACGGTGCTGCGCTACGCCGCGCGCAGAGTAGGGCGGGACGCGGCGCCCGACGTCGCCGCGCGCACCTTCACCGACGCCTTCCGCCGTCTCGGGCAGGCGCCCGGCGAACGCCGTGCCGAGCGGGTCTGGCTGCTCGGCATCGCCCGCGGCCAGGTCAGCAACGAGTGGCGCGGCCTGCGCAGACGGCAGGCCCTGGCCGACCGGCTGGCCGTGTGGCGCGCGCCGTCGGCCGACCAGGGCCTCGACGGCGAGATCGTCACCCGGCTCGCCTTCCACGAGGCGCTGGCGAGGCTGGCCGGCAAGGACAGGGAGGCCCTGCGCCTCTTCTACTGGGAGGGGCTCAGCGTGGAGGAGGCCGCCACGGTCGCCGGCTGCCGCGCCGGCACCATGGCCACCCGGCTCAGCCGGGCCAGGGCACGCCTGCGCGAGCACCTGCGCACGCTCGGGTTCCAGGAGGGGAGCTGATGGACGAGCTCGCACGGCTGATGGCACGCCACGACCCGGCCCCGCACGAGGTGCCGCCCGACGAACTGCTGCTCGCCGAGATCCTCGGTACGGCCCGGCCGCGCCGAGGCTCCACCCTGTCCTGGCGGCTGACGTTCGGCGCGGCGCTGGCCACCGGCCTGGTCATCCTCGCCGCCGGCGCCATCCCCACGGCGAGGGCGCCGGGCCAGATGACCGTCGCCGCCTACTTCCGCTATCCCGGCGCGCCGCTGGCGCTGTGCGGAGAACCGGGGCCCCGGCCGCGCAAACTGCCGGGAACCGGGGGCGGGGCCCGGCGTGTCGTCCTCGGCCTGGCCGAGGCGGCGGCACGGGCCGGACGGGTGGCGGCGCGCGGCCACGGCCGGATCACGGTGGCGTCGTCGCTGCTGAGGCCGGGCGGGCGGGCCGGCGCGTTGTCCAGGCAGTGGACGCCGGTGCGGGGTTCCGGCCGCCGGGTGGAGTACACGCTGACCGTCGACGGTGAACGCCTCGTCCAAGGGCAGGCGGGGCGGGAGGGGGCGTACCGGCCGGGACTCCCGCTCCCCGGAGACCCCGGCGAACTGCGCGCCCGCCTGTCGGCGGAACCCGAGACGTACGGACTGGTCACCGCCATCATCTCCCTCAACGAGAGCGAGGTCCTCGACGCTCCGCGCGCGGCCGCGCTGTGGCGGGTCCTGGCCGACCGGCCGGGCCTGCGCACGCTGGGCCAGATCACCGACCGGCGCGAACGCAGGGGGCAGGGGGTGGCCTTCGACGTGGGCACCGCCGACCGGTGGGTGCTGGTGGCCGACCGGGGGAACGGCGACCTGCTGGGGGTGGAGCGCGTGATGCTGCGGCCCGCGCCCGGCCTGGAGGTCACGCCGCCCTGCGTCCGCGACTTCTGGACCTTCCTCGACCGCGCCGACGCGGCCACCATGAGCGACTGACCCATCGCCCCGCCCGCCCCCGCTCGGCTCGGCTCCGTCCAGCGGTGAGAGGTGGCCCGGCGAGCGCCTTGGCCCGACGGCTCGGCACAGTGGCCCCGCAAGGCGGCTTGGCAAGGTCGGCGGAAGACGGCTCGGCGAGGTCGGTTTTGCAAGGCGGCTTGGCAAGGCGACTTCTTGGGGTGCCTTCGTGTGGCGGCTTCGCAGAGCGGCTTCGTGCGGTGATGAGAGACGCGGCCGCGCGGAGCCGTAAGGAAAGCCGGGCGGCCGGACTATTACCGGGCATGATGATGACGCCCGCTTGGTGCCCGCCCCATCCGGAGGATCTCCGCCCCACCCCGCGCGACGGCCGCCGCTGGTGCGGCCCGCTCGAACGCGTACTGCGCCGATTGTGGTCCCCCAAGGACGGCCCGCCACGCCCCGACTTCGTCACCGCCGTGGACGACCTGGCCACTCTCGAGTACGGCCCCGCCCACCGCCTGGCCACCGGGCTGGCCATGCTGTGGATAGGCGGCACCGGCATCGGTTACGTCGTCAAGGACCCGGACGGCATCACCGGCCGCAGCCTCCCCTTCTCCCGCCCGGCCCTGTGGCGCGACCTACCGTCCCCTTCCCCGGCACGCATGCTCGCCGCCCACGCCCTGTGCGACCTCGACGGCCTGTCCTCGACCCTGGAGTGGCGAGCCCTGACCCGCCGGTGCCTTCCCCTCTTCCGCGACCGCCCCGCCCCGGGACCCCGCGACTGGTGGGCCGAATCCTTCGCCCTGAGGTCCCAGGCCCGCATCGCCACCATCCTGGACGGCGACCAGGCAACAGCCGAAACCGTGGCCGCCTACCACCACCGCATCACCACCTCCTACCCCACCCCGCCCTACCCCTCCTCCTAACCCACCCCACAGCCCCGCCCCCCCCCCACAGCCCCACAGCCCCACAGCCCCACCACCCCACGCCCATCTCCTCACGCCCCACCACCACCCCACGCCCATCTCCTCACGCCCCACCACCACCCCACGCCCATCTCCTCACGCCCCACCACCACCCCACGCCCATCTCCCCACGCCCCACCACCACCCCACATCCCCGGCAACCACACCTCACCGGCCCCAACAGCCCCACCAGCCCCCGACTGGGCCCCATCACCTCTGGGGCCCCAGCACCCTCACCGAATTTCCAGCACCCAGCGGGCCTCGGCACCCCCAACCGGATCCCCACCCGTATCCCCACCCGTATCCGCCGCCCCACCTCACCGCGTTTCTCCCGAAACTCCGCGCGGCGCCCCTCCCCGCGCGGATCCCGGGCAGGACCCCCACCTCCTGCCCGGGACACCCTCCGGCAGCCCCACCCACGCCGCCTCGGGGACCACGCCCCGTGTGCCGGGCCGGGCCCGGGAGGGCGTGGGGAAATCGAGGGGTTCGTTCGTCATCCGGCTCAACATTTCCGGCGAATAGTGACATGCTCGGGTCGCGGCGCACCCGCCGCCTAGGTCCGGATCACGGGAGTGTGGTGCCAGTGGAGGCACCGTTCGACGACCGCCTGTTGCATCAACGGGTGGTCGGCGGCGATGAGTCCGCGCTCGGGGAGGTGTATGACCACCTCTCCTCGCTGATCTTCGGTCTCTCGCTCCGCGTCACCAGGGACCGTGTGATCGCCGAGGACATCACCCAGGAGGTGTTCCTGATCCTCTGGGAACGGCCCCTGGCCTACGATCCCGACCGCGGCACCCTGCGCGCCTGGCTGGCCACGATCGCGCACCGGCGCGCCGTCGACCATGTACGCGCCGAGGAGCGGCGCCGGGTCTCCGTCCTGGGCCCGAGGCTTTTCGAGCCCCCGCCTGAGAGACTGGAGGAGACCGTGCTCGCCGCCGACGAGGCCAAGCGGGTACGCCAAGCGGTCACCCGGCTGCCCGAAGGTTTACGCGAGGCGATCGAACTGGCGTACTTCGGTGGCCGTACATATCGGCAAGTGGGCGAGGAACTGGGCGTGCCCGAGGGCACGGCCAAGTCACGCATCAGGCTGGCGCTGCGGCGCCTGGCCGACGCGCTGGCAGAGGAAGAGGTGTGATGGAGCCCGTCGAGCGTCTGTACCTGGACGCCCTCATGGAGGAAGCGGCCGTGCCCGAGCGGTCGCTCCGGCCGCAGCTGCTGGCCGGGGCGAGGGCCCGCCGCCGGCCCGCCGCGCCCACGGCCGCGTGGGCGGAGCCGTACGCCGGACGGGTGGCCGCCATGGACGCGCTGCTGGCCGCCGCGATGGACGACGACTGGGCCCGCGAGATCGTCGAAGGCTGGACGCTGCAGGAACTCGTCGCCCACCTCGCCGCCAAGGACGGGCTGCTGGCCGCCTCGGTCGGCGCCCCCGTGCTCGGCCCCGCGCTCGACGCGCTCGACGCGATGGGACGCACCCTCCAGGTGCAGGAGTACGAGCGGGCGCGCAGCCCCGAGCAGACCCGGCGCGACTGGCGGGCACAGGCGGACGCCCTCTGCCGCCACCTCGGCGGCCTGACCCCCGACACCCCCGCCACGCTCGACGGCGTGGCCGGCGCGGTCAGCGACCATGTCCTGGCCCGCGGCCTGGAGACGTGGATCCACACCGACGACGCCGCTTCGGTCGCCGGGCTACGCCTGCCGCACCCCGTCCCCGCCCACATCCGGCCGACCGCCGACCTGTGCGCCCGCCTGCTGCCGTGGACGATGATGCTGTCCGGGGTGGACGGCGCCGGCCGTACCCTCCACCTGACCTTGACCGGCCCGGGCGGCGGGGAGTGGACCATGCCGCTCGGCGTCCATGACACCGGCCCCGGCACCCCGGACGTCTCGATCACCACCGACGTGATCGGCTTCTGCTTCCTGCTGGGCGGGCGCGGCGAGCCCGAGTCGTTCCCCGCCGACATCACGGGTGACCACGCCCTGGCCGCCGACATCCTGCGCACCGCACCGGCCCTGTCCGGCCCCTGAAAGGTCCAGGGGTCAGAGCTTGGCGGCCGCCTCGGTGACCATCTCGCGTTCGTAGGAGTCGTCGCTCTCGGCCAGCACGCGCTTCACCCCGGCCTCGGCCCGCGCGTCACCCCGCTCGGCCAGCCCCCGCGTGGCCTCGGCCACCGTGCGCAGGTCGCTGTCGTCCAGCCGCTGGGCCAGCACGTCCCTGATCTCCGGGGTGTCGGCGTCGAGCGAGGACAGCCCGGCGGTCGCCCAGTCCCTTACCTCGGAGTCGTCGTCGCGCGTCATCGAGACCAGCAGCGCCAGCCCCTCGGCGTGGCCGGGCGGCAGCACGTCGGCCAGCGCGATCGCGTCGGTCATCGTGCGCTGGTGGTCCGGGCGGCCGAGCACGTCGAGCACCTGCGGCAGCGCCCGCGGGTCGCCCTGGTGCCCGAGCGCGGCCAGCACCGAGCGCAGCACCTGCGGGTTCCCCTCGGTGGTGGCCATCTTCTGCAGCAGCGGCAGCGTGCGCTCCAGGTAGGGCTTCTCGCCGTCCTCGGTGACGCCGTACTGCGCGATCGCGTCCACGCCGAACTCCCGCTCGCGCGCGTCCTCGCTCACGCACAACCGCGCCAGCGCCTCGTACGTCTCCTCGTCGGCCCGCTTGCCCAGCGAGTCGGCGACGACCCACCAGGTCTCCGCGTCCTCGTCGACGTCGCGGTGGGCCAGCGCCCTGGCGACGAGCTGGGGGATGGGCGTGTAGAGCCCGGTGGCGTCCTCCAGGAGGGTGGCGACGGCCGCGTGCCCGCGCTGGGCCTGCACCTGCTCGCTCTCCTCGCCGTCGGCGGAACGGCCGGCCACCGTCACCAGCTCGGTGCCGTCCTTGGCGAACTGCCTGCCCACGACGTACTCCCAGTCCTCCTGCCCGATCTGGTCGAGCAGCGCGGTCTCCAGGTGGACGCCGACCCAGTCGATCGCGATGTCGTAGGGGCTGTCGCCGTCGCCGTCGTACTTCTCCGGGTCGGCCCCGGCCGCCAGCAGTTCCCGGACCACCCCGAGCGCGCCGCGCCTGGAGGCCAGGCTGAGCGGGGTGTCGCCGTCCTCGTTCGGCTCGTCGACCTGCGCGCCTGCCTCGATGAGCGCGCGGGCGGCGTCGGCGTTGCCGTTGGCGGCGGCCCACAGCAGGGCGTGCCAGCCGCCGCTCTCCTTCGCGTTGACATCGGCTCCGGCGGCCAGGAGCGCCCCGATGACGGACACCCGGTCCCAGGCCGCGGCCGCGCAGAGCGGCAGCCCTTCCCCTTCCTCACCGGCCTCGTTGGCGTCCGCCCCGGCGGCGAGCAACGTGCCCGCCGTCTCCAGGTCGCCCTTCAACGCCGCCTGGTACAGCTCTTCCTCACGCATGACAGCGACCCTAACGCCTCACTGCCCCAACCCCGACGAACGTCCCGGCGGGGTGCGCGGTTCGATGGACGAGGAATCCTCCTTCGGGAGGACCGCGGCAGTCACAAGACGCGATATGTTGCGACTATGACAGACTCTGGGGAACTGCGCGCTTCCGACGCCGAGCGCGAGGCCGTCGTCGAGCAACTGCGCGTCGCCTCAGTCGACGGCAGGCTCACCCTCGTGGAGCTCACCGACCGCACCGAGGCGGCCTACACGGCGACCACCCACGCCGAGCTGGCGCTTCTCACTCAGGACCTGCCCGCCGCCGGTGTCGCGCCCCTGGGGTCTCCCGCGCCGGCGCCCGAGCGCAAGAAGCGCTGGTTCCTGGCGTTCATGGGCGACACCAAGCGGCGCGGCAAGTGGCGGGTCGACCAGGAGCTCGGCGCGGTGGCGGTCATGGGTGACGTGGTGATGGACCTGCGCGAGGCCGAGGTCCGCACGAACGTCATCGACATCACCGCCGTCGCCGTCATGGGCGACGTCAAGATCATCGTGCCCGACGGCGTGGACGTCGACCTCGACGGCTTCGCCTTCATGGGCGACAAGAAGGTCGACGTGCTGGAGGCCGCCCCCGGCATGAACGTGCCCGTCGTGCGCGTGCACGGCTACGCGATCATGGGGGACATCAAGGTGTACGGCGACGCCCGCGCCAAGCCGATCAAGCGCGGGTGGTCCGCCTGGCGCGAACACCTCGGCCTGACCCCCGGCCAGCCCTACGGAGACCCCCGCCGCCTGGGCGACTGACCATTCCCGTGGACGATCCACCGGGCGCGTGCAACGCCCGGCGGTGGCTCGCGCGTACTGATCGGTGACATCCACCGCGCAGTGAGGACCATCGGAATGCGGGATCGCGCAGACTTCGAGCGCTATGTCGGCGAACGCGCCCCGCGCCTGCTGAGGACCGCCTACCTGCTGTGCCGCGACTGGGCGACCGCCGAGGACCTGGTGCAGACCGCGCTGGCCAAGGCCTGGACCGCGTGGCGCCGGGTCGGCGGCAACCCCGACCCGTACGTCTACCGCATCCTCACCAACACCCACGCCTCATGGTGGCGGCGGCGCTGGCGCGGCGAGGTGCCGACCGGCGAGCTGCCCGACACGCCGCACCCGGCGGACCCCGAGGCCCAGCTCGGCGCCCGGGACGCGCTCAGAACCGCCCTGGCGGCCCTGCCCGCCCGCCAGCGTGCGGTGATCGTGCTGCGCTACTTCGAGGATCTGCCGGACGCGGCCATCGGGGAGATCCTCGGCTGCTCGGTGGCCACCGTACGCAGCCAGGCCAGCCGCGCGCTGGCCAAGCTGCGGCTCGACCCCGCGGCCAGGTCCGCGGTCAACACGGGGAGCTGATCCATGACCCTCACCGAGCGGGATCTGCGCGAACTGCTGGAGTCCGACAGCCTCGACGGCCGCCACCGGGGCGTGACCGTCGCGGACGTCGACCGCAGGGTCCGCCGCATCCGCACCCGCCGCCTGCGGGCGGTCACGGCCGTGGCGGCGGCCGCCGTGGCCGTCGCCGCCCTTTCCTCCGGTACGGCCACGCCCTCCCGGGAGGAGGTGTGGGAAGGCGTCCTGGCCCAGCCGGCCCCCAGCGACATCTGGCTGAATCCGCCGACGGTGGCCAGGCAGTTCACCAAGGGCGGCAAGAGGGAGACGCTCACGTTCTTGGCCGGCGCGCCGGCCAAGGTCGCCATCGCGGTGGAATGCCGGCTCGACACCTACCTGCTGGTGTGGCTGAACGGCATGCGCGTGGCCAACGAGCCGTGCGGCGGCCGGGCGAACGTGCCCAGCTGGATGCGGACCGGCCTGCAGGCCCAGCCGGGCCGGAACACGGTCACCGCCATCCTGGTGCCGCGCTCGGCGGTGCCGGGGGACACGCTCGGCGCCGCGGCGGCCGAGGAGATGGCCGCCTGGGCCGGGCCGTTCGCGGTGACCTGGACGCTGCAGGTCATGGAGCAGGGGCGGAAGGACGCGTGCCGCGAGAAGCGGGTCATCGTCGACCCCCACAGCGGGCGCGAGGTGCTCTCCTGGAAGTGCGACCCGCCCGTCCTCCAGCCGGATCGGACGGGTTCGTGAGGCGTCAGGCGACCGGTGCGGCGGCCACCGGGGCGAACGCCTGGGCGTAGCGCTCCAGGACGACGTCGACCAGCTCGGGAGCCGGGCCCAGGACGTCGGCGACCACGTCGGCCCCCGACTCCCGCCGCACCTTGTCCGCGAAGAACCCCGGCGCCAGCAGGTACGGAGCCACCACCACCCGCGGCGCCCCCGCCCTGCGCAGCGCGGACACCGCCTCGGCGGGCGTGGGACCGGCGGCCGAGGCGTAGGCGGGGACGACCCGCCACCAGCCGGCCCGCCGGCCCTGGCCGCCGTCGGACCACAGCCGCGCCAGGTCGGCGATGACGGCGTTGGCCCTGGCGTCGCTGGAGCCGGCCGAGACCAGGACGACGGCGGTGTCCGGGTCGCCGGGCCGTACCCCCGACTCCGACAGGCGGCGCTCCAGCGCCGCGAGCAGGAGCGGGTGGGGGCCGAGCGTCGTGCCGTAGTGGACGCGCAGCCGGGGGTCGCGGGCACGGGCCTCGTGGAGGGCCGCGGGCAGGTCGACGCGGCTGTGGTAGGCCTCGGTCAGCAGCAGCGGGAGCACCGCGGCCTCGCGCAGGCCGTGCAGCGCCTGGCCGAGCGTGGGGGCCGCGTGGTCCAGGTAGGCGGTGCGCACGGGGAGGCCGGGGCTGGCCAGGCGTACCTGGTCGAGGAGGGCTTCCACGGTCGCGGCCGCGCGGGGGTCGCGCGAGCCGTGCGCCACCGCGACCAGCGGCACGCGGCCGGGCGGTGAGGCGGTGGCGAGTGGTGGGCGGGTTCCTGCGAGCCCGCCCACCCTCGTCACCGGGACCTCGCTCCTGCCAGAACGGGGTCCCTCGCCCGCCGGATGCCGCCCGTCGGGCGAAATTTCGGTTGTCAGAGGTGAATGCCGCATTCGGTCTTCCCCAGGCCCGACCACCGGCCGCTGCGCGGATCCTCGCCATCGGCCACCTGGCGCGTGCACGGCGCGCAGCCGATGGACGGGTAGTTGTCGTAGTGCAGCGGATTGACCAGCACGCCGTTGTCGGCCATGTAGTTGTCCACGTCCTCCTGGGTCCAGGAGGCGATGGGGTTGACCTTGACCATCTGCCGCCTGGCGTCCCACTCCACGACCTTGGTGCCCGCGCGGGTGGAGGACTCGTCGCGGCGGATGCCGGAGATCCATGCCAGGTACGGCTCGAGCGCCCGGTTCAGCGGCTCCACCTTGCGCAGGTAGCAGCACAGGTCCGGGTTGCGGCCGAACAGCCGGGGCCCGAGGTCGCGCTCCTGCTCCGGGACCGTCCGCGACGGCTGCACGTTGATCACGTTGACGTCGTAGACCTGCTGGACGGCGTCGCGGGTCCCGATGGTCTCGGCGAAGTGGTAGCCGGTGTCGATGAACAGCACGTCGATACCCGGCTTGACCCGGCTGACCAGGTCGATCAGCAGCGCGTCGCTCATCGAGGAGGTCAGCGTGAGACGGTCGCCGAAGGTGGCCGCGGCCCAGCGGATGATCTCGCGGGCGGGCGCGCCCTCCAGGAAGATGGCGGCGGACTCGACGATGTTCTGCAGGTCGAGCGTGCCGCGTTGTGCTCTTAAACCGGTCTCGATCTCGACCAGCGTCATATCTTTACCCCGATTCCCAGGAATTTCAGCTTGAAGGCGCGAGCGCAGGCGCGGCAGTACCAGCCGCCGTCGCCCTCGTAGGGCTCCAGGTCCTCATCGCCGCAGTACGGGCAGTGGAAAGGAACCGCGCGGGCGCCGCTCATTTGAGGTCCGCCTCGTCGGCGCGCTGCACCCAGTCGGCGAAGCTCTCGCCTTCCTTCTTCTGGTCCTCGAAGTGGGTGACCACCCGCTCGACGTAGTCGGGCAGGCCGTCGGAGGTGGTCTTGAGCCCGCGCACCTTACGGCCGAAGCCCGGGTTGACGCCGAGCGAGCCGCCCAGGTGGATCTGGAAGCCCTCGACCTGCTCGCCCTTGTCGTTGACGACGAGCTGGCCCTTCAGGCCGATGTCGGCGACCTGGATGCGGGCGCAGGAGTTGGGGCAGCCGTTGACGTTGATCGTCAGCGCCTCGCCGAAGTCGGGCAGGCGCCGCTCCAGCTCGTCGATCAGGTTGGAGGCGACCGCCTTGGTCTCGACGATGGCCAGCTTGCAGTACTCGATGCCGGTGCAGGCCATGGTCTGGCGGCGGAAGGTGGAGGGGCGGACCTGCAGGTCGTTGGCCTCCAGCTCGGCCACGATGCTGTCGACCCGGTCGGGCGTGATGTCGAGGATGACCATCTTCTGCTCGACCGTGGTGCGTACCCGGCCGGAGCCGTGGCGCTCGGCGATGTCGGCGATGGCGTGGAGCTTGTCGCCGTCCAGGCGGCCGACCTTGGGCGCGAAGCCGACGTAGAAGTTGCCGTCCTTCTGCGGGTACACGCCGACGTGGTCGCGGCGGTTGCCGCGGGGCGCCTCGGGGGCGGGGCCGTCGGGCAGCGGCTCCTTGAGGTACTCCGTCTCCAGGACCTCGCGGAACTTCTCGGGTCCCCAGTCGTTGACGAGGAACTTGATCCGGGCACGGTGCCGGAGCCGGCGGTACCCGTAGTCACGAAATATCCCGATAACGCCGCCGTAGACATCCGCGACCTGGTCGGGCCGGACGAAGACGCCGATGCGCTTGCCGAACATCGGGTTCGTGGAAAGGCCGCCGCCCGCCCACAGGTCGTAGCCCTTCTCGCCGGTCGGCAGCTGCACCGCCACGAACGCCACGTCGTTGATCTCGTGCACCGTGCAGTGGGCCGGGCAGCCGCTGATCGCCGACTTGAACTTGCGCGGCAGGTTGGAGTACGCCGGGTCGCCGATGTACTCGTCGTGGACCTCCCGGATCTCCCCGGTCGAGTCCAGCAGTTCTTCGGCGTCGATCCCGGACAGCGGACAACCGAGGATCACCCGGGGCGTGTCGCCGCAGGCCTCGGTGGTCGACAGGCCGACCTCCTCCAGCCGCCGCCAGATGTCGGGCACCGACTCGATCTCCACCCAGTGCAGCTGCACGTTCTGGCGGTCGGTCAGGTCGGCGGTGCCCCTGCCGTAGTCGTTGGAGATGTCCGCGATGACCCGGAGCTGGCGCAGGTCGAGCTGGCCGCCGTCGATCCGGATGCGGAGCATGAAGTAGCGGTCGTCGAGCTCCTCGGGCTCCAGGATCGCGGTCTTGCCGCCGTCGATCCCGGGCTTGCGCTGCGTGTAGAGGCCGTACCAGCGCATACGTCCGCGCAGGTCGGCCGGGTCGATGGAGTCGAAGCCCAGCTTCGAGTAGACGTCGATGATCCGCTGGCGAACGTTGAGACCGTCGTCGTTCTTCTTGTTCTCTTCGTTCTTGTTGAGCGGTTCGCGGTAACCGAGGGCCCATTGGCCTTCTCCGCGCGGGCGCTTGTGGTGCCGGCTGGCAGGGGTGCTCATTGCGCGTCCTTCAGGGTTTGTGGGCGCGCGCGGGATGTACCTCCTGCCTCACCATTGAGTGCAGGGGTCCCAGAAGAGCTTGTGCGACGCGCGCCGCTGCGAAATACAGGCAGGGATTAGCGGGCGTCGCAACAGATGGCACTGCGGACACGCTGAAGATCGACGTGACGTCGACCGACAAGCATGGGGTCCGCTGGCATGTTCCAAACGATACCCCGGCGCGCAGGGATGTCCAAGAAGGGGTCCAGACTCTGGGACCAGAACAGGGGTACCCCTCTTCACCCCTGCCGCGGCCAGTCGAGCTCGGACTCCTTGGGCTCCTGCGGGGGCTGGTGCTGGCAGTCGCACCAGGAACCGCCCCGGCACTCCTCGTGCCGGCGCTCCGCGCAGCTCTCGCAAATCACCTTCGACATTGTCGCACTGGAATGTTGGTCGGTTAGAGTGCGGTGCCATGGACCTCATGCGCGAGCTCGCCGCCGACCTGCGTGATGAGAGCGCCTCGCTGGAGGCACTGCTGGCTCCGCTCACCCCCGCCCGGTGGGAGCTGGCCACCCCCGCCGAAGGCTGGGCGATCCGGGATCAGATCAGCCATCTCGCCTACTTCGACGACGCCGCCGTGAGCGCCGTCACCGACCCCGGCGCCTTCCGCGCGAGCGCCGCGGCGCTCATGAAGGGCCCCGCGTCCGTCGACGACCTCGCCGTCCGGGCCCGCGCCCTGTCACCGGCCGAGGTCCACGCCTGGTTCGGTACGGCCCGCGCCGCCCTGCTGACCACCCTGTCCGGCCTCGACGCCAAGCGCCGCCTGCCCTGGTACGGCCCCGACATGTCGGCCGCCTCCTTCGCCACCGCGCGCCTCATGGAGACCTGGGCCCACGGCCAGGACGTGGCCGACGCCCTCGGCGTTTCCCGCGAGCCCACGGCCCGGCTGCGCCACGTGGCCTCGATCGGGGTGCGGGCGCTGCCGTACAGCTTCGTGATCAGGGGTCTGCCCGTCCCCGAACGGCCCGTCAGGGTCGAGCTGACGCTGCCCGGCGGGAGCCCGTGGACGGCGGGCCCGCAGGGCGCGGCGGACTCGGTGCGCGGCCCGGCCCTGGACTTCTGCCTGGCCGTCACCCAGCGCGCGCACCTCGACGACACCGCGCTGGAGGTGCGCGGCGAGACCGCGGCGGCGTGGATGGCGATCGCGCAGGCCTTCGCGGGCCCTCCGGGTAAGGGCAGGGCCGCCTCAGGGAAGGCCCCGATGACCTGACGGAAGACGCACTGACATGCTGGACACATGCGGACATTGCTGAACGTCATCTGGCTGGTCTTCGCCGGGATCTGGCTGGCGCTCGGCTACGCCGTCGCCGGGGTCATCTGCTGCATTCTGATCATCACGATCCCCTTCGGCATCGCCTCGTTCAGGATCGCCGGCTACGCGCTGTGGCCCTTCGGCCGTACCGTGGAGCGCTCGCCGGACGCCGGCGTCATGTCCACGATCGGCAACGTCATCTGGTGCGTGGTGGCCGGGATCTGGCTGGCCATCGGGCACGTGCTCACCTCGATCCCGCTGTTCGTCTCGATCATCGGCATCCCGCTGGGCGTCGCGAACCTCAAGATGATCCCCATCTCCCTGCTGCCGCTCGGCGCGCGCATCGTGGACGTCAGATAGTCCGGACGCGGCGGAGCATAAGCTTGCGGGAAGTACTCCTGCGAGAGCGTTGGTGCCATGACGTCGACCGATGCGCCTACCCGGCGTACACAGCGCAAGCGGCGCAGGCAGGTCCTGAGCAAGGTGAGGACCCACCTGAGCTGGGTGCGTGACACCAAGTCGTGGGCGCTCGTGCGCGCGACGACGAACGCGGGTGTCGACTACCGGGTGACCGGGCTGGCGGGGGAGGCGGCGTTCTTCGCGCTGCTGTCGCTGCCGCCGTTCGTGCTCGGGCTGATCGGTGTGCTGGCCAAGCTGGGCGTCTGGCTGGGCCGCGACAACGTGGGCAAGGTCGAGCAGTGGGTCGTCGAGCAGGCGGCCGTGCTGTTCACCACCGACGCGGTCGAAAAGGTGGTCAAGCCGCTGATCGCCGACATCCTCAGGGACGACGCCAGCAAGGTCTCGATCATCTCGCTCGGCTTCCTGCTGTCGCTGTGGTCGGGCTCGCGCGCCCTCTACGTCTACGTGGACCTGATCTCCGTCGCCTACGGCCTGGGCGAGGAGCGCGGCATCGTGCGCACGCGGCTGATGTCCTTCGGCCTGTACCTCGTCGGCCTGGCCATCGGGCTGATCGTCATGCCGGTCCTGGTCATCGGGCCGACGCTGCTCAAGGAGGCGCTGCCGGCGCAGTACACCCCGGTGATCGACCTGGCGTACTGGCCGGTCGTCATCATCGGCTCCGTGCTCTTCCTGACCGTGCTCTACCACGTGAGCGTGCCCGTGCGCACGAAGTGGTACCGGGAGCTGCCGGGCGCGATCCTGGCGTTGTTCATCTGGATCGTCTGCGCGGGAGTGCTGCGGTCGGTGCTGGCCGCCTGGTTCTCCCCGGTCTCCATCTACGGCTCGCTGGCCGCGCCCGTCGCGGTGCTGCTGTGGCTCTACATCACGGCCCTGGCCGTGCTCATCGGCGCCATCCTGAACGCCGAGGTCGACCGCCTCTGGGGCGACACCCGATCGGCCATCGCGAAGTAGGCTCCGCGCGGCGCCCGAGCGCCTTCCGCTATCGTCTAGGGCGTCGCGACCGGCGCATAGGGTGGGCCTGACCACCGGGGAGCGGAATCGTGCGGAGGCCGAGCGCCTGGGTCTTCGCGAGGATGTCAAAGACGACAGGAGTGCCATGTCTTCTCTCGCTAGCGTTGACCCGCAGATCGCGGAGCTGGTCAAGGCGGAGGAGCGCCGCCAGGCCGACACCGTGAAGCTGATCGCCTCCGAGAACTACGTCTCCAGGGCGGTCCTCGAGGCCACCGGCACCGTCCTCACGAACAAGTACTCCGAGGGCTACGCGGGCAAGCGCTACTACGAGGGCCAGCAGGTCATCGACCAGATCGAGACCGTGGCCATCGACCGGGCCAAGGCGCTGTTCGGAGTCAACCACGCCAACGTCCAGCCGTACTCGGGCTCGCCCGCCAACCTGGCCATCTACATGGCCTTCCTGAAGCCGGGCGACACCGTGATGGGCATGGGCCTGCCCTTCGGCGGCCACCTCACGCACGGCTGGTCGGTCAGCGCCACCGGCAAGTGGTTCAACCCGGTCCGCTACGGCGTGCGCAAGGACACCGGCCGCGTCGACATGGACGAGGTACGCGCGCTGGCCCTGGAGCACCGCCCCAAGCTGATCTTCTGCGGCGGCACCGCCATTCCGCGCACCATCGACTTCGAGGCCTTCGCCTCGGTCGCCAGGGAGGTCGGCGCCGTTCTGGCGGCCGACATCGCGCACATCGCCGGCCTGGTCGCCGGCGGCGCCCACCCGTCGCCGGTGGGTCACGCCGACGTCATCTCCACCACCACCCACAAGACCCTGCGCGGCCCGCGCGGCGCCATGCTCATGGCCACCGCCGACGAGCACGCCACCGCGCTCAACAAGGCCGTCTTCCCCGGCCTGCAGGGTGGCCCGCACAACCACACCACCGCCGCCATCGCGGTGGCGCTGCGCGAGGCCTCCACCGACGACTTCAAGGCCTACGCCCACCAGGTGGTCGCCAACGCCAAGGCCCTGGCGGAGGAGCTGTCCGGCCGCGGGTTCGACCTGGTCTCCGGCGGCACCGACAACCACCTCATCCTGCTCGACCTGACGCCCAAGGGCATCGGCGGCAAGCCCGCCGCCCAGGCGCTCGACCGGGCCGGTCTCGAGACCAACTACAACGCGGTGCCGTTCGACACCCGCAAGCCCTTCGACCCGTCCGGCATCCGCATCGGCACCCCGTCGGTCACCAGCCGCGGCATGAAGGAAGCCGAGATGCGCCAGATCGGCGCCTGGATGGACGAGGTCGTCACCGCGCTGGCCAAGGGCGACGCGGAGGACGTCATCACCCGCGTCCACCACGAGGTCAGCGAGCTGACCGCCCAGTTCCCCGCCCCCGGCCTGTCCTAGAACGCGAAAGGACCGGCGCCCGCCGCCCCCTCTGAAGGGCGGCGGGCGCCGGCGTCTCCGGAGAGGGCAAGGGCTCCGGAGCGGAACCGGTCACCGGGACAGGGGGACGGGAGCCCGGTGACCGGAGGCTCAGCCGAGGTAGAGGTAGTCGGCGCCGTAGGGGACCTTCGCCTGGGCGCCTTCCGCGCAGGAGCCCTTCGGGGCCACGCCGCCGGTGGTGTTGAGACGCAGGATCGTGGTGGCGAAGGCCAGCAGGCCCTCGCTCTTGCCCGACTGCAGGGCGTCCAGGACGAGCTCGGGGATGTTCCCGTCGCCGTTCGGGGTCTTGGTGACGAGCCTTCCGCGTACGGCGCTGCCGTCCGGGGCGATCCACTGCGGCGGGCCGTCGAACCTGCCGGCGAAGTCGTGGTCGATGCCCCTGCGCAGCTTGGCCGTCACGCCGAGCTGGACGAACGCCCCGCCCTCGCACTGGTAGATCTGCGCGCCCCTCAGCACGTCCGCCGTCATCGCGCGCGGGTGGGCGAAGGACTCACCGGACAACTGCCCGCGTACGGCCCCGCCGTCGAAGTCGGTCGTGCGCAGGTTGGAGTAGTAGCCGCCCGGGTCGGCGGCGATCCGCCTGACGACCTCGCGAGCGACGGGAGCCTCGCCCGCCACGCCCGTCAGGTTCGCGGGCAGGCCCCGGGCCGCGGCGAACAGGTCGGCCACCACGTCGCCGTTCTTGCCCTTGACGCCCTTGTGCACGTGGCCGTTGGTGGGGGCGCCGACGCCGTTCCAGGTCGCGGTGTAGGCGAGGGCCGCGCCGTTGGGCCGCAGCCACCAGGTGGCGGCGCCGTCCCGGTCGCCGCGCTTCTTGCCGTCGGCGGCCGGCACCTCCTGGGCGCCGTCGGCCCGCGAAGAGAGCGTGGCGAGGTTGCTGCCGTGCAGGACGCCGCGGAGGTCGACGGGCTTGGCGAGCTTGTGGAACTGGCCGCGTACCGCGCCCTTGGGGAAGGCGGCGTTGTGGAGGCCGGCGTAGAAGCCGCCGGGGTTGCCGGCGAGCTGCTTGAGCAGGCCGGCGTCGGCGGTGACCGAGCCGGTCACGCCGAGCACGGTCCTGGGCAGCGGCTGCTTGAAGAAGCCGACCTTGACGGCGCCGTCGGTGCCCTTCGCGCCCAGGTGGATGTGGGCGGCGGTGGGGGCGTCCACCTTGTTCCAGCGGATCGCGAAGCTCAGCCGGTCGCCGCTGATCCTCAGCACCACGGTGGAGCGTCCGTCGGCATCGGCGCCGCGCAGACCGGCGGCCAGATACACATCGGCGGCGGTGCTCTGCACAGGGGAAAGCGAGGCGACCAGAAACGCACCAGAAAGGGCCAGCTTCAGCATGGGAAACCTCTTCAAGGGGGAGATTGTCTCCAGGCTGTACGCAGGCGCCGCGGAAAAGGTTCAGGTCATTTTCCGGGTATCAAAAAAGCCCTCCCACCAGCGGTGAGAGGGCCTTCTGCAGGCTTTTCAGATGTCGACGGTCAGCAAAGTCCTTCCCGTCGTGGTGACGACCTCGAAACGGTCGATGTCCTCCGGATTCCATGGACTGCCGCCGTGCATGTAAAGCGGCGGCTGGCCGTTGACGCCATATCCCGCGGGCGGGACGGCCCAGCCGGTCATCGCCTTGCGTTCGCCGGTCTTGGAGACCGCGATCAGCTCGCACTCCAGCGGCCCCGTGACGCCTTCGAGCTTCAGCGCCGCGTGCGTGCCCCAGCCCTTGGACTCGTAGACCACACCGCCCTTGACGCCGGTGGCGCCGACGCCGCCCGCCGGGGTGCCCTCCTCGTAGAACTGCTCGGCCGGGCCCGTCCCGTGGTGCGTCTCGCCCACGGCGACCTGTGAGGAAGGGGCGTTGAGCCCGGATCCGACCGCGATGCCGCCCGCCACCAGCGTGACCGCCGCCGCCACCCCGATGATCAGGGTGCCGCGCCGGGTCCGCCTGTCGGCCGCCTTGCGCCGCCTGAGCAGGTTGACGACCTCGCCCTCGCCCTGCTGCTCGCGTTCGTCCGGCTCCACCCGGCCCACGCCGGTCAGTACGACGGCCATCCCCGACAGCTCGGCCAGTTCGGCCGTGCAGGCCCGGCAGGTGTCCAGGTGCGCCTCGAACGCCCTCTTGTCGTCGGCCTCCAGCAGACCCAGGGCGTAGGCGCCCACATCGGTGTGCTCCACTCGCGCGCTCACGCCGTCACCCCTCTCTCCTCCAGCGCGACGCGAAGCGCGCGGACCGCGTAGTAGACCCGGGACTTCACGGTGCCCACGGGGATGCCCAGCGCCAGGGCGGCGTCGTTGACCGACCTGTCGCACAGGATCGTCTCGTTGAGAATCTCGCGGTGCGCGGGCGATAACGACTTCAGCGCCTCCGACACGACCACCTGATGCAGCAGACTCTCCATCTCGTCGGGGACGGGGACGCTCTCCAGCGGCCCGTCACCTGACTCCTGTGGACGAGCGTCCTTGCGCCGCCGGTCATCGATGACGATACGACGGGCGACGGTGGCGAGCCAGGGCATCAGCGAAGACGCGTCCGAGTCCAGTTGCCCGGCGCTGCGCCAGGCCCTGATCATCGTCTCCTGCACCACGTCCTCGGCCCACTGCCGGTCCCCGCCGACCAGCCGTATCACGAACCCCAGCAGCGGCCGGTGGTACTCCCGGTAGAGCGCGGCGACGGCGATCTCGTCGTCGTCGGGCCCGGCCGGGCGCAGGCGCCGGACGAGGTGGCGGAGCGGGGGTTTCGGCATGTCGGCGGCTCCGTCGGCCGAAGGCGCGGGGTAGGTGCTGAGCCGCATCATGCCCCTTTCCATCGTGGCCGGCGAAATCCGGCGTCGGCAGGGAGTACGGGGCTCGCCGCCACCAGGGTTCAACGGCTTTCGAAGTTGCCCAGCGCCCGGACGCGTGCGTAAAGTGTCCTTCGTGCCCATTCGGGTGCCCTGAGCTGGGAGGTGGCGACTATGCGGGTTGTTCTGCTCGACCTGACGTCCATCAGCCTCCGGGTGCTCATCTGACGAGTGACCCGGGATCCTCTTCCCGAAGGTGTCACCTCCGTTGACTTACGATCTCTCTTTGCTCGGCTGGACCGAATCGCAGTCCGCCGAGCTGCCTGACGGCACCATTCCCGCCCGCGTGGCGCGCGTCGACCGCGGCGCCGCCGAAGTGATCGCGGACGACGGCCAGCATCACGTCAAGTACGGCGCCCGCGTGCGCAGGTCCTCGGCCGAGGACCCGGTCGCGCTACCGTGCGTCGGCGACTGGGCCGCGCTGCGGTGGCTCGACGAGGGCCGCTACGAACTCGACACGGTCCTGCCCCGGCGCACCTCCTTCGTCAGGGGCGGCGTCGGCCGTACCTCACGAGGGGGCCTGTCCGCCGACGGACAGGGCCAGGTGCTCGCCGCGAACGTCGACATCGTCTTCGTCGCCGAGCCGTCCATGCACGCCACCGACTTCGCCGACCTGGCCAGGATCGAGCGGCTCGTCGCGCTGGCCTGGGAGTCCGGCGCCACGCCCGTGGTGGTCATCACCAAGTCCGACCTGTTCGAGAACGGGCTGGACGACCTGCTGGCCGACGTCCACGTCGCCGCGCCCGGCGTGGACGTGCACGCCGTCTCCTCGCAGAGCGGCGAGGGCGTGCAGCTCCTGCGCGGCTACCTGGAGGGCTCCAGGACCGCCGTCGTGCTCGGGCCCTCCGGGGCGGGCAAGTCCACGCTCGTGAACGCGCTGGCGGGCGACGGCGTCATGGAGACCCAGCTCGTCCGCGCCGGCGACGGCAGGGGCCGCCACACCACCGTGCACCGGGAGCTCATCCCGCTGCCCGGCGGCGGTCTCATCATCGACACGCCGGGCATCCGGCGGGTCGGGCTGTTCGGGATGACCGACGGCGTGGACATGGTCTTCGCCGACATCGACGAACTGGCCCGCGCCTGCCGCTTCGCCGACTGCGGCCACGACGGCGAACCCGGATGCGCGGTACTGGCCGCCGTGGAGGGTGGCGAGCTGCCCGAGCGGCGGCTGACCAGCTGGCGCAAGCTCCAGCGGGAGGCCGCGTGGATGGCCTCGCGCACCGACGCGCGGCTGCGCAAGGAGCAGCAGAACAAGTGGAAGGTCATCCACAAGGAGATGCGCCGCTCCGGCCGCAACCGTCCCTGACCCGCACCAGAGTGGGTAGATAGAGGACGTGGGGTACCTGTTCGCGGATCGGGCCGAGGCGGGGGCGTTGCTCGCCGAGCGGCTGCTGTTCGCCCGCGACCCCGTGGTGCTCGCACTGCCCCGCGGCGGCGTCGCCGTCGCCGAGCCCATCGCGCGGCGGCTCGGCGGAGTCCTGGACGTGCTGGTCACCAGGAAGATCGGCTATCCCCCCACACCCGAGCTGGGCGTGGGGGCGATCGCCGAGGGCGGGGAGCCGGTCCTGGACCTGGAACTGCTGCGGCGGCTCGGGATGACGCCGGCGTCCGTGGCCGGGGTGGTCGAGCGGGAGCGGATGGAGCTGGCCCGGCGGGTGGCCGCCTACCGGGGGGAGCGGCCGCTGCCCGATCTCACGGGGCAGGAGGTGATCGTGGTGGACGACGGGCTGGCGACGGGGGGCACGGCCAGGGCCGCGCTGCTGGCGGTCGCGGCCGCCGCTCCGGGGAGGGTGACGCTGGCCGTACCCGTGGGGGCTCGTGAGACGGTCAGGGCGCTGCGGGGGGAAGCCGACGAGGTCGTGGTGCTGGCCACTCCGGCGGACTTCCGCGCGGTCGGTCAGTGGTACGAGAGCTTCGACCAGCTGACCGACGCGGACGTGCTGCGGCTGCTGGGGGAGCGGTAGCTGAGGGCGGGCTGTGAATTCTGGTACGGATCGGTCACGCCCCGTCCCGAAGGGCTCACGGTGATTAGTCTGCCGGTGTCGCACGAGAACGAAGGGCGGGCATGAGCTCTCACGACATCGTCATCGACGTCGATGGCCCCTACCCGGCCGGGCACGCGCGTCGCTGGCTGTCCGAGGTGCCCGCGGCGCTGGCTCCGGGCCTGCGTTCCGGCGTGGTGTGCGTGGACACCGACGCGCGTGGCTTCGAGTACCGCCCGCTGACGGTGGCGAGCGTCGACTGGCTGCTGACGGTGGCGGCCGGGGAGTTCAACGACGCGTGGGTGGAGCTGTGCGACGGCGACGGCCACGACGACGCGCTGATCGTGGGTGTCGAGCGCTTCTCCGGCCGGCTCGCCCACACGCAGCTGCGCGCCTGGTCCTTCCTGCGCGCCCCCGAGTACGGCCTGGCCGCCCCCGGAGTGGCCGAGCGGTGGGCCGGTGTGCTGCGCGACTTCGCCGCCCCCGTCGACCCGGCGTTCGGGCACGTGGCCGACGACTCGATGGGGCAGGGGATGACGGCCCTGGACGGCGCGGTGGTCCGGGGCGGCCGGATCCCTTCCGCGCGCCAGGCACGGCGGTTCCTGCGCGGCTACTCGTGGATCACCATCTGCCCGGCGGAGCTGGCCGGGCGGGTGGACACGGCGGCCTTCCACGAGGCGGAGAAACTGCCCGGGGGAGCGCTGTGGCTGCGGGCGACGCGGGAGCTGGCCGGGTACGACGAGGTGGCGGTGCGCCGGGTCTTCGAGGCGCTGGCACCGGTGCTGCCTCCCGGGCGGCCGAGCCGGGACCCGTTCGACACCAGGACGCGCCGGCTGGTCTGGGAGGACGCCGGACGGAGATGACAGCCGGGGCTGACGCGGGTTCAGCGCAGCGACATGCAGGCCCAGACGAGTTTGTTGGGGCCGGGCGGCGTGAGCCAGCCCCACGCGCGGGTGAGTCCCTCGACCAGCGCCAGCCCCCGCCCGAACTCGGCGAAGACGCCGGGCGCGGCGGGCACGGGCGCGGCACGGCTGTAGTCGCTCACCACGCAGGCCAGCTCGGCGGCGTGGGCGAGCAGGCGCAGATGCAGCGCGCCGCCGCCGTGGCGCATGGCGTTGGTGACCAGTTCCGAGACCACGAGCTGGGCGTCGAAGCAGATTTCAGGCGCGCCGCCCCACTCCTTCAGCGTGCGCTCGACGAAGCGTCGTGACGTGGCCACACACGCGGGCTCGAACGCGCTGAGCTCGTGAAACCGGAAGACCGCCTCCTGTCCCTCCGCTCGCCCATGCAGCAGGACGGCGGCCAGCCATGGTGGCGGTACGGGACCAGTGGCGGCTCGCGGACGTGCGTCGAAAGTCGTCATCATGTCCCCGATCTGGTGATCCAGTGCCCATCTTTACCTTGTGTGCTTACAGATGCAAGACTTTTCGTGTATTACGGATGCAAACCGCAAATGCACGTGCAGATGATCTGTCATGGTATGTCAACGCCATGGGAGACTGGGTGCTTTCGAGAATCGGGGGCCCCGGGTGAGCGCACAGTGGAACCTTCTGTCCGACGGGCAGGGGAGTCCTACGGTCCTGCGCATCCTGCTCGGTACCCAGCTCCGCAACCTCCGTACCGCCCGCGGCATCTCCCGCGAGGACGCCGGTTACGCCATCAGGGCCTCGCACGCGAAGATCTCCCGCCTGGAGCTGGGCCAGGTCAGCTTCAAGCAGCGTGACGTGGCCGACCTGCTCACCCTCTACGGCGTGACCGACGAGACCGAGCGCGCCCCGCTGCTGGAACTGGCCAGGCAGGCCAACGCGCCCGGCTGGTGGCACAAGTACGCCGACCTGCTGCCCGCCTGGTTCGAGGTGTACATCGGCCTGGAGGGCTCCGCCTCGCTCATCCGCACCTACGAGAACCAGTTCGTGCCCGGCCTGCTGCAGGTTCCGGCATATGCACGTGCAGTCATCCGGCTCGCCCACGACGAGGCCGAGACCGGCGAACTGGACCGGAGGGTGGCCCTGCGCACCACGCGGCAGCGCCGCCTGTCCGCCGACCCGAAGCTCACGCTCTGGGCGGTTATCGACGAAGCGGTCCTGCGGCGTACGCTCGGCGGCCCCGCCGTCATGCGTGAGCAGGTGGAACACCTCCTGGACACCACCGCGGAGCCGAACGTGACACTTCAGGTCATGCCCTTCGACAGGGGCGGCCATGCCGCCGCGGGCGGGCCTTTCAGCATCCTGCGCTTCCCGGAACGCGAACTGCCCGACGTGGTGTACATGGAACAGCTCACCAGCGCGCTCTACCTCGACAAGCCCGCGGAGGCGGAACACTACGTGCAGGTCATGGACCGGCTCAGTGTCCAGGCCGACTCGCCCGCGGAGACCAGGCGCTTCCTCGAACGCCTGCTCCCGGTGTGATCCACCCCATACGGTAATTTTGGTCATCCCGTATATGACGATCAGCACGCTCCCGTAATCTGCGCATGCACGTGCATCTGTAAGCACGCAAGGAGTGTCCCCCATGCAAGAGTTCCGCAACGGAACGCCCGCGAGTGCCCTTCCCGTCCGCTGGCGCAAGGGCCGCCGCAGCAACCCCAACGGCAACTGCGTGGAGGTGGCGGCCCTGCCGACCGGTGAGATCGCCATGCGCAACTCCCGCTTCCCCGACGACCCCGCCCTGATCTACACGCAGGCTGAGATCGAAGCCTTCGTCCTGGGTGCGAAAGATGGGGAGTTCGACGATCTGATCGCCTGATGGTAGGCGTGTCGTAACAATACGCGTCCGATCGCCTCCATAGGGTGATCTTTCATGGACGCGCTGGATCTCGCACGTTGGCAGTTCGGTATCACCACGGTGTACCACTTCCTGTTCGTGCCGATCACCATAGGTATGTCGCTGCTGGTGGCGATCCTGCACACGGCGTGGGTCCGTACCGGCAAGGCGCACCATCTCCGGGCGACCAAATTCTTCGGCAAGCTCTTCCTGATCAACTTCGCCATGGGCGTCGTGACCGGGATCGTGCAGGAGTTCCAGTTCGGCATGAACTGGAGCTCCTACTCCCGCTTCGTCGGTGACATCTTCGGCGTGCCGCTGGCCCTGGAGGCCCTGCTGGCGTTCTTCCTGGAGTCCACGTTCCTCGGGCTGTGGATCTTCGGCTGGGACCGGCTGCCGAAGAAGATCCACCTGGCCTGCATCTGGGTGGTGGCGGTGGGGAGCGCGCTGTCGGCGTACTTCATCCTGGCCGCCAACTCGTTCATGCAGTGGCCGGTCGGCTACAAGCTCGGGGCCGGGCGGGCCGAGCTGACCGACTTCGGCGCCGTGCTGACCAACAAGGTCGTGCTGGCGGCGTTCCCCCACACGATCTTCGGCGCCTGGCTGTCGGGCGGGGCCGTCCTGCTGGCGGTCTCGGCCTGGCACCTGGCCCGCGGGCGCGACGCCGACGTCTTCCGCCCCACCCTCAAGCTGGGTCTTTGGACCACGCTGGTGGCCTTCGTCCTGGTCTTCTTCTCCGGCGACACGCTGGGCAAGATCATGACGGAGACGCAGCCGATGAAGATGGCCGCCGCCGAGGCGCTCTACGAGACCGCCCAGCCCGCCCCGTTCTCGTTGTTCACCATCGGCACGCTGGACGGCGGGCGGCCGATCTTCCAGCTGGAGATCCCGGGCGCGCTGTCGTACCTGGCCACGGGCTCCTTCGACGGCAAGGTGCAGGGCATCAACGACCTGCAGGCCGAGTACGAGCAGCGCTTCGGCCCCGGAGACTACCGCCCTTACATCCCGGTCACCTACTGGGGCTTCCGCCTGATGATCGGCTGCGGCGCCCTCGCGGCGCTGATCGCGCTCGTGCTCCTCTGGCTGACCAGGAAGGGCCGCCTGCCGGACAAGCGCTGGATCTGGCGGGCCGCCGCCTGGTCGGTGGTGCTGCCGGTCGCCGCGCACAGCTTCGGCTGGATCTTCACCGAGATGGGCCGCCAGCCGTGGATCGTGTTCACCCAGATGAAGACCGCAGCGGGCGTCTCACCCGCCGTCGGCGTGGGCACCGTCCTCACCTCGCTGATCGTCTTCACCCTCCTGTACGGCGCGCTCGCCGTCGTCGAACTGGGCCTGATGATCAAGTACGGCCGGCAGCCCCCGCCCCAGATCCAGGACAAACCCAAGGACGACACCACCCTGACCTTCGCCTACTAGGAGAGCCCGATGACGCTGAACGACGTCTGGTTCGTGGCCATCGCCGTCCTGTGGGTCGGCTACTTCGTCCTGGAGGGCTTCGACTTCGGCGTGGGGATGCTCCTGCCGGTGCTGCCCGCGGACCCGGCGGAACGCCGCGTGATGATCAACACGATCGGGCCCGTCTGGGACGGCAACGAGGTGTGGCTGATCACCGCGGGAGCGGCCACGTTCGCCGCCTTCCCCGAGTGGTACGCGAGCCTGTTCAGCGGCTTCTACCTGCCGCTGCTGATCATCCTGGTGGCGCTGATCCTGCGCGGGGTGGCCTTCGAGTACCGGGCCAAGCGCGACTCGGCGCGCTGGAAGGCGGGATGGGACCGCTGCATCGTGGCCGGCTCGTTCGCTCCGGCGCTGCTGTGGGGCGTGGCCTTCGCCAACATCGTGCGCGGGGTGAAGCTGGACGCCGGCCACGAGTACGCGGGGACGTTCTGGGACCTGCTCAACCCGTACGCGCTGCTGGGCGGGCTGGTGACGCTCACGCTGTTCCTCGCCCACGGCGCGATTTTCCTGTCGCTGAAGACCACGGGGGAGATCAGGCGGCGCGCCAGGTCACTGGCACTGCGCACGGGCGTGGTCGCCGCAGCGCTCGCGGTGCTGTTCCTGGGCTGGACGCAGTTCCACGGCGGGACGGTGGTGACCGCCGTGCTGGCGCTCGTGGCGGCGCTGGCGTGGCTGGCCGCGCTCGGCGCGATCGCCAGGGCGCGGGAGGGCTGGTCGTTCACCCTGTCGGCGGTGGCCATCGGGGTCGCGGTGACCAGCTTGTTCGCGGTGCTGTATCCGGACGTGCTGCCCTCGACGCTCGATCCGGCCAACAGCCTGAACGTGCGGAATGCCGCGTCCACGCCGAAGACGCTGGGCATCATGACGTGGATCGCGGTGATCTTCCTGCCGCTGGTGCTGCTCTACCAGAGCTGGACGTACTGGGTGTTCCGCCGCAGGATCGGCGTTCGTGACATTCCTGCCTGATCAGGCAGTTGTTCCGACCGGGTTCGCGGGAGCGCGCACGGGCGCGCTCCGCTCATCGGAACAACTGCGTGATCACGCGGGGAGAATCTGTGGTGCCGGTGGTGAAGTTCAGGCCGCGGAGATGCCGGCGCTGGCGGCGCGGCGCATACGACGGCGACGCTCGCTGGCGCGCTCGTCCTCGTTGAGACCGCCCCACGTGCCGTACTTCTCCGGACGGGACAGCGCGTAGTCAAGGCACTCGTTGCGGACGGGGCAGCCGCCGCAGATCGCCTTGGCCTTCCGCTCGCGTACGTCACGCTCGGGCTGCCGCTCCCCATCGGGGCCGAAGAAGAGCACGAGGTCCTCACCCCGGCACGCGGCATCATCCTGCCATCCCCAGCTGGGGCGCGGGCGGGCGAGCTGCCGACGTACCTGAGACATGAGAAAACCACCTTCGTGAGAGGTATTTCAGTAATTGAGCCGCATTGGACGCTTTCGGCGTCACTGTTCCAACGCAAGGCCTGGCCGTGATGTTCCCGTGATCAGGTAAGGGCGGGCGTGGCGTACCGCACAGGCGTGAGCCTGTCCAGCGAGACCAGCCGGTAGGTGGTGATTTTCTCGGCGCAAGCCGTACCACACGGTGCTTGGAACACCGATGGCTCAACCACAACCTGGATCCGGACGTCTCCGATGCGCACGATGGCTTCGGTGACGTCGCCGTCCGACCTGGCGGATTCCACGGCCACTCCGCCGAGTCCGCACTCTCCCGTATGGGTTCGGGCGAAGTGCTCCACGGCTTGCAGTGGCTCAGGGATGCCTGCGCGTCCCCGGAAACGGTCGAGAATCACCTCACCGGACCGGTACGCGTTCGCTGCTGCGAGCGCAGCAGCCTGAGACATGCTGCCGTAGAAAATTCCGTGTGGCAAGCACACGAGGTTGGCGGCGTACCGATCGCCACCAACGTGTGATGTTTCCCACACCCTGTCCGGCAGGAATTCCGCCAGTCCACGGGCGAGGGGTAGTCCAATGCGGGCGCAACACGCATTGCGCTTGGCGTGCGTGCAGACCAGAAATACCGGCTCGTCTTCAAGTATGCAGGACTCCGGGACCACTCCGGCCACCAGCGCGTCCAGGTCAAGATCGTCGGGACCTGCGATGACACCCCCGGCCAGCCAGGGGTTGTCGCCGATCGCATACCCGGCTAGCACACGGATCCCCTGCTCCTGCGGGCGGGTCCGGCGCCCGGGGCGGCGGATCAGCTGCGGCCTGACGCCCCGCGCCACGGCCCGCCTGATCAGCTCGGAGATTTCCGGCGGAAGCGTCCCGTCGTCGACGTGTGAGGGCCAGGCGCCGGAATACTCGATGAGCAGCCAGAGCCGCGCACCCACCGTCGCGCTGGCGAAGGTGGGCACGCCGCCGGTGTGGCACCCGTCCGGATGATCACAACCCCTGGCCACGTTCCACCCTCCCCCGACAGCAATTTAGGTAAGACTAACCTAACGCCAGGGTAGGGGTCGGCGCGGGGCCGACACGCCGATGAAAAGGATCTTCTTACCCGCGGATCAGGGCTCTCAACCCTTCAGCACGTCACGGGCGATCGGCAGTGCCGCCGCGCGGTCCTCCGGGATCAGGCCGATGCGGGTCCTGCGGTCCAGGAGGTCGTCCTCGTCGAGCGCGCCCTCGTGCTCCACCGCGAAGCGCAGCTCGCCCTTCGTGACGCCGGCACCGGCCGGCTCGGGCTCCGCCTCGGCATAGGCCCGTACGGCCCGCCCCGCCAGAACCACCTCCGTGGTGACACACGGCCCGGCGGGCAGTTTGGCCAGCCGTACCGCCCGATCCACGGCATCCTCCGCCATGCGGCGATATGTCGTCAGCTTCCCCCCGACCACCGTGACGAACCCGCCCGCGTCCAGCACGGCGTGCCGCCGCGACAGGTCGGCCGTGCGGCCCGCGCCGTCGCCTCGGGGGGCCAGGAGCGGCCTCAGGCCCGCGTAGGCGCCCGCGACCGCCTCACGGGCCACCGGAACCTCCAGGATGCCGTTCAGCACCTCCAGCAACGCCCTGATGTCGTCCTCGGGCGCCTCCGGCACGTCGGGGACCGGTCCGTCCACCGGCTCGTCGGTGAGGCCGACGTAGACGCGGCCGTCGTGCTGGGGCAGGACCAGGGCGAAGCGATTGCTCTCCCCGGGAATCGGGACATGCAGCCCGGCCCGCAGTCCCGGCAGCGTCTCATCGCGCAGGACCAGATGGGTGCCGCGCGAGGGGCGCAGCGTGACCTCCGGGTTCAGCTGCCCGGCCCACACGCCGGCCGCGTTGATCACGGCGCGGGCTTTGATCGTGAACTCCTCGCCGGTCAGCTCGTCGCGGGCCCGCGCGCCGGTCGCCGTCAGCTCCAGGGCCCTGCACCGAGTCAGGACGCGCGCGCCGTACGCCGCGGCCGTGCGCGCGATCGCCACCACGAGCCGGGCGTCGTCCTCCAGCCGTCCGTCCCAGGACAGCAGGGCGCCGCGCAGGCCGTACCCGCTCAGAACGGGAGCGGCCGCGCGGGCGCGGACGGCCGTGAGGCGGGAGGGGCCGGGCAGCAGGCGGCGCGGCGTGCGCGCGGCGGCCCGCAGCCCGTCGCCCAGGCGGTAGCCGGTCATGACCAGCGACTCCTGCCCCCTGGAGATGCCGGGGGTCAGCGGCAGCAGGTACGGATGGGCCCTGACCAGGTGGGGCGCGGTGCGGTTCAGCAGGATGCCGCGCTCGACGGCGCTCTCGTAGGCCACGCCGAGTTGAGCCTTGGCCAGGTAGCGCAGCCCGCCGTGGATCATCTTCGAGCTCCACCGCGAGGTGCCGAAGGCCAGGTCGTGCGCGTCGATCGCGGCCACCGACAGTCCGCGCGCGGCGGCGTCGAGGGCCGCGCCCGTGCCCGTCGCGCCCAGCCCGACGACCAGGACGTCAACAGTTCCCTCCGCGGTCCTGGTCAGCTCGGCCGAGCGGCGCGCGGCGTTCAGCGAGGAAGCCTCCGGCGAGGAAGATCTAGGCAAGGTAGCGCTCCAGGAGGGTCGTGAGCTCGGCGTCGAGCGCGTCGTCGCCGAGCATGGTCGGGCCGGACAGCAGGAACGACTGCGCGACCAGCAGGATCGCCCTGGCCTTCGCGCGGTCGCCGACCGCCGGTTCGAGTACGGCCAGGACCGCCTCGTGGGTGGCTCCCGTGCGCTGGAGCAGGTAGGGCAGCAGCATCTCGGGATCGGCTTCGACGATCTTGCGCAGGAGCGGGTGCGCCCGCAGCGCCCTGACGCCCTCGACCACCGCCCTGACCGGATCGCGCACGTCCAGCCCCTCGACCACCCTGACCCACTCCCTGGTCATCAGGTCGCCCACCAGGCTGCGCACGTCCGGCCAGCGCCGGTAGAGGGTCATCCGGGACACACCGGCGCGGCGGGCCACGTCGGTCAGCGTCGTGCGCCGCACGCCGTAGGCGAGCACGCACTCCCGGGCGGCGTCCAGCACACCGTCATTGTGACGAATCGACGTCATGTGTCACAGTGTAGAGCGTGAGTGAACCCATGCTCTGGTCCGGTTGGGGCGACCCCGCCAAGGCGCGCGAGCTTCCCGAGTCGGTCCGCACGCTCCTGCACGACCTGCTCGGCGTGCGCGCGCCCGCCGGGCCCGCCGCCACCCTCTCCTCGGTACGGCTGGCGCCCTCCCGCCTGCCGGAAACCGCCCTGGCCGCGCTGGGCGATATCACCGGAACCGGGCACGTCGAAACCGGCCACGAGGCGCGCGTCCGCCACGCGCGCGGCAAGTCCACGCCCGACCTGCTGCGGATGCGCGCGGGCGACGGCGCGCACGCCCCCGACGCCGTGGTCTCACCGGCCACGCACGACGAGGTGGCCGCGGTGCTGCGCGTATGCGCCGAGGCCGGGATCGCCGTCGTACCCTTCGGCGGCGGCACGTCGGTGGTCGGCGCCCTGACCCCGGCCGGCGACGGCTTCACCGCGGTCGTGGCACTCGACCTCGGCCGGATGAACCGCCTGGTCGCGGTGGACCCCGAGTCGATGATCGCCACGTTCGAGCCCGGCGTGCGCGCGCCCGAGGCCGAACGGCTCCTGGCCGGGCAGGGGCTCACGCTGGGCCACTTCCCGCAGTCCTTCGAGTACGCCACGCTCGGCGGCTTCGCCGCGGCCCGCTCCAGCGGCCAGGCGTCGGCCGGATACGGGCGCTTCGACGACATGGTCGCCGGGCTGACCCTCGCCACCCCCGCAGGGACTCTCGAACTCGGCCGGGCGCCCAAGTCGGCCGCCGGGCCCGACCTCCGCCAGCTCGTCCTGGGATCGGAGGGCGCGTTCGGCGTCATCACCTCCCTGCGGCTGCGGGTGCGGAAGGCGCCCGCGGAGAAGGCGTACGAGGGCTGGCGCTTCGCCTCCTTCGCCGAAGGCTCCGCCGCCCTGCGGACCCTGGCCCAGCGGGGCCCGCTGCCGGCCGTGCTGCGGCTGTCCGACGAGACCGAGACCATGATCGGCCTGGCCAGGCCCGACGCGATCGGCGGCGGCGACAGCGGCTGCCTGGTCATCGCCGGGTACGAGGGCACGGACGTGCGGGCGCGGGCCGAGGCGGCGGGACAGGTGCTGGCCGGGCTCGGCGGCGTCCCGCTGGGCCCGGAGCCGGGGCGGGCGTGGGAGCACGGGCGCTTCTCCGCCCCGTACCTGCGCGACTCGCTGCTCGCCGCCGGCGCCACCGTCGAGACGCTGGAGACCGCCGGGTTCTGGGCGAACCTGCCGCGCCTCTACGACGCGGTACGGCTGTCGCTGCTCGGCTCCCTGGGCTCGCCCCTGGTCATGTGCCACATCTCGCACGTCTACGAGACCGGGGCGTCCCTGTACTTCACCGTCGTCACCGCCCAGCACGGGGACCCGGTCGAGCAATGGGAGCGGGTCAAGGAGGCGGTCAGCGCGGCCATCGTCGAGGCGGGCGGGACGATCTCGCACCACCACGGCGTCGGGCGCGACCACCGCGACGCCTACGCCAGGGAGATCGGGCCGCTCGGTGTGGAGATCCTGCGCGCGGTCAAGGACCGGCTTGACCCCGCGGGCATCATGAACCCCGGCGCCCTCATCGCCTGACGGCCCTGCGCCCTCAACGGCTGACGGTCTGACGGTCTTGCGGTCTGCCGTCCTGGCGTCCTGACGGTCTTGCGTCCTGACGGTCTTGCGTCCTGACGGTCTTGCGTCCTGACGGTCTTGCGGTCTTGCGGTCTGGCGGCGTCTACCGGCGGATCTTGTCGGCTTCCGTCATCGCCTCGGCGGCTTCCGCGTGGCGCCGCAGGGCGTTGAGTATCTCGGCGAGGACGACGAGGGAGACCACGAGCGGCGCGCCGCCCGAGGAGCGGGCCAGGCCGACCGCTTCCTTCGCGAGGGGCAGCGCCCGCGCGGGGCGGCGGCGTTTGAGCAGCATGGTGGCGGCCGTGCGTAAGGAACGGGCGAGCAGGCCGGTGTGCGCCGCCGGGTCGCGGGCGGCCAGGACCCTGCTCATGGCCACCGCCTCCAGGGCGCTGCGCACCCCTGCCCGGCCCCACCTGGATCTGCTCTGGGCATAGGCCAGCAACCCTTCGACGGCCTCAGCCCCCACTGTGCCGCGCTGGATCGCATCATCGAAACCGTTACGGGCCATCCCAGCCCCCCTCGTACGGTTGACCGTTGAGCGTACACCATGCGTGTTCTCAGCGGTACGGAGAGTTCGGGGTGCGATTCCGCAAGATCGCGGCAAAGATATGGTCATGGTGGAAGTCGCGGCGGAGCGCGGAAAGCAGCAGTCGTCCCGGACATCGGAGGAAGGAGCCGGATGGCGATGTCAGCAGGTCGGCACTTATCGGGATCTGCGGCCGAACAATGACACGTTTTCCTGGCTGCATCCGCGCACTTTGTGGCGTTCCCGCAACGAGATCCTCGCCGGGCTCTTCGGAGATCCGTCCGGCAAGGTACGCCGGCGGTGGATGGAGGCGCAGCACGTCCGCGGCGTCGACCCGGACTATCGGATCACGCCGCCGGTCGGCGGCTCCTTCCAGTTCCTGATCCTGGGGGATCCGGGCGAGGGCGACGCCTCGCAGTACGCCGTGGTGCCGGGAATGCTCAAACTGGGCAAGGACACGGCCTTCACCATCATCGCCAGTGATGTCATCTATCCGACGGGTTCGGGAAACGAGTACGGGGACAAGTTCTTCCGTCCGTATCAGGCCTATGACGCTCCGATCTACGCCATTCCCGGGAACCACGACTGGTATGACGGGCTCGGCGGGTTCATGCGGGTCTTCTGTGACGCGCCCCCCTTGCGGCCCACGCCCGACCGGGGGGTGCGCGGGCTGCTGTGGCGCAAGCCGGAGAAGATCGACGAGGACCGCCTGGCCGAGGCGCGCAAGTTGCGCGGGTCGCCGGACCAGCGGTCGGTCCAGCCGGGTCCCTACTGGGTGATCGAGAGCGAGAGCCTGCTCGTCGTCGGCATCGACACCGGCATCAAGGGCGTCATCGACAAGGAGCAGGTGGCGTGGCTGCGCCGTACCTCGCTCGACCCCCGCCCCAAGATCCTGGTGACCGGCAAGCCCATCTACACCCGCAACGACTACAAGCCCTCGCCGCTGGAGGGCGGCGGGACCGTCGACGACATCGTCCGCGATCCCGCGTACCGCTACGTCGCCGCCATCGGCGGCGACGTGCACAACTACCAGCGCTACCCCGTACGCGTCGGCGACCGCGTGATCCAGTACGTCGTCACCGGCGGCGCCGGGGCCTTCATGCACGCCACGCACACGATCAGGCGCGTGGACGTGGCCGGCGTGCATGAGGACGACTTCCGCTGCTACCCGCTGCGCGGTGACTCGCTGTCGTTCTACAGCCAGCTGTACGCGCGGCGGCTGCGCATGAAGTGGCTCTACCTCACCCCGGCCGAGGCCGCCTGCATCATGGCCGACCAGATCGGCAACACGCCGGTGCGCGCCCTCGACACCACCACCGTGATCACCCGGCGGATGCGGTGGGCGGCCAGGATCCTGGGCGCGTGGCCGTGGCCGTTCCGGCTGCCGGTGGACAAGGTGTTCCACCGCTACCTGTCCGAACTGTCCGACTGGGACGAGCCGCCGTTCTTCAAGCAGTTCCTGCACCTGTCGGTGACGCCGGAGCAGCTGACCGTGCGCTGCTTCGCCGCGACCGGCTGCCTGCCCGCCGAGCAGGACCCGCCGATGGAGGACGAGGTCGTCATCGGATTGTCGTAGTGACCTGGCACTCTGGGGTGCGTGTACGCGGTGATGGCGGGGGAGGCGATCCGCACCCTCCCCGAGGAGAGCGGCTCCGCCGGGGCGGGTGCCGCGTTCCCGGAGCGCGTGGAGGCGGTGGAGCGCGGCCGTCCGCGGTGGGTGTGGGCCGACACGCGCGAGTCCTACCCGCCGCTGCTGACGGCCGGGCGCCGCGTGTCGCGCTGCCACGACATCACGCTCACCGAGAACCTGCTGCTGGCCCACGAGGGCCGCTACGGCGAGGCCCGCTCGGCCGAGGCCGCCCACGCCAGGCTGCGCGGCCTGCCGGTGCCCGACGACGGCGACGGCCCCGCCGCCAGGCAGGACACGCTGTTCGAGCCTGAGCGCAGAAGACTCGGCACGGAGGAGCTCGCCGAGGTCCTCGACGACCAGCTCAGGCGCATCGACGCCCTGCCGGAGCCCGGCCGTTTCCGCCTGCTGGTGGCCGCCGAGTCCGCGGGCGCGCTGGTCGCCGCCGAGATGGCCCACGACGGCATGCCGTGGCGGCGCGACGTCCACGACGCCCTGCTGACCGAGATGCTCGGCCCCCGCCCCGTCCACGGCATGCGCCCGGCCAAGCTGCAGGCGCTGGCCGACGAGGTGTCGGCGGCGTTCGGGCACGCGGTCAACCCCGACTCGGTGCAGCAGCTCGTCAAGGCGTTCAAGGGGGCGGGCCTGGCGATCAAGTCCACGCGCTCGTGGGAGATCAAACAGCTCGACCATCCCTCGGTACGCCCGCTGCTGGCCTACAAGGAACTGGCCCGCCTCTACTCCTTCCACGGCTGGGTCTGGGCCGACCAGTGGGTCCACGACGGCCGCTTCCGCCCCGAGTACGTCGTCGGCGGCGTCGTCTCCGGCCGCTGGGCCACCAGCGGCGGCGGCGCGCTGCAAATCCCGAAGGTCATGCGCAAGGTCGTGGTGGCCGACGAGGGCTGGACGCTCGTCGTGGCCGACGCCGCCCAGCTGGAGCCGCGGGTGCTGGCCGCGATGGCGGGCGACGTCGGGCTGGCCGCGGCGGCGGGCGAGATCGATCTCTACTCGGCCCTGGCCAAGTCGTTCGGCGGCGAGCGCGACCAGGCCAAGCTCGCCATGCTCTCCGCCATGTACGGCGGCACCAGCGGCGACGCGCCCAAGCTCCTGGCCGTGATGCGCCAGCGTTTCCCGAAGGCCTACCACTTCGTCGAGGACGCGGCCAAGGCGGGGGAGGAGGGCAAGCTGGTGCGCTCGTGGCTGGGCCGTACCTCACCGCCGCCGTCCCAGCGCTGGCGCGACCTCGTGTCCGGCCCCGACGGCGTCCGCGCCGCCCGCGACCGCGGCCGCTTCACCCGCAACTTCGTCGTCCAGGCCACCGCGGCCGAGTGGGCGCTGGCCCTGCTCGCGGTGCTGCGCGGGCGGCTGCCCGAGGCGGCGCGCCTGGTGTTCTTCCAGCACGACGAGGTGATGGTGCACTGCCCGCTGCCGCTGGCCGAGGAGGTCATGGCCGCGGTGACCGCCTCCGCCGCCGAGGCCAGCCGCCTGCTGTTCGGTCAGACGCCGGTGCGCTTCCCCATGGAGTCGGTGGCCGTGCCCGTCTACTCCGACGCCAAGTGACCCGCGCCGTCAGCGGCGGGTGGTCAGGTAGAGCCAGATCCCGGCCGCGGTGACCATGACGCCGACGACCAGGCCCAGGACGCCGTAGGACAGGACGCCCACGATGGCGCCGGCGACGACGGTGCCGGTGGCGCCGCAGATGTTCATGATCAGGTCGGACAGTCCCTGGACGGCCGGGCGGCGGTCCAGCGGCACGGACTCGGTCACCAGCGCCGAACCCGCCACCAGCCCGCACGACCAGCCGAGGCCCAGCAGGACCAGGCCGGCGGTGACCTGCCAGACGCTGTGCTGCGCGGTCCCGGCCAGCACCGCGGAGGCGAGCAGGAGCGACATGCCCAGGATGAGCACGGGCACCCGGCCCGCCTTGTCCGCCAGCCAGCCGACGACCGGCGACAGCACGTACATGCCGGCGATGTGCAGGCTGATCACCAGGCCGATGACGTCGAGGCTGGAGCCGTCGTGGTGCAGCTTCACCGGCGTCATGGACATGACCGAGACCATCGCCGTGTGGCTGATCGCGATCATGGCGAGCGCGCGCCTGGCCATGGGGGTGGTGCGCAGGGTGCGCCAGCCGTTCCGCAACGCCTTGTCCTGTACGGCGGGCGTCGCCCCCGATGCGCCTGGCGTGCCCGGCGCGCTCTGCTCGGCCGGCTCGGTCCGTTCGGCCAGTGAGCGGGCCAGTTTGAGCGGGTCGGGACGCAGACCGGCCGCCACGACCAGCCACGCGAGCGCGAAGGCCAGGGCGGAGAAGGCGAAGGGACCGGCGTTCGCGACCAGTCCCGCGGACATGCCGACGTGGTCGGCGGGCTTGGCCAGGTTCGGGCCTGCGACGGAGCCGACGGTGGCCATCCAGACCACGAGCGACAGGTGGCGGGCGGCGTGGCCCTTGGGCGACAGGTCGGTGGCGGAGTAGCGGGCGGCCAGGTTGCCCGCGCTGCCGCCGCCCACCAGCACGAGGCCGACGAGCAGAAGCGGCCAGGACTCGATGGTGATCGCCAGGACGGAGAGCGCGCATCCGGCGGTGGCGGCGACGTAGGCGAGCGAGAGGCCGGCGCGGCGGCCGCTTCTGGCGGCGGTCCTGGCGATGGGGAGGGCGAGCAGGGCGGCGCCGAGGACGGTGGCGGTACCGGCCAGGCCGCTGATGACCGTGGACCCCGAGAGCTGGTCGACCACCACCGAACTCAGCGCGAGGCCGACGGCCACACCGACGCCGCCGACGATCTGGGCGATCGACAGGACGGCGAGGGTTCGTCGCTGGATGCCGCGAACATCGGCGGGCGATGAAATGTCGCGCTTTGTTGGGGTATCGGTCACCGGTGAAGTGTCCCATACCACCGGAAAGCTGCTATTTACGGTCTGGGTGGGGTGGGTGTGGGGGATCGGTGGATGAGCGGCCGTGACGTCCTGATAGACGGGTTTGCGGGGTGAGGGTCGCTGATGGGCGGGATCGGCTGATCGGGTGTCGTCTAGACGACCTGCGAGAGCCCGTGCCGGGGGAGCTCGTGGTGCTCTTCTCCCTCATGGCGGCATGCTCGGAGCTGTAACTACAGCGGGGTGACCGGGTCGCCCAGGCTGATGTGGCCGGGGGCGTCGGGGATGAGGTTGATGCCGAACCAGACCTTGCCGTCCCATTTGCGGTGCATCGACAGGGTGCGGATGGGTTCCTTGCCCTTGGCGTAGGTGCCGGGGTCGATCGTGGTCAGGACGCAGCGGTCACAGCCCTTGGTGACGCGGAAGTCGAGGTCGCCGATGCGTACCCGCTTCCACTGGTCCTCGGCGAACGGCTTCGTCACCCCGTCCACCACCACGTTCGGACGGAAGCGGCGCATCGGGAGGGGGTCCGGGAGATCCTCGCCGCGCTCGACGGCGGTCTCGGCGATCCAGTCGTTCAGCTGGGCGAGTGAGGTCGTGGTGGTGAGATGCAGCGGGTAGCCGTCGGCCAGGCTGACCCGGTCGTCCGGCCTGCCGTACTCGGGATTGATCGGGCGGCGGGTCGGGTCGTCGAGCCACTTCAGGCGGGCCGGGCGATCCAGCAGCGCCGACAGCCAGGCGGCCGCTTCGTCGCCGCAGTCGCGCAGCTCGACGACGGTACGCACGACCGTGACGGCGGTCATCGTCGCGGCCGGCCGTACCAGGAGGGGGCCGGCGTGCGGGCCGGTCAGCGTCAGCGTGCCGCCCGCGATCTCGGCCCGGCAGGCGAGCAGCATCGGGAACTGGCGCGCGGTGATCATCTCACCACGCTCGTCCACCACCAGGTAGCGCCGGTCATCGGCCAGCCCCCACGGCTCCACCTCGGAGCTGTCGAGGTCATGTCCCTGGGTGGACTTGATCGGATAGACATGAAGTGCGTGCACCCTCATGCCCGCACGGTACAGGCCGTCGTTCCCTTCACGGTACGCCCGCCGAAATGCACGACCGAAACCCGCGACCAACCGCCAGGTGTCCCGGCATGCTTCGCCGTCCGGATCCCGGGTGGAGATCGTCGTGATCCAGACGGACCGCGAGGGGCGCCGGGGGCCGGTCGGGGCGCGCGGTGCCCGCCGGGGTGGTGCCGAGGGGTGCGCGGATCAGCTGGCGGGGCGGAAGGTGCTCAGGAAGGTGTTGCGGGTTTCGGTTTGGTCGTCCCACTTGAGCTCGGGGATGGCGAAGGTGATTTTGTAGGCGGCGGCATCGTCGATGCTGACGAAACGGGTCAGCGCGTGCATGGGGACGCCGTTGTCCAGCGCGTAGGTGTACTCCCAGTCGGCCGACTTCCAGCCGCGCCACTCCAGGGCCTGGAGCTGTACCTGGATGTAGCCCTCCACGCCGCCGTCCGCCTCCTCCTTGGACAGTTCGGCCACGCCGCCGTCCGGCTGCGGGGCCGTCTGCTGGACGGTGATCTTCATGCCCGAGTCCTTGGGGCCGGTGAACGTGGCGGCGCCGCTGGTCGTGGCGGCCTTCCACGTGCCGGGCAGGGCCGCGGTGAAGCCGGCGGCGGTGTGTTCCTTGTAGCCGTCGGGGACGCTCGCCACCGAGGGCTCCGGTGCCGTGCTCGACGACGATGTCGGAGCGCCGCTCGCTGACGTCGGCGGGGCGGGGGTGCCGCCCGAGGTCAGGAGCCAGATCGCCACCGCCGCCGCGCCCACGCCGGCCAGGGCGGTCACGATGAGGCGGGGAGTGGGGCGGCCGTCGCGCATCCAGCCGGAACCGTCGTCGGCCGGGCGCCTGCGGCTCCTGGTCAGACGTTCCGGCGCTTTCGAGTTACGGCTCGCGCCGAGGCCGCGGGACAGGTCCCTGGACTGTTCGCGCAGGTCGTCCGCGGAGGCCAGCGGCCAGGGCGCGCTGCGGACATCGCTGGTCAGCGGCAGGATCGGCTGCGGCCCCGACGCACCCCCGAACGTCGGCCGCACGGGCCCCGACGCCGGCTCCAGGGAGGGCGGCCCGGCGGGCGAGGAGACGCCACCGGACGGCGAGCGCACATCATGCGACCCGGACAACGAGTGCGGGCCGGACGGGACGCGGAGGTCGTGGGGTCCGGAGGGCGAGCGGACGTCATGCGGGCCCGACCGCGAGCGCGGGTCCTGCGGGGCGAGGGGGCCGGGCGGGCCGGACCGGGAGTGCGGGCCCGAAGGTGAGCGCGGGTCCTGCGGGGCGAGAGGGTCGTGCGGGCCCGAGAGTGAGCGCGGGTCCTGCGGGGCGAGAGGGTCGTGCGGGCCGGACTGGGGGTGCGCGGCGCGGGGGTCGTGGGGTCCCGAGGGGGAGCGGAGGTCGTGCGGGCCCGATGGTGAGCGCGGGTCGTGGGCGCCCGGCGCCGGGTGGGCAGCCGATCCGGGTGGGAGGTGGGGGAGGGGGTCCTGGGTGCCGGTGAGGGAGTCGTAGCCGCCCGCGGGGAGCGGGCCGGAGTGGCTGGTGAAGGCGTCGAAGGATCCGGGCTGCCGGATCTGCTGCGTGTGGTGGCTGCCGGACGGGCTGTCCAGGCCGTCGTAGGGCATGACGTAGCCGCCGGACGGGCTCGTCAGCGGGTCGTACGGCACGCGCACCGGCCCCGAAGGCGTCTCCACGATCCGCGACGGCATCGGCCCCGACGGCGGCTCCAGCGGAGGAAGCAGCCCGACCGGCGTCGGGTCCGCCCGGGTGGGCAGGCCGCTGGTCTCGGGGCCGCGCGGCGGCCGGGAGCCGTGGGCGTGCAGGACCTTCTCCAGCTGCTCGGCGACCTGGGCGGCGGCCATGCGCTCGGCGGGGTTCTTGCGCAGAAGGCCCTCGATGACGCCCAGCAGGGCTCCGGCCCGCTGCGGCCTGATCGGGTCCTGGGTCAGGACGGCGCCGAGGACGGCGATGGCGTCGGGCCCCTCGTACGGCGGGTGGCCTTCGACGGCCGCGTACAGCGTTGCGCCGAACGACCACAGGTCGGCCGCCTGCGTGATGGGCTGGCCGGACAGCCGCTCCGGCGGGATATAGGCCGGCGAGCCCATGAGCAGCCCGGTCTGGGTGATGGTGACGTCGCCCTCGATGGCGGCGATGCCGAAGTCGGTCAGGACGACCCGGTCGGAGGTCAGCAGCACGTTGCCGGGTTTGACGTCGCGGTGCAGGATTCCGGCGGCGTGCGCGTGCCGCAGCGCGTCGAGGACCCGGACGCCGATCTCGGCGGCCTGGATGACGGGCAGGGGGCCGCTCTGCCGTACGGCCTGCTCCAGTGACCACGCGCGGACCAGTTCCATGACGATCCACGGCCGCCCGTCCTCCTCCACGACGTCGTGGACGGTGACGATGCCGGGGTGGGTGAGGCGCGCGGCGGAGCGGGCCTCGCGCAGCATGCGGCGGTTGGCGACCTGGGTGCCGGAGTGGTCGAGGCCGTAGGGGAGGATCAGCTCCTTGACCGCGACGGCGCGGTCGAGCAGCACGTCATGGGCGTGCCACACCATGCCCATGCCGCCGCGCCCCACCGGCGACATCAGGCGATAGCGCCGGCCGATCAGTCGGCCCTGGCTCTGCGGAACGCCCTCGGCGCCTGGCCCGCTGAGCACGCGGTCGGCTGACATCTCCCGCCCCCATCTCCAGCCTCATCGGTAACACGATACTTCTAGATTATGAGGTTCGACACGATATAGGCAGTTGATTGACGAACGGAAGTTGAACGCTGATATATCGTGCAAAAGTGCTGTCTGACCTGCGAAAATGTGTTGTTTGAATGGATCACTTACTGAATTGCGGCCCGCTTGGTCAATGCCGCCAGCGCTTTGGTGAACGCCTCGGCCGGAGGGCTCACCAGCCCCGCCCCCACCTGCCCCGTCCCCGCCACGCGGCCCGCGATCCCGGTGTTGACCACCGGCAGCACACCGGTCCTGGCCACGAGCGTGACGTCGATGCCCACCGGCGTCCCGCGGAACCCCAGACCCGGGATCTGGTAGGCGGGATGCTCGGCCAGCGTGATCTCGTACATGGACCGGGTGGCCGCCACCGCGTCCCCCACCTCGCCGCCCACGAAGCGCACGATCGCCGGGGCCGCCGCCATCGCGAAGCCGCCCAGGCCCGCCGTCTCCGTGATCGTCGAGTCGCCGATGTCCGGGTTGGCGTCGGCGGGGCCGTACGCGCCGAGGTAGAGGCCGTCGGGCACCCCCGCGGGACCCGTGAACCACCGCGAGCCCAGCCCCGAGACCTGCACGCCGAAGTCGGTGCCGTTGCGCGCCATCGCCACCACCAGCGACGAGCCGGGGATGTCACGCGCGGCGTCCGTGCTCGCCTTGGCGGCGGCCATCGCCGCGTTGAGAAAGAAGTGGTCGTTGCCGCCGGCGAAGCGCAGCACCTCGGCCGCCGTGCCCGGGGCCGCCTCGACCAGGGCCGGGGCCAGCTCGCGCAGCAGCAGGGACGTGGCGGCGCGGTTGCGGTTGTGGAGCTCGTCGCCCATCTGCAGTGCCTGCGCGATCAGCGCGCCCAGGTCGATCGGCCCGCTCACCCGCAGCGCTGCCGCCAGCGCCGGGCCCAGCACTCCGTCCATCCAGCGCAGCCGGTCGAGCACCTCGGGTCCGTAGGCGCCGTAGCGCAGGACCTTGCCCAGGCCCTCGTTGAGCGAGCAGTACGCGGCGCCGCCGTGCTCCTCGTCGCGCACCTCGAACATCCACATCGACGGGCTGACCACGCCCGCCATGGGACCGACCGCGCGGTGGTGGTGACAGGGTTCGAGCGCGATCCGGCCCTCGGCCAGCAGACCGGCCGCCTCGCCTTCGCCGTCGGCCCAGCCCTCCAGCAGCGTCGCGCCGATCAGGGCGCCGCGCATCGGCCCCGACGCCCGGTCCCAGGTGATGGGCGGGCCGGCGTGCAGGAACGTACGCGCCGGGAGGTCGAGCGCCTCCGCGGCCCGCCGTACCCCGGCCAGGTGGGGGCGCGCGGTGGTCAGGCGGCGCACGGCCCGCTCGTTGGCGGCGGCGCGGCGCGGATCGGCCAGCACCCGCGTCAGCGCGTCGGAGGTGCCGGGCAGCGGCGGCCGCCACGCGACCGCGGTCCGCGGCACCGCCTGCGCGTCGAGGGCCTCGCCCAGAAGCTCGGCGCCGACCGTGATCACCCGTGGCGGGCCGGACAGAAGGCTCACAGCAGGCTCCTGGCGTGCCGGGCGGCCTGGGCGTTGGAGGTGAAGACGGCGGCGCCTGTCTCGCGGAAGGCGGCGGCCTGCCTGCGCAGGTCCTGCGGGTCGCCCTCGCTGCCGATCAGCGCCACGACGACCGTGGCGGGGCAGCGGGCCACCGCGTGCGCGTACGAGGCGGCGGGATCGGGGTCGGCCCCGTGGCCGAGCACGACGTCCATCAGCACCACGTCCCCCTCCGCGACCGCGGCCAGCGCCTCCAGCCGCAGCGTCGGGTCGATCATCGGATGGGGCCGGCCACGCGTGTAGGCGTCGTCCCCGTAGTCGACGAACTCGCCGGTTCCCGCCACGCCCTTGGCCTCGGCGCAGAGCGTCCCGCCCGAGTAGATGCCGCGCAGCGTGCCGGTGGCCGTCCTGCCCGCCCACGCGGGCCAGGCGGGCCACTCGGGCACCGCCCGCCCCAGTTCCTTGAGGACGCGTTCGGCCGTGGCCGTCAGATCCGCCGACGCCTCCACGAACCTCTTCGCCGGTACGGCCGGCCGTACCGCGGGCTGCTTGGAGACCAGCACGATCAGCTCGGTGGCCGGATCCTCGTCCAGCATCGCGATCGCCCGGTTGGCCGAGCGCCCGCCGACCTCCGGCGACAGGTCCCGCCCGCCGACGCCCAGCACGTGGCTGACGCCGACCCCGGCCAGGTCCAGAAGGCACGACAACTGCTGGGCGCCGGTGCCGGAGGCGGCCACGATGCCCACGGGACCGGGCCGCAGGACGTTCGCGAAGCCCAGGCCCACCCCGGCGATCACCGCGGTGCCGCAGTCGGGCCCCATGACCAGCACGCCCTTCTCCGCGGCCAGATCCTTCAGGGCGACCTCCTGCTCAAGCGGCACGCCGTCGCTGAACACCATGACCGGCAGCCCCGCCTCGACGGCGTCCACCGCCTCCGCGAACGCGTGCTCGCCCGGCACCGACACCAGCACCACCCCGGCCCCGGTACGGCGGGCGGCCGACCGGGTGGTGAGCGGCGGCTGGTCACTTTCGACGGCGGCGGCGAGCGGGGCGTGCGCGGACAGGAGCGCGTCGAGCTCGGCGTGGGCGGCCACGGCGCGCTCGCCCCTGACCGCGACCAGCAGGTCGGCGGGGTCGGCGGCGGGCAGCTCGAAGCCCAGGTCGCGGGCCAGGTCGAGGTTGAGCGGCGTGGCCATGGCGACCACGGCCACCTCCACGCCTTCAAGCTCGGACAGGGATTTGCTGATGCGCATCAGCGTGACCGAGTCGCGGTAGACGCCCTTGCGCAGGACCACCTCGTCCGTGCTCACCTGGCACCCGCCAGCGCGGGCGGCACCGGGTCGGCGGCCAGCGCGCGGACGGCCGCCAGCCCGATCCCGACGCCCTGGGCCAGGTCGGCGCCCGAGGTGTGGCCCAGGCGGCACAGCCTGGACACGGCCGGTTCCAGAGCGCCTCGGCCGGTCAGCGCCCGCAGGACCCCGGTCACCTCCGGGCACGACTCGCCACGCGCCGCGCAGTGCAGCAGCGTCGCGGACAGCGGCGTGGTCCTGGTGCGGACGTCGTAGGTCACGGTCGCGGCCAGCCAGCCGGCCAGCCAGACCGCCCGCTCCACTCCGGCGGCCTTCCCCAGGTGGCGCAGGGTCACCAGCAGCCCGGCCAGGACGTCGTCGCCGCTCGGCGTGAGCCCGGGGCCGAGGCCCATCAGCTGCTCGGCGGCGGTCACGACACCGAGCAGCCGGCCCCGGCCGCAGGACTGGGCCAGCAGTTCTATCGCCTGGTGACCGGCCAGGCCGGGTGCCGGGCCTACCGGATCCAGGGATACGGCCAGCCGTACCGGATCGACGGGCGCGAGCGGCGGCGCGGGGTCCCACCAGCGGCGGGCGCGCAGGCTGAGACGGCCGAGCTCGATCGTGCCCTCACCCACCGACGCGTCGTCACCCACCGTGACGTGCGGCAGGTCGGCGGCGAGCAGGACCGAGTTGGGCAGGCGGGTCGCCTCGCCGGTGATGATCGCGATCACCGACGGCTCCAGGTCGGTCCTGACCTCGAGATAGATACCGGCCGGGAAAGCGGCGAGCACGCGGGCGCGGCGTCGCGGCGACTCCAGGACCGGGCGCACGGCGGCGCTGGCCGCACCGGTCACATGGGTGCGGGCGCGCCTGGGATGTGTACTGACCGTCACCGGGCCTCCCTTCCGACCTTGGACCTGACCGTAGAACGGCCCCACGACACCCCGTACGGAGAAATTTGCCAACAGTGACGGAGAAGGTTGGCTCTTCCTGACAGACCGCTTCTGGGGTCACAATCACCACATGGAGCCCCCCGTTCGCCTGGCCAGCACGGGCACGATCATCCACGGCGTCTCCGTCGGGGAGGTGCTGGGCGTCTCGACCCTCGCCGACGCCCGCCTGATCGCCGGGGAGAGCGGGCTCGGCCGCATCGTGCAGCGCCTCAACGTCATGGAGGTGCCCGACATCCTGGCCTGGGTGAAGCCGCACGAACTGCTGCTCACCACCGGCTACCCGCTGCGCAACACGCCGCAGTCGCTCGGCCGCCTCGTCGCCGACCTCGACGAACGCGGGCTGGCCGCGCTGGCCATCAAACTCGGGCGCTACGTGGACGAACTGCCGGGGGAGATGGTCGAGCAGGCCGACCGGCTGGGGTTCCCGCTGATCATCCTGCCGAACGACGTCGGCTTCGACGACATCCTCAACCAGGTGCTCACCGACATACTCAACCGGCAGGCCGCCGTGCTCGCCCGCGCCGAGGAGGCGCACCGGGCGCTGGTGCAGGTCGTCCTGGCCGGTGGCGGGCTCAACGAGGTGACCGCCGAGGTGGCCGCGCTGCTCGACGTCGCGGTGGCCGCCGTCGACGGCAGCGGGCGGGTGCTCGCCGCCGCCGGGCCCTCCGACCACGTGGCGGCGTTACGCGAGTCGATCGCGCGCGAAGGCCCGCCGGCTCCGGCGCCCGTCGACCTCCCCGGTACGGCCGGCCGTACTCTGGCCTCGGTCCCCGTGGTCGCCGGCGGGCATCACCACGGCCGGATCATCGCCTACAGCCCGACCGGCGCGATCCGCGACAGCGACATCGGCATACTCGAGCGCACCGCCACCGTCGCCGCCCTGGTCGTCACCCGGCAGGAGGCGGTCAACGCGGTCGAGAGCAAGTACCGCGCCGACTTCCTGCGCGACGTCCTCACCGGCCGGGCCGGCGGTGCCGAACGCATCAGCGCGCGGGCCCGCGCCTTCGGCTGGGACCTGGAGCGGCCCGTGACCGTCCTGGTGGCCGAGCTGGACCCCGACGGCGACGAGCGCAGCGCCCAGGACCGCATGGTCAACGGCTGGACCGCCGCCGTGCGCAGGCACGACCCGCGCGGCGCCGTCGCGGGCTTCTCCCACGAGGTCGTCGCCGTCGTGGACGCCGCCCTGGACGCCTCCCGCGTGGCCAAGGACGCCGCCGCGGCCCTGGCCGACGCCCTTCCCGCCACGTTCTCGACCGGGACCTCCCGCCGCTGCACCGCCCCCGCGACCCTGCCCGAGGCCTACTCCCAGGCGCTGAAGGCGGCCAGGGTCGGCCGCCAGCTCCACGGTCCGGGCGCGGTCGCCCAGTTCGACCAGCTCGGCGTGTACCGGCTGCTGTCACTGGTCAACGACACCGACGAACTGCACGCCTTCGTCCGCGAGACCCTGGGCCCGCTGGCCGGCGACGACGACGCGGAGAACGGCGACCTGCGGCGTACCCTCCAGGTTCTGCTGGAGACGAACCTCAACGTCGCCGAGACCGCGCGCAGGCTGCACTTCCACTACAACACGCTGCGCTACCGGATCGGGAAGCTGGAGCGCATGCTCGGCAACTTCACCGAGGACCACCACCTGCGGCTCAACCTCACGCTGGCCCTGCACGTCCTGCGCATGCGGGGCATCTAAGCTGGGCCGTTGTGGACCTGGACTTCGAGCTGAACTCTGACTTCATCCCGCTGTGCGACCTGCTGAAGTACTGCGGCGTCACCGAGACGGGCGGCATGGCCAAACACCTCATCGCGGAGGGGATGGTCTACGTCGACGGGGAGGTCGAGCTCCGCAAGACCCGCAAGATCCGCTCCGGCCAGGTGGTCGCCGGAGACGGTTTCACCATTCACGTGGCCTGAGAACGACGCGTGTCACTCCTGCCTCTATGGTGCTCTCCGACATCAAATAGGAGACATCTCCGCTGGTGAGAGGCAAGGGCAGGCAAGATGGCGTTCGGGTGGAAGCTGCACGGCGACGGGAAGCGGCTCGCGCCGGGTGAGGTGGTCAAGCCGGACGAGCGGCTCACCTGGCCCAGGATGATCGGGTTCGGCGCGCAGCACGTGATCGCCATGTTCGGCGCGACGTTCGTGTTCCCGCTGGTCATGGAGCTGGACCCGAACCTGGCCGTGATGATGTCCGGGATCGCCACGATCCTTTTCCTGCTGATCGTGCAGGGGAAGGTGCCCAGCTACGTCGGCTCCAGCGCCTCGTTCGTGGGCGCCGTGGTCGCGATCAGGGCCGCGGGCGGCGACAGCGCCACGGTGACCGGGTCGCTGCTCGCGGTCGGGGTGGTGCTGGCGCTGGCGGGCCTGGCCATCCACCTGCTCGGGGTCCGGGTCATCCACCGGATCTTCCCGCCGGTCGTGACCGGGGGCGTGGTCATGCTGATCGGGTTCGGCATGGCGTACGTGGCGGCGGACGTCTACTGGCCGCAGGACCCCTGGGTGGCGCTGCTGACCATGGCGGCCTCGTTCGTGTTCATCGGGGTCTTCCGCGGCTTCCTCGGCCGGATCGGGGTGCTGCTCGGCCTGGTGTTCGGGTTCGCGCTGTCGTGGGCCTGGGACCTGATCGGCGGGCCGATCACCTCGCCCGGCGCCGACGGCAAGGTCACCGAGCACCTGCGCGTCAACCTGGAGGCCGTCGCCCAGGCCGAGTGGATCGGGCTGCCCAAGCTGCACGGGCCGGTCTTCGAGGTCTCCGCGGTCCTGGTCTGCCTGCCCGTGGTCATCGCGCTGATCGCGGAGAACGTCGGCCACGTCAAGGCCGTCGGCGAGATGACCGGCGTGGACGTCGACCGGTACATGGGCCGCGCGGTCATGGCCGACGGCGTCGGCACCGTGGTCGCCACCTCCGTCGGCGGCCCGGCCACCACGACGTACGCCGAGAACATCGGCGTCATGGCGGCCACCCGCGTCTACTCCACCGCCGCCTACTACATCGCCGCGGTGATCGCGATCCTGTTCGGCCTGTGCCCCAAGTTCGGCGCGCTGGTCGCCGCCACGCCCGGCGGCGTGCTGGGCGGCGTCACCACGATCCTCTACGGCATGATCGGCCTGCTCGGAGCCAAGATCTGGATCGAGAACAAGGTGAACCTGGCCGAGCCGGCCAACATGGTTCCGGTCGGCGCCGGGATCATCTGCGCGATCGGCCCGGTCGCCTTCCCGATCACCTCGACCTTCTCGCTCGGCGGCATCACGCTCGGCACGATCGTCCTTCTCGTGGGATACCACGTGCTCAGGGCGGTGCGCCGGTAAGGCCCCCTCTGGTCATCGGCCCAGCTTTGGCAGATCATGACGGTGTAGGACAGTGACATCGGGCCTAATGTGCCCGACAAGCAAGGAACCGCCGCGGAGGAGCCTGCGGGGCGGCCACCGAACCGACGGCCCGGTAGAAAAGGGGCTCTCATGGTTTTGGGTTGGACCAAACACGGCGACGGAAAACACCTGGCTCCCGGCGAGGTCGTCAGGCCCGACGAGCGCCTGACCTGGCCGAGAATGGTCGGGTTCGGCGCCCAGCACGTGATCGCGATGTTCGGGGCGACCTTCGTCTTCCCGCTCGTGATGGACCTGGATCCGAACGTGGCCATCATGATGTCCGGCGTCGCCACGATCCTCTTCCTGCTGATCGTGAAGGGGAAGGTGCCCAGCTACCTGGGCACCAGCGCCTCGTTCGTCGGCGGCGTGATCGCCATCAGGGCGCTCATGGGCGGCGACACCCCGGCGGCCGACGCCATCGTCACCGGCGCGATCCTGGTGGCGGGGATCGTGCTGGCCCTGGCGGGGCTGGCCATCCACTTCCTCGGCGTCCAGGTCATCCACCGGATCTTCCCGCCGGTCGTGACCGGCGCGGTCGTGATGCTCATCGGGTTCGGGCTGGCGTTCGTCGTGGCCGACGTCTACTGGCCGCAGGACCAGTGGATGGCCCTGATCACGATGGTGATCACGTTCGTGGTGATCGTGGCGTTCAAGGGGTTCATCGGCCGGATCGGCATCCTGGTCGGCCTGGTCGCCGGATTCCTGCTGTCGTGGGGCTTCGACAAGGTCTTCGGGAACATCACCGCGTTCAACGCCGCCACCGGCAAGATCGACACGCACCCGCGTGTCAACCTCTCCTCCGTCGCCCAGGCCGACTGGATCGGGCTGCCGAGCTTCCACGGGCCCGACATCAGGTTCGGCGCGGTCCTGCTCGTCCTGCCCGCCGTCATCGCGCTGATCGCGGAGAACATCGGCCACGTCAAGGCCGTCGGTGAGATGACCAAGACCGACGTCGACCCGTACGTGGGCCGCGCCGTCGCCGCCGACGGCATCGGCACCGTCGTGACCAGCGCCGTGGGCGGCTCGCCCACCACCACCTACGCCGAGAACATCGGCGTCATGGCCGCCACCCGCGTCTACTCCACCGCCGCCTACTACATCGCCGGCGTCATCGCGATCCTGTTCGGCCTGTGCCCGAAGTTCGGCGCGCTGGTCGCCGCCACGCCCGGCGGCGTGCTGGGCGGGGTCACGGTCATCCTCTATGGGATGATCGGCCTGCTCGGAGCCAAGATCTGGGTGGAGAACAGAGTGGACTTCGCCGACCCCGTGAACATGGTGCCCATCGGCGCCGGCATCATCCTGGCGATCGGCCCGGTCGAGCAGATCATCACCGAGGAGTTCCGGCTGCAGGGCATCGCGTTCGGCACCATCGTCGTGGTCGGCGGTTACCACCTGCTGAGATGGATCGCCGGCCGGCCCGCCGAGATCAGGGAGACGGCCGGGTGAAGCCCGCCCCGTTCGAGTACCACGCGCCCCGCGAGGTGGAGGCGGCCCTCGACGCCCTGGCCGAGGCCGGGGCCGAGGGCAAGGTGCTCGCCGGCGGCCAGAGCCTGATTCCCATGCTCAACATGCGCCTGGCCGCTCCGGCGCACCTCGTCGACATCAACCGGGTCGGCGCGCTGGCCGCCGTCGAGACCTCCGCGCGCGGGGTTCGGGTGGGCGCGCTGGCCAGGCACGCGCAGATCTTCCGCTCCGGGCCGGTCGCCGCGGTCCAGCCGCTGCTGCGCCAGGCTCTCGGCCTGGTCGCGCACCCCGCCATCCGCAGCCGCGGCACCGTCGTGGGCAGCCTCGTGCACGCCGACCCGGCCGCGGAACTGCCCGCCGTCCTCGCGCTTCTGGGAGGTTCGGTACGGCTGGCCGCCCGCGGCACCGAGCGCGAGGTGGCGGCGCGGGAGTTCTTCACCGGCCCGATGGAGTCCGCGATCCGGCCCGGCGAACTGGCCGTGTCCGCGTTCTTCCCGGCCCTGGGCGAGCGCTCAGGGACCGCCTTCGTGGAGGTGGCGCGCAGGCACGGCGACTACGCGCTGGCCGGGGTGTGCGCGCTCGTCGTCCTGGACGAGGACCTGCGGGTGTCGGTGGCACGGGTGGCGTGCGTCGGGGTCGGCCCGGTGCCGCTCGTCGTGGACGTGGCCCAGGACCGCGGGCACGGCACCGACTGGGCTTGCGCGGCGCGGGCCGTACGGGAAAGGGCTGAGCCGGAGGCGGACATCCACGCGACGGCCGAGTACCGGCGGCACCTGCTGGGGGTCCTGGCCGAGCGGGCGCTGCGCGCGGCCGCCCGCGCCGCGGGCAGTGACGACGGCGAGAGGGAGAGCGGTTGAGCGGGCACGAGATCACGCTCGTCGTGAACGGGGTGGCGCGGCGGGTGAGCGTTCCGGCGCGGCGGCTGCTGTCGGACTGCCTGCGCCACGACCTCGGGCTGACCGGGACGCACGTCGGGTGCGAGCACGGCGTGTGCGGGTGCTGCACGGTGCTGCTGGACGGCGAGCCGGTGCGGTCCTGCCTGACGTTCGCGGTCACGGTGGACGGGCAGGAGATCACGACGGTCGAGGGGCTGGCCGGGCCGGACGGGATGTCGGCGGTGCAGCGGGCGTTCGCGGAATGCCACGGGCTGCAGTGCGGGTTCTGCACGCCCGGGTTCCTGTGCACGGTGACGGCGCTGCTCAGGGAGAACCCGGCTCCGACCGAGGAGGAAGTGCTCGAAGGGGTGTCGGGCAACCTGTGCCGGTGCACCGGGTATCAGAACATCATCAAGGCCGTGCACAGGGCGGCGGAGCTGATGACGGAGGAGTCGTGAGCACGCGGTTGTTCGGCGAGCCGGTCCGGCGGGTGGAGGACGAGCGCCTGCTGACCGGCCAGGGACGCTACCTGGACGACCTGGGCCGCGAGGCGCTGGCCGCCGCGTTCGTCCGCTCGCCGCACGCGCACGCCCGCATCCGCGACATCGACGTCACCGCCGCCCTCGACGTCGAGGGCCTGGTCGCCATCTACACCTGGGAGGACCTGCCACCCGGGGTGGCCGAGCCGCTGCCCCTGCTCATTCCGCACCCGGCCCTCACCCACGGCCGCACCGCCCACCCCCTGGCCAAGGAGACGGTCCGGCACGTCGGCGAGCCCGTCGTCATGGTCGTGGCCACCGACCGCTACCTGGCCGAGGACGTCTGCGCGCTGATCGAGGTCGACTACGAGCCGCTCAAGGCGGTCGTCGGCCTGGAGGAGGCGGCGCAGGGATCGCGGCTCGTCCACGAGGACGTGCCCGCCAACCTGGGCGCCCACCTCGTCCAGGAGGTCGCCTCGACCGGCGGCGCGAGCGCCAGGGAATGCATCGAGACCTCCCCGCACACGCTCGCGTTCCGCCTGGACATCGAGCGCAGCGCCAGCATGCCGCTGGAAGGCCGCGGCGTGTACGCCCGCTGGGACGGCCGCGACCTGCGCGTCTACTCCAGCACCCAGACCTCCACCAGCGTCCGGATGGCGATCGCCGCGAAGCTCGGGCTGCCGCTGCCCCACGTCGAGGTGATCGCGCCCGACGTGGGCGGCGGGTTCGGCGTCAAGATCGTGCACCCGTGGCCGGAGGAGGTCCTGGTGCCGTGGGCGGCCATGACGCTGGGCCGCGAGGTCAAGTGGGCCGAGGACCGGCGCGAGCACTTCGTCGCCAGCGCGCATGAGCGGGCGCAGGTGCAGTACGTGCGGGTCGGGTTCGACGACGCCGGGCGGGTGCTGGGGCTGGAGGTGACGATCCTGCACGACCACGGCGCCTACACGCCGTACGGGATCATCGTGCCGATCGTCACGTCCACGCAGCTGCTCGGGCCTTACAAGATCGGGTCCTACCGGGTGGAGTTCAGCTCCATCTACACCAATACCGTGCAGGTCACGCCGTACCGGGGCGCGGGGCGGCCGCAGGCCGTCTTCTGCATGGAACGGACGATGGACAAGATCGCCCAGCACCTCGGGGCGGACCGGACCGAGGTGCGCGCGGCCAACTTCATCGGGCCCGAGGAGTTCCCCTACGACCAGCGCATGACCTTCCAGGACGGGCGGCCGCTCGTCTACGACAGCGGTAACTACCCCGAGATGCTCCGCATGATCAAGGAGCTGATCGGCTGGGACTCCTTCGAGCGCGGGCCGCATCGGGGGATCGGGCTGGCCTGTTACGTCGAGGGGACGGGGGTGGGGCCGTACGAGGGCGGGCATGTGCAGATCACCTCGGACGGGCGGGTGCACGTCTCCACCGGGCTGACCTCACAGGGGCAGGGGCACGAGACCGTGTTCGCGCAGATCGCGGCCAGCGAGCTGGGGGTGCCGATCTCGCGGGTCTCCGTCGTGACGGGGGACACGCGCCGGTTCGGGTACGCCGTGGGCACCTTCGCCTCCCGGGCCGCCGTGGTCAGCGGCAACGCCATCGCTCTGGCCTGCGGGAAGGTGCGGGAGAAGGCGCTGCGGATCGCGGCCGAGGCGCTGGAGGCCGATCCCGCCGACCTCGACATCGCCGACGGGCTGGTGCACGTGGTCGGCTCGCCGTCCGCGTCGATCCCTCTGTCCACCGTGGCGGTGCTGTCCAACCCGCTGCGCTACTCCTTCGACGCCGAGACCGCCAAGGCCACGCAGTTCGCCACCGCCACTCCCGCGGACCGGCCGCCCGTGGCCGACGGGGAGGAGCCCGGGCTGGAGGGGCGGGGGTTCTATTCGCCGCTCCGGTCCACCTTCGCGGCCGGGATGCACGCGGCGATCGTGGAGACCGATCCCGAGACCGCGGAGATCCGGATCCTGCGGTACGCGGTGGTGCACGACTGCGGGCGGCTGGTCAATCCGATGATCGTTGAAGGGCAGGTGCACGGTGGAGTGGCCCAGGGGATTGGGGGCGCGCTGTATGAGCGGATGGCCTATGACTCGGATGGGCAACTGCTCAACGCGTCGTTCATGGACTTTCTGATGCCTTACGCGAGTGAGATTCCGCGGATCGAGACCGCTCATCTGGAGACGCCTTCGCCGTTGAACCCCTTGGGGATCAAGGGGGCGGGGGAGGCGGGGGTGATTCCGGTGTCGGCGGTGATCGCTTCGGCGGTGGAGGACGCTGAGGGGTTCGACATCGATCGGATGCCCATCTCGCCGTCTGACCTTTACCACCTGCGTGCACGCTAGGGTCCTGCTCCCGGGCCGTTGGGTCCTGCCTTCGGGCCGTTGGATCCCGGTTCCAGGGCGCCGGGCCCGGTCTCAGGCCGCAGGGCCCTGGTTTCAGGCCACCGGGCCCCTGGTTTCAGGCCGCTGGGTCCGGTTTCAGGCCGCAAGGCCCTGGTTCAAGGCTGTCAGGCTCCGGCGCTGGGGGCGCTAGGCTCCGGTGGCATGCGTGTTGATCTCGCCTGGCGTGGGCTGACTTCTGTGCCGGATCCTTCCGGGGTTTCGGTGTTGGTGCTGGATGGCAACCGGTTGATGGATGTTCCGGATTTTTCGGGATATAGCGGGTTGCGGGAGTTGCATCTTGACGGAAATTTGCTGACTCGGGTGCCTTGCTGCCCGCCGTACCTTGAAGTGCTTTTCCTGTACGGCAACGCCATCACCGCCCTCCCCGAACGGCTGCCCGGCGGCCTCAGGCACCTGGCGGTCGGCGGGAACCGGCTCACCTCCGTCCCCGATCAGCTGTGGGAGCTGACCGGCCTGGAGACGCTCAACCTGGCCGAGAACGCGCTCACCGAGATCTCCCCTGCGATCGGCGGACTACGCTCGCTGCGCATGCTCGACCTCGGTCACAACCAGCTCGCCTCTGTGCCCGCCGCGATCGGCGACCTCCCCCTGACCGACTACCTGTACCTGAGTGACAACGGCCTCACCCAGGTGCCGGCGGCCTTGGGCAGGCTGGACCGCCTGGCGTACCTCAACCTGACCGACAACCGCCTGGAGTCCCTGCCCGCCACCCTCGGGGACATGGCCGGGCTGGTGGAGCTGCGCCTGTACAACAACCGGCTGGAAACCCTGCCCGCCTCACTCGCCCGCCTGGGCCGGCTGCGAGAACTGCACCTTCGCGGGAACCGGCTGCGCGAACTGCCCCCTCTGCCGCCGGGGCTGATCCACCTCGACCTGCGGGACAACCTGCTGTCCCGGGTGCCGGCCCTGCCGTCCGGGCTGATCGAACTCGACCTGCGCAACAACCGGCTGCGCACCTTGCCGGATGAGCTGCCGCCGGGGCTGCGGAAGCTGGACCTGCGCTGGAACAAACTGGAAGGCGACCCCCCGATACTCGACCGCCTCAAGGCATCCGGCTGCATAGTGCTCCGCTGACCCCTCGCGCCCGCACTCGCGTCCCTCGCGCCCGCGCTCGGGTGTCCGTGTGGCCTCCTCGCGTCTCGTGGGCCGTGTGCTTCGAGGGTTGTGCTCTGCGCTTCCGGGGCCTCGCGTTTCCGTGGTCTGGGCGATCTTGGGGTGAACTCTCGGGTCAGGGGGTGCGTATCTTCGCGCATGACGACATTTACGCGGCTGACCATCTGCGGGATCGCTGTCGCGCTGGCCGCGGCCTGCTCGCCGGGTGATGGGTCCGGGGGCGGTTACGTGGCCGCCGCCCAGAGTCCGCAGCCCGTGGCGCTCACCGTCGAGGAGCTCGCCGCCAAGGTCGACTGCCGGCCGAAGATCCAGATCGATGCCACCGAACTCCGGCAGGGCCACTGCAAGACGGGCGACGGCGAGTTCTTCCTCACCACGTTCACCACCCAGGAGGGCAAGGACGCCTGGATGGACACCGCGCCCGAGTACAACCCCCACCTGGTCGGCCACCTGTGGACCGCGCTGTCCACCCGCAAGGTGCTCGACCGCATCAGGAAGCGGCTCGGCGGCGACCTCCATCTCAAGGACCACCGCACCCAGACGCCCACGCCGTCCCCCTGACCGGCCTGCCGCCCCCACGGACGACCGCCGGGCCGGTGTGGCGGCACCGGCCCGGCGGTGGCTCACCAGTGCCGGGCGACCAGGAGGTACTGGGCCAGCACCTGGCCCGGGGTGGCGATCCGGTCAAGGAACATGAGGCTGTCCATCCGGCAGTCGCAGGGGTTGCCTTCGCGGTTGTTCTGCGGGTAGCTGCCTCCGATCTTGATGCCGCGCGGGTCGGTCGGTGAGGCGAGGTCGGGTTCCGGCGGGCCTTCGATCGTCCACGGGTCGCCGGTCAGCGTGTAGAAGCCGGAGAGCGGGCGGCCGTTCTTGTACAGGCGCATGGTCGCGGTGTCGTAGTCGAACGTGGCCGCCAGGAACACCCACTCGCCCGGCGGCAGAATCTCCTGCCATGGCCGGTCGGCCGCGAATGTCTGTGAACTGCTGCCGTCCACCCGCCGCCCGAGCGCCACGACCCGCATCTCGCCGTTGACCGTGATCAGCTCCAGCAGCGCGCGTACGTCGTGCCCCTGCGAGTTGCCGCTCAGCACCCCGGCCAGGCCGATCGCCCCGTAGAAGTCGTCGGGGTTGGCGGAGTTGGAGTTCGGGCTGGGATTCTGGCCGGTCATCTTGAACCAGCCCATGATGGTGGCGCCACGGACGGCGTTGAAGGCGTTCAGCGTGGGCACGCCGGTGGGGGAGTAGACGCCCGCCTTCCAGTCGTCGCTGCTCGCCGTTGTGGGGCTGACCTGCCGCACCTGCATGGAGGTACGGCTGCCGCGATGCGCGCCGTCCCGCACCCGCATACCGGCTCCGCCGTTGACCAGGGTGATGTCAGTGCCTGAACGTCCCCGGTCCTGTTCCATGGCCGGGTTGGCGGGGTCGGGGTGCTCGAAGTCGTAGTGGGCCACCAGGTCGCGCCGCAGGCTGGGCAGCACGGTGGGCCACCCCCACCCGTTCCCGGCAGCCTCTGCCCGCGCCGCCTCGACCTCGGTTCTGGCCGCTTCGACCTCGGTTGCGGCCGCTTCGACGTCATCCTTGGCTGGTGCCGGCTCGGCCCTCGCCGTTCCGGACCCGGGGTTGCCCGTCGTCTCCCGCGCGCCCGTCGTCTCCCGCGGGCCCGTCGTCTCCCGCGGGCCCGTCGTCTCCCGTGTGTCTGTCCCCAAGGCTGAGTCGGTTGCTGGAGTCGCCCCGAGTGCTGCCGGGTTTCCCGCCGCGCCGGAGAGCCGCGCGGTGGCTGCGCCGCCGGACGACGCTGTGGCGGTAGCCGTACCGGACAGAGGGGTGGTCAGGGCGGCGGTGAGGAGAAGGGTCGCGAGGACGGACAGATGCCGAAATCTCATGATGGGAGCTCCCAGCGCGCGCCCGTGATCTTCCAGATCTTGCCGTTCGCCTTGGACAGCACGTACAGCTCGCCGCGGCCGTCGCGGCCGAAGCGCAGGTCGACGCGGTTGCTGCCGGCCAGATCCTTCATCGTCACCAGCCGGCCGGTGGCGGCGTCGCGGAGTTTGGGCTCGTACATGACCGCGCGGTCGTTGCCCCGGCGCATCTTTGAGGCGTGGGTGAACCAGATCCGCCCGTCCACGATGTCGCCGAACACGTACTTTCCGTACAGGAACGGCAGCCGCCAGCCGCGGTAGACCATCCCGCCGACCACCGCGTGCCCGCTGTCGGCCGTGCAGGAGTGGCCGGGCGGCGGGTCGTGGTCGTATGCGGCCACCGGGTAGGTATAGCCGTATTGGGCGTCGTCCGCGGGCAACGGGTACAGGTTGCAGCGGTCTTCCTTCTTGAAGACGAACGACCCTTCGCGCACGCTCCATCCAAAGTTGTCACCCGCGCGCACGTCGTAGATCGCCTCGATCTCGTGCTCGCCGATGTGGCCGAGGAACAGGCGGTTCGAGCCGGCCGGGTCCCAGGAGAAGCGGTGCGGGTCGCGCATGCCGTACGCGTAGATCTCGCCGAGCGCGCCCGGCCGGGTGACGAATGGATTGCCGGCCGGGATGCCGTATTTGCCGTTCGCGCTGTTCGTCCCGGTGGGGTCGATGCGCAGGATCTTGCCCTGCGGTATGCCCAGATCCTGTGGGTTCGTGGTGGCCACGCCGCGTCCGCCGTCGCCGGCGGCCACGTACAGCAGGCCGTAGTCGGGGTCGTGGCGGCCGGCCGTGGGGTTGAAGTCGATCTGCTGGATGCCGTGGATGTTGCTGCCGAACCCGAGGCGCAGGATCTCGCGGCGGGTGCCCTGGAAGGTGCCGGCCTTGGGGTTGGTGGCCGTCCATTCGTCGATGACGCCGTGGACGATCGAGTTCGGCTGCGGGGTCAGGTCGGGCGTCTTCGTGGTGAGCGCCGCGCCTGCCTCGGTGTGGACGGTGTAGAACTTCCCGTTCCTCGCGAACTCCGGATGGAACGCCACAAACCCAAACCCACTCCCCAGACCGCGGCCCGAGATGAAGTCCGGGGCGAACGTGGCGCCGACATCCAGGTACTCCTGCCACGCGCCCTTGTCGCGCAGGTACAGCTTGCCGTTGAGATCGTTGACGAACATCCGGCCGGAACGGTCGGGCACCTGGCCCAAGTAGTTGATCCGCGCCCACCTGACCAGGCGCTGGTCGGTCGGGGTCGGCACCGGCTCCGTCTTCGGGAACTGCGCGAACTCCTCCAGCGTGAGGGTCAGCGCCGACGGGGTCGGCTTCTCGGGGATCGGGTCGTCGATGGGCACGTCGGGTTCCGCCACCGCCGGGGTCGTCGCCAGGACGATCACGAGCAGCGCGGCGGCCAAGGTTCGGAGGGGTTTCACGGTCATGGCATCACCAGAGGGGTTGAGGGTGGGTTCTGCGGGTTCGGGCGCTTAAGAACAGCGCCTTCTGGTACGGCACCGCGGTGTCGCCAGCCGGTGCCACGCTCGGTCGACGGGATTGCCTGTGGTGCGGCACCGCCCCGCGTGTGTTCTGTGGTGCGGCACCGCCCCGCGTGTGTTCTGTGGTGCGGCACCGCCCCGCGTGTGTTTCCGGCAGGTGCGTGCTCCGGGGCCGGCTCCGCTGTTGTTGGGCGTTGCGCCGGGCATTCCTGTGGTGCCCTGCGCGCTCATACCGGCGGGGAGGGTGTTCGGGTCAGGAGTCGGCGTGGGTGGTGTCGTCGCCGGGGCCGCCGATGAGGACGTCGGTGCCCCGGGTGCCGTAGAGGTGGTCGTTGCCCGGGCCGCCGTTCAGGGCGTCGGGGTCCGGCCCGCCGTACAGGGAATCGTCGCCGCGGCCGGCGGAGAGGACATCACTGCCCGCACCTCCATGGATCTGGTCGTCTCCCGAGCCGGTGAGCACCACGTCTCTGCCGTCGCCGCCGCAGACCACGTCGTCCCCGCCGAGGCCCCAGACCAGGTCGTCGCCGCCGAGCCCGGAGACCACGTCGGCCCCCGGGGTGCCGGACAGCAGATCCCGCCCGTCGGTCCCCACGACGGTGGACGCCACCCCGGCGCAGGTCGGTGTGCCCTTGAGCGACATATCCCGCATGCGGCCGATGTTGTCGAACGAACCGAAGCCGACCCGGCCGGTGCCGAACGTCCTGTCCGTGGCGGTCATGAGGGGTGTGGTCGAGCCGTCCATGTACACGGCGATCTCGCCGCTCGTCACGCAGTGCCGTACCCGCACCCGGTGCCACTGCGCGTCGGTGACGGCAGGCGGCGCCCCCACCTGCCCGTTCCACTGATGATCGAGCCGCAGGCGGTCCGCGTTGTTGACGACGAAGATCCCGTTGTGCGGGTAGATGGTGTTGTCCTGGGACAGATGCACGTAGTAGAACTGCGTGTCCGACCGGTACCCGAACACGATGATCACGTCCCGGTTGCTGACGCTGACCGGCGTGTCCAGCCGTACGGTCGCCTCGATCTCCACCGACGCGAACTCCGGCCCGGCCGTGAGCACCGCGTACTCGAACGGCCGCCGCGGCCCCGGCCGCGCCACCCCAGCCTCGGCGAGAATGACCTGATCCCCGGGCAACCGCCACTTGGACGGCGTAACCGGCGCCCAGTTGCCGGCTCCATTCACATTCCGAACCACAGCGCTGCCCGGATCACAAGCAGCATGGCCGGGACCGGCGGACTCGACGCCCGCCGAATCGTTCGCGACAGCGGACCCCGGCGCGAGCATCGCCGCACCGAGCACAGTAGTGGTGGCCAGGGCACATAAGCGCACGCGAAGGGCCGACATCCGGATCCTCTCGGTCGAGCGATCGACGGTTGTTATTCGTAAGCGCTTCCGAAAGCGCTTACGTTAGCCTCCGGCCGAAGCGTAACTCGCCAAATCCCCCTGTCAATCCTTCACCCTCAACACCCGACTCCGCCCTCCACGAACCGCTCCCGCCACAACCCCCGTCGTAACCTCCCCGCCTCACCCGAGTTCCCCGCGCACGTGGGGCGTTCCGTCCACGTGGCGTACTCCCGCCACTCCCGCCGCGCCGCCACTCACGCCATCCCCGCCACTCACGCCATCCCCGCCACTCCCGCCACACCCCTTCGTAAACTCACCCCGCCGCTCCCCCACCCCGCCCCGCCGCTCCCCCCGCCGCGCCACTTTCGCCACTCCCGCGACTCTCGCCACTCCCGCGACTCTCGCCACTCAGACCACTCCCGCCCCTTTGGACCACTCATGCCACCCAAGCATCCCGCTCCCCACCGCGCACGCCATGCCGGATGTGCCAGTGGGCGCCGCACCACCGGTCGCGGGCTGTGGGTGTGGCGCGTAGCGCGTGTGTGGTGTCGGGTGGGGGTGCGGGGGGTTGGGGTGCGTGGTGTAGGTGGTGCTTGGCGTGCGGGCGGGTGGGGTTCGTGGTGCTTAGGGGCGGGGTGGGGCGGTGCTGGCTCGGGGGATCAGTTCGTGGGGGGTACGGCGGCGGCGGGGGCGGGAGACGGAGGGTTTGAGGACGAGTTCGAGGGCCTGGCGGCCCATGCTGATCATGGGGAGGCGGATGGTGGTGAGGGCGGGGTAGACGTCGGCCGCGGCGGGGATGTCGTCGAATCCGGCCACCGAGATGTCGTCCGGGACCCTGCGGCCTGAGCCCAGCAGCCAGGACAGGGCGCCTACCGCCATGGGGTCGTTGAGGGCGATCACGGCGGTCAGGTCGGGGTGGTCGTTCAGGAGGGACGCAGCCGCCGTGGCGCCGCCCTCTCTCGTGAAGTCGCCGGGCACTACCGGCACCGTGTGCCACGGCAGGCGGGCGGCGCCTATCGCGAGGCGGAGGCCGGCCAGGCGGTCCTCGACGGTGGTGAGGTTCGGAGGGCCGGACAGGACGCCTATGCGGCGGTGACCCAGGTCGAGGAGGTGGCGCATCAGGGTGACGCCGCCGCTGAGGTTGTCGGGGAGTACGGCGTCCACGGGGAGGTGGTGGCGGCCGATGACGGCCACGCGGCCGCCCGCATGGGTGAAGGAGCGGACTTCTGCGGCTATGTCGGTCTCTGTGCTGGCGTCCACGTAGCCCGATCCGGCCAGGACGATCGAGTTCACCCGGTGGGCGCGCAGGGCGCGGATGCGGGCGAGTTCGGCGGCGGGGTCGCGTTCGGTCTGGCTGATCAGGGCCATGTAGCCGCGGGACTCGGTCTCACGCAGGACGCCGCGGGCGATCTCGCCGAAGTACGGGTCGCCGACGTCGTGGACGATCAGGCCCACGATCGTGGACGGCCCGCCGGCCAAGGCTCTGGCATGGCTGTTCGGGACGTACCCGATGCGGTTGGCCACGGCCTGTACGTGCGCGGCGACCACGGCGCTCACCCCCGCCGAGCCGGTCATGGCCCGGGACGCGGTGGCCAGCGAGACACCCGCGGCTCTGGCGACGTCGACGAGGCGTGGCGGAGCCGGACGATTGGCCATGGGCGCGCGACCCCCTTGTCCGCCGCTGAAACACGTGCCATCGTAACCGAAAGCGCTTACGAAAGCGCTTGCGTACGCCGGGAGGACCGGAAATGTCATATGTGCGCAAGGCAACGTTGGTTCTTGCATTATCGAGCTTGAGTATTTCCGCTTGTGCCAAGGCGGAGGACCAGCCCAGTGGTCAGGCGCCCACGACGGGGCCGGTGAAGATCGGCATCTCGCTTCCCCTGACCGGCGACTTCGCCGAGCCCGGCAAGGGCATCCAGGAGGGCTACAAGATCTGGGCCGAGCACGTGAACGCCAAGGGCGGGCTGCTCGGCAGGAAGGTCGAGCTGATCTTCCGCGACGACGCCTCGGACCCCAACCGCGTCACCTCCGACTACGAGTCCCTGATCACCCAGGACAAGGTGAACCTGGTCTTCGGGCCCTTCTCCTCCCGCCTCGTCATCCCCGCGGGCAAGGTCGCCGAGTCGTACGGCATGCTGTTCGTCGAGCCGGCCGGAGCCGCCAAGGAAGTCTTCGAGCAGGGCTTCAAGAAGTTGTTCTACGCGGCGCCCGCCATCGCCGACGACCACTACAACTACCTGGCCGACTACCTCATCAAGCTGCCCCCGGACCAGCGGCCCAAGACCGCCGCCTACGCCAGCCTCGACGATCCGTTCGCCCAGGGCACCGCGTACGGCCTGCGCGACAAGCTGGCCGCCGCCGGGATCAAGACGGTGGCCGACGAGGTGTACCCGCCGGAGACCACCGACTTCTCGCCCATCGCCGCCAAGATCGCCCAGGCCAAGCCGGACATCGTCGTCGGCGGCACCCAGTTCGAGGACTCCGTCGGCCTCGTCCGCGCGCTGCAGGAGCTCAAGGTCCAGCCCAAGCTGGCCGCGTTCAGCACCGGGCCGACGCTGCCCGAGTTCCCGGCGGCGGTGAAGGGCGCGGCCGAGAGCGTCATCTCCCCGGTCGGCTGGTCGGCCGGGTCGGGGTTCACCGGCAACGACGCGCTGGTCAAGAGCTACAAGGACATGTTCGGCGGCGAGGCCAACGAGGACGCGGCCAACGGCTACACGGTCGGGCAGGTCGTGGAGGCGGCGGTCAACGCGGTCAAGTGCGTGGAGCCGGGCAAGGAGTGCCAGGACAAGCTCGCCGCCCACCTCCGCCAGGCCACCTTCGACACCGTGGTCGGCCCCCTGTCCTTCGACGACCAGGGGCGTCCCGAGCAGGCCCACATGATCCAGCAGTACGTGAACGGCAAGGTCGAGATCGTGCTGCCGGAGGGCTCGAAGGCGCAGACGGCCAAGCTCGTGTTCCCGAAGAAGGAGTGGTGACCATCCACAACTCCATGCGACCTGGTAGGGCCGGGGGCCCTTTGTACCTGGGGGCGTCGGACGGGGGTTCGACAGACCTTCGGGTGACGGACTTGAGGGTGAGCGACCAGGGTCTGACGGGCTGGGGTCTGACGGGCCCGAGGGTGGGGGATCAGGGTCTGACGGGCTGGGGTCTGACGGGCCCAGGGCTGACGGGCCGGCGGCTGACGGACCCAGGGTTGACGGACCCAGGGTTGACGGGCCGGGAGCTGACGGGCCGGGAGCTGACAGGCTCAGGGCTGATGGTCGGAAGGCCGACAAGCCGCAGGTTGACGGGCCCCCGGGGTCCCACGGGCCGCTGGGGTCTGATGGGCCGGCCAGGGGTTGATGGACCTGAGGGTGATGGACCGGGGGTTGATGGACCGGGGGTTGATGGACTTGAGGGTGGTGGACGAGGGGTTGATGGCCGGAGGGCGGACCGACCGTGGGTTTGCCGGCCGCCGAGGGCTGGCGGGTCGTGGGCCGGCGGGCCATTGGAGGCTGGTAGGGAGGGGTGGTCGGACGGGGTTCGGGAGGGGCGAGGTGTGGGGTTCAGGGGTTGGCGGGGGAGGTGGGTGGTGTGACGTTGCTTTTGCAGGGGTTAGGGCTGGGGATCTTGACGGGTGGGCTCTACGCCTTGCTCGCCTCCGGCCTCTCCCTGTACTTCGGGGTCATGCGGGTCGTCATGGTCGCCCACCCCGCCTTCCTCTTCCTGGCCGCCTACCTCACCTACACCCTCCACACGGCCCTGGGCATGGACCCGTTGCTCACCATCCCCCTCACCGTCCCGGTCTTCTTCGTGCTGGGTGTGCTGGTCCAGCGCCTCCTGCTGGCCCGGCTGGCCTCCGATCAGGTGCAGATGATGTCGGTCCTGCTGACGTTCGGCCTGGCGCTGACGATCGAGGGACTCCTGGGCACGATCTACACGGGCTCCTACAAGTCGGTCACCGTCGGCTATGACACGAAGAGCCTGACGATCGGGGCGGTCAGCCTGCCGTACGACAAGATCATTGCTTTTGGGGTGGCGGGGCTGACGCTGGCGGTGTTGTTCGGGGTGCTGGTGAAGAGCCGGTTCGGGCAGGCGTTGCGGGCGACGATTCAGCATCGGGAAGCCGCGCGGCTGGTGGGGATCAGGACGGATCGGGTCACCGGGTACGGGTTCGGCGTGGGGCTGGCGACGGCGGCCGTCGGGGGCGGGGTGCTGGCGTTGATCACGCCGTTCTTCCCGGCCTCGCACTGGGCCTGGATCGGCAAGCTCATGGCGATCATCGTGGTCGGCGGCCTGGGCAGCGTGGTGGGCGCGGCGCTGGCGGCCGTGCTGCTGGGTGTGGTGGAGGGCCTGGTGCTGGTGACGGTCGACGCGACCTGGGCCACGCTCATGTTCTACGCCTTCCTGTTCCTGACGCTGCTGCTGCGCCCGCAGGGGTTCTTCGGAGGCCGGCTTGCGCACCGTTTCTAAGCTCCTCCTCCTCGCCGGTACGGCCGGCGCCCTCGCCTACCCCTGGCTGGTCCCGAACTACTACCTGGTCTACGCCGGAGTCCTGACGGTCATGTACGCCGCCATGGCCACCTCGTGGAACATCCTGGGCGGCTTCACCGGCTACGTCTCGCTGGGCCATTCGGCCTTCTTCGGGCTGGGCGCCTACGGCACCGGCCTGCTGATCACCCGGGCGGGCATGCCGTGGGTCCTGGCACTGCTGGTCTCGGCGGTTCTGGTCACGGTGGCCGCGGCGGTCATCGGGGTGGCGGCGGTCCGGGTGCGCGGGGCGTCGTTCGTGATCGTGTCGATCGCGCTGGTGTCGGTGATGAACCTGCTGGTGCAGGGCTGGCGCTCGCTGACCGGCGGCGCCACGGGCCTGCAGGTGCCGGCGCCGTTCGACCTGAGCAGGGGCCAGACGCACATGGTGTTCTTCTACCTGTTCCTGGCGCTGCTCGCGCTGGTGCTGCTGACCTGGTGGTTCATCTCGCGCTCGCGCTTCGGCGGCGGGCTGAAGGCGATCAGGGAGGACGAGGACAAGGCCGAGATGCTGGGCGTGCCGACGGCGGCGTTCAAGGTGGCGGCGTTCGCGGTGTCGGCGTTGTTCGTGGCGCTGGCGGGCGGCCTGTACGCGGTCTGGTTCCGCTCGCTCGACCCGATCTTCGTCTTCTCCATCGTCAGCGGCGTCTACATGGTGCTGATGAGCCTGCTGGGCGGGGTACGCCACCTGTTCGGCCCGCTGCTGGGCGCGCTGATCATCGCCCCGGCGGGGGAGTACTTCCTCATCGCGCTCGGCGAGTCGCAGATCCACCTGACCGCGACCGGCGTGCTGCTGGTGCTGGTGGTGCTGTTCATGCCCGAGGGCATCGTGCCGAGGCTGATCGGCCGGCCGAAGGGCGCCTCGATCAGGGAGGACACCGCCGAGCAACGCCTTCAGGAGGTCAAGGGATGAGCCTCAGAACCGAGGGTCTGGCGAAGGCGTTCGGCGGGGTCACGGCGGTGGACGGGGCCAGCGTGGAGATCCGCGAGGGCGCGATCAACGGCCTCATCGGCCCGAACGGCTCCGGCAAGACGACGTTCTTCAACCTGGTCACGGGCCTGATCCGGCCGGACGCGGGCAGGGTGCTCTACAAGGGCAGGGAGATCACCGCCTGGTCGCCGCACCGCATCGCGCACGCGGGGCTGGGGCGCACGTTCCAGCTGTGCCGGGTGTTCCCGCGCATGACGGTGCTGGAGAACATGCTCGTCGCCGTCCGCCGCACCCGCCTGCGCGAACTGCTCGCGGGCAGCAGGAACACGGCCGAGGTCGAGCGGGCCCGCCACTGGCTGCGCAGGATGGGCATCGAGCACCTGGAACACGCCGAGGCGCGGCACCTGTCGTACGGCCAGCAGAAGCTCCTCGAACTGGCCGCGATCTTCATGGGCGACCCCGGCCTGGTGCTGCTGGACGAGCCGGCGGGCGGCGTCAACCCGGCGCTGATCGACCGGATCGTCACGCTGGTGCGCGATCTCAACGCCGAGGGCAGGACGTTCCTGGTCGTCGAGCACAACATGGATGTGGTCATGGGCATGTGCGATCACGTGGTGGTCTTCGACCGCGGCGCCCCGATCTGCGAAGGAACTCCCGAGACGGTCCAGAGCGACCCGCGCGTGCTGGAGGCGTACCTAGGTGTCTGAGCCGCTCCTGTCACTCAAGGACATCACCGCGGGGTACGGCAGGGCCGCCCTGGTCCTGCGCGGCCTGTCGGTCATGGTCGAGGCGGGCCAGGTCGTCTGCCTGGTCGGCCCGAACGGCGCGGGCAAGTCGACCGTGCTCAGGGTCGCCAGCGGCCTGCTCGCCCCCCGCTCCGGCAGCGTCGTGCTGGCCGGCGAGGACGTGACGGGACGTTCGCCGCAGGCGCTGCTCGACCGCGGCCTGTCGCACGTGCCGCAGGGCCACAGCGTCTTCCGCGAGATGACGGTCGCGGAGAACGTCCGGCTGGGCGGCTACACCGTGCGCGACAAGGCGCGCCTGCGCGAGCGCGAGGAGGCGGTGAAGGAACTGTTCCCGATCGTGGCCGAGCGGTGGGGCGGCATCGCCGGCCTGCTGTCGGGCGGGCAGCAGAAGCAGGTGGAGTTCGCCCGCGCGCTGATGCTGGAGCCCAAGGTGGTCCTGCTGGACGAGCCGTCCATGGGCCTGGACCCCAAGACCACGCAGACCGTCTTCGACCAGATCGACCTGATGCGCCGGGCCGGGGTGGCGGTGCTGCTGGTGGAGCAGAACGCCCGCCGCGCGCTGGAGATGGCCGACGTGGGCTGCGTCCTCGACCTGGGCGCCGTGCACATCTCCGGCCCGGCCCGCGAACTGGCCGCCGACCCCCGGCTGGGCGCCCTCTACCTGGGCGGAGCAGCCGCCCGAAATGGCCCCCAAGCATGACAAGATGTGCGAATGTCTCCAAAGGACTGGAAACGCAAAGAAAGCTGGCTTGACCAGGACAATCTCATCTATGCCGGGTTCATCGCCATCGGCATCGTCCTGGTCCAGCCGTTCCTGACCGTGGCCGAGCTCGACGTCGCGGCCCTCGTCTGCGTGCTGTCCTTCTCGGTGTCGATCCCGCTGCTGGCCGTGCTGACGATGATCAACCAGCTCCGCAAGACCCACCAGTTCATGGGCAGGACGCCGCTGCTCAACTTCGCCAAGGGAATCGCGCCGCTGACCTCCTGCATCGGGGTCGTGGCGGCCTTCTGGCACATGTCGTGGATCGCCGGACTGGTCGTGCTGGTCAGCGGCGCCGTCGCGGTGATCGCCTACGGCGGGTTCTTCTCGGTGCTGCCCCGCGAGATGGGCGGTGAGGGGCTCGTGCCTCCGGAGGAGTCGATCCCTCCGGAGCTCGACGAGCCGCACCCCACCTGACCGCGCTCAGGCGGGCACCAGGACCCGCTTCCTGAACACCCAGTACGTCCAGCCCTGGTAGAGCAGCACGAACGGCAGCGTGATCAGCCCGATCCAGCTCAGCATCGTCAGCGTGTACGGCCCCGAGGCCGCCTCGGCCAGCGTCAGCCCCGGCAGGGGCATCGGCGCGAGCCGCAGGAAGACCGCGACCGAGGCCAGCACGATCGCCCCGGCGGTGGCGGCGAAGGCCCAGCCCTCGCGCCGCCGCCAGATCAGCGCCGCCGCCCCGGCCAGGGCGGTGGCGGCGGCCAGCGCCGCGACCGTGCCGGCCGTGCCGGCGCCCAGCCGCGACAGCGCCAGGACGCCCACCGGCACCGCGAGCCCCGAGGCGGCCAGCGCCGCCGTCCGCGCCCGCCGCCGCAGCGGCCCCTCGGTCCTGAGCGCGAGGAACACCGCGCCGTGCAACACGCTCGCCGCCAGCGAGAACACCCCGCCGAGCAGCGCCGCGAGCCCGTCGGCGAACAGCATGTCGGCGAAGACCGCCCCCCACAGGAACGCGGGCAGCGCGCTCCCGGCCACGATGCCCGCATCGCACCAGAACGTGTTGGTCACCTTGCCGCGCCACTCCAGCCCGACCCCGCGCACGATCAGCCCGACCAGCACGAGCGCGACCGGCAGGTAGAACGAGCTGAACATCCCCGCGTACCAGGCCGGGAAGGCGGCGAACATCGCGCCCACCGCGGTGATCAGCCAGACCTCGTTGCCGTCCCAGACCGGGCCGATCGTCTGCAGCGCCTGCCGCTGCTCGCCGGCGCCGCGCGAGACGAACGGCGCCAGCATCCCGACCCCGAAGTCGAAGCCCTCCAGCACGAAGTAGCCGGTCCACAGGAAGGCGATGATCACGAACCACAGATCGATCACGGTCAGCTCCTCAGTACGCCAGCGCCGGTTCGGGCTGGGCGGCGACGCTCGCGGGCTCGTCGAGCCCCTTGCGCACATGCCTGGTCAGGAGTACGGCTTCCGCCACCGCGAGCCCGCCGTACAGCAGAGTGAAGATCACGAGGGTCGTGGCCACCTCGGCGAGGCTCACGCCGGGCGAGACGCTGGAGGCGGTGAGCAGTTCGCCGGCGACCGTCCAGGGCTGGCGGCCCACCTCGCTGAGCAGCCACCCGGCGATCACCGCGAGGAACGGCAGAGGCAGCGCCAGCACCAGCACCTTGGCCAGCCAGTCCGGTAGCGGCCGCTTCCTGCGGGTCAGCCACAGCCCCAGCACCGACAGAGCGACCGTGCCGAGCCCGAAGACGAGCATCACGCGGAACGACCAGAAGACCACCTCGGGGTTCGGCCGGTAGTCGCCCGGGCCGAACTGCCGCTCGAAGCGCTTCTGCAGGTCCTCGGTGCCGGCGATCACCGCGTCGGGGTCGTGGGTGGACAGGAAGCTGAGCACCTTCGGCACCTCGAGTCCCGGCACGATCGAGAACGGCGCGCCCGCGGTGTCGTGCCTGAGCCCTTCGGCGGCGGCCAGCTTCATCGGCTGCTGCTCGTGCAGGAGCCTGGCCGACATGTCGCCGGTGCCCGCGACGACGACTCCGGCGACGGCGGTCATCAGCAGGGCCGCGCGGGCGGTGCCGCGCCACATGTCGTCGCGGTCCTTCAGCCAGCGGTAGCCGCAGACGGCCAGGATGAAGCCGCCCGCCACGATGAACGCCGAGGCGATCACGTGCGGCACCTGGGCCACGGCGGTGGAGTTGGTCAGCACGGCCCACAGATCGGTCATCCTGGCCCTGCCGTTCTCGACGGTGTAGCCGACCGGGTGCTTCATCCAGGCGTTGGCGGCCAGGATGAAGTACGCCGACAGGTTCGAGCCGATGGCCGCGGCCCAGATCGTGGCCAGGTGCACCTTCTTCGGCAGCCGGTCCCAGCCGAAGATCCACAGGCCGAGGAACGTGGACTCCATGAAGAAGGCCAGCAACGCCTCCATGGCCAGCGGCGCCCCGAAGACGTCGCCGACGAACACGGAGTACTCACTCCAGTTCATCCCGAACTGGAACTCCTGCACGATGCCGGTCACGACGCCCATCGCGAAGTTGATCAGGAAGAGCTTCCCGAAGAACTTCGTCAGCCGCAGGTAGTGCTCCTTGCCCGTGCGGTGCCAGGCGGTCTGCAGCCCGGCCACGAAGATGCCCAGGCCGATCGTCAGCGGTACGAAAAGAAAGTGGTAGACGGTGGTGATTCCGAACTGCCACCGTGCCAGGTCAAGTGCGTCCATCTGTCCCTCACGGGTCCCTGAGCTCTACGGCCTGTAGTGCATCTACTAGAAGTAGTACTACAAGCTGTAGAGCAACGGGGCGGCGAGCTCTGCGATCTTTGTCACAGCCGGAAAAAACTTGTCCGCCGAACGTGGAAAAGTGCGATGACTTCCCGTGCGGGCCGGGGTCTAAATAGGCACAGACTCAGAGAAAGGCACGGGAGATGACCACCATCGAGCTGGCCCAGGTGCTCTTCACCTCAGCCCTGCAGCCCTCCGACATCCTGACCTCCGACCGCGTGCGCACCGTGATCGACGACCGCCTCTGCGCCTGCGGCGGAGACACCTCCGGGTGCGCCGCCTACGTGGCGCAGGAGGCCGGCGACCACCCCGACGCGTTCGCCGCCCGCATGCGCTGGGCGCTCGGCGCGGTCACCGCCGCCTACCCCGCCTACCGGCTCGCGGCCTGAGGAGGACCGTCATGCATCCCTTGTTCCGCGAGATCATCGCACCGCCGCTGTGGGAGGCGCCGCCGGAGGAAGAGCGGCGGCACCGTCATCGCCGGCGCCGCGCCGTCCTGGTCAGGCGTCAGGTCGCGGCCAGATAGGCCTGAAGGTCGCCCAGCTCGTAACCCCGCCGCTTGATCTTGTCGATCAGGATGCGGAAGTCCCTCGCCAGGTTGGGACGGAAATGCAGCAAGAGGATGTCACCGGGGCGCAGCCTCTTGTCGGGAACCTGGTAAGCGATCTTGCCGCCCGGCTGCACGCTGGCGGTCCACAACAGAACGTCCCTGATGCCGCAGGACTTCGCCGCGGCCAGGGTGTCGGCGTTGTAGTTGCCGAACGGGGGCCGGAACAACGCCGGACGGGCGCCGATCCGCTTGCCGATCAGCCGGGAGGCGCCGCAGATCTCCGCGCGCTGGGCGTCACGGCCCAGCAGGAGCAGGTTGGGATGGGTGAGCGTGTGATTCTCCACCGCGACCCCGGCCTCGCGCAGCTCCTGGAAGTACCCCCACTTGCCCGCGCCGACGAAACGGCCCGTGCCGCCCGCCGGGTCGGGCGTGCCCTTGGCCTCGACCGCGTCGCGCATGGCGAAGGCGGTGATCGGGATGCGTTCCTCGCGTACCTGCCTGATGAAGCCCGGGTCCTGCTCCCAGCCGTCGTCGATGGTCAGGAAGACCACCTTGCGCCGGGTGGGGATCGAGCTGATCACCCTCGGACGCGGGCCGGCGATCTTGCGTACCTCGCCCGGACGGGGTTTCACGCCCGCGGGTTCCCGGGGGCGCGGCGCGGGTGAGGCCTCCTCCGGCGGAGGTTTGGCGGCCGGTTGGGCCTGCCCCGCCGTACAGGCCGCGGTCATCGCCGACAGCGCCACCATCCCCGCCGCGCACGCACGGCGCGGCCCCCCGAAGATCCCCCTGGCCATGGCGCCCCATCATGCCAGCTCGACGAGGACTTCCCGCGGTTCTCGGCGGGAGTTGCCATGCGGGCGGCGGGTGTCATGTGCCTAGAGTGGCCGTGTGAAGCTCGCAGGCAGTGCCGTGATCGGCATCGAGAGAGATCGTGTGTGGGCGGCGCTCCAGGATCCGGCGGTGCTGGTACGCACCATCCCGGGCTGTGAGCGCCTGGAGGAGAGCGGGCCGGACACCTACCGCATGACGGTCACCGCTGGCGTGGCCGCCATCAAAGGCGTGTACCACGGCGAAGTGGGGCTTTCGGAGCCGCTCGCGCCCGAGAGCTTCGTGCTGCGGGCCCGGGGGCAGGGCGCGCCCGGCACGGTGGAGGCCACCGTCCACGTCCGGCTGAGCGAGGTCGATGACGGCACCCGGGTCGACTACGACGCCGAGGCCGTGGTCGGCGGCATGATCGGCGGGGTCGGGCAGCGCATGCTCGGATCGGTGGCCAAGCGGACGGCGGGGGAGTTCTTCACGGCCGTGGAGACCCACCTGCGCGAAGGCCCCGCGCCCGCCGCGTCCGTCGTGCCGGCGTCGCCGGGCGAACCGGCGGCGGCCCTCGTGCCCGCCGCTCCTCAGGTCTACGAACGGCCGGCCAAGGAGCACACGCAGACCCGCCCCTGGGTCATGCTGGCCTCGTTCGGCATGGGCGCCGGCATCGCCCTGACCGGCGTCGCGCTCGGCTGGCTCCTGGGCCGGACCACCCGCCGCCGCCCCGGCCCGCCGTAACGGCCGGGCCCGGCGTAGCGGAAAAGGATCTCCGGGCGTAGCGTTGCAAGTATGCGCCAGGCACATGCTGAAGACGCCAGGACCGAGGCCAGGCGAGTCGTCCGCAACCTGCTCGGCGAGGACCGGCCCACCGCCGAACTGCTCATCGGCGACGCGACCCCGGTACTCGGTCACGAGCGCACTTCCCGCTGCCTCGACCTGGCCCTCGGCGCGTCGCTGACCCGCCGCTCGGCGGAGCTGGCCGCGATCGCCGCGCTCCTGGTCGGCACCAGGGAGCTCGGCGAGGCGTGGTGGTCGCAGACCAGGGGCGGCAAGCTGCCCGCGCCCGACGAGGTGCTGCGCACCGCCGTCGCCATCGAGCCGTGGACCGATCTCACGGCCCTGGAGATGCTCGGCGCGTGGATCGCCGACGACGCCGCCGACCAGTTGTGGGGCCGGCCCGTCGCCCAGGTCGACCTCAACTCCTGGCAGGCCGAGGACCGCTTCGACCTGCCCGACGGCGTGAAGCCCGGTCAGCGGCTCGTGGTGCACTTCGACGCCGGTGGCCGCCTGGACGCGGTGGTGACCCGGCGCCCCGACGACGACCTGGGCTCCAACCTGGACTTCCACTCGCTGCGCTACTCGCGCCCGGCGGAGGCGCAGTGGAGCTGGGGCGTGGCCGCCGGCCTCGGCCCGCACCACCTGCCCGGCGACTCACCCGACCCGTACGCCAGGAAGGTCGACCAGCGGGCCGTGGGCATTTTGCGGGCCTGGGCGCTGCGCCACGGCGTCGGCCAGGACCTTCTCGGACCGGCGTGGGAGACGGTCGGGGACGTGGTGGCCGCGATCGAGCGGGTCGACTGGATGTGGCGCTCGGCCGAGTGGTTCGGCTGGTGGCGCGGGGCCTCCGCGCTGGTGGACGACTCGGGCTACCTGCCGTACCGGCTGGACGAGCTGGCCGCCGGATAAGGCCGCCCCGGAATGCGGGGACGGGTGCGGCTGGTTGTCCACGTACGTGAAAGTTGAGATTTTCTCCGACATCGTCTGCCCCTGGTGCTACATCGGGCACACCCGCTTCGCCCGCGCCGCCGAGGCCTACCGCGCCAAGGGCGGCACCGTCGAGATCACCATGCGCCCCTTCCAGCTGAACCCGGACGCGCCCGCCGAGGGCGAGCCGCTGCTCACCGCGCTGGAGCGCAAGTTCGGCCCGGACATCGCCCAGATGACCTCCCAGGTCACCGGCGTGGCCGAGCAGGAGGGGCTGGAGCTCCGCTTCGAGCACGCCGTCAGCGCCAACACCGCCCAGGCGCACCGCCTCATCCAGGTCGCCACCGCCCAGGGCCGGGGCGAGGAGATGGCGCAGCGGTTGTTCCAGGCCCACTTCACCGACGGGCTCGACGTCGGCGACACCGGCGTGCTGGCCAAGCTGGCCGCCGAGGCGGGCGTCACCGACGACGGCGACGGCTCGGCCGAGGTGGACGAGCAGCTCGCGCGGGCCCGGCAGCTCGGGATAAGCGGGGTGCCGCTGTTCCTGTTCGAGGGGCAGTTCGCGGTCTCGGGCGCGCAGCCGTACGAGACGTTCGTCGCGGCGCTGGAGGAAGTGGCCGAGCGGACGGGGCAGAAGCCCATCACGGTGCTGGCCGCGCCCGCCGACGGCTGCGCCGACGACAGCTGCGCGGTCTAGAGGCCCCGCAGCGGCTCGCCCAGGTCGCCCGCGCGGTGGTGGCGGCGGCACAGCACCTGGTAGCGGACCGGTGAGGCGTTCGTGTCGCCGATGACGACCTGCTCGCCGGTGCGCGCCATCACGCCGCCCACCACCCGGGCGTTGAGCTGGCCCGGACGCCCGCACCAGCACAGCACCTCCACCTGCAGCCTGCTCACCTCGTCGGCCAGCTCGAACAACCGCTGCGCCGCGGGGAACATCACCGACCGGAAGTCGGAGGCCAGGCCGAAGGCGTACACGTCGACGCGGTGCTCGTCCACGAGGTCGGCCAGCTGCTCGATCTGCTCGACGGAGTAGAAGCACGCCTCGTCGCAGATGAGGTAGTCGATGCGGTCGTGCGCGGTGACCAGGGCGACCAGGTCGAGGCCGTCCTCGACCTCGATGGCCTCAAGCCCGAGCCCGATCCTGCTGGTCACCTTGGGACCGCCGGAGCGGTCGTGCTTGGTGAGCACGAGTCCGCGCCGCCCCTGCCTGCCGTGGTTGTAGTTCAGCTGCAGGGCGAGCGTGGACTTCCCGCAGTCCATGGGCCCGAAGTAGAACTTCAGCACGGCATCACGGCCGGCGGCGGAGGGCGCGGCAGACAGAGCAGACGATTCGGTCACGGAGTGCCACCTTAGTGGTTGGCTTATGGGAGATTTGTCCCACGAGCCTCAGGAGGACGCCTTGGTCACAGAGAAGCCCGCAGAAAAGCCGCCCGCGCTGGACGCCATGATGAGTCCCGACGACCTCACCGCCGCCCAGGCGGACGCCGCCCGCTGGCGCTACGGGTTCTTCGTGGTGGTGACCGGCATCGTCGCGGTCCTCGTCGCCTTCGGGGCGGCGGTCTTCGCCACCAGGGAGTTCGCCGCGCTGTTCGCGGGCGTGGCCGGAGTGGTCGGCACGATCATCGGCGCCTACTTCGGCGTGCAGGCCGGCCAGTCGGGCAAGGCGCGCGTCGAGGCCGAGCTGTCGAAGTCCCAGGAGATGGTCGTACGGCTGGCCGCCTACGTGGGCACGCAGAACGCGCCACGTGTTATTGACGAAGTTCTGGGCCGGCGCCGTACATGATGGCAATCCGTCTGTTATCCGAGCCCAGTACACATATGAAGCATGCGTAGCGTGCGTATCGGAGTCGACACCGGCGGCACGTTCACCGACGTCGTGGCGGTGGACGAACGTACCGGTGAGGTCGTCACCACGAAGACGCCCTCGACCCCGGCCAATCCGGCCGACGGGTTCATCACGGGCATCGAGAAGCTCGGCGAGTTCGACGTCAGCTCGATCGTCCACGGCACCACCGTGGCCACCAACCAGCTGCTCGAAGACCGCATCTCCGAGCTGGGCTTCATCACGACCGAGGGCTTCGAGTACGTCCTGGAGATCGCCCGGCAGAGCGTGCCCGACGGGTACGGCAACTCCTACTTCTGGGTCAAGCCGCCCAGGATCGTGCCCGTGCACCTGGTGAAGACCGTCGGCGGGCGCCTGGACCACCTCGGCGAGGAGGTGCGGCCGTTCTCCGAGGAGCAGGCGGCCGAGGTGGCGCGCTGGTTCCGGTCCAAGGGGATCACCGCGATCGGCGTCTGCTTCCTGCACTCCTACGCCAACCCCGGGCACGAGCGGCGCATGCGCGAGGTGCTGGAGCGCGAGCACCCCGAGGCGGTGGTCTCGATCTCCAGCGACGTGCTGCGGGAGTACCGCGAGTACGAGCGCTCCGTCACCACCCTGGTCGACGCCGCGGTCAAGCCCGCCATGCGGCGCTACATCGCCAATCTCGCCGACCGGCTCGGCATGCCGTTCTCGGTGATGAAGTCCAACGGCGGCATCCTGTCGGCCCGCGAGGTCGTCAACCAGCCGATCACCACGGTGCTGTCGGGACCGGCCGCCGGCGCCCTCGGCGCCGCGCTGATCGCCTCCACCGCGGGTCACCCGTCGGTCATCACGCTGGACGGCGGCGGCACCTCCACCGACGTCGCCGTCGTCATCGACGGCGAGCCCTCGACCACCACCGAGGGTTCGATCGGCCGCTACCCGTGCAAGATCCCGATGATCGACATCGTTACCGTCGGCGCGGGCGGCGGCTCGGTCGCCTGGATCTCGCCCGAAGGCACGCTCAAGGTCGGCCCGCGCTCGGCCGGAGCCGACCCGGGCCCGCTCTGCTACGGCAGGGGCGGCGCCGAGGTCACCGTCACCGACGCGCACGTCTACCTCGGCCGCATCCCGCCCCACCTGCTCGGCGGCGAGATCCCGCTGGACGTGGCGGCCGCCCGCGCCGGCATCGAGGACCTGGCCGACAAGCTCGGCCTCAGCCCCGAGCGGACCGCGACCGGCATCCTGGAGATCAGCGCCTTCAACCAGAGCAACGCCATCCGGCGCCTGACCGTGAAGCGCGGCCTGGACGTGCGCGACTTCCCGCTGGTGACGTTCGGCGGCTCCGGCCCGCTGCTGGCCTGCCGCCTCATCGACATCCTGGGCCTGCCCGCGGTGCTCGTACCGCCGGGGCCCGGCAACGTCTCCGCCTTCGGCCTGCTCACCGTCGACGTCAAGAACGACTACGTCCGCACGCACGTCACGCGCTCGCTCGACCTGGAGACGGCCGCGCGGATCTTCGGCGAGCTGGAGTCCACGGCCGCCGAGGCACTGGACCGCGAAGGTTTCGACGACCCCGTCCACGCGCGCAGCGCCGACCTGCGCTACTACGGCCAGGCCTACGAGGTCCGGGTTCCCGCCCCGCCGGGCGAGGTGGACGAGGGGTGGCGCGCCGAGGTGACCGCGCGCTTCCACGACGCCCACGAGAAGCTGTACGGCTACGCCTACCGCGACGACCCCCGGCACACGGTCGAATGGGTCAACCTGCGCGTCTCCGGCATCGGCCCCATCACCCGCCCGGCCATCCGCCGCCTTGAAGGCGACTTCCCCGGGACCGAGCCGCACACCAGAGCGGTGCACTTCGACCACCCCACCCCCGAGACCCCCATCCACCAGCGCGCGGGGCTGGCCCCCGGCGCCGTGGTCGAGGGCCCCGCGGTCATCGAGGAGTACGGCTCCACGATCCCCGTCCACCCCGGCTTCCACGCCGAGGTCGACCCCTTCGGCAACCTGGTGGTCCGCCCCGGCAAGCCCGCGCGCGCCGCCGACGAGGAGGGTGAGTAACCCATGAGCGCCGACCCGATCCTCATCGAGATCGTCGAAGGCACGCTGGCCTCGGTGGAGCGGGAGGTCGAGACCGCGATCGCGCGCACGGCCCGCTCGCCGATGATCCGCGACGCGCACGACTTCCGCGCCGGCATCCACGACGTGAAGCTCAGGAAGCTCACCGGCCGCTCCTACAGCGCGCTCGTCCAGCCGGTCGTCAGGGATTTCCCCGCCGAGACGATGAAGGAGGGCGACGTCTACTTCCACAACGACGTCTACCTCTCCGAAGGCGGCATCGGCCACCTGCCCGACCTGTGCGTGACCGTCCCGGTCTTCCACGAGGGCGAGGTCGTCGCGTTCGTCCAGGCCTTCGGCCACCACGACGACATCGGCGGCTCCGTGCCCGGCAGCATGCCCTCCCACGCGCGCAGCGTCTTCGAAGAGGGCCTGATGGTGCCGCCGATCAAGCTCTGGGACCAGGGCGTGCCCAACGAGGCCGCGCTGCGCATCATGACCCGCAACTCCCGCATGCCCGACTCGCTCGCCGGCGACCTGGACGCCGAGTGCTCGGCCTGCCTCATGGGCGCGCGCCGCCTCTCGGAGCTCTTCGAGAGGTACGGCAGGGCCGCCGTCGAGGAGTGCTTCGACGCGATCATCTCCAAGACCACCGAGACCTTCCGCCGCGAGCTGCTGGCCAAGATCCCCGAAGGCGTCTACGTCTGGGAGGACTACGCCGAGCACGACGGCGTCGACGAGCCGCGCCTGCACGCCCAGCGCGTCACGCTGACCGTCGACCACGCCAGGCCCGCGCCGCTGACCATCGACTTCACCGGCACCTCGCCGCAGGCCAAGGGCCCGATCAACCACGCCGGCGACTACGCCGACGGGGTGTTCCTGAAGAAGTGGCTGGCCCCGGTCCTGCGCAACCTGGCCGACACCCCGGAGCGCATGGCGGAGCTGGACGTCAACGAGGGCGTGGTGCCGCTCATCGAGATGCGCTTCCCCGGCAAGGGCACCCTGCTCACGCCCGTCTTCCCGGCGCCGACCAACGCCCGCACGTTCGTCATCCTGCGGCTTCTGGGCGTGCTGGCCGGGGTGCTGGCCAAGGCCACACAGGGCAGGATGCCGGCCGACCAGGAGACGATCCGCTACACCGGTGTCCATGGGATCGACGGGGAGGGCCGGCCGTACCTGATGCGGGAGGTTCTCGGCGGCGGCTCCGGCGGGCGGTGGTACGCCGACGGCGAGGACACCATCCACGTGGTGCCCGACTCGCGCAACATCCCGGTGGAGTTCGCCGAGGCGCGCTGGCCGTTCCGGGTGGAGCGGCTGGCGCTGGCGTGCGACTCGGGCGGGCCCGGCATGTACCGGGGCGGGCTCGGCTACGACAAGCACATCAGGATGCTGCGCGACGCCTCCTACATGTCGATCGCCGACCGCTCGATCCTGTCCTGCTGGGGCGTCAACGGGGGGCTGGCCGGGCGGCCGTTCCGCGTGGAGGTCGGCGGCAAGGAGATGGAGGGGCTGGTGGACGACCATCCGGTGCAGGCCGGCGAGGTCGTCCGCATCCGTACCACGGGCGGCGGCGGGTGGGGCTCGCCCTATGACCGCGACCCCCGTGCGGTGGCCGCGGACGTGCGCGACGGGAAGGTCTCCATCGCGGGCGCGCTCGGCGACTACGGCGTGGTGCTCGACGGCGACCGCATCGACGAGCAGGGGACGGCGGAGCTGCGCGCCCGGCTGCGCCCGGCGAACGGCCGTTTCTTCGACCGCGGGCCCGGCTACGCGCGGCTGTCGGGCGGCAGGCCGGCGCCGGACGTCGACGAACCGTAACCGAGGGTAGGTGCCATGATTTCCCCCATTCGTGGAAACGATGGGGAGGAATCACCATGCGGATCGCACTCGCCGGCCTGGCCACCAGTCACCCGTACACCGACGCCAGGACCCTGGCGCGCCATGCCGAGCTGACCGTCTGGGAGCAGGATCCGGAGCGCCTGGCGCGGTTCGTGGAGGAGCATCCGCGGGCCAAGGTCGCGGGCGGCCTTGAGGAACTGCTGGCCGCGGAGCCGGACGGGGTCGTGCTCACCGTGCCGAACCCGCAGGCGCCGGCGGCGCTCGGCGCGGTGCTGCGGACCGGGGCGCCGGTCTTCATGAACAAGCCGGCCGCCGCCTCCAGGGAGCAACTGGAGGCCCTCGACCGGCTGGACATCACCGACCGCGTGCTGTCGACGTCGGTGCTGCGCTTCGCCCCGGCCTTCGCGGGGGCGCGCGTGGATCCGGCGGAGGTGCTGGCGGTGCGGGCCACCGTACGGCACGACGTGGGGATCTGGGCGACGGGCTACAACCCGTGGCAGGACACGCCCGGCCAGGGCGGCGGGACCATGGTGACGATGGGCGTGCACGGGGTGGAGCTGCTGGTCGCGCTGCTCGGTCCCGACGTACGGCTGGCCGGCGCGGCCGGTGCCGTACGCCACTACGAGGGCCTGCGCTCGGAGGACACCGGTGTGATGGCGCTGCGCTGGGGGAGCGGGATCACCGGCACCGTGGAGATCATCGGGGTCTCCGATGACGAGGCGTACACCGTCACCGTGCACACGCGCGACGGCTCCAGGGAGATCGCCATCGAGGCGGGCGACGACCATCTGAAGGGCCTCGGGTACGAGGGGACGGTCAACGCGTTCCTGGACATGGTCGCCGGCGCGCCCAGCCCGGTGCCGTGGGAGCAGACCCGCGCCATCCTCGAAGTGCTGATTTCGGCGCGCGAAGCGGTCCCTACCCATTGACAGGTTAAGACTCCGATAGTTACGGTCTGGACCGTAAATGAGAGGAGTTCGGGGTGCGGACGGTATCGGAGCTCGAAGAGCGGCTGGCGCGACCGAGCGCGGGGCTCGTCGACGACCTGGCCAGGCTCGACGGCGACATCATGATCCTGGGTGCGGGCGGAAAGCTGGGCCCCAGCCTGGTCAGGCTGGCGCTCAACGCCACGCGGGGCGGCAAGCGGGTCGTGGCGGTGTCCAGGTTCTCCGAGCCCGGCCTGGCCGACGCGCTGGCCTCGGAGGGCGCCACCGTGGTCAGCGCCGACGTGGCCGACGAGGCCGCGCTGCGCGACCTGCCCGACGTCGAGAACGTGGTCTTCCTGGTCGGCGCCAAGTTCGGCACCCAGGGCGCCGAGCACGCGACCTGGTTCACCAACTCCTACCTGCCCGGCCGGGTCGCCGACCGGTTCAGGCACAGCAGGATCGCCGCCCTTTCCACCGGCAACGTCTACCCGCTCACGCCCGTCACCAGCGGCGGCGCGACCGAGGAGACCAAGCCGGACCCGGTCGGCGAGTACGCGATGAGCTGCCTCGGCCGCGAGCGCGTCATGGAGCACTTCAGCGAGAAGTACGGCACCCGCCTGGCCCTCATCCGGCTCAACTACGCGGTCGAGATGCGGTACGGCGTGCTGGTCGACCTGGCGCAGAAGATCGTCGCCGGTGAGCCCATCGACCTGGCCACCGGGCAGGTCAACGTCGTCTGGCAGGGCTACGCCAACGAGGTGACGCTCCGGGCGCTGCTGCACGCGGACGCTCCGCCGTACCTGCTGAACCTGACCGGACCCGAGCTGATCTCGGTGCGGCAGGCGGCGCGGGACCTCGGCCGCGCGATCGGCAAGGAGCCGATCCTCGTCGGCGAGGAGGCGCCCACCGCGCTGCTGTCGAACGCGGGCAGGTGCCACCGCCTGTTCGGCTACCCGGAGCTGACGCCGGCCGAGCTGATCGAGCACACGGCGCGCTGGGTGTCCGACGGCGGGCCGCTGCTCGGCAAGCCGACCAAGTTCGAGCGGCGCGACGGCCGGTTCTGATCAGCATGCTCTTCGACCAAGGGGGAAATCACGTGCTCAGCACGGCTCCAGACGCTCATACGTCCGTGCGCGACCTGTTCAGGCGCGGTCTGGTCATTCCGGCGCACCCGCTCGCGCTGGACGCGGGCAGGAAGCTCGACGAGCGCCGCCAGCGGGCGCTGACCCGCTACTACGTGGACGCGGGCGCGGGCGGGCTGGCCGTGGGCGTGCACACCACGCAGTTCGCCATCCACGGCACGCCGCTGCTGGCGCCGGTGCTGGAGCTGGCCGCGGAGACCTCGCGCGAGGCGGGACGCGAGGTCGTGCTGGTCGCCGGCGCGACCGGGCCGACCGCGCAGGCCGTGGCCGAGGCCGAGCTGGCCAGGACGCTGGGCTACCACATGGTCCTGCTCAGCCCCTACGCCGAGCTGGACGAGGACGCGCTGATCGAGCGGGCGCGGGCGGTCGGCGAGGTGCTGCCGGTGATCGGCTTCTACCTGCAGCCCGCCGTGGGCGGCCGGACGTTGTCCAGGGACTTCTGGACCCGCCTGGCCGGCGTCGAATCCGTCGTCGGGATCAAGGTCGCGCCCTTCGACCGCTATCGGACCCTCGACGTGTTGCACGGTGTGGTCAGGGCAGGGCGCTCCGACGAAGTGGCGCTCTACACCGGCAACGACGACCACATCCTGGCCGACCTCATCACCCCGCACCGGGTCATCGTGGACGGGCGCGAGGTCGAGGTGGAGTTCGTCGGCGGGCTGCTCGGGCAGTGGGCGGTGTGGGTGCGCAAGGCCGTCGGCCTGCTGGAGGAGGCGCGGCGGGCGCGCGGCGGTGACGACGAGACGGTACGCCGCCTGCTGAGCCTCGACGGCCACCTGACCGACGCGAACGCGGCCATCTTCGACTCGGCGAACGGGTTCCACGGGTGCATTCCGGGCATCCACGAGATTTTGCGGCGGCAGGGGCTGCTGGCGGGGCGCTGGTGCCTGGACCCGGAGGAGGACCTGTCGCCGGGACAGCTCGCCGAGATCGACCGGGTGTGGGCGGCCTATCCGTGGCTGCGGGACGACGAGTTCGTGGCCGAGGGCCTGGACCGGTGGCTCTCCTAGAACCCGACTTCGAGCCCCGGCGCCGCATCCCGGCACCGGGGCTCAACCACGCCCGCCCCCAACCCTCCACCCCAGGTCTGACCACCCCAGGTCTGATGTGCTGTGGGTTGACCGCCTGCGGGCTGACGTCCCTGGGTCGGACATCCCACGGGCTGACGGTCTGTGGGGTGACGGCCCTGGGTCGGACATCCCACGGGCTGACGGTCTGTGGGGTGACGGCCCTGGGTCGGACATCCCACGGGCTGACGGTCTGTGGGGTGACGTCCCTGGGTCGGACATCCCACGGGCTGACGGTCTGTGGGGTGACGTCCCTGGGTCGGACATCCCACGGGCTGACGGTCTGTGGGGTGACGGCCCTCGGGTTGACGGTCTCCGGTCTGACGGTCCAGGGGTTGAAGGACCCGAGGCGGATGGACCGTGGGTTGACCGACCTACGGCTGACAGACCTGGGTCTGACGGTCGAGGGGTTGACCGGCCTGGGTCTGACAGTCCAGGGGCTGACGGTCTTGGGGGTGGCGCGGGCTGGGCTAGAGGGTGAGGCGGTACAGGGTGAGGGGGCGGCCGCTGCTGCCGCTGGTGAGGTTGCCGGTGCGTTCGGCCAGGCCCGCGAGCTCCAGCCGGTGCAACATCCTGCGGGCGGTCCGCTGCTGTACGGCCAGTCGCTCCGCGATCTCCCGCGTGGTCAGCGGCTCACCCCCGGAGGCGTCCCGCGCCTCCAGCAGCCGCTCCAGGGTGGGCACCGACAGCCCGACCCGCCGGGCCAGCACGGACAGGTTCTGCTCACCGGCCGGCGTGCTGGTCACCGACTCCAGCACGATGTCGGTGTCGGCCCGCAGCGACAGCACCGCCGCCACGTCCCCGATCCGCCGCGCGCGGGCGAGGGCCCGGCGCGCCAGGCTCTCCGCCTCGGCGGCGCTGCGTCCGAGACCGAACCCGACCCGCACCGCCCGCCCGCCCGCCGCCAGCCGCCCGAGCATGGGCAGCCCGGTGAACCCGCCGGTCGCGTCGTACAGCGGGCCGCGGGTGGTCACCAGCAGATGGGTGCCGCCCCGGAACCCGGCCAGCGTGCCGCCGAGCGCGGTGGCCTCGCGCAGCAGCCCGTCCTCTCCGTCCACCTCGATGAGCCCGAGCGCGATCTGCGCGTCCTCCTGTGCCTGCCCTTCCGCGGTCAGCAGGAGCTGGCGCAGCGCCACCCGCACCGAGTGCACCGACGGCGCCAGCCGCAGCACGTGCATCTCCCCGCGCAGTGCCTCGTGCACCGAGCTGAGGCAGGTGATCACCGGGTGGCCGGGCCCGCGCCGGTGGAAGGCGATGGCCTTCTTGGAGGTCATCTCCGGCCGGTAGCCGAGCGTGCGCAGCTGGTCGGTGGGCAGCCCCGCCTCGGTGAACGTGGCGGTGACGTCGGCCGGCGCGAGCGTGTCGATGGACAGCCGGGTGACGTCGTAGCCTTCGTGCTGCAGCCGTACCAGGCCGCTGAGCAGCGTGGCGCCGGAGTAGTCCACGAACGAGGCGGGCCGCGAGAGCATGTCGGCGTCGCGGGCCAGCATGTACGGGACGATGCCGGTGAACAGCCAGCCCTCCACGGCGTTGGCGTGGGCCTCGACGATGGCGGGGGCCTGCGACTCGTGGTCGTAGTCGAGCCGCAGCGCGCTCACCCCGGGCTGCTCCTCGCAGGTGGCCGCGACGTCGTCGACCAGATCATGCGGGCCGACGACCCCGATGACGATACCCACCCTCGCCTCCTTCTTCACTATTACGGTCAAGACCGAAAGGTTAACTTGTGACTCTCAAGTTTCCAAGCATGGCCGAATCCGCCGGCCGTACCCTCGGCGACGAGGAGATCGCGGCGCTGGAGCGGGTGATCCGTTCCGGCATGCTCAGCTCCGTCTGGGGGACGGAGGTGCGCGCGCTCGAAGCCGAGGTGGCGCGGATGTACGGCTCCCGCCACGCCATCGCGTGCAGCTCCGGCACGGCGGCCCTCCATCTCTCGGTCGTGGCGGCCGCACCGGACCCCGGGGACGAGATCATCACGACACCGATCACGGACTTCGGCACGGTGGCCCCCATCTTGGCGCAGAACGCCGTCCCTGTCTTCGCCGACGTGGACCCCTCCACCGGCATTCTCGATCCCGGTTCCGTCGCCAAGCTCATCGGCCCCCGCACCCGGGCGATCATGGTGGTTCACCTGTTCGGCGCCCCGGCCCCGATGGCCGAGTTCCGCGCGCTGGCCGACGAGCACGGCCTGGCCCTCATCGAGGACTGCGCCCAGGCGTGGCTGACCGAACTGCCCGGCGGCCGCTTCGCGGGCACCGCGGGCGACGTCGCCACCCTGAGCCTCCAGCAGTGGAAGCACATCACCTGCGGCGACGGCGGCCTGACGCTCACCGACGACGACGAACTGGCCAGGCGCATGCGCCTGTTCGCCGACAAGGGCTGGGACCGCGCGCGCGGCCGTTCGCACGAGAGCCTGGGCCTCAACTACCGGATGACCGAACTGCAGGGCGCGGTGGCCCGTGCCCAGCTGGCCAAGCTGCCCGGCGTGCTGGCCGACCGGCGGCGCGCCGCCGTACGGCTGATCGAGGAGCTTGAGGGGCTGGAGCGGGTACGGCTGCCGCGTCCCGACGGTCACGCGTGGTGGTTGTTCCCGCTCGTCTTCCCCGGCGGCGAGGCCCGCGAGGTGGCGGAGAAGCTGCGCGAGGACGGGATTCCGGCACGGGCCGGATACCTGACCCAGACCCTCAACCACGCGCCGGTCCTCGACGCCCCCCTGTACGGGAGCTCGCGCTACCCGCTGGAGGGCTACCGGGCGGCCGCCTGCCCCGAGGCCGAGCGGCTGGTCGGCGATACGCTGCTGGTCATCGACTGGAACGAGAACTACACCGGCGAGCACGTGGCCGCGATCTCGGCGAGCGTGCGGGCGCACTGCCGGTGACCGATACCCCGGAGGGCCGCCTAGTTACGGTCATGTATCAGGCATTGACCCCCTGTTCTCCCGATCGCTAGGTTTCGGTCTAGACCGGTATTACGAAGAAAGGAAGGCCCATGAGGAAGGTAGCGGTAGCCGGCCTCGCGGCCGCCTTGGGAGTGACGCTCGCCGGATGCGGTGGATCCGATGGCGGATCCGACAGCGGCAAGAGCACGGTGACGATGTGGATGTACCCCGTCATCGACGACCAGGCCAAGAGCAAGGCGTTCTGGGACAAGGTCGAGAAGGACTTCGAAGCCAAGAACGCGGGCATCGACGTCAAGATCGAGCAGCAGCCCTGGGACGGCCGCCAGCAGAAGGTGACGGCGGCGCTGGCCTCCAAGAAGGGATTCGACCTGGTTCTGCTGGGCCCCGACCAGATCCCGCAGTACGTCAAGCAGGGCACCGTCGCCCCCATCGACGACGCGATCGCCGCCGACAAGGCGTCGTTCCGCCCCAACGCGCTGAGCGCGCTGAGCGTCGACGGCAAGCTCTACGGCGTCCCGATCTACCAGACGATCACAGCGCCGATCTGGAACAAGAAGCTGCTCACCGACGCGGGTGTCGCCGAAGTGCCCAAGACCTGGGACGACGTGCTGGCCGCCGCGCCGAAGCTGGCCGCCAGGAAGACGCCGATCCTGCTCTACCCCGGCGCCCCCGAGACGTCACTCAACCTCAGCTTCTACCCGATCCTGTGGGCCAACGGCGGTACCGTCTTCTCCGCCGACGGCAAGAAGGCGGCCTTCAACGGCCCCGAGGGCGTCAAGTCGCTGCAGTTCCTGCTCGACCTGCAGAAGGCCGGCGGCCTGCCGGGGAACGCGGCGACGCTGGCCAACGTGATCGAGGGCAGCCCGCTCGCCCAGGGCAAGGTCGCCATGTACCACGCCGCGGCCCCCATCGGCGCCACGCAGCTCGGCGCCGGAGTCGGCGAGGAGAACGTGGTCGTCGGCGGCCCGATCGAAGGCGCCAAGAAGGTGGCCTTCGGCATCCCCGGCGGCATCGTGCTGACGAAGGCGTCCAAGGTCGCCGACGCGGCCAAGAAGTTCGCCGCCTACCTGGGCTCGGCCGAGGTCGCGACCCAGCTCGCCACCGCGTCCGGCTACTTCACCGCCCGCACCGACGCCTCGCCGGCGAGCACGTCGCCGCTGGCCAAGGAGTTCGAGAAGTCGCTGGAGTTCGCCTTCCCCGGTGACACGCACCCGGCCGCCCGCCAGGTGATGACCGCGCTCGCGCCGGAGATCCAGTCGGCGCTGCAGGGCAAGAAGACCGCCCAGCAGGCGCTCGACGACGCCGCCAAGCTGGTCGACGACCAGCTCGCGGCCGCGGGCTGATGTACGCGGGGAGGCCGCCGCGCGGCCTCCCCACCCCTTCGCGAAAGGCGTGAACCTGTGCGACACCGGCTGCGCGACCCCATCACCGGGTTGTTGTTCGTCCTGCCGATGCTCGTGCTCTTCGTGATCTTCCGGTTCGTTCCCTCGCTGGGCGCGGCGGGCTTGAGCGTGACGGACTACCAGCTCGGCGGGAGCTGGAGCTTCGTCGGCGTGACCAACTACGCCCGGCTCTTCGACGATCCGATCTTCATGGGAGCGCTGCGCGTCACGATCGTCTACGTGGCGATCTACGTTCCGCTGACCCTGCTCGTCTCGCTCGGCACGGCGCTGCTGCTGAACTCCGTCATCTTCATGAAGGGGATCTTCCGGAGCGCGCTGTTCCTGCCCTACGTGACCAGCTTCGTCTTCGCCGGCGTCATCTGGCGGTGGATGTATGAGTTCGACGGCTTCATCAACGGCCTGCTCGCCAAGATCGATCTGGGTCCCGTCGGCTTCCTCGACGACACCTCGCTGGTCCTGCCCGCGCTGGCCACGGTCTCGGTGTGGAAGGGCTTCGGCTACTCGATGCTCATCCTGCTGGCCGGGCTGAAGTCGATCCCGTCCTCGTACCTGGAGGCCGCGCGCGTCGACGGCGCCAACGCCTGGCAGCGCTTCCGCAGCATCGTGCTGCCGCTGCTGCGCCCCGCCCTGTTCTTCGTGATCGTCATCGAGACGATCGGGGCGTTCCAGGCCTTCGACGTCATCTACGTGATGACCGGCGGCGGGCCGTCGCGGGCCAGCTACAACCTCATCTACGCGCTCTACGACCAGGGCTTCGGGAACTTCAACGTGGCGTACGCGGCCACGATCGGCATCGTGCTGTTCGTCCTGGTCTTCATCGTCTCGATGATCCAGCGCCGTCTGCTCGATCGGAGCAACACATGACGCTTACCGAGACCAAGCCGGTGACGGCGGCGCCCGCGCGGGCCGCCAAGCCCCGGCGCAGGGGTGGCCGGCAGTGGCCGTTCGCCCTCCTGCTCGGGCTCGTCGCCGTGCTCACCGTCAGCCCGTTCCTGCTGATGCTGGTGCTGGCGCTCAGCCCGAAGAACGAGCCGACCCTGCCGCACCAGTGGCCGGACGAGCTGACGCTGGACAACGTGGTCACGAACCTGACCTCCTCCGGCTTCCTCGGCTGGACGCTGAACTCCTTCATCTACGCCGCCGTCTCCGTGGTCATCATCCTGCTGACCGCCTCCATGGCCGGGTACGCCTTCGCCAAGAAGCGCTTCCCCGGCCGCGACGCGCTGATGTGGGCGTTCCTGGCGACGATGATGGTGCCCTTCCAGGCCACCCTGATCCCGTTGTTCATCCTGATCTCCGACCTGAACGGCGCGGACACCTTCTGGGGCCTGATCGTGCCCACGCTGGCCAACTCCCAGGCCGTGTTCCTCATGCGGCAGTTCATCCGCGACCTGCCCGACGAACTGTTCGAGGCCGCCAAGGTGGACGGCGCCCCGGAATGGCGCATCTACCTGCAGATCGTGGTGCCCCTCACCAAGCCGATCCTGGCCACGCTGGGCGTCTTCGTCTTCCTGTGGCACTGGAACGACTTCCTGTGGCCGCTCGTGGCGACCAGCAGCGAGGAGATGCGCACGCTCACCGTCGGCCTGTCCACGCTGCGCGGCGAGCAGTTCCCGCAGTCGATGGAGATGGCCGCCGCGGCGATCTCGGTGGTGCCCTGCCTGGCCGTCTTCTTCCTGCTGCAGCGCTACCTCGTCAACAGCATCGCGATGACCGGGTTGAAGTGATCCGTCCCTGACGCTCTAGGCTGGTGCGACATGAGCACGGCAATCGACCCACGCGCGGCCGACCTGCGCGAGCGCCTGCGCGGAACGCTGGTCGCCGCCGCGGCCACCCCCATGACCACCGCGGGCGAGGTCGACCTCGACCTGGTCTCCGCCTATCTCGCTGGCCTGGTCGCCGACGGGGCCGGCGGGCTGGCGGTGCTGGCCCACACGGGGCGCGGGCCGTACCTGAGCGAAGGGGTGCGCGCCGCCGTCGTCGAGCGCGCGGTCGCGCTCGGCGTGCCCGTCGTGGTCGGAGTCGGGAGCGCCGGGGGTACGGACGTCGTCGCGCAGGCCAGAGCGGCGGCGGAGGCGGGGGCCGCGGCGCTCATGCCGTTCCCGTCGCCCGGCGACCGCGTGGCGGAACACCGGGCCGTGTGGGAGGCGACCGGGGTGCCGCTGATCGCCTTCGACCTCTACAGCCTGCCCTGCCCGCCGGACGTGCTGCGCGCGCTCGTGGCGCTGCCGGGCGTGGCCGGGCTGAAGGCGGCGCTGCTGTCGGATGCCATGGCCTGCCAGCGCACGATCGCCATCACCCGCGAGGCCGGCCGCCTGGCCATCACCGGTGAGGACCGTATGTTCGGCCCGTCCCTGCTGTGGGGGGCCGAAGCCGCTCTGGTCGGCCTCGCGGCGGCGCACGTGAAGGTCACCGCCGACGTTCTGCGCGCCTACCAGGGCTCTGACCTGCGGGCCTTCGAGGACGCTTCGGCCCGCCTCGACCGCCTGGCCGAGGCCACGTTCACCGAGCCGATGGAGGGCTACGTCCAGCGCATGTTGTGGCTGGCGGCCGAGGAGGGCCGCATCCCGGCCACCCACGCCCACGACCTGTACGGCCCCGACCTGGGGTCGGAGCCGCTCAGCGTCAAGGACATCCTCACCGGTACGGCGAGATCGCCACGCTGACCAGGTCCCGGCCCTTGATGGCATACAGGGACCGGTGGTCGGGGGCGATGTTGAGCTTGGAGCCGCCGCCGAACCAGTCGCTCGCGAGGCCGGTGACGATCTTCTTGACGGTCCAGGCGCGCAGGTCGACGCGGTAGACGGTGTTCACGTCGCTGGTGTAGGCGGTGAACCCGGCGATGAGCAGGTCGCCGCCGCGCTCGCTGACCTTGAGCGTGCGGGTGATCTTCCGCTTCAGCAGGTGGTACTCGAACAGCACGCCCGTGTTGGTGATGCCGTAGACCGCCAGCGGGGTGTGGGCGAGGTCGGTGACGGCGGCGATGCCGGGCAGCGGTTCGAGCTGCCAGGTGACCTTGCGGGTGCGCAGGTCGAAGGCGGCCAGCTTCGCGGTGGGGGTGACGGGGGGCGAGCCGAGTCCTTCCTGGGTGCTGGTGCCGCAGTAGAGCGTGCCGAGGTAGGCGGTGACCGAGAAGACGGTCTGGCGGTCCACGACCGGGCGGTAGGTGTCGAGCCTGCCGGTCCTGGGGTCATAGATGTCGAGGGCGCCGTTCTGGTGGCCGGGCTCCGGCTGGGTCGGCATCGCGATCAGGCCGGTCAGGCGGTCGTAGGCCAGGTCCTTGGGGCGGTCCTGGTTGTGTCCGGTGCGGAACAGCAGCTTGGCCTCGGGCTGCCCGGCCCTGTGGGCGTACAGGGCGCCCTGGGTGTAGACGCCCAGGTACGTGGTGCCGCGTACCGTGATCATGGTTTTCGGTTCGCCGGGGATGGGCAGCCTGGTGACCTTGCCGGTGGCCAGGTCGTGCAGGTCGGCGCCGCTCTTGCCGCCGACGTAGACCGTTCTGCCGTCGGAGTGCACCGACATCGGCGCCTCGGCCGCGGCGCGGAAGCCCCGCTGTACGTGGCTGAGGTAGTCCATGGTGCCCGTGGCGGGGTCGTAGACGAAGACGCCGCTGTCCTGCAGGCCGTAGATCTTGCCCTTGTGCTCCAGGATGCGGACCGTCTGCGCCTCGGGGAACGGCACGCCGAGCACCTCGGACCTGCCGCCGGCGAGCTCGTAGCGGTAGACGGTCCCGGAGGGGCGGCCGGCGAAGTAGACCCAGCCGTCGAAGATGAGGACGGCGACGGTGTACTTCTCGCCGGGCGCCGACGCCTTGACGACCTTGTAGCTGGCCGGGTTCGCCTTCTCGATCACGACCAGCTCGGCCGTGGAGTTGAGGCCGCCCGCCAGGTGCGTGTCGCTGCCGGCCATGCTGGAGACCCAGTCGCGGTCGGCCAGTTCGGCGGGCAGCAGTTCGCGCTTGGCGCCGGTGCGGCGGTCGATGGCGATGAGGTGGGCGTTGGCGCCGACACCGGCGTAGACGTACTGGTCGTCGGCCTGGATGCTGCGCACGTACGCCTCGCCGGGCGCGGGCTGGCCCAGGTCGCGGCTGGTCCTGGTGGCCGGGTCGTACTCGACCACGCGGCCCGGCTCCGACATGCCCATGTAGATCTTGCCGTCGGGGGCGGCGGCCATGGTCCAGATGAAGTGGTCGGGGTACTCGGCGAGCTTGGTGGTGGTCCCGGTCAGGGTGTCGATCTTGTACAGGTCGGAGCGGGAGTGGGTGCCGACGTAGACGTCGGTGCCGGCCTTGCACATCGCCCAGACGCCGACGCCGGTGGGGATCTCGTGGTGGGCGGTGATCTTGTCCTGGGTGAGATCCCAGGCGCCGACCACGTTGGGCGACAGGCCGCGCGATCCCATGTAGAGCACGTCGCCCACGAACTCGCCGTTGCCCAGCGGGCTGGCCACACTGGCCGGGCCCAGGCCGGTGAGCGTGCCCTCCGCGGGGGCGGAAGCGGCCATCGCCGGTGCGGCGGGTAAGGCGAGGGCGGCCGTCGAGGCGGCTGCGGCCTGGAGGAAACGTCGGCGGGGGATCATGCGCTTGCTCCTTAGGTAACGGTCTGGGCCGTAATTTGCTCCGGCGAGGGTGCGGCCGGGGAGGCAGGGGGATGTCAGGCGGGCGGGGCCGGACCCGTGCGCGACGTCAGACGGGCAGGTCGAACAGGGCCGCGGCGTTGCGCCAGGCGACCTTCTCGGCGGTCTCCGGGTCGAGCCGCGCGGCGGCGACCGCGCCGAACGCGGAGGCCGGGTCGATGAGCGTGGAGTCGGTGCCGAACAGCAGCCGGTCGGGGTTCACCGCCGCGGCCACCTCGGCGATGCGCCGGGCGGGCGCGTGGGAGTAGCAGGGCTCCAGGTAGAGGCGGTCGCAGCCGCGCGCGGCCTCGATGGCGTGGCGGTGGCCGTCGGCGCCCATGTGTCCCGCGATGACCTTGAGTCCGGGGGTGTCCAGGCAGGTCGCGGCCAGGTCGAGGACGGTCGGGCCCCATGTGTGGACCAGCGCGGGCACGCCGTGCGCGGCGACCAGCGCGAGCGCCTCGCGGGTCTGCGGGGAGTCCGCGGGGGAGCGGGTGTAGTCGGTGTGGATCTTGACGCCCTTGAACCGGCCGGTGGGCAGGTACTCGCGCAGGTCCTTCTCCGCCTGGTCCAGGCGGCGCGGGTTGATCGTGACGTAGCCGTAGTGGCGGCCGGTCGTGGCCAGCCAGCCGGCCAGCGCGCGGTTGCCGGTCCCCGGGTCGTAGATGACCGCCTCGGTGGCCGACACGATCGAGCGGCCGATGCCGTAGCGGTCCATGGTGGCGTGGTTGAGCGCGGCCACGTCCATGGTGAAGAACCACGGGCCCCAGTGCGCGTGCACGTCGATGATCATCCGAGCAGCCTCCTCGCGTTGCCGCCGGCCACCGCGGCGATCTCCTCGGGCTTGAGCCCGCTGGTCGCCAGCCGCAGCAGCGGGACGACGGGCTCGTAGTGCGGGGTGCGCGAGCCGTACAGAAGCCGCTCGGCCGGTACGGTCTCCAGCGCGTCGGGGGAGTTGAGCAGCCGGGTCGAGGTGTGGAAGCCCGGCTCGTCGGCGGCGGCGACCAGGAAGTCGCCCAGGTGGTAGAAGTGCGTGTCCAGGAAGACCACGTTCGCGCCCAGCCCGGCGAACGGCTGCCAGAACCTGCGCACGTCCCCGCCGGTGAGCACGGTCAGCCCGAGTTCCGCCGCCTTGCGCGCCACGTGCCGCACCGAAGGGAACCCGGCCTCCACCCCCTGCTCGTCGGGGAACAGCCGGATCGCCCGCACGCCCAGCGGCACGAGGCGCTCGATCTCGCGCACCGCGCCGAGGGGGTCGCGCAGGTCGACGGTGCCGACCGGGACCGCGTCCGGCAGCGCCAGCACCTCGTCGTTGCCGGTGCGCATGTCGAACAACGCCGCCCGCAGCGACGCCACCGCCCCGGCCCTGATGCCGTGCCCGGTCAGCGTGCCCAGGACCGAGGCCGGGTCGCCGGGCGGGCCGTCGCGGTCGGCGTATGCTCCGACCAGCACGTCCACGTCAAGGGTCACCGTGAGTTCGCCGATCAGCTCGCGCGCGTCGAACGCCGTCACAACCGCCTCCATTGACTATTCGCGCTCAGAACATTACGGTCTGGGCCAAAATTGAGCAAGAAAAACGAGCAATCGATGCGTCCGCTCACCCCCACTCGCAGAAAGCCTCCCATGCGCGCATTTTCCGCGATCGCGGCGGCCGTGCTGGCCCTCGCTCTCGCCGCCCCCCTTCCCGCCCACGCCGCGCCGCCCGGCCAGAAGCCCGGGAGGTGTGACGGGACACGGGTCGAGACGTTCGGGCCGGCTTCGGTGACCGGGGCGATCGTCGGCGCCGCCGTACACGACGGTCACGCCTATGTCGTGACGCGCGGCCAGAAACCGCCGGTGCTCGCCGACGTCGACCTGAGCACCCGCAAGGTGGTCAGAAGCGTCACGCTCCCGGACGGCCCCGCGACCGGCGAGCCGGAAGGCGGCTGGGCCACGGCGATCTCCGGCGGAAAGGTGTATGTCGGGACGTATCCCGTGCCCGATCTGTATAGCTTCGACCCGGCCACCGGCGAGGTGAAGCACCTGCACTCCTTCGGGAAGAACGGCGGCTTCGTGTGGAGCCTGGCCGCCGCGCCCGACGGCAAGCTGTACGCCGGGACCTACCCCGACGGGCGCGTCTGGGAGTACGACCCGGCCACGGCCGCCGTCAGGAACTTCGGGGTCCTGGCCGCCGGGGAGCGATACGTCAGGGCGCTGGCCGCCGACGCCACCCACGTCTACGCGGGCCTGCTCGACAAGGGCAAGCTCATGGCCATCGACCGCCGGGACGGCACCGTCAGGCAACTCGCCCAGGGCACGACCGGCATCGGCGTCGTGGCCGAGCACGGCGACCGGGTGCTCGCGGTCAGCGGCTCGACGCTGATCGACGTGCGCAAGGACGGCTCCGACCCGCGTACGGCCGCCTCGCCCCCGCTCGACGCGCTCGTCTCCGCCCCGGACGGCACCGTCTACGGCACCTCCCGGCCCGACGGCGCCGTGCACCGCTACCGCACCGGCGACGCCGCCACCACCCGGGTGGCCGGCCCGCCATCGCAGGACGACGAGACCCGCCGCCTGGTCCTGACCGGCGCGGACACGCTGACCGGCTTCTCGGGCAGCGGCGGGATGTGGTGGCTGGACCTGCGTACCGGGAAGTCGGAGTTCGCCGACCTGATCGACGCGGGACTGCCCGCCGGGGCCGAGCGCGTCCAGAGCATGCTCCTCGTGCCGCACCGGGCCGTGTACGTCGGCGGCCACTTCTCCATGGAGGTACGCGACCTGCGTACCGGCGAGCAGCGTCGTTTCCGGGTCCCGGGCGAGCCCAAGGACATGGTGCGGCGCGGGAACAAGATCTACGCGGCCATCTACCCCAGCGGCCAGATCCTCGAGATCGACATCCGCACCGACAAGCTGCGCAGCCTCGGCTTCCTGGGGCATGACCAGGCGCGGCCGTGGGACATCGAGTACGACCCGGTCCGCGACAAGCTCCTCGTCGCCTCGGCCCCGCTCGGCGCCCGGCTGAACGGCGCGCTGTCGATCGTGGATCCGGACACGGGTGCTAAGGACGTCTATGCCGGGATCATGCCGGACCAGAGCCTCATGAGCCTGTCCCTGGATGCCGCGCGCGGCATCGTGTACCTGGGCGGCGACGTCCTGGGCGGCGGCGGCACCCCACCGACCCGGACCGCGGCCTCCATCGCCGCCTTCGACCTGAAAAAGCGCCAGATTCTCTGGCAGGTCGAGCCTGTCGCCAATTTCCGCACTTTTCAGGACATCAAGGTGCACCGTGGCCTGATCTACGGGGTCTACAAGCGCAACTCCGGCGCCTGGATCGCCCTCGACCTGGCCACCCGCACCGTCGAACACCAGGGCACCCTTTCCGGGTACGGCGAGCTGACCGTGCACCGGGGCCGTGTGTTCACCTCGGCCTTCTTCGGCGGGGGCAACGCGTACCTGCTGGGGTCAGAGGCCAAGCCGGTGGCGGCGGGGCTGGGCGACGACTGGTACACCAACCCGCAACTCCACTTCGAACCCGGTTCCTGGAAGGCCTGGGCCCTCGTCGGCCGCACCCTGGCCCGCCTCGACCTCGATCCCGCCTGCCCACCCCTGACCCCACCCACCCCCTAACCCACCCCGCTCCCCAACCTCGGGGCTCGCTCCACCACCCTTGGGCTCGCTCCGAGAGGCCGGAGGGGTCACGCTCCGAGGGGCCGGAGGGGTCACGCTCCGAGCCCGGGTGTCCCGCGCTGGGAGCGCTTCACCCACATGCGCCCCTCGGGGTGTCTCGCGGGCCGTTGCCCGCGCCTCCCTTGGCCAAGCGCTCTCCGGCTGTCCGTACGCTCCGCCGTTCCACCGGCACCCGAGGGCGCGGGGGCGAGGGTGGGGTGGTCTTGACCGGGCTTGCGGGGCGCAGCTAGTTTCGGTCTGTGCCGAAATACGTCACGGACGCCCACCGCCTGATCGGCCCCGTGCCGTTCGACGACCTGCCGGAGGACCCGCGCCCCGACATGTCCCGGCTGGGCATCCAGCGCGCCCACGTGACCCACACCCTCAGCCTCTACTCCGACGCCAGAGCGGGCAACGAAGCGCTCATGGAACTGAAGGACCCGGCCCTCCAGCCGGTCCCCGTCCTGGTGCCCGAGTCCTTCGAGCCGATCCCGGACTGGAGCGTGCCGATGGTCCGCCTGTGCCCGTCCAGGCACCGCTTCGAGCTCACCGGACCCAACACGCTCCGGTGGCTGCGCGCGATGGAGACCACGGTGGCCGTCGAGTTCGAGGAGACCTCCCCCGGCCAGCTCCTCGCCCTCGCCGGGCACCTGCCGCGGCAACGCATCCTGCTGCTCACCCCCGGCTACCGCCACCTGCGTACCATCGGCGAGCTCATGGCCGAGATCCCCAACCTGTGGCTGGAGATCGGCACCGTCAACACCCAGCGCGGCGTCGAGTGGCTGGCCGGACTGTACGGCCCCGAGCGCCTGGTCTTCGGCACCGGCGCCCCCGTCCTCGACGACTGCGGCCCGCGCTTCCTGCTGGACCACCTCGACCTGCCGGACGAGGACGTCGAGCTGATCGCGACGGGAGGCGGCCTACTGTGATCCTCGACGCGCACGGCCACCTCGGACCCTGGCCCGACTTCCTCATCCCTGACAAGACCGCCGAAGGCATGATCGAGCTGATGGACCGCCTCGGCATCGACGCGATCGGCATCAGCCACCTGCTCGGCGTCGGGCCGTCGGCCGAGGAGGGCAACCGGCTGGCGTTCGAGGCGGCCGGGCGGTTTCCTGGCCGCATCGGCGTCTGGCAGGTCTACAACCCGCACCAGCGCAACCGCCTCACCAGCGAAGGCGTCTGGGGCGTCAAGATCCACCCGGACGTGCACCAGTGCCGCCTCGACGACCGCCGCTACGACCCCGTCTGGGAGCTGGGCCTGCCCGTGCTCGCGCACGGCCAGACCGACTCGCCGTGGAGCGATCCGGCCCAGTTCACGACCGTCGCGCGGCGCCATCCGCACGTCCCGCTGCTGCTCGGTCACGCGGGCCTGTGGCCGTACGGCTTCACCCGCGCCGCCGAGCTCATCCACGGCCACCCGAACCTCTACCTGGAGATCTGCGGCTCCAAGATGACCGGCCGCTGGATCGCCAAGCTGGCCGACCTGGCCGGCGCCGACCGCGTCGTCTACGGCTCCGACTCCTGCTTCCTCGACCTGCGTGTCGGCTTCGGCCGCGTCGCCCTGGCCCCGGTCAGCGACGCCGACCGTGCCCTCATCCAGGGCGGCAACCTCGCGCGCGTGCTGAAAGGACGCCTCGCATGACCCTCGCCATCCACGGCGGCACCCCCGTCCGCACCACCCCGTGGCCCGCCTGGCCGCCGCCGCTCGACGACGCGCAGCGCAAGCTCGTCACCGACGTCCTCGACAGCGGCCGGTGGGGAGCCACCCAGGGCGGCTCCGCCTGCGCGGACCTGACCGCCGCGTTCGCCCGCCTCTCCGGCGTCCGGTACGGCGTCGCCGTCGGCAACGCCACCCTGGGCCTGTTCGCCGCGCTGCGCGGCCTGGGCGTCGGGCCGGGCGATGAGGTCATCGTGCCCGCGTACACGTTCGTCGCCTCGGCCACCTCGGTGCTGCTGGCGGGAGCCGTACCGGTGATCGTGGACGTGGACCCGGTGGACCTGCACCTGACGGCCGCCGCGGTCGAGGCCGCCGTCACCGCGCGCACGGCCGCGGTCATGCCGGTGCACCTGGCCGGCAGCCCGGCCGACATGGACGGCATCAACGCGGTAGCCGTACGCCATGGGCTGAAGGTCGTCGAGGACGCGGCGCAGGCGCACGGCGCGAGCTACAAGGGCCGTCCGATCGGCGGGCTCGGCGACGCCGGCGTCTACAGCTTCCAGGCCAGCAAGGCGATGACGGCGGGGGAGGGCGGGCTGATCGTCTGCCGCGACGAGGCCGACCATGAGGCGATCTGGTCGGTCTGCAACCTCGGGCGCAAACTCGGCGGCCAGTGGTACGGCCACCCGAACGTCGGCTGGAACCTGCGCCTGACCGAGATCCAGGCGGCGCTGCTGCTGCCCTGGCTGGACCGGCTGGAATCGGAGATCGCCCGGCGCAACGCGTTCGCCGCCGAGGTGGAGCGGGGGCTGGCCGCGACCGGGCTGCCGGTGAGCGTGGTGCCGCGGCCGCCGGGCACCACGCTCGACTCGCGTCACCTGCTGATGCTGCGCGTGCGCGTGCCGTTCGACCGGGCCTTCTTCCTGGAGGCCATGGCGGCGGAAGGGGTGCCGCTCGACGGCGGCTACCCGCCGCTCGGCACGATGGCCGCGCTCACCGAGGCCGGCGCGCGCCCCGAGCCGTGCCCCGCCACCGAGGCCGCCACGCGCGAGGTGGTCTGGATGCGCCAGTCGATGCTCATGGACGATCCCGCCCACGCCTCGCACCTCGTCGAGGCCCTCACGAAGGTGCTGCACGCATGATCTTATGGAAGGGAGCGCTCGCGGCCGTCCTCGTCGCGGTCACCGCGCTCACCCCGGCCCCCGCCCCCGCTCCGGAGAACCTCGGCGTCCCGCTCCAGGACGTGCTGCTGCTCGGCGGCGCCGTGGCCCCCGGGCCGGAGGGCAAGACGGTGATCTGGAGCGCCTCCTCCGGCAGCCCCGCCCACCTCAACGCCGTGGATCCGGCGACCGGGGCGCAGACCTCCAGGTTCGACCTGCCGGGCTCCGGCGGCGCGTGGGCCGTGGAGGCCACACCCGACGGCAGCGTGTACGCGGGCACGTACGGCGGCAGCAAGCTCTTCCGCTGGACGGCCCAAGGCGGCGTCCAGGATCTCGGCAACCCGCTGCGGGGCGAGACGTTCGTCTGGACACTGGCCGCGGGCGAGGGCGCGACCGTCTACGGCGGCACCTCGCCGGGCGGCAGGCTCTTCGCCTACAACCCCGCCACCGGCGTACGCGACTACGGCCGGCTGTCCGCGGCCCACGCCTACATCCGCAGCGTCTCCCACGCCGGCGGCAAGATCTACGCCGGCACCGAGGCACCCGCCAAGATCTTCGAGGTGGACGCGGCCGGCGGCGCGATCAAGGAACTGCCCGCCCCCGAGGACACCACCGGCAAGTGGGCCTACGACGTCGACGCCGCCGCCGGTTACCTCTACGTACGGCTCGGCGGCGCCAGTCCGGGCCCCCTGCACGTGTGGGACATCGCCGCGGGCAAGTGGACCGACCGGCTGGACGCCGCCCACGGCCTGGACGTCTCGCCACCGGACGACGAGGGACGGGTCTACTTTGTAAAGGGCGGCGAGCTCGTCCGCTACGACCCCAAGACCAAGACCACCACCCCCACCGGCCTGCCGGTCACCGGCCGCGTGGCCAACACCCGCGGCATCGGATGGGCCGAACTCGGCCTGCCCGACTACCCGGGCAAGAGCCTCGTCGGCCTGCTCTGGCGTGGCCTGATGTTCCGCTACAACCCGCAGACCGGCGCCAAGGCGTTCGTCCAGAGCGGCATCAAGGGTGAGCCGATCGACGTCACGGCGCTGTCCGAGGGCCCCGACGGCCGCATGTACGCCGGCGGCTTCCTCAACGGCGGCTTCGCCGGCATCGACCCCAAGTCCGGCAAGACCGAGGAGTTCCACACGTTCTCGCAGAGCGAGGACATGACCACACACCAGGGCAAGTTGTACATCGGCGCCTACCCCGAGGCCCGCGTCTACTCCTACGACCCGCGCCTGCCGTGGAACAGCACCGAGTACTCGCCCAGCCCGCAGCCCGGCCCCGACCCGAACCCCGCCCGCCTGTACGACGGGGCCGCCGACAAGCAGATCCGCCCGCGCGCCATGGTCTCGGCCGGCCGCTACCTCGCCGTCGGCACCATGCCCGACCTCGGTCATCTGGGCGGCGTCCTGTCCATCTGGGACCCGGAGGCGGGGCGCCTGAAGTCCTCGCAGCGCAACGTCGTCAAGGACCAGTCGATCGTCGCGCTCGCCTACCGCGACGGCATCGTCTACGGCGGCACCTCCATCTACAGCGGCCAGTCCGCCACCCCGCCGACACAGCTGGAGGCCAAGCTGTTCGCCTGGTCGGTGCGCGAGAACCGGCTCCTGTGGGAGATCGTCCCCGCCCCCGGCAAGCCCGCCATCCCCGCCCTCACCTTCGACGCCGCCGGTCGGTTGTGGGGGATCGCGGGCGGGGAGGTGTTCGCGGTGAACACCTGGGCCCGCGAGGTCGTCAAGCGCGTGGTGCTGTCGTCGAGCAAGAGCGCGAGCGGACAGCTGGCCTTCAACCGCCGCGACCTTCAGTTGTACGGCGCGCATGCCGGTCAGTCGGTGTTCCGCCTGAACCCGTGGACCGGCCGCCACACCGTGCTGCGCTCGGGGCCGGTCCACCAGCTGGCGGTCCACCGCTCGGGCGACGTCTACTTCGCCGAAGGCCCCACTCTCTACCGCCTCCACCCCTGACCCACTCCGGAACCCGGCCACCCCCGACTCGGCCACCCCTGTCCGGATCCACTCGATCCGGTCCGCTCGGCTCGGGTAACCCCGGCCCCGCACCCGAAAGGGCGCGGGGCTGCTTGGCGGTACGGAGCGTCCGCCCGGTGACCGGGTCCATCTCGAAGACCGCGTCCGGCGTGAGTCCCCACAGCCGCCCGGCGTCGTCGATGGTGATCGACCTGAGCGCCAGGTCGCCCTCCACCGGCGCCGTCACCCACGTCAGCGCGTCGGCTGCGACGTCGTAGGCGAACACCTTGGCCGCGGTGTCCTGCGGGGTGCTGATGCCGCCGAAGGCCGAGGTGGCGCCGTAGACGACGACGTCGCGGTAGGCGAGGCGATGCTCTGGCCGACGTTCGGCCGCGATGCCGAGTTCGGTGACCTTGCCGGTGGCGGGTTCGAAGCGGAAGAGGCGGCCCATGGCGCCGGCGGTGGCGTGGTAGCTGCCGACGTAGACGGAGTGGTCGGGGGCGACGGTCACCGCCCAGGAGACGAGGGCGAGGGGAGCGGAGGGCTCCATGGCACTTTATTAACGGTCTTGACCGTAATTAGAGGAAGGGCCTTCTGGCAACATGGCGGGCATGAGCGGACCGGTGCGGATCATCGCGGTGCGGCACGGCCAGAGCGAGGCCAACCTGGCCTACGAACGGGCGCGCGAGCGTCCCCTCGTCTACGAGCGCGGCGACCACGAGGTCACCCTGACCGATCTCGGCAGGCGGCAGGCGGCCGCGGTGGGGCGCGTGCTGGCGGCCTTGCCGCAGGCGGAGGCGCCGGAGGTGGTGTGGTGCTCGCCGTACCTGCGGGCGCGCGACACCTGGGCGCACGCGCAGCGGGCGTGGGGCGTCGAGACGACACTGCCCCTCACCGTGGACAGGCGCCTGCGCGACCGTGAGATGGGCGCCCTGGCGCCGTTCAACCGCGCGGCCGTCGCCGAGCGCTTCCCCGAGGAGGCCGCCCGCTTCCTGTCCGAGGGCGAGTACGCCTTCCGTCCGCCGGGCGGCGAGTCCTTCGGCGACGTCGTGGTACGGCTGCGCGCCTTCGTCGGCGACCTGCGCGCGAGCGCCCGCGGCCGGCGGGTCCTCATCGTGGCCCACGACGCTGTCGTGCTGCTGCTGCGCCACGTCCTGGCCGACAAGCCCGACGCCGAACTGCCCGCCGTGCACCGCTACGCCCCGATCCGCAACGCGTCGGTCTCCACCTGGCACGTGGTGGACGGGCGGATGGAGGTGCTGTCGTTCAACGACGTGACGCACCTGGCCTGAGACCGGGCCGCCCCGCCACTGCGGGTGGCGGGGCGGCCGGAGCGGGCGGCCGTGCCACGCGACGGCACGACGGCCCGGCGCACCGCCCTGCCAGCAAGGCGGCGATCCTCCTCCGGGATGGATGTCCCCGACGGTAGGGGAGGCCGCTTTCGATTCGCTTTTCCGGCCCCGTCCCGACCGGGTGCCCGGGAAGGCGTGACCCCGGCCCCGGGCGCGGCCTCTGACCGTCCCCGGCATCGCTACCGTTGGGTTCATGCCCAAGACACCCGACAGTTCCCGCCGTAGCGAGCACTCGCGCCAGGCGATCCTCGCGGCCACCCGCGCCCTGATCTCCGAGGTGGGCTACGAGAAGGTCGCCATCGAGGCCATCGCCGCGCGGGCGGGCGTCGGCAAGCAGACGATCTACCGGTGGTGGCCGTCGAAGGGTGCCGTGATCTTCGATTCGATCCTGGCACTCAGCGAGGACGCCGGAGGGCAGGACATGGCTCTGCCCGACACCGGAGACCTGGAGGCGGACCTGAAGCGGGTGATGCGCGCGACCGTCGCCGAGTTCGCCGACCCGGATTTCGAGAAGCCGATCCGGGCGCTGACCGCCGAGGTGATCAACGACGCCGGGCTGGCCGCGCAGTACCGGGACAAGCTCGCCCGGCCCGTGGACGAGGCCAAGAAGGCCCGGCTGCGCGGCGCGCAGCGGGCCGGGCAGCTCGCCGCGGACGCCGACCTCGACCTGGTGCTCGAAGTGCTCTACGCGCCGCTGTTCCAGCGGTGGCTGCAGCGTTCGGGCCCGCTCACGCCCGAGTACGCCGACGCGCTGGTCGAGGCCACGCTCAGGGCGTTTCGGCCCGGGTGAATTCGGCGATCCAGTTGGTCTCCCAGGTCTGCTCGCCGTCCACCGAGAAGGCCTGCTCCCACCGGCAGTGGTCGGCGTCGATCCTGATCCAGAGGAAGCGGCAGCGCACCGGCGTGCCCTCGTGCTCGTCGTCGCAGAAGAACTCGCCCCGGTCGCCGTCGAAGCGGCCCACCACGGGCGGCAGGCCGAGCACGGGGTCGGCGCCGCTGACCCAGTAGATCGACCAGAGGTCGGTGGCGGGGTCGTGCAGGCGCAGGGTCAGACCCGAGGTCCCCTTGGTGGGGAAGGTGACCTCGTCACAGCTGGCCAGGCCGGACAGGTGCCGCGTGGCCCGCGTGTACCCGGGGAACTCCTCCCAGTCGTCGCTGCCCGCCAGCCGCTTGGTCAGCTTGCGCTGGTGCGAGGTCCAGGTGCCCTCGAAGAAGTCGAAGTTGTTCATGGGCAGAAGCTAGGAGCGCGTCACTGACATCTCCTGTCAGTGCCTGAATCCTTTTGTGGGGTTCCTGCCTCTTATGTGTGTCCCGGCGATCCTGCCGGGACCTGATCCGGAGGTTTCGCATCGTGACCATCGCCATCATCGCCGTCGCCGCCGTGCTCGTCTGCACCTGTACGGTCGTCGTGCTGCGCCGCAGGAGCCGTGACCGTGGCTGACACGACCTGGCCCGACGAGCGTCTCATCGCGGCCGCGCAAAGGGGCGACGTCGACTCCATCGCCGCGCTGGTCTCGCGCTCGCAGTCGCACGTACGGCGCTTCGCCCACGCGCTGTGCACCACTCCGGAGGACGCCGAGGACGCGGCGCAGGAGGCGCTGATCATCCTGTATCGCAAGATCGGGGTGCTGCGGGCCTCGGCGGCGCTGGCGTCGTGGATGTTCCGCATCGTCCGCAACGAGTGCCTGCGCCGGGCACGGACGCTGACCGGGTACCACCTCCCGATCCTCGACGGCGCCGAGCGGTCGGCCGAGGAGGAGGTGCTGCTGCGCCTGGAGGCCGGGATCGTGGCGGAGGCGATCGCCGAGCTGCCCGCCGACCAGCGCAGCGTACTGATCATGCGCGACGTCCAGGGCCACAGCGGGCGGGCGGTGGCCGCCGCGCTCGGCCTCAGCACCCCGGCCATGAAGTCCCGGCTGCACCGCGCCCGCACCACGGTCCGCGCCACGCTGCTGAGCTCGGTGGGGGGCGACCGTGGCTGACGGACGTGATTTCGCCAGCGGGTCGCTGCCCCGGCACCTGGTGCGCGGCGTGATCGGCTTCGGCGCGCTGGCCGCCGCGGTCGCGTTGCTCCCGGTGACCGGGCCGGTCAGCCTGCTCCTGGCGCCGCTCGGCCTGCTCGCGCTGCGCGGGTGCCCGACGTGCTGGGCGATCGGGCTGGTGCAGACGATCTCCAGGGGACGGCTGCGGCGCAACTGCGTGGACGGGCGGTGCGAGCTGACTAGCTCCAGAACCCCGTCGTGAACGCCGCCTGGAGTGCCGCGTGGGCGGCGTCGTCGTACGGCGTCATGCTGAGGCTGAGCTGGCGGGCGCCGTCGGCGCTGTGGAAGGACAGGGTGGTGTAGCCGAGGATGGCGCCGCGGTGACCGTAGGCGGTGCCGCAGGGGGTGCCGGCGATCTCCAGGCCGAGGCCGTAGGCGCCGCCGATGCCCGGGGTCTTCATCAGCGTGAGCTCGGCGGGTGGCAGCAGGCCGCCGGTGAGCAGGGCGTGGAAGAAGGTGTTGAGGTCGGCGGTGGAGGACATCATGCCGCCCGCGGCGCCGGCGGCGGTGGGGTCGAGGCGGGTCACGTCGCGGGGCCTGCCGCCGGTCATGAGGTAGCCGCGGGCGTGCGGGCCGTTGATCGCGGTCGAGGAGGTGGGGGTGCGGGTGGCCGTCAGTTTCAGCGGCTTGATGATCCGGTCGGTGATCTCCCTGGTGTACGGCCGGCCGCTCACCTCCTCGATCACCATGCCGAGCAGGAGGTAGCCGGTGCCGGAGGGGGCGTACCGGGTGCCGGGGTCGGACAGGACGGCCAGGTTGACGAGGTCGCGCGCCCGCCGGGGGCGTGTGGGGGCGGTGTGGTCGGGCAGGCCGCTGGTGTGGCCGAGCAGGTGCCGGATGGTGACGTCCGGCGCCGCGTTCCGCAGGTGGAGGCCGAGCGGGTCGTCCAGCCCGAGCCGGCCCTCGGCCACGAGTTGCAGCACGACCGTGGCGGTGAACGTCTCGGTGACGCCGCCGATGCGGAAGCGGCCGTTGACGGGGGCGCGGCGCGGGCGGCCGAGCTCGATCACGCCCGAGGCCAGCCTGGTGGTGCGGCCGTCCCGTCTGAGCTCCGCGATCACCGCGCCCGCCCCTGCCGCCACGATCCTGTCCAGTTCCGGCTGCAGCGGGGCGGTGGTCACGCGCACGATGGGCCCTTCCGAGGGGGGACGACCCTTCGACACTGGCAGCCGGAAGATTGCCGCGCCTCCCGCCTGAAGCCGAGTCCGCGCCTCCACCGCTGGTCGGAGCGGCACCGACCAAAGTCGTGGTTCAGGGGGTCACGGCGATGCGGTGGTCGTGGGACAGACCGTGGGGTGCGCAGGGCACGCCCGTCTCGCGGGGGCACAGGACGTGGTGCTCCTCGGCGTGCGCCACGTAGAGGCGGTAGGGGTGGGGCGCGCTCAGGTCCTCGGGGGTCATGGGGCGCCCGCCGCGTGCCGGGTCGCCCGGGTAGACGGCCAGGGCGGCCTCCAGGTCGGTGACCTGCCCGGCCGTGGCGGACATGTAGACCGCCTGGCCGGTGCCCGGGATGACGTGGGAGTCGAAGACGACCATGCCCAGCCGCGGTCGGACCGCCAGGTTCCCGGAGTGGACGGTTTCGGGGGAGGAGACCCAGTAGAAGTCGCGGTAGCTGTCGTGGGCGAAGAACACCGGATTGGCCCACGGGGTGCCGTCCCGGCCGGCGGTCGCGAGCGTCACGTACACGTTGGCGTCGATGATGGAGCGGGCCATCGCCGCCAGGTCGTCGTTCATCGGGATCGTCCGCCCCTCTGGCCGGTCGCGCCGGGTCCTGAAAGCTGGGTCCTGGAAGCCGGGACCCGGAAGCCGGGTGCTGGAAGCCGGAACCTGGAAGCCGGGACCTGAAAGCCGGGTCCTGGACGGCGTGTGTTCCCGGCCGAGGCGGCAACCTTAGTCCCCGGACGCCGCACGGGCCAATGCGGCGGCCGGGGAGCGGTGGCGGGCGGCTACTTGATCGGGCCGCAGGCGATCCGGCCGCCCGCGTCGCCCGTGCGCTGGGTGGCCTCGTCCGGGCCGGTGGCGCTGTAGCGCTCGGGGATGTTGGCCAGGTTGTCGGGCAGGGCGTGGATGATGACGGCGCTGCCGTCGGCGTCGGTGAGCTGGCGGACCCGGAAGCGGTCGGTGACCACCGAGGCCGTGCCGGAGCCGTCCGCGGCGACCAGCAGCGGGGGCAGGTCGCCGGAGTGGTGCGAGTGGGTGGAGCCGCCGAGGTCGAAGTGGCCGCCGGCGGTGTAGAACGGGGACGCCTTGCCGGTTGCCGGGTCGATGGCGGCGGGGTCGCAGATGCCGGTCGTGTGGACGTGGAAGCCGTGGTAGCCCGGGGGCAGGCCCCTGACCGTGACCGACAGGCGCGACTTGGTGTATCCCTCCTGCCGCAGGGCGAGAGTGCCGACTGGTTTGCCCGCCACGTCGCGGATCGTGACCGCGACCGGGTGCGCCTCCTGCGTGGTGGCGGTGGCCTGGGCCACAGCGCTGACGCCGATGGCCGCGACCGCGGTGAGGAGCGTGGCGCAGATCATCAGGTGGAGGGTCCGTGGCTGCGGTATCGGCGCCATCGCGAACGGCCTTTCGATGCGGGGAAGGGACTGCGTCGAGGGTAAAGGCCATCCGGCGGGATTTTGTATAGGATTTGGTATAGCAATATGGGGGGTGGCCGGGGTTATGGCCATCCTTTACAGTCAGGTGGAAATGACGAGGTCGGCTCGGGATCGGGTGGCGTCGCCGGCGAACCAGCTGTCCTCCGCGGCGAACCACGCCTGCCACTCCGCCTCCAGGCCGGCGCCGTCCCTGGCCCGCACGCGGTCCCAGCGGGTCGCGCGTCCGGCCTCCAGCCAGATCCGGAAGGCCAGGAGGTGGTCGGCGTCGCGGCGGGCCGTACCCACGCCCTCGATCACCAGGACCGGAGCGGGCGGGACGTCGAGCCACGTCGTGTAGCGTGCGCGGTGCCAGTCGTAGCGGCGGAAACGTCCGGCGTGGCCCGCAGACAGCGGGTCCAGGACCTGCTCGCGCAACGCCGCGAACCAGGCGCCCGGGCCCTCCGACCACGGCACGGGGAAGTCGTCGCTGTGGATCACCTGGCAGTCGAGCGCCTTGCCCAGCCGTCCCGCGAAGGTGGTCTTGCCCGCTCCGGCGGGCCCGTCGACCGCCACGAGGCGGACCGGGCCGCACGAGGGCGGGAGGTCGCTGATGCGCTGGGCGAGGGTTTGCACGCTGTCGAGGGTAGGGGGCGACAGAAAGGACCTGGCAAGCTGACAATATTGACTTTCCCCGGGATGGAGGTTGATCTTGCTCGGACCCCTAGGCGACATCGTCGTGCTCGATCTGTCCAGGGCCCTCGCGGGTCCGCACGCCGCCCAGATGCTCGGTGACCTGGGCGCCAAGGTGATCAAGGTGGAGCACCCTGACGGGGGTGACGAGTCGCGGGGCTGGGGACCGCCGTTCGTCGGGCCGGAGCATGACATCTCCACGTACTTCCTGGCGGCCAACCGCAACAAGTTGTCGGTCGCCGTCGACCTCAAGAGCGCCGGCGGCAGGGCGCTGGTCGAGCGCCTGGTCCGGCAGAGCGACGTGCTCATCGAGAACTTCCGCACCGGGGTGCTCGACCGGCTCGGGCTCGCCGTGGAACGGCTGCGCGAGCTCAACCCGCGGCTGGTGGTCCTGTCCATCACGGGGTTCGGGCACGACGGCCCGGAGGGCGGGCGGCCGGGCTACGACCAGATCGCGCAGGGCGAGGCGGGGCTGATGTCGCTGACGGGTCCCAGCGCCGATGAGCCCTACCGCGTGGGGGCCTCGATCGCCGACCTGCTCGCGGGCATCCACGGCGCGTACGGCGTCGCCGCCGCCCTGTACGAGCGCGAGCGCACCGGCGAGGGCCGGATCGTACGGACCTCCCTGCTGGCCGCGGTGACCGGCGTGCACTCCTACCACGGCACCGCCTGGACGGTCGGTGGCCAGGTCCCGCGGGCCAACGGCAACCACCACGTCTCCATCGCCCCGTACGGAGCCTTCCACTGCGCCGGCGGCATGCTCCAGATCGCCGTCGCCAACGAGACGCAATGGCGAAAAGTCGCCATCCTCCTCGGTATAGACCCAGATATCGCGAAATATCGCACCAACCGCGACCGCTTCCAGCACCGCGAGGACCTCATCCAGGACATGGAGAAAGCTCTGGCCGCCCACGACCGCGCCCACTGGCTGGCCGCGCTCGGCGAGCTGGGCGTCCCGGCCGGCGCCATCCGCTCTCTCGACGAGGTCTACGCCTGGGACCAGACCCGCTCCCAGGGCCTGCTCGTCACCGTGGAGCACCCGGTCCTGGGCCGCATCGAGCTGCCGGGCCCGCCGCTGCGCTTCGACGGCCTGCCGCCGGCCGAGCACACCGCCCCGCCCGAGCTGGGCCAGGACGGCGAGGCGGTCCTGGCCTGGCTGGAAGAGCGGGAGCGATGATCGACAGCCGTCCCGACGCGCACGCCCTGATCCGCGCGGTCCTGGACGAGGACTCCTGGCGTTCCTGGGACGCGCCGCCGGTCGACCCGGTACGCCCCGACTCCTCCTACGCCGACGAACTGGCCGCCGCCCGCGTCAAGTCCGGCTACGACGAGTCGGTCGTGACCGGAGAAGGGCTGCTCGACGGGCGGCGGGTGGCGGTGGTGGCCAGCGAGTTCTCCTTCCTGGCCGGCTCCATCGGGGTGGCCGCGGCCGAGCGGATCGCCGCGGCGGTGGAGCGGGCGACCGCCGAGGGACTGCCCCTGCTGGCCGCGCCCGCCTCCGGCGGCACCAGGATGCAGGAGGGCGCGCTCGCGTTCGTGCAGATGGTGAAGGTCACCGCCGCGGTGCAGGCGCATCGGGCGGCGGGCCTGCCGTACCTGGTGTATCTGCGGCACCCCACGACGGGCGGGGTGTTCGCGTCGTGGGGCTCGCTCGGTCACGTGACCGCGGCCGAGCCGGGGGCGCTGATCGGCTTTCTCGGGCCGAGGGTGTTCGAGTCGCTGCACGGCTACCCGTTCCCCGAGGGCGTGCAGGTGGCCGAGAACCTCTACCGCCACGGCCTCGTCGACGCGGTGGTCTCGGCCGAGGCGGCGCGGACGATCGCGGTGCGGGCGCTGAGCGTGCTGTGCGCGCGGGTGGAGAAACTCGATCCGGGCCGGCCGCCCGAGGAGGACCTGCGGCCGGTGGAGGCGTGGGAGGCCATCACCCGCTCCCGGCGCGACGACCGGCCCGGCGTGCGTACGCTGCTCAAGCTGGCCGCCACCGACGTCACCCCGCTCAACGGCAGCGGCGAGGGCGAGAACGAGCCCGGCCTGCTCCTGGCGCTGGCCAGGTTCGGGGCGGCACCGGCGGTCGTGCTCGGCCAGGACCGGCGCCGCCAGCGGGTCGGCGCGCCGCTGGGCCCGGCGGGGCTGCGGGTGGCCAGGCGCGGCATGCGGCTGGCCGCGGAGCTGGGGCTGCCGCTGGTCACGGTGATCGACACGGCGGGTGCGGCACTGTCGAAGGCGGCCGAGGAGGGCGGCCTGGCCGCGGAGATCGCGCGCTGCCTGGCCGACATGGTCTCGCTGGAGGCGCCGACGGTCTGCCTGCTGATGGGGGAGGGGGCGGGCGGCGCCGCGCTGGCGCTGCTGCCGGCCGACCGCGTGCTGGCCGCCCAGCACGCCTGGCTGTCGCCGCTGCCGCCGGAGGGCTCGTCCGCGATCCTCTACCGCAGCGTCGACTTCGCCCCGGAGATCGCCCAGGCCCAGGGTGTACGCGCGACGGACCTGCGCAGGAACGGCATCGTCGACCGGGTCGTGCCGGAGCTGCCCGACGCCGCCTACGAGCCGAGGGCGTTCGCCGAGCGGGTGGGCAGGGCGCTGGAGTACGAGATCGCCACGGTGCTCCGGTTGAGCCCGCAGGAGCGTAAGGAGGCCAGGAGGTCGCGCTATCGCGCGCTTTGACGCGAAAAATGTGACTGGACACTTGTATGGTCGCCAATACATGCGTATAGCATGTTGGACATGCGACCAGTTTCTGATGAGGATCTGACGGCACGCGCCCGTATCCGGGACGTCGCCATGGCGCTGTTCGCCGACAAAGGCGTCAAAGCCACCACGATCCGTGGCATCGCCGAAGCGGCCGGGGTCTCGCCCGGCCTGGTCCAGCACCACTTCGGCTCCAAGGAGCAGCTGCGCGAAGCCTGCGACGAGTACGTCCTGTCCTACATGCGCGCCCAGGCGAAGGCCGGGGTCACCGACCACAACCTGGAAGACCCCGACTTCATCGAGAGCGTCCACCGCACCGCTCCGCCCCTCATGCACTACCTCGGCCGGGCCCTCGTGGACGGCTCGCCCGGCGCGGCGGCCATGTTCGACCAGCTCGTCGGCGTCACCGAGCAGCACCTGGCCAAGCTCGACGAGCACGGCGCCGACCACCGCGCCCGCGCGACCGTGCTGACCGCCATGAAGCTCGGCATCACCGTGCTGCACGAGCACGTCACCCGTGCGCTCGGCACGCCCACGTTCTCCCCCGAAGGGGCCCTGCGCGTGGGCAAGGCCCAGCTCGACCTGATCAGACCGGAATTCCTGGGCCGCGAGCTGTTCGAGCAGGCGCGGACGGGCTTGGAGAAGTTCGAGGAACGCCAATGAGCACCGCTGTACGCGCCAAGGGCCTGGTCAAGACGTTCGGCCAGGCCAGGGCCCTGGACGGCCTGAACCTCAGCGTCAAGGCAGGAGAGGTGCACGGCTTCCTCGGCCCCAACGGCGCCGGGAAGACCACCACCATCCGCGTCCTGCTCGGCCAGATGCGCTCCGACGGCGGCGAGGTCGAGCTGCTCGGCGGCGACCCCTGGCGGGACGCGACCGAGCTGCACCGCCGCCTCGCCTACGTGCCCGGCGACGTCACCCTGTGGCCCTCGCTGAGCGGCGGCGAGGTCATCGACCTGCTCGGCCGGGTACGCGGCGGCCTCGACCCGCGCCGCAGGGCCGAACTGCTCGACCGGTTCGAGCTCGACCCGCGCAAACGCTGCCGCACCTACTCCAAGGGCAACCGGCAGAAGGTCGCGCTCGTGGCCGCCTTCGCCTCCGACGTCGAGCTGCTGATCCTGGACGAGCCCACCTCCGGCCTGGACCCGCTGATGGAGGCGGTCTTCAACGACTGCGTCCAGGAGGAGAAGGACCGCGGCCGCACCGTGCTGCTGTCCAGCCACATCCTGTCGGAGGTGGAGACGCTGTGCGACCGCGTGTCCATCATCCGCGCCGGCCGTACCGTCGAGTCGGGAAGCCTCGCCGACCTGCGCCACCTCACCCGCACCTCGGTCACGGCCGAGCTCATCGGCCCGGCCGGCGGCCTCGCGCGGCTGCCCGGCGTGCACGAGCTCACCGTGGACGGCGACCGGCTGCGCTGCCAGGTCGACGGCGCCGCCCTCACCCCGGTCCTCACCGAGCTGGCCAGGGCCGGCGTGCGTTCGCTGACCAGCCGGCCACCGACGCTGGAAGAGCTGTTCCTGCGCCACTACGAGGGATCGGCGCGATGACTGGCCTCGGTGCGCTGATCCGGCTCATCCTGCGCCGCGACCGCGTCCTGCTGCCCGTCTGGATCCTCATCAGCGCGGTGCTCCCTGCCACCATCGCCACCAGCACCGCCCGCCTCTATGCCGACCAGGCCGCCCGCGACGCCTTCACCCACGCCTCGATGAACAGCCCGGCCCAGCTGGCCACCCGCGGCGTCATCTACGACGCGAGTGTCGGCGGCCTGACCGCCTGGACGCTCGGCTCCTCCGGCGCGCTGATCGGCGGCCTGATCAGCATCCTGCTCGTCATCCGTCACACCCGCGTCGAGGAGGAGACGGGCCGGCGCGAACTGCTGTCCTCCGGCGTCGTCGGCCGCCACGCGCCCCTGGCCGCCGCCCTCGTCGTGGTGCTGGCGGCCAACCTGCTGCTGGGCCTGCTCAGCGTGCCCGGCCTGGTCGCGAACGGCCTGCCCGCCGGCTCGTCACTGCTGTTCGGTCTCTCCGGCGCCGCCGCGGGCTGGTGCCTGGCGGCCGTGGCCGCCGTCGCCGCACAGCTCACCGCCGGATCCGGTACGGCCCGCGGCCTCGCGATCGCCGCCAGCGGCGTCTTCTTCGGCCTCCGCTCGCTGGCCGACTCCGGCGGCATCGGCTGGCTGGCCTGGCTGTCGCCGTTCGGCTGGGTCCGCCTGACCCGGCCCTACGGCGGCGACCACTGGTGGGTGCTGGCCGTGGCGGTGGCGTTCGTCGCGGTGGCGGGGGCGGCGGCGTTCGCGCTGTCGGCCCGGCGCGACCTGGCCGGCGGCCTGCTGCCCACCCGCGCAGGTCCGGCCGAGGGCGCGCTGGGCGGCGCGTTCGCGCTGGCCGGACGCCTGCACCGGGGCACGCTGATCGGGTTCACGATCGGCTTCGCGGCGATCGGCGGCATGATCGGCTTCTCGGCGCGCGGCCTGGACACCCAGCTGGACACGGGGACGCTGCGGCAGCTCGCCGAGACCATCGGCGGGCCCGGCGCCGGCATCGCCGACGTGTTCTTCACGTTCATCCTTTACGTCATGAGCCAGCTCGTCGCCGCGGCGGCGCTGGTCTCGGCGCTGCGCGCCCGCGCGGAGGAGGCGGCCGGGCGGGCCGACCTGCTGCTCTCGACGCCGGTCGGCCGCCTGCACTGGGCGCTCGGCCACCTCTTCTACGCGGTCTTCGGGCCGGCGCTGCTGCTGGCGGTGCTCGGCGGCGTGGCAGGGCTCGCCTACGACGGCGGCCCGCTGCGCGTCGCGGGCGCCACGCTCGCCTACCTGCCCGCGGTCTGGACCGTGGTCGGGGTGGCGGTCCTGCTGTTCGGCGTGCTGCCGCGGCTGGCCGCCGCGGTCAGCTGGAGCGTGCTGGGCCTGATCCTGGCCGTCGACCTGGTGGCGGAGTTCAAGCTGGCCGAAGGGTTCTTGCTGGAGCTGTCGCCGTTCGTGCACGTGCCCGCGCTGCTGCTGGGCCGGGGCGCGCCGGCCGCGGCGCTGCCGGGGCTGACCGCGGTGGCGGCGGCGCTGGCCGCGGCGGGGCTGGTGGTGCTGCGCCGCCGCGACCTGGCGCCCTCTAGCTGAGTCCCGCCCTGTCCCACGTCCACAGCACCTTCCCGGCGGCGTCGTAGCCGGTGAAGGAGAGGTCCGGCCAGTGCAGGCCCTTCTTGGCCACCCCGTCGGGGACCGGTGCGGCGAACATCGCCACGCCGTGTCCCCACGGGTCGGGGACGGTCTCGGCGGCGACCCTGCCGCTCTTGGACGCGCCCTCCACCCGGGCGGTGCCGGGAAGGGCGAAGCCGTACCAGATGCTCTTGTGCTGGCCCCACTGCACGGGCCGCTCACGGCCGATCACCGTGCGCAGGTTCGTCCCGGGCAGGCGCTCGAAGAAGCCGGGCAGCGTCTTGCCGTCCTTCCAGAAGTGCAGGCACATTGGGGCCTGCAGGTGTGCCGTCACGCCGCCGGGCAGGGCCTGGCCGGTGCCCTCCGGCGTGGGGGTCTGCCAGCAGCTGTGGTCCCACGTGTCGACGCGTTCGAGCTCGCGGCCCTTCTCCCGGTGGGAGAAGGCGGCGATCTTGACGTTCGCCGGGTAGCGGACCGCCCACACCGCCGCCGGACCGCCCTTGACCTTCAGGATCTGGGCGGGAATGCGGGTGCCGTCGATGGTGACCGCCGTGACCGCCTCGGTCGCGGGGGACAGGACGCCGTAGGCCAGCTCGGCGCCCGGCTCCGGCAGGTAGGTGGTGAGGGTGTCGCGGGAGGAGAGGCGGCGGTCGAGCCGGTACGTGGAGCAGCCGCCGGACTTGCCTCCGTCCGGCCGCACGCCCCCGGAGGCGCACAGCATCGTCCCCTCGGAGTCCTTCGCGAACCACAGCTCGACCGGGCCGAAGGAGAAGTCCTCCGTGCCGGGGACGACGACCTTGTCGCTGATCGGCTCTCTGACGGGGCCGGGCTCTTCCCTCGCGGGCGGCGCGTCGTCGCGCCAGATCTCCGTGCCCCGCGCGTCGTAGGCGACCAGCGTGTGCCCGCGATCCTCGTCCCGGGCGTCCGCCGTCAGCGCGAACAGGCCCAGGTTCAGCCCCCACGGGTCGGGCCGCGGGGTCAGCGTCAGCTCGCGGCCCTGTCGCGTCCACACGACACGCGCGACGTCGGGGCGGGCCGCGCCGAACACCACGCCGTCCTCGGCCTGAAGGTGGACCGGCCACGGCCGGTCCGCACCGCCGCCCTTCCACAGGTAGGCGTCCTTGAGCGATATCGAGCCCACCTCCTTGCCGGCGCGCGTCCAGATCACCTCCAGGTCGGTCGCGCCGGGCTGGGTGTCGTTCGGAACCTGGTAGGGCCGCAGCGACAGCCCACCCGCCATCTCGTACGGCAGGCCGGCCGGCTTGGCCTTGCGCGAGCGGCCCGCCAGCATCGACCGGGGCATCTCCCCGAGCACCCGCTGCGCCGCGTCCAGGAACTCCACCTTGGTGACCTGCTCGGCGGCCGCGAAGCTCACACTCCAGATCACCCCCGGAGCCCCCGGCACCCGGTGCACCGTGCCCGCGATCTGCCGCCCGTCACCTGTCACCGCCCTGACCTGGGCGCTCTCCGGACTGGCCAGGCCGTAGTCGAGGACCGTGGTGGCCTCCTTTCCGGCCACCGAGCCCTCATAGGTGCCCGGTCCCATGAGGTGGACGGCAGCGCACGAGCCGACCGGCTCCCGCCCTCCGCCGGACAGTGCGCAGAACTGCGGATTGCCGAGCCTGCCCTTGGCGAACCACAGCTTCAGGCCGCCGAGCTCCACCGGTTCTCCCACCGGGGTCAGCCCCGTCATCAGCTGCCGCTGAAGCGTGCCGGGATCGGCCGCCGAGTTCCTGCCCAGGCCCCCGTTGAGCAGGACAGGAACGAAAAGCGCGATCACCGCGACCGGGATCGCCGCCAGCAGCCAGCGGCCCCTTCGCGGCGGCATCGGGGTGCGGGCACGCACGCTCAGCCAGGCGTTCTGGCCGGCCTCGTAGGTCTGGGCGCGAGCGTCCAGCGCGGCCTTCAGCCGCTCCTCCAGGGGGGTCACGCGTCCTCCTCGAGTGCCCGGCCGAGCGCGGCCAGGCCCCTGCTCGCATGCGTCTTCACCGAACCGGGCGAGACGCCCATGGCCGCGGCGATCTCACGTTCGGAAAGGTCCAGCCAGTAGCGCAGCACCAGCGCCTCCCGCTGGCGGCGGGGGAGCCGGTCGAGCGCCTCCAGCAATTCCCGGTGCTCCTCGGCGAGGATGACCGACTGCTCGCCGCTGCGCGCCGGCTCCGGCGGATCGGGGCGGCGCAGCCGTACCAGGCGCAGGTGGCGCAGGCGGTTGCGGGTGAGGTTGCAGACGATCGCGCGCAGGTAGGCCACGGCCGCGCCGTCGTCGCGCAGCTGCCCGGTGTGCAGGCGGGCGAACGCCTCCTGGGCGATGTCCTCGGGGTCGTCGGCGCCGAGCAGTCCGGCCAGCCGTACCAGGGACTGGTAGTGGGCGGAGAACAGTTCGGCGAACGACGGCGGCGCCTCCCGCACCGGCGCGACCGAGGTCGTTTGTCGGTTCACGCCCCTATAGACCCACGGATACCGCCTCGGTTGACAAGGAATGCGGAAATGTCATCACCTAATCGGTGATGGCGGTGACCTCGGCCTCGACGAGGATGCCGGGCTCGAAGAGCACGTCCACCCCGATCAGCGCCAGCGGTGGCGTGGCCAGGTCGAACTCCCGCGCCGCCTGTTCGATCCCCGCGTTGAAGGCGTCGTACTTGTCTCTCTTCCAGCCCGCGGCGTACCACGTGAAGCGGACCACGTCATGGAACGTCGCGCCCGCCGCGTCGAGTGCCCTGGCGACGTTGCGGTAGACCTGGGCTACCTGGCCGGTGAGGTCGCCCGGCGCCACGAGGTCGCCGTTCTCGTCCCAGGCGACCTGCCCCGCGATGTGGACCTGCCTGCCGCCGGTCGCCACCGCGACGTGGCGGTAGATCGGGACCCGGACATGCCCGTCGGGATTGATGAGCGAAACAGCCACGAGATCTCCTCCATTGGTCTCTTGTGGTTACTCAGGAACCATAGGAGAGTGTTGACTGACGTGGAAGAACGAACTTTTCGGAGACTGGGGAACCTGATGGTGACCAAGCAGTTCAGCGGAACGTCCGACGACGCGGACCTCAGGCGCGCGGACTCCCTGGCGCGGGAGATCTTCTCGGACGTCGCCAACAAGTGGGCGCTGCTGATCATCGAGGCCCTCGGTGAGCGCACCCTCCGCTTCAGCGAGCTGCGCGACGAGGTCGAGGGCATCAGCCACAAGATGCTCACCCAGAACCTGCGCATGCTGGAACGCAACGGCCTGGCCGAGCGGAAGGTGCACCCCACCGTGCCGCCGCGGGTGGAGTACAAGCTCACCCAGCCGGGGCTGGCGCTGCGCGCGACGGTCGATCTGATGTGCGGCTGGACCCACCAGTACTTCAGCCACATCGAGACCGCCCGCCGCAGCTTCGACACCTGACCGCTAGGGCACGGGGACGCGTTCCACCCTGATCGAGAACACTTCCTCGCGGGGCACGACGACCTCGTAGGCGCCGTGGTCGACCATCCAGTAGCCCAGGGCCTCGGCCTTCATGCCGCTGTGGCCGGTGTAGGCGATGTGCAGGCCGTCCTCGTCCTCGTCCAGCACGATGCAGGGCTCGCCGCCGAAGGCCGCCACCGTGCGCACCAGCACCAGCCACTCGACGTCGGCCCGCTTGACCGTGCGCCGCCAGTAGCCGGAGGCGGCCTCGAAGCCCGCCAGCTCTTCCTCGCTGAACAGCACGACCTCGTCGCTGTCCGGGCCGAGCGCGGCGGGAAAGGTGCGCTCCTCGAAGCGCGCCACGAAACCCGAGGTGATGGGAACGCTCATGCGACCTCCTCCGGAGGCCGCACGGGCGTGGGACGGCAGTGTCCCATTGATCGCTCGCTGCGCCCGCTCATGCCGCGGGCCGCCAGGTCAGCCCGTCGTAGGCGGCGAACGGGCGCTCGGACTCGGGGCTCACGTGGACGATCTCGGCACCGGCGGGGATCGGCATCGGCATCGTGTGGAACTGCGGCACCACGTGCTCGCGCGAGGTGGTGAAGCCGTTGCCCGCGAACGGCGGCGTGTCGCTCCAGTCACCGCCCATGTGCGGTCCGTACGGCACGGCGTAGGTGTCGACGTCGCGCGCGTACCAGCGCATCACATACAGCTCGGGCACCTCGGCCGTCAGCTCCGATCCTTCGAACGACAGGTCGAGCCCGTGGAAGAGCTGCCTGGGCGTGCTCAGCCGCGCGCAGTCCTGCACGCGGTAGACATATCCGGAGATGACCGTGCGCTTGCCCGACAGATAGGGCACGAGCAGACGCGGCGGGACCACCTTCTGCATTTGCGTTCTGCTCACGTCACCACTTTACGATCGCATGACCCCGAGCACCCGATGTTCAAGGCACGGAAGAGTCTTCCTCATCGCGGCCGTCGCCTCCAGGCCGGCCTCGACGAGCTGGACTCCTGACGCACTGCCCAGATCCGCCCGGACCACTCCCAGCGGGTCGACGAGCATGCTGCGGCCGACGCCGAAACCGTCATCCGACTCGGCCGGGTTGGGCGCCTGGCCGACGGCGGCGGTCCACATGGTGTTCTCCAGGGCGCGGGCGCGCACCAGGGTGATCCAGTGATCCTCCTTCAGCGGGCCGGACCCCCAGGCGGCGATCACCGCGAACATCTCCGCGCCCTTGTCCACCAGCGCGCGGGTCAGCTCGGGGAAGCGTACGTCGTAGCAGGTGACGAGCCCGATCCTGAGCCCGGCCAGCTCGACCACGGCCGGCTCGGTGCCCGCCTCGACCAGCTCCGACTCCTTGGCGCCGAAGGAGTCGAACAGGTGGATCTTCCGGTACGCGGCCTGGATCTCGCCGCGGGCGTCGAGGGCGACGGCGGTGTTGTACACACGATCCTCGCCGGGCTCGAACACGCCGGCGATCACCGCGGTGCCGTGGGCGCGGGCCGCCTCGGCCACGCCGGTCACGAACGGCCCGTCCAGCGGCTCGGCGAGGTCGGTGATGCGCTTGCCGTAGCGGGTGAGCGTCGCCTCCGGGAAGATGGCCAGGTCGGCGCCTTCGGCCTCGGCCAGGGCCTGCCGTACCCGCTGGAGGTTGACGGTGGGATCAGGGGACACCGGGATCTGACAGAGGGCGATTCTCGTCACGCCTCGACTCTAGACCGTTGGGCACCCGGCGGAACCAGGTCAGGCACCGCCAAATCCACTCCAGCGGCCCGTATCGGTGGCGGGCCAGCCACCACCGGCTGAAGATCGCCTGGACGGCCACCGTCGCCCCCGCCACGACCAGCACCCACCAGCCGTCGGTCACCGGTCCGGTCAGGAAGATGACCAGGGTGCCGGAGACGTAGTTGGTCAGCGCCAGCCTGCCCATCGGCTCCAGCACCGCCGACAGCCACGGCCGCAGGACCAGCAGCAGGCCGGTCCCGTAGGCGACCCCACCGGCCAGCGCGCCCAGCGTGTAGTAGGCGGGGATCTCGCTGGAGTAGTAGAAGACCGTCAGTGCCAGCGAGGCCACCGCGCCGACGGCGAAGAACGGCAGGAGCAGCCGCCGGTCCGGCTTGAGCTGGATCAGCGCCATCCCGGCCAGGAACAGCCCCGGGATGATCAACGTGCCGCCGCCCTGCCACACGCCCCAGCCGAGCGCCGCCAGCCCGAGCACCAGCACCGGGTAGCCCGGGGACAGGAACGAGGCGGGCAGCAGCACGGCCGCGCCGAAGGCGGCGTAGTCGGTCAGCACCTCGCCCTCGTAGAAGGTGTGCTGGACCAGCCCGAACAGCAGCAGGAAGAACAACCTGCGCAGCAGCACCGCGCGCGAGCCGCTGCGCAGGAACAGCACGAAGCTCATGCCGAACAGCAGGGAGAAGATCGGGTAGAAGCGGCCCTGGAAGGCCGACTCCATGACGGCGTCCAGCGGCTGCTGGGGTGGATCGTGCGGGGCGTGCTGCCAGGTGTTGACCAGCATGATGCCGCACACCGCGAAGCCGCGGAGCGCGTCGAGCTCTCTGATGCGCGTTACAGGAACCAGGCAAACCACCATACGAGGAACCCGCCGCCCACCACGAGGGCGACCAGGTGCGGCCACAGCCTTCGTGCCGGTTTCGCCTCGATGGCCCACACCGCCGCCGCCACGCTCAGGGCCACGGCGCCCACGGCCAGCCAGCCGTACATCTCCACCGAAGCCGGCACGCCGACGGCCAGGGCGGTCTCGTTGGTGGTGAGCAGGCCGTACACCGACTGCACGGTCAGGCCGACCGCCGCCAGCCCGGTCAGTCCCGCGAACGCGCTCAGCCCCCGCCCCCGCACCCCGCCGCCGACCAGCTGGACGAGCGCGACCAGCGCGAACAGCACCAGCGGCACGGCCAGCCACGGCGCCAGCATGATCTGGTACGGCGCGCCCGTCACCAGCATCGACCCCGGGGCGAACCGCTCAAGCGCCGCCCGGCTCGGGACACACGGCTGACTCCAGGAGCCGGGGGCCTCGACGAACGTCGCGATCGTCTGGCGGCCGCAGGTGGTCGCCATGGCCAGGAAGACCGCGTGGCCCACACCGGCGAACTCGACGAACGTGGCGCCCGGCAACTCGGCGGCGGCCGGCCTGCTGGTCCTGGGCGGCGTCGTGGGATCGAACTGCCCACCCAGCACCAGCACCGGCACCCCGGCCCCCTCACCCCACGCGGCACCCGCCCCGTCCCGCCCGGCACCCGTGCTGGAGTGCCCGGCGTCCGTGCTGTCCTTTCCGTTGCCCGTCTGCTCGGGTGTCGTGTCCGTCTTCGGGGTTATGCCGGATGGAGAGGGGGGCAGGTTCCACGCCTGGCAGACGGCCTTGTCATTCGTTACGGTGAAAAGTCGCGAAGAATCGGGAAATTTCGCCTCATCCTGGCATTGGACGGCGTGATACAGACCGAACTCATGCGACGTCAACCCCCCGCCCACCGCATCGGCCAGCGGGCGCAGCAGTTCCTCCCGCCCCGAGGCCAGCGCGTCGATCAGCGCCGGGGCCACCGCCACCAGCTCCGACTCGTGCAAGGCCTCGGCCAGGACGGTCGCCACGTCGTCGCCGCTCATCCGCGCCGTGAACGGCTCGCCGAGCAGCGGATCGGTTGTCGGCACCAGGGCGGGAGCGCGGTTGTAGCGCTCCACCATCGCCTCGAACCGGTCCTTCACCCCCAGCGCCGTCACCGTGTCGACCAGGTTGCGGTCGGCGTCGCGGTACCAGTCGACCTTCTCCGGCAGGTAGGAGTCGAGGATCATCGCCCGCACCCCGCCCGGATCGGCCTTGGCCGCCTCCACCATGACCCGCGTGGAGTAGCTGACCCCGAACAGGTTCCAGGCGGGGTAGCCGAGCTTCTCGCGCAGGTCGACGACGTCCGCGACGATCTCGCGCGTGGTGTATCCGCGCAGGTCGACGCCGCGCTCGGCCAGTCGCTCGCGGCATGCGACGGCCCCGGTGGCCACGGCCGCCGCCCCGGTCTCCGGGCGGCGCAGCCGGTCGAGCATGGCCTCGACCGTCTCGGGGCAGGTCAGCCGGGGCACGGAGTACTTGCCGCCGCGCTGCTCGATCGTGACGATGTCGCGGTCGGGGAACAACTGGCTCAGGAACCCGGTCAGCTGCAACGACGAGGAGGCGGGCCCGCCGCCCATGTAGACGACCGGGTCGGGCTTGCGGGCGGGATCCTGCGAGCGGTGCACGGCGTACCCGACCTTGATGGTACGGCCGGGCGCGTCTCTGCGTTCGGGAACCTCAAGGAACCCGCAGGTGGTGCCGGTGGGAACGGGAACGGGACAGGCGTCGGCGGCCCGGACGGCGGCGGCCGGAGGGGGAACGCTCAGAGCGAGCGCGATCACGACCCTGATGATCACAGGTCGAGCCTAATAGTCTGGGCCCGTGACGGAACCCCTTGTATCCAGGATGCGCGCCTTCGGCACGACGATCTTCGCCGAGATGAGCGCGCTGGCCGTGCGGACCGGCTCGATCAACCTCGGCCAGGGCTTTCCCGACACCGACGGCCCGGCGGCGATGCTCGACCGGGCGGTGGAGGCGATCACGGCGGGCGCGAACCAGTATCCGCCGGGGCCCGGTGTGCCCGATCTGCGGCACGCGGTCAGCGAGCACCGCTCGGCCCATTACGGCCTCGACTACGACCCCGACGGCGAGGTGCTGGTGACCGTCGGCGCCACGGAGGCGATCGCGGCGAGCGTCCTGGCGCTGTGCGAGGCGGGCGACGAGGTGATCGCGTTCGAGCCCTACTACGACTCCTATGCCGCCTCGATCGCGCTGTCCGGAGCCCGGCTGGTGGCGGTCACGCTGCGCCCGGCCGACGGCCGTTTCACCTTCGACCCGGACGAACTGCGCGCCGCCGTCACCCCCCGCACCCGCGCCATCCTGGTCAACTCCCCCCACAACCCGACCGGGACCGTCTTCACCCGCTCCGAACTGGCCGTCATCGCCGAGCTCTGCCAGGAACGCGACCTGATCGCGATCACCGACGAGGTCTACGAGCACCTGACCTTCGACGGCGTCGAGCACATCCCGCTGGCCACCTTCCCGGGCATGCGCGAACGCACCGTGATGATCTCCTCGGCGGGCAAGACGTTCTCGGTCACCGGCTGGAAGACCGGCTGGGTGTGCGCGCCGCCGCCGCTTGCCGGCGCGGTGCAGACGGTCAAGCAGTTCCTCACGTTCACGGCGAGCGCGCCGTGGCAGCTCGCCGTCACCTACGGCCTGCGGCACGAGCTCGACTGGGTGGCGGCGCTGCGGTCCGGGCTCCAGGACAAGCGCGACCGGCTGATGGAGGGGCTGACCTCGGCGGGCTTCGAGGTGTTCCGGCCGGCGGGCACGTACTTCGTGCAGACCGACATCCGGCCGCTGGGCTTCACCGACGGGCTGGAGCTGACCCGCCGGCTGCCGGCGCTGGCGGGGGTGGTGGCCATCCCGACCCAGGTGTTCTACGACCATCCGGAGCGTGGCGCGCACTTCGTCCGCTTCGCCTTCTGCAAGAAGGACGAGGTCATCGACGAGGCGGTGGCCAGGCTCAAGCGCCTGCCGTGAACACGCGGGTCAGGTGACGATCTTGACGGGCAGCCGGCGCTGCCTCACCGCGCTCCTGACCGCCTTGGCGAGTTGCGCGTACTCCGCCGCCCGTGCCGACGATCCCCGGTACGCCAGGCCGATCGTGCGGCCCGGCGCCGGGGCGGCGAAGCGGCGCAGCGCCAGCCGTACCCTCTTGCCCGTCTCCACGGGCACGGCCGACTCGGGCAGCAGCGTCACGCCGAGCCCGCCCGCGACGAGCTGCACCAGCGTGGGCAGGCTGGTGGCGTAGGTGGTGGCGGTGGCGCGCGCGCCGACCTCCCTGCAGACGTCTATGGCCTGCTCGCGCAGGCAGTGGCCCTGGTTGAGCAGCACGATGTCGAGGCCCTTCAGCGCCGCGCGGCCGAGCGGCTCCTCGCTCGTGGCGAGCGGATGATCCTCCGGTACGGCCAGCAGGAAGTCCTCGTCGTAAAGCGGCTCCTCGACCAGCCCGTTCACCTCGGTGGGCAACGCGAGCAGCACCATGTCGAGCCGCCCTTCGCGCACCTCTTCCAGGATCGTCTCGGTCTTGGCCTCGTGCACGGTGAGCTTGAGGTGCGGGAAACGCCTGGCGAACATCGGCAGCAGCGCGGGCAGCACGTACGGCGCGACGGTCGGGATGACGCCGAGGTGGGCGGGCCCGCGGAAGGGTTCGCGGTTCTGGGCCACCTCGCCCATGAGGTCGTCGACGGCGGCCAGGACACGCCGCGCGTGCCCGGTCAGGCGTTCTCCGGCGGGGGTGAGCAGCACCTTGCGGGTGGTCCGCTCCACCAGTTGCTGGTCCAAGACCTCCTCCAAAGCAGCGATATTTCCGGACAAAGTGGGTTGGCTGATCCGGAGCGTGCTCGCCGCCTCCCTGAAGTGGAGATGCTCGGCCACGGCCAGGAACGCGCGCAGCTGAGCCAAGGTCGGCATCGGCTCACTGATAGGGAACACCTCTCAGATTGGTCTGACTGAGCGATTTCTCAGATCAATGCTACGTGCGGGACGCTTGGCCCCCTGACCTTCACCTTCATCCAAGGAGACACGCACTTGCTCACCGTCGGTGACCACTTCCCCGAGTACGAACTCACCGCCTGCGTCGACCTCGACCCCGAGAAGGCGTTCGCGGAGATCAACCACAAGACCTACGAGGGCAAGTGGCGCGTGGTGTTCTTCTGGCCGAAGGACTTCACCTTCGTCTGCCCGACCGAGATCGCCGAGTTCGGCCGGCTCAACGAGGAGTTCGCCGACCGTGACGCCCAGGTCCTGGGCGTGTCCGTGGACTCCGAGTTCGTGCACCACGCCTGGCGCAAGGACCACGAGGACCTTCGCGACCTGCCGTTCCCGATGCTGAGCGACATCAAGCGCGAGCTCTCCGCCGACCTCGGCATCCTCGGCTCCGACGGCGTCGCCCAGCGCGCCACCTTCATCGTGGACCCGAACAACGAGATCCAGTTCACGATGGTGACCGCGGGCTCGGTCGGCCGCAACGTCAAGGAGGTCCTGCGGGTCCTGGACGCGCTGCAGTCCGACGAGCTGTGCCCGTGCAACTGGAACAAGGGCGAGCGCGGCCTCGACGCCAAGGCGCTGCTGGGCGCCTAGGGAGCGAGCGACCCATGAGACACAGCAATCTGATGCCTACGCGACCGGCCGAGGAGGGCGCATGAGTATCGCGGCGCTGAAGGAGGCCCTTCCGGCCTATGCCAAGGACACCAAGCTCAACCTGGGCTCGGTCACGACCACCTCGTCGCTGACCGGCCAGCAGCTCTGGGGGACGATGCTGGCGTGCGCGCTGGCCGCCCGGTCCGGCCGGGTCATCGCCGAGGTCTCGGAAGAGGCCGCGCGGAACCTGTCGGAGGAGGCGTTCACGGCCGCCAAGGCCGCCGCCTCCATCATGGCGATGAACAACGTGTACTACCGGGCCACGCACCTCATCGGTGACGAGACCTACGGCACGCTGCCGGCCAAGCTCCGGATGACCGTCATCGGCAACCCGGGCGTGGACCGGGCCGACTTCGAGCTGTGGTGCCTGGCCGTGTCCGCGATCAACGGCTGCGGGCGCTGCCTGGAGTCGCACGAACAGGTGTTGCGCGGCTCCGGCCTGCCCCGCGAGCAGATCCAGGAGGCCCTGCGCGTGGCCGCGGTGGTGGCCGCCACCGCCGCGACGCTTGAGGCCGAGGCGGCGCTGGTCGCCGTCTGACCACCCCGCTTCACGAACGGGACGCCCGTGACGGGCGTCCCGTTCTCAGGTGTGCTTGACCGTGGGACGGTCCTGGGCGTCGTAGGCGATGACCGGCCAAGGAGTCCACCAGCATGCCGGATCGTCGCCTCACCCTTGAGGTGAACGTCCGGTGGGAGCGCGGTGAATTATCCAGGGCGGTTGGATAATGCCTCTTCTCCGTTGGAGAGGTCGCTCCCTACGCTGCCGAACATGTCTAGACAATTAACGTCATTGTGGCAAGCCATCGTGCTGCTCTTGGCGGTCGCGGCAGGGGTGGCGCTGTGCGCAGGCCCGGCCTCCGCGCACCTGACCCGGCAGCACGCGGAACTCGTCGTGGCCACCTCGGACGGGGTGACCAGCGGCCGGCTGATCGTCCACCGCGACGTCGTCAGTCCGGAAGGCGCGGGCGCGTGGGCCTCCGCGCTGCTCCCCACGCCCTGCCCGGTCAGCGCCCACGGCGTCCCGGGTGACGGCGGCGGGGTGCCCGGGGGAGTGGTGGTCGAGCTGGCCTGGTCGTGCGCGGTGGACGCGCTGGACCTGGCGCCCCTGCTGGACCGGGGCGGGTTCACCGAGGTGATCGCCGAGTTCGACGGCACGGCGGCCAACGTGAACGCCGCCGCGCCGGTGATCGACGTGACCGGCGCGCACGCTCCGGTCCGCGCCGTGTGGCCGGTCGTCGTGGGCGTGCTGACCGCTTTGGCGATGCTGGCGCTCCTGGTGGTGGTACTGCCGCGCCGTACCGGAAGGGGCGCCACGGCGGACACCGGACGGGGAGCCACGGCGGACACCAGGCGGCGGACGTGGCGGAGCAGGGCGGCGATCGCGCTCGCCGTGAGCGTCGCGGTCCTCGCCCCGCAGGCGGCCATCGCCGCGAGCCCCGAGCCCGCCGCCGACCGGCCCGCCGCCGAGACGCGCGCCGCCGAGCCGCCCGCTGCCGAGACGACGGCCGGGAAGACGCCCGACGGGAAGACGCCCGACGGGGAGACGACGGCCGGGGAGACGCCCGACGGGGAGACGGCGGCGCCGGAAGGCACCGCGCAGGCCACGCCCACGCCGAGCCCAAGCCCGAGCCCGGACGGCGCGGACGCGGCGGCCGGGACGCTCAAGATGACCACGACCGACCCCAAGGCCGGTCAGCCGGTGACCTTCAGCTACTCCACGGACAGGGTGAACGCCCTGAACTGGATCGGCGTCTACGGACCGGGCGAGAAGCCCGGCGCGGTGGCCTCGCGCGTGTGGGTGCGGGCGCCGCAGGGGTCCGGCACGGTCTCGATCCCCACCACCGCGCTCGGTGAGGGCTCCTGGACCGCCTACTTCATGTTCGACGACGGCTACGAGTCGCTGAGCGACCCGGCGACGTTCACGCTGGCCGGGGCGAGCGCCGACATCGTCACCATCACGGGGACGGTGTTCAAGGACAGGAACGGCAACGGCGCCAAGGACCGCGGCGAAGCGGGCTTCCCCCGCGTGTCCGTGACCGACGGCGCCAACTGGGCCACGACCGCGGCGGACGGCACCTACAGCATCCAGGTCGACCGCAACCGCCGTGAGACCGACATGGTCTACGTCGTCTCCCCCGACGGTTACCAGCCGGTGCTGCGCGAGGACTACATCCCGCGCTTCTTCCGCCAGCTGGACCAGCAGACCGGCGTCGACTTCGCCCTGGTGCCCACCAAGGCGGCGGCCGACCCGAAGGAGAAGTGGCTCATGGTCTCCGACGTCGAGGTGGGCAACCGCACCGACGAGGAGTACCAGAACGCGGCTCCGCGCTGGACCGGCCAGGTCAAGGCGATGTCCGAGGTGGACGGCGCCACGCTGACCATCACCACCGGCGACCTGACCGTCACCGACTACGCCGACGCCGCCCGCCGCCAGGGCGGGTACGACCTGCTCAGGAACGGCCTGCGCGACGGCAAGCTGGGACACCCGTTCTACCCGGTGATCGGCAACCACGACGTGGGCGGCACCGCCACCTCCGTCGGGTACGGCGGCAGCCTGGAGTACTGGCGGCGCAACGTCGGCCCCGAGTGGTACAGCTTCGACCGCGACGGGCGGCACATCGTCGTGCTGGAGGACAACTACGACACCCGCGGCCTGGCCCCGCAGCTGGAGTGGCTGCGCGAGGACCTGCGCAGGCACGCGGTGGGCAAGCAGGTGTTCGTGTTCGCGCACCGGTCGCTGTTCACCCGCTGGGGTCCGGGCGCAGGGATGCAGCCCACGGTGGACGAGCTGGCCAAGTACGACGTGCGGATGTTCGCCGCCGGGCACAACCAGCAGGCCGAGTACCGCCGGGGCGCGTTCGCCCGCTCCGTCGAGGTCAACAACATGGGCATGTACGGCATCGACGCCGCGCGGCCCGACTACAAGATCCTCGACTTCGGCGCGATCACCGGCAGGGACAAGGGCTACGTCACCGGCGTGCACCGCCAGTTCGGCGTCAACGACGACGTCTCGCTGGTGAGCCCGGCGACCGGCAGCGTCCACGGCAAGAAGGCGGGCGTACCGCTGGAGATCTACGCCGAGGACGACGGCCGCACGCCGGAAAGAGCCGAGCTGACCGTCCGCTTCAAGAACGGCAGGGTCGTCTGGAAGCGGGAGCGCCTGCGCTTCGGGGAGGAGACCCGGCCGAGGGGCATCGTCAACTGCTACAAGGGCGAGTCCTGCCCCAAGGCGCACGTGTCGTGGACGCGGGTCAGCGACCGGATCACCGGCCTGCACCCGGGCTCGTACACGGCCGAGCTGACCGTCAGGGACAGCAAGGGCAAGCCGTTCCCGAAGGTGCGCACCACCTTCGAGGTACGGCCGGACTCCCGTGTCTCGCGGCCGGAGCCCAAGAGCGACTGGCTGCGGCAGGGCGGCGACGAGCAGGGCCGCTCGGCCTCCACCGACGACCCGGGCACCGCCCTGGATCTGCGGTGGGCGGCGAACACCGGTGAGCAGTTCCACCTCAACGGGGCCGCCGTCTCGGGCGGCAGGGTGATCGTCGCCTCGCAGGCGTTCGCCTCGCCGTACAGCATGATGCTGGCCTACGACGCGCGCACCGGACGCGAGCTGTGGCGCACCTACCTCGACGGCGACGCCGAGTCCTTCCCGACCGTGCACGGCGGCAAGGTCTACCTGACGACGGGCGTCGGGCGCGTCTACGCGCTGGACGAGCGGACCGGCAGGGTGGCGTGGGAGACCATCGACGCGGAAGAGGTCAAGCAGGGCACCGTGCGGCGTTACGGCCGTGCGGGCGGGCCGGTCAGCGTGTTCGACCTGCCCGGTGGACGCGCGGTCGCCGTCTACCACGAGTGGGACGGGGTGCGCTGCCGCGACGCCCGTACCGGCGAGCGGCTGCCCGGCGGCTTCAACGCGCCGGTCGCGTGGGGCGAGTTCCACAGCACCGCGATCAGGAAGCCCGGCTCGACCACCGCGTGGCTGCACTCGGGCTCCAGCCAGTCGCTGATCTCGATGGACCTGGCCACGTGCAAGCAGCTGTCCAGCGTGGACACCGGGGGCGACATCTTCTCGCAGTCCTCGCCGGTGTTCGGCGCGTCCGGGCTGGTGACGACGACCGCCACCGGCACGCGCGGGCACGGCGCCGACGGCGCGGTGCGCTGGCACGCCAAGGTGGGCACGGCCGCGGTCTGCGAGTACGGCCCGCCGCCCGTGACCAGCCCGGCGACCTGGGGCGACCTCGCCTATGTGGCCAGTCAGGACGGCATGGTCCGCGCCTACGACGGCGCGACCGGCAAGACGCTGTGGGAGACCCCCACGGGCTACCTGCCGGGCGAGAGCCCGATGGAGGACCCGTGGCGTTCCGGCACCTCGTGCAAGGCCAACGGTCCCGGCTCGCCCGCGGCGCACGCCCTGGCCACCGAGACCACGGTGTACGCCGGCACGTGGGACGGCCGGGTCGTGGCCCTGGACCGGGCGACGGGACGGCGACTGGCCGCCTACGACCTGGGCGGCGGGGTCGCATCGGCGCTGTCGGTGAGCGGGAACACGGTGTTCGCGCTCAGCGACGACGGGTCGTTGCACGCGCTGGCGGCTAGATGACCAAGGGATTGGCTCGCCTGCTCGCGGTCGCGGGCGCGGTGGCGCTGATCCTGCTGGGGGCGGCGGGTCCGGGGTGGGCACACCCCTTCGGCCCGCCGCCCGTGGCGAAGATCCGCGCCGACGGCCCGGCGGTCGAGATCACCTGGTCGGCGGCGGCCGACGACATCGCCGCGCTGACCAAGGCCGTGCCCGCCCTCGACGGATATTTCCGGCGTGGGGTGACGGTGCGGCAGGGCGCGGCGAACTGCCCGGTGACCGAGGTCCGCACCGATGCGCTGGCCACGACGGGCGCCGTGCTGCGCTTCCGCTGCCCGCGGGCGGCCGACGAGCTGCGCGTGAGCGTGACGCTGCTGCACGACCTCAACGTCGCCTACCGCACGGTGTCGGTCACGCCGTCGGGCTCGGGCGCGCTCCACACCGCCGACGCGCCCGCCCATCCGGTACGGCTCAGCGGAACCGCCGTCACGGCCACCTCCACGTCGTTCACCACGGACCTGCCGTCGCTGATCGACCGGTTCCTGCCGCTGGCGCTGCTGGTGGCCCTGGTGGCGGGGGCGGCCCACGCCTGCGCCCCCGGGCACGGCAAGACGCTGACCGCCGGTTACCTGCTCGGCGGGCAGGCCAGGCCCATGGACGCGGTGCGGCTGGGCGGCGTCGTGGCGCTCATGCACACGGTGTCGGTGGCGGTCCTGGCGGTGGTGTGGTGGCTGGCCGTGGACAACGCGCCCGACCTGGGCGCGGTGACGCGCTGGCTGCAACTGGCCGGGGCGGCGGCGGTCCTGGCGGTGGGCGGCGGGCTGGTGTACCGCCACCTGCGCGGCCAGGGTCACGGCCACGGGCACGGTCATGGTCACGGCCATGGGCACGGTCATGGTCACGGTCATGGTCATGGTCACGGTCATGAGGGGTCGCTGCTCACCCGGCGCGGGCTGGTCACGCTGGGTGTCTCCGGCGGGCTGCTGCCCTCGCCGTCGGCCTTCCTGCTGCTGCTGACCGGTCTGCTGTCCGGCCGGGCGTTCGTCGCGCTCGTGCTGGTCGCCGCCTTCGGGGTGGGCATGGCACTCACCCTGTCGGCGGTCGGGCTGGCCGTACTGCGTGGGAGTGATCTTCTCGGTGTGGTGACCCGGCACCGCTGGACCCGCCACGTTCCGCTGGCGGCGGCGCTGCTGGTGCTGGCCGGCGGGATGGGCAGCACGGCGCTGGCCGGGCTGGAGCTGGTCAGGGCTGGGTGAAGTCCAGCGGGGGCAGCGCGGCCGTGGCCTCCTCGTTGCTGATGCCGGTGGCCTGGAGCAGGTCGACCACGATCGAGCGCAATTGGGCGAGTATCACGTCGGCGGAGAAGCCCAGCCGTTCCGGGCGCTGGCGGGCGGCCACGGCCAGCAGGGCCTGCCGGGCGAGCTGGGGTTCACGGCCCGCGCCGAGCTCCAGTTGCAGGAGCAGGGCCGCCTCGGAGACCTCGCGCAACGAGGTGGCCAGCGTGGCCGGCGGCGGCGACGCCTCACCGAGCGCGGCCAGCGTCCGGCGGGCCAGCACCCGGGAGTTGCGCAGCGCGAGGTCCACGGGCACCGCGGCGCTCTCGTAGCGGCTCAGGCGGGCGCGGCGGTGCCAGTGCAGCGGCGAGATCGTGGCGATCTCCCTGCTGGTCTCCAGCGCCTGCTCGAACTCCTCGATCACCGCCTGGGTGCCGCGCGCCTCCTCCAGCGCCTCCGCGGCCAGGTCCGCGTCCCGCTTCTCGATCGCCACCGCGCACTTCTCCAGCACCGTGGACAGCGCGTCGAGCACCCCCGAGGCGTGCTTGGCGGCGATGGCGAAGGGGCTGGCGGGCAGCAGCGCCACGGCCGCGATGCCGACCACGCCACCGGTGAGCGCGTCGAGCATGCGGTCCAGGCCGCCGGTGTCGCCGGGCGGCAGCAGGGTGGCCACCAGCACGGCCGACGACCCGGCCTGCGCGACGAACAGCGTGCCGCTGTTCAGCAGCACCGCCGCCGACATGGCGAGGCCGACGACCAGCGCGATCTGCCACGGTCCCGAGCCGATCGAGGCGACGAGCAGGTCGCCCACGCCGACGCCGAGGCTGACGCCGACGACCAGTTCGATCACCCGGCGCAGCCGCTGCCCGAGCCCGACGCCGACGCAGATGAGCACGGCGATGGGCGCGAAGAACGGGCGGGCGTGGCCGAGGAGCTGGGTGGCGATCACCCACGCCAGCGCCGCGCCGACCGAGCACTGCGCCACCGAGGGAGCCATCAGCCCGAACGTGCGCAGCCGTTCCCGCATGTGCTCGCCGAGCTTCGTACCCACTCTCCCTACCTTCGCGGATCTTTGTGACATTAGGGTCACGCCTGATCAGCCCATTCTGGACAGCATCTCCGCGCTGACCTCGTGCTCCAGGGGCAGGCCGGCGGCGAAGCGGCCGATCTCGCCGATCACGATGTCGCCGAGGCGCCGGTAGCACTCCTCGGTGCCGGCCGCCCGGTGCGGGGTGAGCAGGACATTCGGCAGCCGCCGGTACGGATGGCCGGTGGGCAGCGGCTCCTCGTCGAACACGTCGAGCGCGGCGTCGAGCCGGCCGGTACGCAGCTCCGCCAGCAACGCCTCCTGGTCCACCAGCCACGAGCGCGCGGTGTTGACCAGCATGGCGCCGTCCGGCATCAGCGCCAGCTCGCGCGCGCCGATCATGTGCCTGGTCTCGGGCAGCACCGGCGCGTGCAGCGCCACGACCCGGCTCGTGGACAGCAGCTGGTCCAGGCCGACCGAGCCCTCGTGGTACGGATCGTGTACCGCCACCTCGGCGCCCAGGGCGCGTACCAGCTCGATGTAGGCCCGGCCGGTACGCGACGCGCCGACCACCCCGATCCGGCAGCCGAGGATCTCGTGCCGGGGCGGCGCCTGGGAGGCTGCGGCCCACTCGGCGCCGGAGCGCAGCGCGTGGTCGAAGCGCTGGATCCGGTAGAGCAACGCCAGCGTGAACGCCAGCGACGCCTCCGCCACCGACCTGGCCATGCCCGCGCCCGCCTGGGTGACCCGGACGCCGCGTGCCCACGACTCGCCGGTCACGAACGGTTTCACGGTCGCGCCCGTGTGGGCCAGCAGCCGCAGGTCTGGCGCCAGGTCGAGCAGCTCACGTCCCAGTGCGGGCGCGCCCCAGCTGGTCACCAGCACTCGCGTGCCGGGCAACGCGGCGGGCAGGTCGGCGTGGTCGTCCACCAGCCGGACGTCGCCGAGGGCGAGCAGTCGATCGAGGTCGGGGAAGAACTGGGCTCGAAGGGCAGGGGAAGCGCTTACCGTGATCCGCATGCCTCAGCACTCTACGATCAGGCGTCCAGGAACTCCTCGACGGCCTCCAGGAAGGCGGCGCGCGCGTCCCTGTGGATCAGGTGGCCGACGTCGATCGTGACCAGCTGGGCGCCCGGAATGAGCTCGGCCACGGGCTCGGCCCTGATCTGGCTGCTCGGCCCGCCCGACAGCACGAGCGCCGGCACGGACAGCCGCGTGAGCCCCTCGGCCCACGCCGGGTCCGGGTCCACGAACTGCCGCTCGGTCTGGAACACCATCTCCCAGTCGAACCCGGTGGAGTCGTCGCGGACGGGCGCGGCCCGCCCGGTCATGGGCAGGGGCGCGCCCGGATCCTCCAGCACGAGGCGCTCCACCAGCTCGGGATGGCGCATCGCCAGGTGGAAGGCGACCATCGCCCCCAGGGAATGTCCCACGACCACGGCCCTGCGGCCGTCGAGCAGAGCGGCGACGTCGCCGGCCATGTCCGGCAGGGCGTAGGTGCCGGGGTAGGCGCTGTCGCCATGCCCGCGCAGGTCGGGTGCCAGCACGTGGTGGCGCCTGGCGAAGTGCTGGATGATGCCGTTCCAGTCGTTGTGGTTGGCGGTCCTGCCGTGGAGCAGCACCATGAGGGGAGCGTCGGGCGGGCCTTCCTCCCGGTAGACGATCCTCAACCCGTTCGCCGTGGTCTCACGCATCATGCGGTGACTCTACCGACGCCTGTTCCCGCACGATCTGCAGGGCGAGACGCTGGTCCTCCAGAGCCTCCTCCCATCGGCCGAGCAGCGTGAGCGCCCTGCTCCGCCCGGCCAGCGCCACCTCGTAGCGGGGCACCAGGCCGCTCGCCCGGGTGAAGTCGGCCAGGGCCGGCTCATACTCCGCGCGCTTCAGCCGGATGCTCCCTCGCCTGCACAGCGCCCACGCGTAGCGCGGGGCCAGCTCGATGGCGCGGTCGAGGTCGGCCAGGGCCTCCTCGGTCCGGCCGAGCGCCTCGTGGCTCTCGCCGCGCGAGGCGATCGCCCAGGCGTGGCCAGGCTCGAACTCCACGGCCCGCGACAGGTCGGCGACCGCTTCGGCGTGGCGGCCGAGGTCCTGGTGGACGACGCCGCGGTGGGCCAGGGCCCAGGCGTCGTCCGGTTCCAGCGCCACCGCGCGGTCCAGGTCGGCCAGGGCGGCGTCCGGATCGTTCATGAGCCAGCGGGCCCGCCCCCGCACGGTCAGCGCGAGCACGTCGTCGGGCACCAGCGCCAGCGCCCGGTCGAGGTCGGCCAGCGCGTCCGCGCGACGCTCGCGCGTCAGGTGGATAAACGCCCGGTGGGTCAGCGCCGCGCAGGAGGAGGGGTCGAGCTCGATGGCCAGGTCGAGGTCGGCCAGGGCTTCCTCCAGCCGGTCGCGCAGCAGGTAGAACCGGCCCCGCGCCTTCAGCGCCCCCGCGTCGCCCGGCTCGGCCGCGATCAGCAGGTCGAGTACCCGGCGCGCCTCCTCGTGGCGCTCCAGGGACTCCAGGGTGTAGGCCCTGCCGAGGGAGACGAGCCGGTTCTCCGGCGCGAGCTCCAGCGCCCGGTCGAAGCAGGCCAGCGCCTCCTCGTGGCGGCGGGCGAGCCGTAAGGTCTCGGCCCGCCCGGCCAGCGCCTTGGCGTGGGCGGGGTCGAGTTCGATCGCGCGGTCGTAGTCGGCCAGGGCCTGCTCGTAGCGTCCCGCGTAGCGGTGTTCGCGCCCCCGTAGCCGGTGGACGTGCTTGCGCTGCTCCGCGGGCAGCTCCCGGCGGCGCAGCAGCAGGTCGGCGAAGGCGCTCAGGTCGCAGCCCTCCGGCACGCTGTCCCGCAGTTCCCGCCCCAGCGCGGCCAGCCGGGCCGCGTCGGCGTCCACACCGGCGGCCGCGATCGTCTCGGCCCACCTGCGGGCCTGCGGGACGCCGTGCGCGCACGCCGCCACCCCCACCGCCAGCAGGCCGGGCAGCGCGGCGGCGGGGGCGGCGCAGGCACGGTGGTAGCACTCCTCCAGCAGCCAGCCCTCCGCCCGCTCGTCGCCCCACGCCTCCTCCATCGGCACGGTGCGCCGCTCGCGGTAGACCGCGGCCAGCTTGGCGTGCAGCTGCGCCCAGCGCTGCGGGGAGCGGCTGCGGCTGAGGCCGATCATCGGGCGGCGCACGGTGTCGTGGTAGCGGCAGGTGCCGCCCTGGCGGGTCAGGAAGTCCTGGGCGTGCAGCCAGGTGTACAGCTCGGCGGCGTTGTCGCCGGTCAGCGCCGCCACGATGTCCTCGTCGAGGCGGCGCGGCAGCGCGGCGTCCAGGACGAGGGCGCGCCTGGCCGGGTCCCGCTCCCACTTCAGGAAGCGTTCGACCAGGCCGCTCGACGGGTCGAGGCGCGCGTCGCCCTCGGCGCGGGGACGCTCCCCGCCGCTCCTGTGCTGGCGGCTGAGCATGGCGACGGCCAGCGGCAGGCCGCCGCTCTCGCGGCAGATGGCCTCGACGGCCGGCTCGTCCACGACGTCCAGCTGCGCCAGCAACTGCCTGACCTCGACCTCGGTGAACGGCGTGAGCGGCATCTCGGCCACGACGCCCAGGTAGGGGTCCCAGCGGATCGGGTCGAGCGGGCGGCGTCCGGCGATGGTGATGATCAGCTCGGCGGGGGCCTCGCCGTACCGGCCGGTGAAGACGGCGCGCAGCCAGTCGTCCAGGTAGGCGTCCGTGACCTCGTAGGCGTCCAGGAAGAGCGCCAGCGGGCGGCGCAGCTCGCGCAGGCCCTCCAGGAAGGCGGGGGTGAGCGCGCCGGTGGGCGGGCGGCCGCGCAGCTTGTCCGCGGTGGCCAGGCGCAGCTGGTTGACCCGCTCGGGGTCGACCGCCTTGGTGATCAGCTCGGCGCCGGGGACGAGCGTGTTCACCACGCCGGTGGTCAGCTCCGTGGCGGTCCTGGTGAGGGCGCCGGCCACGTCGCCGGCGGGCGGTTCGCCCTCGGGCCTGCGCTTGCGCCGGGCGGCGTGCTGCTGGGTGAAGCGCCTGAGCTTCGCGTCCTGCTCCTCCAGCTGTACGGCCAGCGCCGCCATGACCTCCACGGCGTCGTGACAGCTCTCGTCGGCCCCGGCGGTCAGCCAGCCGTGTTCGCCGGCGACCTCGCGCAGCCGGCCGAGCAGGGAGGTCTTGCCCACGCCACCGGCTCCGTGAATGGAGAACAGCAGCCTGCGCTCTCCCGGCGGGCGGATGAGGTTCGCCCGGAAATGGGCGAGCTCGCCGTCTCTGCCGATGAAGTCGGCTTTCTGGCGGCGGCGTACGAGATCCTGGAACGAACGAGGAGTGTCCGCCATGCCGTACATCTCATCACGACGTCGGCAGACATTGCCCATGAATGGCGCCGAGCCGCTCGGCTAGCGTCGCCTGCGTGGGGGAACGGCTACTCATCGCACTCGGCGGCAACGCCATGACCGCCCCGGACGGCAGCGCGGCGCCCGATCACCAGCGCGCGGCGGTCGAGGAGGCGATGCGGCACGTACGCACGCTGCTGGAGGCCGGCCACCGGGTGATCCTCACCCACGGCAACGGTCCCCAGGTGGGCAACCTGCTGCTGAAGAACCAGCTGGCCGCGGCCGTGGTGCCGCCCGTGCCGCTGGACTGGTGCGGCGCGCAGACCCAGGCCACGATCGGCACCCTGATCATGAACGCGCTCGGTCCCCGCGTCGCCACCGTCGTCACCAGGACGCTGGTCGACCCCGCCGACCCGGGCTTCGCCGAGCCGGTCAAGCCCATCGGCCGCTACTTCACCGAGGACGAGGCGCGCCGTTTCGAGAAGCTCGGCCAGACGTGGCGCCGCTTCACCCGGGGATGGCGCCGGGTGGTGGCCTCGCCGGAGCCGCTGGAGATCCTCGACGCGGGCGCGGTGACCACGCTCATGGACGCCGGGTTCACGGTCGTGGCCGCGGGTGGCGGGGGAGTGCCGGTGGTACGGCAGCCGGGCGGCGCCCTGACCGGTGTCGAGGCGGTGATCGACAAGGATCTGGCGGCGGCGTTGCTGGCGCGGGCCGTACGGGCGAAGGTGCTGATCATCGCGACGGACGTGCCGCACGCCATGATCGGGTACGGCGGGCCCGACCCGCGCCCGATCGGCCGGATTTCCGTGCCGGAGTTGCGTGTCCTGCACGCCGCCGGGCACTTCGCCGGGGGGAGCATGGGACCGAAGGTGGAGGCGGCGCTGCGCTTCGTCGCGGCGGGCGGGGAACGAGCGGTGATCACCTCGCTCCCCGAGATCGCCGCCGCCCTGGACGGAGATGTCGGTACACAAGTGGAGAAGGGGCAATAGATGCCGGACCCGATCGAGGTACGCAAAGTGCCGATCGAGAGCGTGACGGACGCCTCCGGGCTCGAACGGCTGATCGCGGACGGGGTGATCGAGGCGCCCCGGGTGCTCGCGGTGGTCGGCAAGACCGAGGGCAACGGCGGCGTGAACGACTACACGCGGATCCTGGCCGACCGCGCCTTCCGCGAGGTGCTGGAAAGGCACGGGCACCCGGCGCCGGACTCGGTGCCGCTGGTGTGGTCGGGCGGCACCGACGGGGTGCTGAGCCCGCACGCCACGATCTTCGCCACGACCGCGGACGCGCCCGCCTCCGACGAGCCGCGCCTGACGGTGGGCGTAGCCATGAGCGAGGTGATCCTGCCCGAGGACATCGGCCGCCCGGCCATGGTGGAGAAGGTCGCGGCGGGCGTACGCGAGGCCATGAAGATCGCCGGCATCGACGACCCGGCGGACGTCCACTATGTGCAGACCAAGACGCCGCTGCTGACGCTGGCCACGATCACCGACGCCAAGAGCCGCGGCCGGGACACGGCGATCGAGGAGACGGGCCCGTCCATGGACCTGTCGAACGCCACCACCGCCCTCGGCATCGCGGTGGCGCTCGGGGAGATCGCGATGCCCTCGGAGGAGCAGATCTTCCGCGACCTGTCGCTCTACAGCAGCGTCGCCTCCTGCTCGTCGGGCGTGGAGCTGGACCGGGCGCAGATCGTGCTCGTGGGCAACGTACGCGGCGTCGGCGGGCGCTACCGCATCGGGCACAGCGTGATGAAGGACGCCCTCGACGCCGACGGCATCTGGGCGGCCATCCGCGACAGCGGCCTCGACCTGCCCGAGCGGCCGCACCCGTCGGACCTGGGCGAGCGGCTGGTCAACGTCTTCATGAAGTGCGAGGCCGACCCTTCCGGCCGGGTGCGCGGGCGGCGCAACATCATGCTCGACGACTCCGACGTGCACTGGCACCGGCAGATCAAGGCGACCGTGGGCGGTGTGGCGGCGGCGGTGACGGGCGATCCGGCGGTGTTCGTCTCGGTGGCCGCGGTGCACCAGGGCCCGTCGGGCGGTGGCCCGGTGGCCGCCATCGCCGACCTGGGCTGATCTTCCCGGCACCCACCAGGTTTTCGTCGCTCAGGGACGCAAGCGTGCACGAATCTTGGGGTCGTCCCTCCATCTGGTCAGCATTCTCACACCTGACCGGAAGGAGCACCCCCCATGAGACGGATCGGCGTCGTCCTCTGCGCGCTCACCCTGGCGTTCGCCGTGCCCGCGGCTCCCGCGGGCGCGGCGGCGCCCACCAAGCAGCCGGCCAAGCAGCCGACCGTGCTGCGCGCCGCCATGGACGGCTCGGGCGTGGACACGCTCAACCCGTTCCTGGCGTTCTTCAACGGCGCCCTGGAGACGTTCGGCATGGTCTACCCGTCGCTGAACTCCCTGGACCCCAGCGGCGCGCCCGGCCCGTACCTGGCGACGAAGTGGGAGCCGTCGGCGGACCGGCTCACCTGGACGTTCACGATCCGGGAGGGACTGAAGTGGAGTGACGGCAAGCCCATCACCGCCGAGGACGCCGCCTGGACCCTCAACCTGATCATGACGGACGCGGTCGCGGGCACCGCCAACGGCTCCCTGGTCTCCAACTTCGAGAAGGTCACCGCCGAAGGCCCGGCGACCCTCGTGATCAGGACGAAGGCGCCGCAGGCGAGCGTGCCGTACGTGAGCCACCCGATGAGCGGCATCCCGATCGTGCCCAAGCACGTCTGGGAGCCGCTCGCCAAGAACCTCAAGGACGTCAAGAACGACGTCTTCCCGCTGGTCGGCTACGGCCCGTGGACGCTGACGGAGTACAAGCAGGAGCAGTACGCCAAGTTCACCGCCAACAAGGAGTTCGTCCTCGGCCCGCCGAAGTTCGACAACCTGGTGCTGCAGAGCTTCAAGTCGGGCGACGCGGCCGTGGCGGCGCTGCGCAGCGGCCAGATCGACTACAAGGCCGGCGTCAACCCGACCCAGTTCAAGGCGCTCCAGGCGGATCCGGGGATCGCGGCGGTGCGGACGGTCGGCAACGGCTGGATGGGCCTGGAGATCAACCACAACGCCCGCACCCGGTCCGGCAAGAAGATCGGCACGGGCCACCCGGCACTCGGCGATCCCGCCCTGCGCAAGGCGATCGCGCTGGCCACCGACAAGCAGACGCTGGTCACGAAGGTGATCGACGGCGTGGGCCGGCTCGGCCACGGCTATCTGCCGCCGGCCTGGCCACAGTGGTTCTGGACCCCGGCCCAGCCGACCCCGTACGACCCGGCGCAGGCCAACCGGGTGCTGGACGAGGCCGGCTACACCAAGGGCGCCGACGGCGTGCGTACGGACCCGAAGAGCGGCAGGCCGCTCGCCTTCCGCTTCGGCATCCACTCCGACGACGCGGCCGACGCCGCCATCTCCGGCTACGTGGTGGGCTGGATGAAGGAGATCGGGATCAAGCTGACGATCCAGTCGCTCAGCATGAGCGCGCTCAACAGCGACCTGGCCAAGGGCGACTGGGACCTGCTCATGGACGCCTGGACCACCGGGCCCGACCCCACGTACCTGCTGGGCATCCAGAGCTGCGGCACCCTGCCCAAGGACGACGGCACCGGCGGCAACACCGACTCCTTCTTCTGCGACGCCGCCTTCGACGAGCTGTTCAAGAAGCAGCTGACCACGTTCGACCAGGCCGAGCGGGCCAAGGTCATCGCCCAGATGCAGGAGATCCTGTACGCCGCCAACGTCAACCAGATCTACTACTACGCCGACGGCCTGGACGTGGCGCGCAAGGAGACCGTCACCGGCCTCACGCTCGGCAAGCCGGACGCCGACGGCGTCTACCCGTCGCAGACCGCCTTCTGGAGCTACCTCAACGCCGCCCCGGCCACCGCGACGACCGCGGCCAGGGCCGAAGGGTCCGGGAACGGCATGACCTGGGTGGCCGGCGGGATCGCCCTGGCCGTGGTGCTCGGCGGCGTGCTCGTGTGGCGTCGCCGCGCGGGCGGGGCCGACCGTGAGTAGGTACCTCGGCAAGAAGGTCGCCGCGGCCCTGGTGAGCTTCCTGGTCACGCTGGTCATCGGGTTCGTGATCTTCAGCCTGATGCCGGCCGACCCGGTGCGTACGCTCACCAGGGGGCGGCCGACCAGCGAGGAGCAGCTCGCCCAGATCCGCGTCCAGCTCGGCCTGGACGAGCCGGTCTGGTACCGCTTCCTCACCTTCGCCGGCGACACGCTCCGCGGCGAGCTGGGATTCTCCTGGCAGTTCCAGCAGTCGGTCTCCTCGCTGGTGGCCGAGCGCCTCGGGCCGACGCTGCTGCTCATGGGCGCGGCGGCGGCGATCTCCATCGCGCTCGGGCTCTGGCTGGGCGTGCACAGCGGATGGCGGCACGGCAGCCTGTTCGACAAGGTCTCCTCCGGCGCCTCGCTGACTCTGTGGTCGGTGCCCACGTTCTGGCTCGGGATGATCCTGCTCGTGCTGTTCAGCGGCTGGTTCCCCAGCGGCGGCATGACCGACCCGTCGCTGGCCGCCACCGGCCTTGAGCACGTCCTGGACGTCGCCCGGCACCTGGTGCTGCCCGCCCTGACGATGGTGCTGGTGGTCTTCGCCCAGTACGTGACGGTGATGCGCTCGTCCGTCATCGACGAACTCGGCAGCCCGTACCTGCTGACCGCCCGCGCCAAAGGGCTGACCGACGCCGACGTGCGCAGGAAGCACGCGGTGCCCAACGCGCTGCTGCCCTCCGTGACGATGATCTTCATGCACCTCGGCACACTCGTGACCGGGGCCATCACCGTCGAGGCCGTCTACTCCTGGCCCGGACTCGGCTACCTCACCTACGAGGCACTCAAGATCCCCGACCTGCCGCTCCTGCAGGGCACCTTCATCATCTTCAGCGCGAGCGTGATCCTCATGAACCTGCTGGCCGACCTCGCCTACCGCTTCCTCGACCCCCGGGTACGGGTCCAGTGAAGCGCTCCGGCCTCTGGGGGATCGGCGTGCTGGCCGCCTTCGCCCTGCTGGCCCTGACCGCCCCGCTGCACATCGGCGACGACCAGCTCGACGTGGTCAGGGTCGACGGGCCGCGCCTGGCCCCGCCCAGCGCCGCCTACCCGCTCGGCACCGACCTGGCCGGCCGTTCGATCCTCCACCTGGTCATCTGGGGCAGCCGCGAGTCACTGAGCATCGGTCTCATCGCCACCGCGCTGACCGTCCTGCTCGGCACCGCCGTCGGCCTGCTCGCCGGCCACTACCAGGGCCGCGTCGGCCAGGCGCTCATGCACGTCACCGACTGGTTCATCGCCCTGCCCAGCCTCCCGCTGGCCATCTCGCTGTCGGCCGTGCTCGGCCAGGGCGCCGCCTCCATCACGATCGCCATCGCCGTCACCTCCTGGACCGCCACCGCCCGCCTCGTCCGCGCCCAGACCCTCGCCGTGGAGGCCAGGCCCTTCATCGAACGCGCCAGGGCGCTCGGCGCCGGCAACCGCCAGGTGATGCTCCGGCACGTCCTGCCCAACGTCATGCCGCTCGTCCTGGTCTCCAGCACCCTGACCGTCGCCTCGGCCATCCTGTCCGAGGCCACCCTGACCTTCCTCGGCCTCGGCGACCCCACCAGCGTGACCTGGGGCTCGATGCTGCAGACCGCCTTCTCCGGCGGCGCCGTCACCGCCGGCGCCTGGTGGTACCTGATGCCGCCCGGCCTGGCGATCCTGCTCGTCGTGCTCGGCTTCACGCTGACCGGCCGCGCCGTGGAACACCTGCTCAACCCCCGGATGGTGCAGCATGCTTGAGGTCCGCGACCTGCGCGTCGCCTATGGAGGTACGCCCGCCGTACGCGGCGTTAGCTTCACCCTCGAACCCGGCCGCACCCTCGGCGTGGCCGGCGAGTCGGGCTGCGGCAAGTCCACGATGGCGCTCGGCCTCCTGCGCCTGCTGCCCCCGACCGCCCAGGTCGGCGGCGAGGTCATCTTCAAGGGCGAGAACCTGCTGACCGCCCGCTGGGCCCGCCTGCGCGCCGTGCGCTGGTCGGCCGCATCGGTCGTGTTCCAGGGCGCGATGAGCGCGCTCAACCCGGTGCGCACCGTCGGCGAGCAGCTGTGCGAGCCGATCCTGCTGCACGACAAGACCACCCGGAAGCAGGCCGGGCAGCGCGCCGCCGAACTGATGGAGAGCGTCGGACTGCCGCCTGAGCGGCTGCGCGGCTACCCGCACGAGTTCTCCGGCGGCCAGCGCCAGCGCATCATGATCGCGATGGCGCTGGCCTGCCGCCCCGACCTGATCATCGCCGACGAGCCCACCACCGCCCTCGACGTGATGGTCCAGGCGCAGATCATGGACCTGCTGTCCGGCCTCGTGCGCGAGTCCGGCATCGCGGTCATCATGATCAGTCACGACCTGTCCGTCCTCGCCCAGCTCTGCGACACCCTCGCCATCATGTACGGCGGGCGGATCGTCGAGCAGGGCCCCGCCCGCGACCTCATCGGCGACCCCCGGCACCCCTACACCCGGGCCCTGGCCGGCGCCTTCCCCGCCATCGGCGACCCCGCCTCCCGCCGCAACCCGGTGGGGCTGGCCGGAGATCCGCCCCGCGGGGCCTCCCTGGGCGCGGGGTGCTCGTTCGCGCCCCGGTGCGGGGACGCGGGGGAGGCCTGCCGTACCGGGGAGGTCGTGTTGTGGCCGAGCGGACCCGAGCGGACCACGGCGTGTGTGCGCGTGCTGGAGGGAGAGCTCCATGCTTGAGGCCCGCGACCTGACCGTCGTCCACCCCGCCCGCGGCGGCCGCCCGCCCGCGCGCGCCGTCGACGGCGTCAACCTCCAGGTACGGCCCGGCGAGATCGTCGCCCTCATCGGCGAGTCCGGCTGCGGCAAGAGCACGCTGGCCAGGGCGCTGGTCGGTCTGATACCCCCCACCTCCGGCCAGGTCCTGTACCAGGGCGAGCCCCTGGACCCGCGCCGCATGCGCGCCTTCCGCCGCCGCGTCCAGCTCGTCCTCCAGGACCCCGGCGGCGCGCTCAACCCACGCCAGAACGTCTTCGACGCCGTCGCCGAAGGCCCCCGCCTGCACGGCGAGAACAAACGACGTCCACGCGGCAGAGACGAACCGCCGCCCGCCGACGACACCGGGTGGCCGCGCGGCAGGGGCGGACGGCCGCCCACCGAGGGATTGACCGAGCGGGTTCGGGACGCGCTCGCCAAGGCCGGGCTGCGGCCGCCGGAGGAGTTCTACCGCCGCTTCCCGCACGAGCTGTCCGGCGGGCAGCAGCAGCGTGTGGTCATCGCGGGCGCGCTCGCCCTCGACCCGGCGGTGATCGTCGCCGACGAGCCGGTGGCCTCGCTGGACGCCTCCGTCCGCGGCGAGATCCTCAAGCTCATCCTGTCCCTGCGCGACGAGCTGGGCCTGTCGGCGCTCGTGGTCAGCCACGACCTCGGCCTGGCCTGGAACATCGCCGACCGGGTCGCGGTCATGTACCTGGGCAGGATCGTCGAGACCGGCACCGTCGAGGACGTCCTGCTACGGCCCCGCCACCCCTACACCAGGGCGCTGCTGTCGGTCCTGCCCGGCTCGCCCCGGCGGATCGTGCTCACCGGCGAGCCGCCCGACCCCACCCGCGTGCCCGCGGGGTGCCGCTTCCACCCCAGGTGTCCCGTCCGTGTCGCCGGATGCGAAACGATCGATCTGCCCGTCCTGTCCCCGGCCGATTCCGTGGCCTGTTCGGAGGTACCTCAGTGAACCGCCTCATCCCCCCGCCCGCCCTGCGCCCCGGCGACCGGGTCGCCGTCATCGTCGCCTCCAGCCCGTGCAACCAGACCAAGCTGGCGGGCGGCGTCGCGGCGCTCAAGGCGTTCGGTCTGGAGCCCGAGGTCTTCGACTCCGCGCGGGCGGCCGGGACCGGCTTCGACTACCTCGCCGGTGACGACGCCCTGCGCGCCGCCGACCTCACCAGGGCGCTGGCCGACCCCGCGTACGCCGGAGTGCTCATGGCGGGCGGCGGCTACGGCGCCCAGCGCACGCTGGAGCTCGTCGACTGGTCGCGGATCGACCCGGCGGCGCCCAAGGTCGTGGCGGGCTACTCCGACGTGACCGCGCTGCTGGAGGCGCTGGCGGTCAAGCTCGGGTGGGGCAGCTTCTTCGGGCCGATGGTGGCCTGCGACGCCTTCCACGAGGGCGCGGGCTCCTACGCCTTCGACAAGCTCATGGCCATGATCACCACGCCGGTCACCGAGCTGCGGTTCGCCGGCGCGCGCGCCATCGTGCCCGGTGTGGCGGAAGGCGTCACCGTCGGCGGCAACGCCAGCCTGCTGGCCGCCAGTGTGGGCACCGACACCTCGCTGCCGGCCAAGGGCGCCATCCTGTTCCTGGAGGACGTGGACGAGTACACCTTCCGCCTCGACCGCATCTTCACCCAGCTACGCCGTTCCACCTACACCGACGGGGTGGCCGGGATCCTGCTCGGCACGTTCACCGAGTGCGGCGACCCGGGTGACGTGGAACGGCTGCTCGCCGACCGCTTCGGCGACCTCGGCGTGCCGGTGCTGGCCGGGGCGGACATCGGCCACAACGTCCCCATGCAGACCTACCCCGTCGGCGTGCCCGCTCGCCTCGACGCGGACGCCGGGGTGCTGACCCTGCTCAAGCCCGCCCTGGCGTAACCCGCGTGCCCTGTCACGCCCTGCCGCGGCACGGCGCGACAGGGCGTAACCTCGTGCGTTGTGCCGAGCATTCCGCAGCCCCTCGTACCCGATGACGACGGCAGCGCCGACGCCGCCGTCGCCGCCGCGCTGTCCGCCCACGCGGCGGGCGAGGCCGACGCCGCCCAGGTGCTGTCGGCGCTGAGCGGCGCGCGGCTGCTGGTGCCCGTGGTGGCGCTGCTGACCTCCTCCGAGGTCGGCGAGCACGGGCTCAGGCAGGAGAAGGAAAGCGAGATGGCGCTGCCCAAGCTCGTCGGCCAGGACGGGCGGGAGGCGGTGCTCGCCTTCACCTCGGCGCGCTCCCTGGCCCTGTGGCGGCCCGACGCGCGGCCGATCCAGGTGAGCACCCTCGACGTGTGCAGGGCGGCCGCCGCGGAGAAGGCGGCCGCCGTGGTGGTGGACGTGGCCGGGCCCGTGTCCTTCGTCATCGAGGGCGAGGTGCTGGCGGCGCTGGCCGCGGTCGCCACCGGGGCCACCGCGGAGGGCGTCACCGTCGCCCGCCTCGAACCGCCCAAGCGCGGCCTGCGCTGGCCCTGGCGCCGCGGCTGACCCTGGCGACGGGCCGGCTCTTTCGCCTGTGCGGGGCGGGGCCGCGTGGTTACCCTCCAAGGGTGGGCGGCCTCCTCATCGCGTTGAGCGCGCTCGCCGGGCTGCTCTGGGGCGGGTACACGCGGGCGATGGCCGAGGGGTTCGAGGCCGAACCTGCCGACACGCGGGCCGAGGCCAGGCGGGCGCTGGCGCGGTGGCCGCGGTATCGGTTCCCGCCCTGGTACGAGCTGGCCGGCGCGGCGATCTGCGCGCTGGTGGTCTGGCGGGCGGGCCTGCCGTACCTCTTCTTCGTGCTCGTCGGGATGGCGCTGGCGGTCGTCGACTGGCGTACCTCGCGGCTGCCCGACGTGCTCACGCTGCCCGCCTATCCGCTGCTGGCGCTCACGCTGCTTCCCACCGGCGAGGTGGCGCGGGCCCTGCTGGGCGGTGTCGCGCTGGCCTTCCTGTACGGCGTGCTGTGGTTCGCCAGACCGACCGCCATGGGCCTCGGCGACGTCAAGCTGGCCGGGCTGATCGGCATGGCGGCGGGCGCGCTCGGCTGGGAGCAGTGGGTGGCCGCGGCGCTCGGCGGGCAGTTGCTCGGCGCCCTCTACGCGGTCTGGCTGCTGGCCACCAAACGGGGCGGGCGCGACACCCAGTTCCCGTTCGGGCCGTTCATGCTGCTGGGGGCGCTCGGCGCGCTCTGTCTCGGCAACTGAACACCGACATCAGCACACTGCCACGCATGGAAGACTTGGGGGCATGTTGCGCTGGTTGACCGCCGGAGAGTCCCACGGCCCCGAACTCGTTGCCATCCTGGAGGGCCTGCCGGCCGGGGTCGAGGTGACCACGGCCGCCATCGACGAGGCGCTGCGCCGCCGCCGCCTCGGCTATGGGCGCGGCGCCCGGATGAAGTTCGAGCAGGACGAGGTGACGATCGCCGGCGGTGTGCGCCACGGCCGCACCATGGGCAGCCCCGTCGCCATCCGCGTCGGCAACACCGAGTGGCCCAAGTGGGAGAAGGTCATGGCGGCCGACCCGGTCGACCCGGCCGAGCTGGAGGGCATGGCGCGCAACGCGCCCCGCTCGCGCCCCCGCCCCGGCCACGCCGACCTGGCCGGCATGCAGAAGTACGGCTTCGACGACGCCCGCAACGTCCTCGACCGGGCCAGCGCCCGCGAGACCGCCGCCCGGGTCGCGCTCGGCGAGGTCGCCAGGCGCTTCCTCAAGCAGGCGCTCGGCGTCGACATCGTCAGCCACGTCACCGAGATCGGCGGCGCGCGTACCCCGGCCGAGATCCTGCCCGGCCCCGGTGACCTCCAGCGCATCGACGACGACCCGGTCCGCTGCTCCGACACCGAGGGCAGCGCCGCGATGGTCGCCGTCATCGACCAGGCGCACAAGGACGGCGACACGCTCGGCGGCGTCGTCGAGGTCCTCGCGTACGGCCTGCCGCCCGGTCTGGGCAGCTACACCCACTGGGACCGCCGCCTCGACTCCCGCCTGGCCGGGGCGCTCATGGGCATCCAGGCCATCAAGGGCGTCGCGGTCGGCGACGGCTTCGAGACCGCCCGCCGTCCCGGATCCCGCGCCCACGACGAGATCGAGTACACCACCGAGGACGGCGTCAAGCGCATCACCAACCGCGCGGGCGGCGTCGAGGGCGGCATGACCAACGGCGAGATCCTGCGGGTCAGCGCCGCGATGAAGCCCATCTCCACCGTCCCGAGGGCGCTGGCCACCATCGACGTCCTGACCGGCGAGGCGGCCAAGGCCCACCACGAGCGCTCCGACGTCTGCGCGGTCCCCGCCGCCGGCATCGTGGCCGAGGCCATGGTCGCGCTGGTGCTGGCCGACGCGGCGCTCGAGAAGTTCGGCGGCGACTCCGTCGAGGAGGTCGCCCGCAACCTGTCCGGCTACCTGTCGTCGATGGTGATCAAATGAACGAGCGCGAACCCGACGCGGTGAGCGAAGTGGAGGGCCGGCGAGGCAGGCACTCCGCGCGGCGAATGAGGAGTGGTGAGCGACCCATGAGTTGTGCCGTTCTCATCGGGCCGCCCGGGTCCGGGAAGTCCACTCTCGGCCGGTTGCTTGCCGACAAACTCGGGGTCGGCTACCGCGACACCGACGCCGACGTCGAGGCGGTCGCCGGCAAACCCGTCAGCGACATCTTCATCGAGGACGGCGAGGAGCGCTTCCGCGAGCTGGAGTTCGAGGCCGTACGCGAGGCGCTGGCCGAGCACGACGGCGTGCTGGCGCTGGGCGGCGGCGCCATCCTGCGCGAGGACACCCAGGAACTGCTCGCCGGGCACCAGGTCGTCTACCTCCAGGTGGGGCTGACCGACGCGATCCAGCGGGTCGGGCTCGCCTCGGCCAGGCCGCTGCTGGTGCTCAACCCGCGCAGCCAGCTGAAGAAGCTCATGGAGGCCCGGCGCCCGATCTACGAGCGGCTGGCCGTCCTCACGGTCGCCACCGACGGGCGCGAGCCCGCCGAGCTCGTCGAGGAGATCGTGAAGGGGCTCGGGGCATGAGTGCGGGAAGGATCACCGTCAAGGGCGACAGCCCGTACGACGTCGTCATCGGCACCGGCGTGCTGGGCGAGCTGCCCGGCCTGCTGGGCGAGGGCGTACGCACGGTCGCGGTCGTGCACCCCTCGACGCTGCCGGAGATCTCCCGTCCGGTCTGCGAGGCGCTGACCAAGGCCGGCCATGACGTGGTCGAGCTGCCGGTGCCCGACGGCGAGCAGGCCAAGAGCGTCGAGGTGGCCGCCGGGCTGTGGTCCGCGCTCGGCCGCTACGGCGTCACCCGCTCCGACGCGGTGGTCGGCGTGGGCGGCGGCGCGACCACCGACCTGGCCGGGTTCGTCGCGGGCACGTGGCTGCGCGGCATCAAGGTCGTGCTCGTGCCGACGACGCTGCTGGCCATGGTCGACGCCGCGGTCGGCGGCAAGAACGGCATCGACACCCCCGAGGGCAAGAACCTCGTCGGCACCTTCCTGCCGCCCGCCGGCGTGCTGTGCGACCTGGCGACACTGCCGTCGATGCCGCGCGCCGACTACGTGGCCGGCCTGGCCGAGATCATCAAGGGCGGGTTCATCGCCGACCCGACGATCCTCATGCTGATCGAGGACGACCCCGACGCGGCCACGCGGCCCGAGGGCGAGCACACCCGCGAGCTCATCGAGCGCAAGATCCAGGTCAAGGCCGACGTGGTCGGCGCCGACCTGCGCGAGGCGGGCCTGCGCGAGATCCTCAACTACGGCCACACGCTGGCACACGCCATCGAGCGGCACGAGCACTACCTCATGCGTCACGGCGAGGCCGTGGCCATCGGCATGATGTACGCCGCCCAGCTGTCGCGGCTGTCGGGCCGGGCCGACCTCGTCGAGCGCACCAGGAGCATCCTCACCTCGGTGGGCCTGCCGACCACCTACCGCGCCGACGCCTGGCCGGAGCTGCGTGAGCACATGCGCATGGACAAGAAGAACCGCGGCGCCAAGCAGCGCTTCGTCGTCCTGGACGGCCTGGCCAAGCCGGGCCGCCTGGAGGATCCGGCCGAGGAACTGCTGGCGGCGGCGTACAAGGAGATCGCAGGATGATCTACGTGCTCAACGGCCCCAACCTGCGCCGCCTCGGCACCCGCGAGCCCGACGTCTACGGCGCCGAGACCTTCGCCGACCTGACCGAGCTGTGCCGGGCCACCGGCCGCGAGCTCGGCGTCGAGGTCGAGGTACGCCAGACCGACGACGAGGCCACGATGATCGGCTGGATCCACGAGGCGGCCGACGGCAAGATCCCGGTCGTGCTCAACCCGGCCGCGTTCACCCACTACTCCTACGGCCTGCGCGACGCGATCGCCCAGCGCACCGCGCCGCTGGTCGAGGTGCACATCTCCAACCCCGCGGCGCGGGAGGAGTTCCGCCACAACTCGGTGGTGGCCGGTGTGGCGACCGGCACGATCGCCGGGTTCGGGCTACGCTCCTACGTCCTCGCCCTGCACGCGATCATGGAGATGGCAAGCAAGTAATGCGGCACTACGGCTCTTTCGTCGCGCTCGGCGACAGCTTCACCGAAGGCCTGAACGACCCCGGCGCCAACGGCCACTACCGCGGCTGGGCCGACCGGGTGGCCGAGCGCCTCGCCGTGGACAACCCCGCCTTCCGGTACGCCAACCTCGCCGTCCGCGGCAAGCTGATCGACCAGATCGTCGCCGACCAGGTCCCGGTCGCCGCCGAGATGGCCCCCGACCTGGTGAGCCTGTGCGCGGGCGGCAACGACCTGCTGCGCCCCGGCAGCGACCCCGACACGATGGCCAAGAAGCTCGCCGCCGCCGCCCGCACCCTGCGCGCCTCCGGCGCCGACGTCCTGCTGTTCACCGGCGTCGACCCGCGCGACACACCGCTGATGCGTCACATGCGCGGCAAGTTCGCCGTCTTCTACCTGCACGTACGCTCCATCTCCGACCTGTACGGCTGCCGCCTGGTCGACCAGTGGTCGATGCAGGGGCTGCGCGACTGGCGGGCATGGAGCGCCGACCGCCTCCACATGAACGAGGACGGCCACCGCCTGGTCGCCGCCCGGGTCCTGGACGTGCTCGGGGTGCCGTTCGACGAGTCGTGGCAGAAGGAGTGGCCGGAGCGCGCCCTGGACCCCCGCGCCAAGCGGCGCGAGGACGCCCAGTGGCTCAGGGAGCACCTGATGCCCTGGGTCACCCGCCGCCTGCGGGGAACCAGCTCAGGCGATGGCGTCCTCCCGAAGCGCCCCGACCTGACCCCCTGGTCATAGGGCGAAAAAGGCAATCGAAAGCGCCGGCTCCTAGGCTTTCTTCCCGTCGGGACCAGAGGGGCAGCGCACGGCGACGTGCCTGACCCGGCTTGTGCTGACCGAGGGAGCGTGGTGGGGGGGGGGGGGGGGGCCCCCCCCCCCCCCACCAACCCCCTGAACACTTAAAGGGTGCCAAACCATTACGGGCCCCCCACACCACGGCCACCGCCCCCTAGAGGGACCCCCACCAAACGCCCACG